>NZ_BCBX01000034.1:0-445799 GCF_001417795.1 Sphaerimonospora mesophila | reverse complement strand
AGGAACTCGACGGCCGCCGCCACCTCGTCCGCCGACTGGCCGCGCCCCAGCGGGATGGTCCTGGCGAGCCATTCGTCCAGCGAGATCCCCTCCCGCTCGGCCAGCTTGGCCAGGCCCGGGTTGGGGAACCGCGGGTCGCCGGCCGCGACGCCGAGCGGGCAGACGGTGTTGCAGCGGATGCCGAGCGGGCCCAGCTCGCGGGCGAGCACGGCGGTGAGGTGGTTGACCGCGGCGCGTGCCACGCCCACCACTCCGGCGCCCTCGACCGGGGTGAGGCCGGCGTACGAGGAGAGGGTCACGATCGCGCCCCCGCCGGCCGAGGTCAGCGCGGGCACGCAGGCACGGGCGATCAGCCAGGCCGTGGTCAGGTTCCAGTCGAGGCCGCGCCGCCAGGCGAGCGGGTCCACCTCGGCCAGCGGCCCGTCGCCCAGGCCGGTCCCGGTGGCGCCGACGAGGTTGCAGCAGGCGTCCAGACGGCCCAGCTCGGCCACGGCCGACGTCACCAGTTCCGCGACGGACACCGGATCGGTCGGATCGACGCCGAACACCGGGACCGGGCGCCCGCTGATCGCCGACACCTCGTCGGCGACCGCGCGCAGCGCCGCGTCGTCGGCCCGGCCGGTCCCGGCGGTGTCCCGCCCGGCCGGCGTGATCGCGTCGGCCAGGACGAGCCGTGCTCCCGCCCTGGCCAGCCGTACCGCCGTGGCCCGGCCGATGCCCGGCGGCCGGGCGGCTCCCACCACCAGAACCGTTTTCGAACTGAGCTCCATGGCACTCCCACACGCTACAGTATTTCTATCTATCTTATCCATGATTGAATCTTTGAGCTAGGCTCCGGGGCATGACCACACGCGACCACGGAGGCGGCGCACTCGACGTCGGCGGCCGCCCGCTCGCCCTGCGAGAAATCGACTGGAATCCCCTGTTCGCCCCCCGCGTCGTCGCGGTGATCGGGGCGACCGACACCGAGGGCAGCCCGCAGCGGACCCAGTGGCGGCAGATCCGCGAACGCCTCCTGGCGCGGGGCGCTCTGGCCGTCCACCCCGTCCACCCCAGCAAGCCCGCCGTCGACGGGGTGCCCGCTTTCCGTAACGTCCTGGACATCCCCGAGGACGTCGACGTGGCCATCCTGCTCGTCCGCGACCCCCTGCCCGTGCTGGAGGACTGCGTCGCCAAGGGGGTGCGCTTCGCCTTCGTCTTCGCCGCCGGCTTCGCCGAGCTGGGCACGGCCGAGGGGGACGCGGCCCAGCGGCGCCTGGCGGAGGTCGCCCGGGGCCCGATGCGGATCATCGGTCCGAACACGAACCTCAACTTCTACGAGCCGTGGCGGGACGGGCTCCCCGGGCGCAGGCTCGTGGTGCTGACCCAGTCCGGCAACCAGGGCCGCCCGATCGTGCAGGGCCAGGAGCTCGGCATCGGGATCCACACCTGGGCGACCCTCGGCAACGAGGCCGACCTGGAGTTCGCCGACTTCGCCGCGCACCTCGCGAAGTCGCCGGACGTGGGCGCGATCGCCGCGTACATCGAGGGGTTCGCCGACGGCCGCACCATGCGCCTGGCCGCCGACGAGGCCATGAAGGCCGGCGTGCCGATCGTGTGCATCAAGGTCGGGCGCACCGGCCAGGGCCAGGCGATGGCCAAGGCGCACACCGGGCACCTCACCGGCCCAGACGCGGTGCAGGACGCCGTGTTCCGCCAGTCCGGCGTCATCCGGGTGGACGACATCGACGAGGCGATCGAGATCTCCGGCGCGTTCTGCCGCACGCCGCCCCTCGCGGGCGACCGGGTGGCGCTGTGCGTCATGTCCGGTGGTACGGGCTCGCATGTGGCGGACCTGCTCGGCGTGGCCGGCCTCCGGCTGCCCCGGCTGGAGGAGCGCACGCTCGAACGGCTGCGCACCCTGCTGCCGGGCTACCTGCACATCGACAACCCGGTGGACACCGGCGGCATCGCGACGGCCCGGCCCGAGGGGCGCCAGGTGCTCGAGGCGCTGCTCGAGGACGCGAACACCGACGTCCTGCTCGCGCCGATCACCGGGGTGTTCCCCGGGATGAGCGACGCGATCACCCGCGACCTCATCGCGCTGCACGCCCGGGGCGGCAAGCCGATCGTGGTCGCCTGGACGTCGCCGATCCGCGACGCCGACCACCGGGCGCTGTGCGAGGCCGGCATCCCGGTCTTCCACTCGTTCCGCACGGCCGTACGCGGCATCCGGGCGATGGCGGACTTCTGGGCGGCGCACCGCGACTACCGCAGCCCGTTCGAGGACGCGCCGCGTACGCCGTCCCCGGCCGCCGCGGCGGTGCGCGACCGGCTCGCCGCCGGACCCCGGGGCGCCGTGCTGGACGAGGTCGCCGCCAAACGGCTGCTGCGGGAGTACGACATCCCGGTGGTGGCGGAGGCCGTGGCCGCCTCGGCGGACGAAGCGGTCGAGGCGGCGGAGCGTTTCGGCTACCCGGTCGTGGTCAAGGCGCTCGCCGACGGCCTCGCCCACAAGTCCGACCTCGGGCTGGTGCACGTCGGGCTCGGCGGCCCCGACCAGGTGCGCGACGCCTGCGCCCGCATCGACACCGCCTGTGCGGCGGCGGGGGTGCGGCACGCGGGCGTGGTGGTCCAGCCCCAGATCACCGACGCCGTGGCCGAGCTGATCCTCGGGGTCAGCCACCAGCCGCCCTTCGGCCCGACCATCACGTTCGGGCTGGGCGGGGTGTTCACGGAGGTCATGCGCGATGTGTCGTTCCGGGTGCCGCCGTTCTCCCGGGCCGAGGCGCTGCGCATGATCGGGGAGACCCGGGCGATGACCGTGCTCGGCGGCGTACGCGGCCGGCCGGCGGGCGACCTCGACGCGGTCGTCGACGCGGTGATGCGGCTCCAGACGCTGGCCCTGGAGGTCGGCGACGCGATCGCGGAGCTGGACGTCAACCCGCTGCTGGTGCGCCCGCGCGGCAGCGGCGTGGTGGCGGTCGACGCGCTCGTGGTCGCGACCTGACCCCCACGACCGGCCGGCCCGTACGCCGGGCCGGCCGGTCGGCGCCGTCCGCCGCTATTCCGGCCAGTCCTCGCCTCGGTCGGCCCGGCTGGGCTGACGGCCGATCCGCATCGGGGACAGCGGGGCGTCGACCAGCAGCATCCGGTCGAACGACGTGACAGACGCCCGCAGGCGGGACTTCCATCCGCCGTCCGCCGGGTCGGCGTCATAGGCCGTCTCGAACTCGGCCCACTGTTCGTACGTGGGCACCGCCCAGAGCAGGAAGCACTCCGAGTCGTCGCCGAGCGCGGTGCGCCACGCGCCCACCGGCTCCCAGCCGAACCGCGCGTAGTACGGCACGGCCTCCGCGCGGACCAGCTCCAGGAAACCGGCCGCCCCGCCGGGCGCCACCTTGACCTGCTCGTGCGCGTACAGCTCGCCGCGTACGCCGTCGGCGCACAGCTCCTCGATCGTGCGGGTCCACGGCGCCGGCAGGAGCAGCCGGTCGATGCCGCCGGAGCGCATGTCGGCGGCCGCGGCCCACCAGGCGGCGAGCTTGGGGTCCTGCAGGTCGGGGTGGCCCAGTTCGTGCCGGAACGACGACGCCAGCCCGGCGAATCCGTCCTCCTCCCAGATGTTCACCACGCCCGGCCACCACGCGGTCGAGCCGACGATCCCCCACACCCCGTAGCAGAGCTGGTTGCGCTCCTCCTGCGCGATCGGACTCCAGTTGGCGGTCATGTGCTGCATGTACCGGCCCCGGTTGGGCCCGGTGATCTCGATGAACTCGTGGATGTAGATCTTGTCGTTGATGGCTGACCTCCACTCGGCCCTCGGCGCGGGGCCTCCCGCACCGGCCGTTTTCCACTAAATGTCAATCATTGCATTGAAAGGAATCGGCGGACTCGGGCGGCCGCCGGGTCAGCCCGGTATCAGCCGCGCGGTCTGCCCGGCGACGCCGGCGAGCGTGGTCCCGCCCGACCACATGACGACCCGGCCCACGGCCATGCGCTCGGCGCTGGCCACCAGGCTCACGTCGAGCAGGATCCACTCGGCCACGGGCCCGCCCAGCAGGCGCAGCGACGCGCTGACCGTGATCGCCCCGGCCAGTCCGGGAAAGGCCCGGAGCAGCAGGTACGGCACATGGTCGCTGACCACGGCCAGCCGCACCTCGTCGGGCGCGGCACACCGCAGCCGCGCCCACAGCAGCGCCGAGGCGGCCGCCCCGGCGCCGGGGCGCTCCCCCGCCTCACGGACGTCGAGCAGCACGGAGGTCCCGGTGCCGGGCCCCGCCCGGTAGGTGCGTTCCGGACAGTCCTGCGGAGCCGGCGGCCGGGGCGGATCGGCGCCCCAGCGGACCTGTCCCGCCGCCGGGCCGGCCACCGCGGCCCCGACGAAGGCCGGCCGGCCCCGGTCCGTCGCGGTCACCCGGTAGTGGCCCAGCGACCTCCCCTCGGCGAGCGGCTCACAGTGCACGCCGAGCCGGCTGCCCGCCTCGACCGGCCGCAGGTAGCTCACGGAGAGATCGGCCAGCCGCCGTCCGGTCGACCGCCGGACCGCGTCGGCGAGCATCCCGAGACCCCAGCCGCCGAAGAGCCGGCCGTTCGGGCCGCAGAGCTCGGGGCCCACCGGCACCTCGAACGACGATCCCGCCGGGCCCGGGACGAGGCCGCCGCGCGGCCAGGGCGCCTCGACCGGGTCCTGGCCCGCTCCTCGGCCGGAACCGTCCTGCTCGCCGCCCGCGTCGGCGGGCGCCGGGCACTCGGTCACGTGATCACTCTCCATCGGCTCTCCTGATCGTTTTCCCGCCGCCTTCGGTGCGACCACACGTCTCCCGGAGAACTCCGCTCCCGCTCCCGTCTCCCCGGACAGACCCGCAACCCTACTATCATAGTAATGATTGACAGATCTTGGACACACGCCGACGCCGGCCCGGGGCGTACGGAATCATCGACCGGGGAAGCCGGTTCCCACCGCGACTTTCCCGTCCTCGAAACGCTAAGCTATAGCTCTAATGATTGTATGATTGACGGCGTGATCAGCTAGATCTTGACATCGCCGGTCCGTAATCCTGATTGGGGAGGAGTCCCGTGCGGCAACTACGACAGCCGCGTCTCGCCGAGATCGTCGCCGCCAAGCTACGCGACGACATCTTGGAAGGTCGGCTGACAGAGGGTGACAGCCTCCCTCGCCAGGAGCATCTGTTCACCGAGTTCCGGGTCAGCCTGCCCGCGGTGCGCGAGGCGATGCGCATCCTGGAGACCGAAGGTCTCGTCTCGGTACGGCGAGGCAACGTCGGAGGCGCCGTCGTACACCTGCCCACACCCCAGCGCATCGCCCGCACCATCAGCATGGTGCTGCAGACCCGGCGGACCACGATGGCCGACGTGAGCGGCGCCCTGCTGCACCTCGAGCCCACCTGTGTCGCGCTGTGCGCCGAGCGGCCGGACCGCGCCGAGACGACCGTGCCGGAGCTGCGCCAGGTGATCGCCGAGCAGCACGAGGTCCTCGACGACCCGAAGCAGTACGCCATGAAGGCCCGGCGGTTCCACGAGAAGATCGTCGAGACCTGCGGCAACGAGACGATGATCGTCATCATCGGTTCCCTCGAGACGATCTGGACCGCCCACGAGTCCACGGTGTGGCTGGAGGCGTCCCTGAACGAGCAGGCCGCCCCCGACTCCCCGGTGGCGCGCAAGTCGCTGCGCGCGGCGCTGCGCGACCACGAGAAGATCGTCGACGCCATCGAGGCCGGTGACAGCGCGGCGGCCGTCAGGCTGGCCAGCGCCCACCTGTCCGCCACGCGGCGATCGAGCCTGGAGTCGACCAAGAACCACACGGTGAGCACCGAGCTGCTCGACAACCTGGACTACGGCTCCAGCCGTTGACGGCACAGGGCGCGGCCACCGGGAACGCTCTCCCGATGGCCGCGCCCGCGCTTGTCAGGGGACGACGACCGGTTTGGTCACCGAGTT
The DNA here is from genome assembly GCF_001417795.1 of Sphaerimonospora mesophila. Classification (NCBI taxonomy): domain Bacteria; kingdom Bacillati; phylum Actinomycetota; class Actinomycetes; order Streptosporangiales; family Streptosporangiaceae; genus Sphaerimonospora; species Sphaerimonospora mesophila. The sequence continues at coordinate 439,856 of NZ_BCBX01000034.1, read as the reverse complement.
GGTGCCCCCGAAGCAGAACTGGCTGCGCCCCGCCTTGGCGCCGACCACGAAGAACTCGAAGCACTCCGCCGACGGGTTGACCGTGACCATCGTGTCCGGGGCGTCGAGCAGCCACCGCAGCTCCGGGTGTGAGGTCTCGAAGGCGTCCATCGACTGGTTCAGCATCAGCTGGCGGAACGGCAGCTTGGTGCGCCGGTGGATCGCCTCCCTGATGCGCTCTGGCGTCCAGCCTGCCGCCGCGAAGGCCGCGGCGTGGTCGGGCGCCATCAGCAGCATGTTGGAGAACGTGCCGTGGAAGGGATAGCCGGCGGACAGGGGCGCGTCCTGCTTGATCAGCCACGCGCCTGCCGCCGGCGTGCCGACCGCGTGGCTGGTGAGCGTCGACCAGCTCTCGATGAGCCGCTCGGGGTCGGAGTTCTGGAAGTCGAAGAACTCCGTCATTCCGTACGGCACGTTCACGGTCACCGTCGACTGCTCCGGGGCGAAGCCCTGCTGGACCCGCCAGGGGTCCCAGGGCGTGGCCTCCTCGTTCTCGGCCACGCACGCGGAGAACTTCATCGGGGTGCCGATCGTGTCCATGTCGGTGATGCCCGGATAGGACAGCCCCACGTTCATCATGATGAGGCGCAGCGCCCGGCCGATGGCGACGTTGACCGCCGAGACGGAACCGGGGCCGAGCGCGCAGATCCCCCGGTTCATCCCGATCTCGTCGGCGATCGGGCCGGAGACCAGCACGAGAGGCGCCTGCGGCCCGGTCGACATCGCCCAGGTGCGCAGCCCGATGGACGGATCGAGGATGCACTCCATCATGGCGAGGATCACCGGCATCGTCTCCGGACGGCACCCGGCCATGACCGCGTTCGCCGCGACCTTCTCCACCGTGCCGATGCCGAATCCGGGCGCGAAGTCGCCGATCACGTGGTCGCCGTCGAGTCCGGACGCCTCCACCATCGCGTCGACCTTGCGCCGGGTCGGGGGCATCAGCGGCATTCCGTCGCTCCAGCCGTTGACCACGAACCGGCGCTGCATCTCGTCGAAGGCGTCGAGCAGGTCCGCGCCGTCGTAATGGAGTTCCGGGGCGCCCTCGAGGACCATCGAGTCGAACTCGGGCAGCACGTCGTAGACGGTGCGGTCGGTCGTCAGGCAGGCGACCACCTCCTCGAAGGAGTCGTCGACCATGGCGCGGATCTCGTCGGTCGTCCTGTTCGAGAAGCACTCGGGGACGATCACCGGGCACGCCTCGGGCACACCGAAGGTCTGGGCGCTGAAGCGGGCGTCCTCGGTGAAGATCTCCGCGGTGTAGCCGATCGCGGGGACGCCCCGGCGCTCCACCTCGCACAGATCGCGCACGAGCCAGGAGCAGCAGCTGCCGCAGTCGGCCGTGGTGGCGACCACGGCGTCGGCCCGCCGCTCGATCAGGTCGAGCTGCTCCTCGGACAGGTAGCGGGTCGTGCCGCCGAGCGCCCCCGTCATCTCGACGAACGTCACCCCGGTGAAGCGGGCGTCGATGAGCTCCCGGGCCCGCGCGAGCGCGTCCAGGCCGTTCTGCTTGCCGTTCCAGTACAGCACCACGGTCGCCCCGTCCAGCGTGGCCGGCCGCGGCGCCGGAGGGAACCGGTCGCCGTCGGCGCGTGACCTCGGCGTCGCGACCGGATTGACGATGGTCAGCCGCGTGTTCATGCCAGAACCTCCACCACGAGCTCCTTTTCGGGGTTGCGCCGGCGCAGCGTCTCGGCCATGAGCTGCCGCAGCTCGTCCTGCGGCAGGATGCAGACGTCGTCCCGGCAGTCGGGGCCCGCGCTGCCGGGCCGGTAGCCGACGCGGATCACCGCACCGTCCTCCGCCAGGAGGGTGACCTCGCCACCGTCCCGGCGGACCATCCGATCGAACTCGGCGACGAGTCGCGCCCCGACCGATGTCTCCGCCATGTCTGCGCCCTCTCCTTCGTATCACCGTTCCGGATAATCCAGGAACCTAGTCTTCTCGTATGCCCGTAATCAATAGCTCTGCCAGGGATTAAACCAGGAACCTATACGTCGCACTCAGGGTACGGTCATGAACGACGGCGGGCCTCTATGATTGCCATCATTTACATGTTAGGCTGCCGTCATGTCCGACGCCAGCCCGGAGCACGACGACGTGCTCATCCGAGCGCTCATCGGGCGCGCCGCGTACCTCGCAGACGAGGGCACTCCCGACGACTACCGCTCGCTCTACACCCATGACGCCACCTGGACCTTCGGGGCCGACACCCAGACCGGCGTCGACGAGATCGTCGCGGCCACCCGGCGGCGGCGCGCCGGAGGAACCAGCGGACCCGGTACGGCCACCCGTCACCTGGTGGTCCCGCTGCACGTGACCGTCGAGGGCGACGCCGCCACCGCGGTGTCGTACTTCCTCTTCTTCTGCGACACCACGTCGACGCCCGTGGTCCGGGTGTTCGGCGTCTACACCGACGAACTCACCCGGACGGCCGAGGGGTGGCGGATCCGGCGGCGCGTGAGCCGCGCGGGATGACCGGCCGCTTCCGGCCTCCCGATCCGCTACCCGGGGCCGCCGAACTGGTGGACGTCAGACCAGGCGATCACCTGCGCGGTCTGGCGGGGGTAGCCCTGCCTGAGCCGCCGGCCGAGCTCCTCCTGGAGCTCACGCATGGCCTCGCGGGCCCGTTCGGGGTCTCGCGCGGCCACCGCGGCGTGCACGACGCGAAGACGCGCCAGCACCTCGGCGCGGTGCGGCTCGTCCGGCACATAACCCCCGCTGTTGACGATGGCGCGCAGTGCCGGGCTGAGAAACGCGAGCAGCTCGTTGTGGCCCGCGGCGGCCAGGCGCAGCCAATATCTTTCGTACGCCTCCGCGAAAGCGCGGTAGGACCCCAGCCCGCTTTCGATCTCGTCGAGATCCGCGGCCATCATGGCCAGCTCCTCGTCGGTCGCGTGCCGCGCGGCGAGCTCCGCCACACCGGGCTCGATCACCGTCTTGACGTCCAGCACCGAGTGCAGCGGCGCCCCGGCGAACTGCAGCAGCAGCGCGATCGTCGAGGCGAGGTTGCGCCAGTCCGGCTGGACGATCTCCGGTCCCCCGTTCGGTCCGGGGCGCATGACGATCAGGCCCTGGTGTTCCAGGAACCGGAGGGCCTCGCGGTAGGTGCCGCGGCCCACGCCGTGGCGTCGCATCGCCTCGGCCTCGGGATAGTAGCGGTCACCCGGACCCATGCCCGCCTCGCTCATGGTCTGAACGATCTGTCGGGCCACCTCGAGGGAGAGCTTCGGGCGCCGCACGGATCCGGCGCCGGGTTCGGGGCGCACATGGGGATTGTATGCGGCACGGCCGGGCGTTCCGGCCGGAAGGAGGGACCGTGCACGATCTCGGAATAGTGAGCCTGTGTCACGTCGGCCTGGCGGTCCGCAGCATCGCCGAGTTCCGCGCCACATGGGGCGCCCTGCTGGGCGTCGAGAAGTGGCTCGTCCAGAAGGTGGAGCAGCCCGACGGACTGCTCCAGCTCCACGGCGAGCTGCTCGCCGGGTCGAGGTCCACGGTGGCCATGGCCCGGCTCGGCGACATCGCGATCGAACTCGTGGAGCCGCACCAGGGCCGTACGCGCACGTCGCAATGGCTCGACGAGCATGGCCCCGGCATCCATCATCTGGCCTTCTGGGTCGAAGACCTCGGCCGGGCGATCGACGCGCTCGGCGAGCGTGCCGAGGTGAGCTACTCCCTCGCCGCGCGGCGTCCCGGCCTGACGCCGCCGTGGGGGGCGGTGGTGCGCGGCAGCGGGGCGCCGCCCGTGGCGCCCCCGCCCGGCGGTCCGGGATTCTGGGCCTACGTCGAGGACCGGAACGCGCAGGTGCCGTGGTGCCTGGAGCTGCTGGACGCGGGCAGCGCCGACACCGTGCGCGCCATCTTCGGCGATCACCTCGTCTATCCCGATCCCCCCTGCGAGGACCAGCGATGACCACCACGCTCGACGAGCTTCTGGCGTCCGCCGCGAAGGACGCGGCCGACGTCACCGCGTTGATCTGCGAGGGCGAGGCGGTCTCGTACGCCGAACTCGACGAACGGGTCCGGGCGGGCGCCGCGGCCTGGCAGCACCACGGCCTGCGCCCCGGCGACCGGGTCGCGGTCTGGGCCGTGAACACGATCGACTGCACCGTGGCCATGTTGTCCGCCGTCATCGGCGGCGGCGTGCTCGTACCGCTCAACCCCCGCTACACGATGTCGGAGGTGGGCGAGATCCTGCCGCGGGCCGACTGCCGTTTCCTGCTCGCACCCGACCTGATCGCGGGCCGCCGGCTGGCGGAGGAGGCCCGGTCGATCGCCAGCGCCGCCGAGGTCGTGACGCTCGGGGAGAAGGTGCCGGAGGGCGGGGTGAGCTGGCGCGATTTCGTCGCGGCAGCGGCCGGCCGCCCGGCGCCCCAGGTGGCGGCCGGCGACATCATGACGATCCAGTTCACCTCCGGCACCACGGGCCGCCCGAAGGGCGCGCTGCTGCGGCAGCGGCCGATGATCGTGACGGCGCGCACCTGGGCGGAGGTGGTCGGGCTGCGGCGCGGCGACCTCTACCCGGTGACCTATCCGCTGGCGCACATCGGCGGTTTCAAGACCGGGCTCATCTCGCCGTTCCACGCCCGCGCGACCGCGGTGCTGATCCCGGTCGTGTCGGCCGAGTCCGTCGCCGACGTCGTCCGCACCCACCCGGTCGCGTTCCTCAACGCTCCGCCCGCCGTGCAGCAGTACATCCTCGCGGCCCGGCGGGCCGGCGAGATCCCGGGCGAGCTCGCGATCCGGACGGCGGTCATCGGGTCGGCGATCGTCCCGCCCGTCCTCGTCCAGGGTCTCGTCGACGAGCTCGGCGTCGACGACGTGATCATCGGCTACGGGCTCACCGAGGCCACCGGGGTCTGCACCATGACCCGGCCGGGCGATCCGCTCGACCTGGTCTGCGGCACGATCGGCCGGCCCATCGACGGCGTGCGCGCCCGGATCTGGGCTCCCGACGCGACCGGGCACCCGGTCGTGGGCGAGATCGAGATCACCGGTGACAACGTCATGGCGGGCTACCTCGACGATCCCGACGCCACCGCCGAGGTGATCCACGACGGCTGGCTGCGTACCGGCGATCTCGGCTGGATCGGCGACGACGGCTACGTGCGGATCGCGGGGCGTGCCCGGGATCTCGTCATCGTGGGCGGGTTCAACGTCTACCCCGCGGAGATCGAGCACGCGCTCGCCGAGCATCCGCACGTGCGGGAGGCCGCCGTCGTCGGGGTGCCCGACGAGCGCCTCGGCGAGATCACGGTGGCCTTCGTGGTGCCGGCGGACGGCACCGGGCAGGACTGCGCCGGTGAGGAGGCTCTCGTCGGGTGGTGCCGGGAGCGGCTCGCGAACTTCAAGGTGCCGCGGCGCGTGTGGGCGGTCGACCGCCTCCCCCGTGGAAGCGTGGGCAAGGTGGCCAAGCTCGAGCTGCGCGAACGCGCCGTCGAGCTGCTGCGCCGGACCGGCTGAGCGCCGTCGCCCGCCGCCGGCACTTGCTCACCGGATCCATCAATGAAACTATCATTGTAATAATAGTCATAATCCACCTTCGGAGTGGCATGGACATCCAGCTCAGCGCGGAGCAGCGAGCGTTCCGCGAATCCTGTGGCAAGCTGGCCGCCGATCTCGCCGCGCGGTGGCACCTCGGCCGCGGCCCGCACGACGTCGCCTCCGCCGTCCCCGACGAAGCGGCGTGGTCGCGCGTCGCCGAGGCCGGCTGGCTCGCGCTGCGCCTGCGTGAGGAGAACGGCGGCGCCGGAGCGAGCGTCGTCGACGTGACCGTGCTCGTCGAACAGCTGGGCTACCACGCGGTGGCGGCCCCCGTGCTCGGCACGGTCATCGCCGCCGAGCAGCTCCAGACGTGGCAGGCTCCCCCGGGCCTGCTTCAGGAGATCGCGGAGGGCGCGGTGCGGGTGGCGCCGGCGTTGGACCGCGACCTGACGGGGTTCGCCGGGACCGCGGCGGAGGCCCTCGCCTGGGACGCCGCCGGCGCCGAGATGGCGGTGATCCCGACGAGCGGGGCCGTGCACGGCCTCGGCGGGCCGCTGCCCTTCACCGACCTGACCCGCGAGGTCCGGCCGCTCGACGGCCGGCCGGTGGACCCGTCGTCGCTCACGCTCACCGCGCCCGGCGACGACGCGGCGGCGCGGCTCGACGCGTTCGCTCTGAGCCTGCTCACCGCCGATCTGCTGGGCACGATGCAGTCCGCGCTCGACGCGGCCCTCGATCACGCCCGCACCCGCGTGCAGTTCGGCGCGCCCATCGGGTCGTTCCAGGCCGTGCAGCAGCTTCTCGCCGACAGCCACGTCCTCGTCGAGGCCACCCGCAGCGCCTCCTACTACGCCGCCTGGGCGGCCGACGCGCTCGACGGACGCGCGGCTTCGCGCGCCGCGCGTACGGCCAAGGCGTTCGCCTCGCGTTCCGCCGTCGAGGTGTGCGAGAACGCCGTCCAGGTGTTCGGCGGCATCGGCATGACCTGGGAGGCGCCGGCGCATGTCCGGCTGCGCCGCGCCCACGCCGATCGCCGGGTGCTCGGTGACGAGCACCACCACCAGGGAGTGATCGCCGACACCGAGTTCTCCGGCCCGGCCGATGCCGGCCGCGCCGAAGCCGACCCCTCCAGGAGCTGAGATGGACTTCTCCGACGCCCCCGCCGTCGCCGACTTCCGGGCGGGGCTGCGCGCCTGGCTGCGCGACCATCTGGACGAGCACCGCGACGCCAGCGGATACGAATCCGCCGAGTCGGTCGAGCGGACCCTGCGCTGGCACCGCGCCCTCGCCGGGGCCGGCTACGTGGGCGTCTCGCTGCCGGCCGCCTACGGCGGGCGCGGCCTGCCGGACATCTACGAGGCCGTGGTCAACGAGGAGCTCGCCGCGGCCGCCGCCCCGCCGCCGCCGCCGATCGGCCACATCGCCCACGCCATCGCCGACTTCGCCGACGAGGACCTCAAGGCACGGGTGCTGCCCGGCCTGGTCGGCTGCGAAGAAGTGTGGTGCCAGGGGTTCAGCGAGCCGGGAGCGGGGTCGGACCTGGCCGGGATCTCCACCACGGCGACGCCGGACGGCGACCGGTTCGTCGTCAACGGCCAGAAGATCTGGACCAGCGGCGCGATGTGGTCGCGCCGGTGTCTCCTGCTCGCGCGTACGGAGACCGACCTGCCGCGCCATCGCGGCCTGTCGATGCTCGTCGTCGACATGGAGACCCCCGGCGTCGACCGTCGCGAGATCGTGCTCGCCAGCGGCAGCCGGGAGTTCGCCGAGGTGTTCTTCGACGACGTGGCCGTACCCGCCGCCGACCTCATCGGCGAGCGCGGCCAGGGCTGGCGGATCGCGATGCACATGCTCGCGTACGAACGCGGCCCCGCCGACATGGGCTGGGTCGGCCGGCTGGGCCGGGTGCTGGCCGGCGCGCGGGACGACGTGCGCTCCGGCCGGGTGACGGCCGACGCGCCGCTGCGCCACCGCCTCGCGGCGGCCGCCGTCGACGTCCAGGTGATGCAGTGGCACGTGACCCGGTCGCTGGCGAACCGGGCCGCGGACTCGACCGGTTCCGGCGGCTCGGTCGACAAGCTGCTCGCCACCCGGGTCGAGCAGAACCTCTACCGCGTCACCGCCGACCTCGCCGGGCCGTCCTTCACGGTGGGCCCGTCGGGGCCGTTCGCGGACTACCTGTGGTCGCGCGCCCAGTCGATCTACGGCGGCACCCAGCAGATCCAGCGGCAGATCGTCGCGCAGCGGGTGCTCGGCCTGCCCCGCGGCTGAATCGTGCGGATGCGAGCGGGAAAGAGAACCGCTCGCACCGCCGGAACGGCCGGGGCGGCCACCTCCTCAGGAGGTGGCCGCCCCGGCCGTTCGACACCGGACTAAGGCTCACCGGCCCCGTCGATCGCCGGGACCCGGCCCATGCAGACGTCCTTGAGCCGCTCGAGGTCGTCGATCTCGCCGACGGGCGAGCTCAGCGTCACCTTGCCGATGTCGAGCACGATGACGTGGTCGGCCACGTCGACGGCCGCCTCGACCGCCTGCTCGACGAGGAGGATCGCGAGGCCGGACTCCTTGAGCAGCGCCACCCTGGACATCACCTCGGCCACGATGGACGGGGCGAGGCCGCCGGACGGCTCGTCCAGCATGAGCAGGCGGGGTTTGGCCATGATGGCCTGCCCGATCGCGAGCATCTGCTGCTGGCCGCCGGAGAGCGAGCCCGCTGGATGCCGGCGCTTCTCCCGCAGCACGGGGAAGAGCTCGTAGACGCGGTCGCAGTCGGCGTCCAGCGCCGAGCGGCGTACGCCCAGCGTGTAGCCGCCCAGCCGGAGGTTGTCCTCGACCGACTGCTGCCGGAAGACCCGCTTGCCCTCCTGCACGTAGCTGATGCCGGCCTTGACCCGCCGGTGGGCGGCGAGGCGGTCGATGCGACGGCCGTCGTACTCGATCCGTCCGCCGTGCACCGGGTTCAGGCCGGCGACCGCGCGCAGTGACGTCGTCTTGCCGGAGCCGTTGCGCCCGAGCAGCGCGGTGACCCGGCCCGGCCACACCTGGAACGAGACGTCCCAGACCACGCGGAGGTCGCCGTACCCGGTGGCGAGCCCCTGCACGTCGAGCAGCGGCACATCGGGCAGCGGCGTGGTCATTTCGCCGTCCTCTCCGGAAGCGTCCCCGCTTCCTCCACGGCGGGAGCGTCGCCGGGTTCGACGATCCCGAGGTATTCGTCGCGGACCCGGACGTCGTTCTCGATCTCTTCTGGCGTGCCCTCGGCCAGGACGGCGCCGCGCGCCAGCACGACGATCCGGTCGGCCAGCGAGAGGACCAGGCCGAAGTTGTGCTCGACCAGGATGACCGCGCAACCGGCGTCGCGGATCCGCCGGATCACCGCGGCGAGCGTCTCGACCTCGGCCTCGTCCAGGCCCGAGGCGGCCTCGTCGAGCAGCAGCACCTTGGGCTCGCGGACCAGCGCCCGCGCGACCTCGAGCATCCGCCGCTGACCGAGGGGCAGCGTGGCCGCCTCGGTGTCGAAGAGGTGCGCGAGTCCGACGAGGCGCAGCATGTCCTCGGCACGAGCGAGGTCGTGGCGGCGGACCCGGCGGAACTTCGGGCCGCGCAGCACCGCGCTGAGGAAGCCGACCTCGTCGCTGGTGTACCGCCCGGAGATGACCACTTCGGCGACCGACACGCCCGGCGGGATCAGCGGCGTCTGGAACGTCCGGGTGACACCGAGCCTGGCGATGCGGTGCGGGGACGCGCCGTCGATGGCGGTGCCCGCGACGGTGATCCTGCCCGCGTCCCTGCGGTAGAACCCGCAGACGAGGTTGAGCAGCGTGGTCTTGCCGGAACCGTTGGGCCCGATGAGCGCGGTCACCTGGCCGGGCTCGGCGCGCAGGGAGACCTCGCGCAGCGCGCGGTTGCCGCCGAACGCCTTGGCCACCGCGTCCACCTCGAGCGCGCCGCCCTCGATGGGCGGCAGGTCGACGGCTTCCGCCGCGCCGCCCCCCGCCGCGCCGGCCGGCCGCCGGGGCCACAGCCCGGCCGCGCGGTCGAGCCGGCGGATGCCGGTGCGCAGGAGCCCGGCCACCCCGCCGCGCAGCAGGACGCCGCCGATCAGCAGGAACGCACCGAAGAACACCAGGGAGTACTCGGCGAAGTTGCTCGACTGGTCGTTGTTGAACTGGATGATCGACGCCCCGAAGACCGCGCCGTACACGCTCATCGAGCCGCCCAGGATCGAGGCCGCCAGCGCGCCGGTCGCCATGTGGAACGTGAACGCCTCCGGCGTGACGAACAGGTCGAGGTTGGCGAGGAGCGCGCCGCCGAAACCGGCGGGCACCGCGCCGATCGCGTAGCCGGTGAGCTTGGTGCGGAACACCGACATGCCGACCGACGACGCGAGCACGGGGCTCTGTTTCAGCACCTGGAAGGCGATGCCGTGGCGGGAGGCCACCACGTTGCGGAACACGGCGAACCAGATGATCGCCACGATGACGATCACGTAGTACATGGCGTCGGGGGCGAGCGACCGGCCGAACAGCGTCGGGTTCAGCATCGTCGACAGGCCCAGGTGACCGCCGGTGTCCTCCTCGAAGATGTCGACGATGTCGGGCACCAGCAGGACGAGGAAGAACGAGGTCATCGCGAGCGACCACGACCCGAGGCGCAGGCCGGGAATGCCGGTGAGAATGCCGACGGCGAGCGCCGCCAGCCCCGCCGCGACGATCTGCAGCAGGAGATCGGTGTGGCCGGCCGAGGAGAGCATGCCGGCCGTGTAGGCGCCCGCCGCGTACATCGCGGCCTGTCCGATGGCCAGCTGCCCGGCGTAGCCGAGCGAGATGTTGAGGCCGCTCACGACCAGCGCGAGGATCAGCGTGAGCTCGATCTGCCTGGTCAGCTCGTAGCCGGGCCCCAGCAGCGGCAGCACCAGCACGAAGAGCCCGATCGCCGCGGGGAACACCCAGGTCGGCACCTTACGGACGGCGGTCCACAGTTGGAGCATGTCACACGGTCCGTTCCTGGACGCGACCGAAGAGCCCGGTCGGCCGGATCATCAGGACGAGCAGGAGCAACACGAAGACGCTCAGGTTGGTGAAGTTGGAGCCCAGGTAGCGGGCGACGTACTGCTCGACGAGCCCGATCGCGAACCCGCCGAGCAGACCGCCGTACATGCTGCCGAACCCGCCGATGGCGAGGGCGACGAAGCCCTTGATGGCCAGGGCGGCGCCGAGGGAGGCGACCGCGAACGTCTTCGGTCCGATCGCCGCTCCCATCAGGCCGCCCAGGACCCCGGTGACGGCGAAGGCGGCGAACGCGAGCATGCGCACGTCGATGCCGCGCAGCGTGGCCGCCTCCTCGTCCTGCGACATGGCGACGACGGCGAGGCCGCCCATCCGCCGCCGGGTGTAGAAGGTGATCGCGACCACCAGGGCGACCGCGAACACCACCAGGGCGACCTCGACCGGGAAGACCCGGCCGCCGAGGATCGTGAGGACCTCGGCACCGGCGAAGAAGGGCACCTGCAGGGGCTGGGTGCCCCAGATGAGCTGAGCTACGCCGGTGAGGATCGTGCCGAACCCCAGCGTCGTGATGAGCTGCGTCTGGTGGTCGGACACGGGCCGGATCGCGATCCGTTCCTCGATCGCGCTGAGAACCGCGACCACGACCATCGCCAGCGCCAGGACGGCCACCGTCGGCAGCTTGAACGTCACGTAACCCGTGTAGGTCACGAACGCGCCGATCATCATCAACTGCGCCTGCGCGAAGTTGAAGGAGTGGGAGGCGATGAAGACGATGTTGTACCCGATCGCGACCAGGGCGTATACCGCGCCGAGCGACAGGCCGGCGTAAATCAGCGTCATGCCGTCAGTTCTCCGCGCTGCCGATCTGGCCGTCCTTCAGCACGCCGGGCGCGACGAACGTGTGCGTCTCGATCGGCAGTTGCGGCTGGTGGTCGTCGGCGGTGTAGGGGTAGGTGTCGTAAACGGCGGTGCCCGCCTTGGTGTTGACCTCGGGGAGCAGCAGCGCGTCGGCGACCGCCTTGGTGTCGTTGCTCTTGGCGTGGTTGGCCGCCGCGGCGAGCAGCATGACCGCGTCGAAGTTCAGGCAGTTGTTGAGGCTGGCCTTGATCTCGCCCATCGACTTCATCGCCTCGATGGCCTTCTTGGTGGCCTCGCTCGCGGTCGCGACGTTGACGCTCGTGGTCACCTCGATCTTGAGGTTCTTCGTCTCCGGAGTGCCGATGAGACCGTCCGGCGGCATGGTCGTCACGAGCGGGGTCGAGGTCACCGACGTGTCGCCGAGGATCGGCACGTTCCAGCCGAGCTTCGTGATGCCCTGGAGCACCAGGCCGACCGGGGCGCCGTATCCGTTGAAGACCAGGACGTCCGGGTTCTTGGCCTGCAGCGCGGAAATCTGCGCGGTCATGTCCAGTGCCTTGGCGTCGTACTCGACGACCGAGGTCTCGTAGCCCTTCTCGGTGAACACCGACTCCGCCAGCGCGCCGAACTGCTTGGCGTACGCCGAGTTGCCGTGCAGCACGGCGATCTTCTTGTACCCGTTCTGCTCGAACTGCGGCAGGTATCCCTCGACGACCGTCTTGAACGGCGCGGCGAGGTGGAACGCGTACGGATTCTCGGCCGGCTTGTTGGTGTCCGCCGAGTTGCCGGAGTCGAGGAAGATGATCTCGTTCTGGCGGAGGATGCCCGCCACCGCGGTGCTGACGTTCGACCCGGACGCCACGAGGTAGGCGTCGGGCCTGTCCTTGGCGATCTGGGCCCGGAGGTTGGAGAGCGCCTTCTGCGGGTCGGCGTTGTCGGGGGACTCGATGAGCTCGACCGGCTTGCCGTTGATGCCGCCGGCGTCGTTGACGACCTTGACGGCGGCCCTGGCCGAGATGACGCCGGTGGTCAGCTGGTCGGTCTGGCCCCCGGCGTCCGAGCCGGCGCTGATCATGATCTTGTATGGCGCACTGTCCGCCTGTGGCTCGTCCCCGCTGCCGCCACAAGCGGTCATCACCATGGAGCCGACTGCGGCTAGCCCGACGAGAAGTCTGAGGCGACGCTTCACGGTATCTCCACTTCGGAGGTGATCACACAATCTTGAGATAGTTATCTTAACTAAGATAGCTATGTTCATAATGATTGCATGGCACGCTGTTGCTTGGCAAGGCCGGTCAGGAGCTCAGCAGCCGCCCGGCCGCGTCGAGGAGCGCCGCCCGCGCGCGCCGGGTGACGTCGAGGTCGGGGAACATTCCGGTCGCGCCGTGGAACAGGCCCGGGTACATCCGCAGCTCCGTCGCCACGCCCTGGTCGGCGAGCCGGCGGGCGTAGTCGATGCCCTCGTCGCGTAGCGGGTCGGCGGAGCAGACGCCGATGTACGCCGGCGGCAATCCGCGCAGGTCGGCGGCCCGCGCCGGGGCGGCATAGGCGGGCACGCCGGTCACGCCCCGGAGGTAGTGCGCCCAGCTGTCCAGGATGTTCATACGGGTCCACATCGGCGTGTGCTCGTACCGGGCCGAGCCGGTCTCCGCCCGGTCGTCCAGGACGGGGATCTCCAGTAGCTGGGCGGCGAGGCGCGGGCCGCCTTCGTCACGGGCCCGCAGCGCGATGCCCGCGGCGATGCAGGCGCCGGCGCTCGAACCGGCGATCGCGATCCGCCCGGGGTCGACGGCGAGTTCGCCCGCGTTGGCGGCCACCCAGCACAGCACCGCGTGGCCGTCGTCGTGCGCCGCCGGGTACGGATGCTCGGGCGCGAGCCGATAGTCCAGCGACAGCACGAGGCCGCCGGTCGCCCGGGCCAGCTGCGCCGGCAGCGGCTGGTCTCCTTCCGCGTCGCCCATGACGAAGCCGCCGCCGTGCAGATAGACGATCGCGGGCGCCGCCGGCGCGGGCGCGGCGGGACGGAAGGTCAGCGCCGGGACACCGGCCGGCTCGGCACGCGAGCGGACGAGGTCGCCCGGGACCGCGAACGGCGGCCGGCCGGCGCGCAGGGCGGCGAGGCGGGCGCGCGCGGCGACCGGATCGGCGATGTCGGTGGTCGGCAGAGCGTGCGCGTAGGGGGCGAGCTCCGGATCGAGGAAGAGCGGCACGTTGCCCTCCGGGCTGAATCAGGTTCTTCAGTCGAACGGGACGACCGGAGCGGGGGCGGCGGTCGCGGGCTCGCCGTACGCGATGCCGACCGGCGCCTGCCGCGCGGAAAGGATCTCGCGAAAGGCCCGGTCCACGTCGTCGTAGGTCCATACCGGACGGTCGAGGACCGGCGTCATGATCGCTGGGTGGGTCATCAGTGAGAGCCCGGTCCCGGAGATGCGCACCACCTGGCCGTGCACGTCTCCGGCCCGGTCCGACAGCAGGTAGGCGACGACGGGAGCGTTGCTCTCGGGCGACGGCGCGGCGAACGGCGCGTCGGCGTGCCCCTTGGCGATGAGGTAGTCGTCGGTCATCCGGGTCATGTGACCGAGGGAGAGCGGCGACAGCGCGTTGACCCGGACACCGGTGCCGGCGGTCTCGGCGGCCCAGGCGTAGGTCAGCGAGGCGACCGCGCCCTTCGTGGCGGCGTAGAGGCTCATGTGCGGCAGACCCAGGTGGGCGCCGGAGGTCACGTTGAGTATGGCGCCGGAACCCTGCCGGAGCATCGGCCCGACGGCCTCGGCCGCGCAGTTGGCGACACCGACGACGTTGACGTCGAGGAGGCGGCGCAGCAGCCGGTCGTCGTACTCGACGAAGTCGCCGATCGCCATGAGCGCGGCGTTGTTGAACAGGCCGTCGATCCGGCCGAACTCGTCGACGCACCGCGCCACCAGGGCCGCGGCGTCGGCCCGTACGGAGACGTCGCCCGGTTGCGCGACGGCCCGGCCGCCCTCGGCCTCGATGCCGGCGGCCGTCCGCCGGGCGGCCACTTCGTCGATGTCGTTGACCACGACACGCGCCCCCAGCCGCGCCAACTCGGCCGCGGCGGCGGCCCCCACACCGCGGCCGGCGCCGGTGACCACGATCGCGTGGCCCGTGAGTCCGCTCGCCGCCTCCATGGTCACTCCTCACTTCGTCGTGAGGTTGTAAACATAGCAATAATAGAATAGACAGGCAATATGCATGACGTCATCGTGGTCGGCGCCGGAATCGGCGGTATCTACGCGGTGCACCGGTTCGCCCGGCAGGGCCTGTCGGTCGTGGGGGTCGAGGGCGCTTCCGGCGTCGGCGGCGTCTGGTACCACAACCGCTATCCGGGCGCGCGGGTGGATCTCGAGGGGATCTACTACTCCTACTTCGATCCCGAGCTCTATCGCGAGTGGACATGGACCGAGCGCTATCCGTCACAGCCCGAGCTGCTCGCGTACCTCGACTTCGCCGCCGAGCGGTGGGACGTCAAACGCCGCTTCCACTTCGACACCTGGGTCACCGGCGCCACCTTCGACCCGGCGGCCGACCGCTACACCGTGACCACCGACACCGGGCTCACGCTGCAGGGCCGGTTCCTCGTCATGGCCACCGGCCCGCTCTCCGCCGCGCGGGTGCCGGACTTCCCCGGGCTCGACGAGTTCCGGGGCGAGACCGTGCTGACCGCGCAGTGGCCGGACGAGCCGGTGGAGATCGACGGGAGACGGGTCGGCGTCATCGGCACGAGCGCGACCGGCGTCCAGGTGATCCCCATGCTGGCGCCTCGCGCCGGCCACCTCTATGTGTTCCAGCGGACGGCGAACTACTCCGTGCCCGCGCAGAACGGCCCGGCGGACCCGGAGCGCCACAACGCGCACGTCGCCCAGGTCGAGGAGCTGGCGCAGCGGTGCCTCCAGCATCCCGGCGGCACCGATCTGCCGCTCGGCGCCGGGCCGGCGGCCTCGTTCAGCGCGGAGGAGCGGACCGCCCTGCTGGAGCGGCGCTGGGCGTACGGCGGACACGCCATGGGCACGGTCTTCACCGACCAGGGCACCGACCTGTCCGCCAACGAGATGGTGGCCGAGTTCGTCCGGGCCAAGATCCGTGAGATCGTCGCCGATCCCGGCACGGCCGAGAAGCTCATGCCCACGGCGTATCCGATCGGCACCCGCCGGCTCTGCGTGGACACCGGCTACTACCGGACGTTCAACCGCGACAACGTCACGCTGGTCGACATCCGTACGGACCCGATCGAGCGGTTCACCGAGACCGGCATCCGGACCGGGTCCGGGCACTACGAGTGCGACCTGGTGGTGTTCGCGACCGGGTTCGAGCCCTTCACCGGTTCGCTCTACAGGGCCGGCATCCGCAACGCGGAGGGCGTCGGGCTCGCCGACCTCTGGGCCCGCGGGCCGCAGACCTACCTCGGGCTGCAGGTGCGCGGGCTGCCCAACCTGTTCATCGTCAACGGGCCCGGCTCGCCGTCGGTGCTGGCGAACTTCTTCCCCACGAGCGTGCAGCAGGCCGACTTCATCGGCGACCTGATCGCGCACATGGCCCGGCACGGGCACACCCGGGTCGAGCCGACGCGGGAGGCGCAGCGGGAGTGGACGGCGCACGTCGCCGAGATGGCCGCCCCGATGCTGCGCTACCGGACCCCGAACTACATGGTCCACGTCAACGAGGACGACGGGAGCCGGGTGTTCATCCCGTATCCCGGCGGATTCGACCGGCACGCGCGAAAGTGCGCCGAGGTCGCCGCGGACGGCTACGCGGGTTTCGCGTTCTCCTGACCGCCCGGCCGCCCAACCTTGTTGCTATCATATCAATGATGAGACAAAACTTGATGTCTACGGCGCCCTGTGCAGAGGTGGGCATGACCTTCCCCGCTGATCCGCGGCCGAACGTGCCGGTCGACCTGGTCGTGGTCCGATGACCGCCGTGCGTGTGGGCGTCATCGGCGGCGGCTTCGGCGCCAACGTGATGGCCCCGGCGTTCGCGGGCACCGACGACGTCGAGGTGGTCGGGGTCGTCTCGCCCCGCGACCGGGCCGCCGTCGCAGAGCTCTGCCGGCGCGACGACGTCGATCTCATCAGCGTCCACTCCGCGCCGGCCGCCCACGAGGCGGACGTCGTCGCGGCGCTGGAGCACGGCCGCCACGTATTGTGCGACAAGCCGTTCGGCGCCGACCTCGAGGCCGCGAGGCGGATGGCCGGGCTCGGCGCCGCCGCCGACGCGCTGTGCCTGCTCAACTTCGAGCTGCGTTACGAACCCTGGCGGCGACTGGTCACCTCGCTCATCGACGCCGGGACCATCGGCACGGTCGAGGCGATCGACTGGCACGAGAGCCGGCCCAACTGGCGCGTCCGCCCCCGGGGATGGCAGTCGGACCGTGCCGCCGGCGGCGGATGGCTGGGCGCCTCGGTCTCGCACACGCTCGACGCGATCAGGCTCTGGGCCGGTCGGCCCGAGATCGCGTCGGCCGCCTTCTTCGGCGGCACCCGTTCCGGCCTCACCGAGACCGGGTGCGCGCTCGCCGGCATCACGGAGCGCGGCGCCCGCTTCACCGTCGTCAGCGCCGGCGCGGACGCCCGGCTGGTCGCACCGCGTGTGGTGATCTCGGGCACGGAGGCGACCTTCGAGCTGCGCGCCGACGGCGGCCTGCGCCTGGACGGCGCGACGCTGCCGCCGGACGCGATCGACGCCGAGTGGGGCCCGGAGACGTTCATGACCGCCGTACGCACCTGGTGCGCCCTGGTCAGGGACGCCGTCGTGACGGGAGACGCCGCGGGCCTGCCCACGTTCGCCGACGGGCTCGCGTGCGCCGAGCTTCTCGCGGACGCCAGAGCCAAGGCGTCCTGGGCCGATTGAATCGCCGACCAGAATGCAGGGAGCGGAGCGGGAGGGAGCGAGGACCGCACGCCGGGCCCCGCTCGGCGGGGCCCGGCAGCGGACCGGAGCCTCCTCCCGGCGCAGCGACCGCCGCCGACCGGGGGCTTCCTCAACTCACGGACGCGGCGGGCGGGATACGACCGACCGGCGGGGTGGTCGGCCGTACGCTCAGCCCTTCACCAGCTCGGCGATGGCGGCGAGGCTCGCCGCGTCCCCGGAGACCAGCATCGTCGTGACGAGTGACGACCGCCAGGCGTCGAGCTCTTCGGCGATCTTGGCGCGTGGCCCCACCAGCGCGACCTTCTCCACCATCGCCAGCGGGATCGCGGCCGCGGCCTCCGCCTTGCGGCCGGCCAGGTAGAGCTCCTGGACCCGGGCGCACTCCGCCTCGAAGCCCATCCGGGCGAACGCCTCGTAGTGGAAGTTGGCCCCCCTGGCCCCCATGCCGCCGACGTAGAGCGCGAGCATCGGCCGGACCCGGTCGGCCGCCGCCTCGACGTCGTCGTCGAACTCGACGTTCACCCGGCACGTCGCCTCGAACGTCTCCGGGCCGCCGCCCTCCCCTCTCCGGGCGAACCCCTCGGCGAGGGCCGTGCGATAGTACGCGTCGTCGTAGGGTGAGTAGAACATCGCCAGCCAGCCGTCGGCGATCTCCGCCGCGAGCGCCACGTTCTTCGGGCCCTCTGCGGCCAGCAGGATCGGGAGGTCGTCGCGCAGCGGATGGATGGTGGAGCGGAGCGGTTTGCCCAGCCCGCTGCCGCCCCGATAGGGCAGGCGGTAGTGTTCGCCCTCGAACTCCACCCGCTCGCGCGCCATCGCCCTGCGCAGGATCGCGACGTACTCCCGGGTGCGGGCGAGCGGCCTCGGGTACGGCTGGCCGTACCATCCCTCCACGACCTGGGGGCCTGAGGCGCCGAGCCCGAGCACGAACCTGCCCCCCGACAGGTGGTCGAGCGTCATCGCGGCCATCGCCGTGGCCACCGGGGTCCGCGCCGACATCTGGATGATGGACGTGCCGAGCCGCATCCGCCGCGTCCGGCAGCCCAGCCAGGCGAGTGGCGTGAGCGCGTCCGAGCCGTACGCCTCGGCGGCCCACATCGAGTCGTATCCCAGGCGCTCGGCCGTTGTCACCAGGTCGGCGAGCCCCGGCGGCGGCCCGGCCCCCCAGTAGCCCAGCGCGAGTCCCAGCTTGAGTTCGCCCACCGCGGCTCAGCCGATCCGCTCGAAGACCGCGGCGATCCCCTGGCCGCCGCCGACGCACAGCGTGGCCAGGCCGAACCGCTGCTCGCGGCGCGCGAGCTCGCGGGCGAGGGCGCCGACCATGCGGGTCCCGGTGGCGCCGACCGGATGGCCGAGCGAGATCCCGGACCCGCGGAGGTTGACGCGCTCCAGGTCCTTGTCGCCGAAGCCCCACTCGCGCATCACCGCGATCGCCTGTGCCGCGAAGGCCTCGTTCAGCTCGATGACGTCGACGTCGGACATGGTGATGCCCGCGCGCTCCAGGGCGATCCGCGTGGCCGGGACCGGGCCGATGCCCATCCGGTGCGGCTCGACGGCCGCGACGCCCGACGACACCAGCCGCACCAGCGGCCGCAGCCCGAGTGCCTCGGCACGCTCCGCCGTGGTCACGACGCACAGGGCGGCCGCGTCGTTCTGGCCGCTCGCGTTGCCCGCGGTCACCGTGGACTCGGGGTCGACCGCCGCCCGGATGGGACGGAGGCGGGCGAGCGCCTCCATGGTGGTGTCCGGCCGCGGATGCTCGTCGGTGTCGACGATCACCTCGCCGCCCTTGACCGGTACGGTCACCGGCAGGATCTCCTCCGCCGCCCTGCCGTCGCGCTGCGCCGCCACGGCACGCGAGTGGGACAGGACCGCGAGGGCGTCCTGCTCCTCGCGCGGGATCCCGTACTCGCGGCGGAGGTTCTCCGCGGTCTCCAGCATGCCCCCGGGGACGGGGTGGCGGCGGCCGCCCGCGGTGACCCGGCCGCGCTCCAGGCTGTCGTGGAATCGGACCTCGCCCTGGCCGGCGCCCCAGCGGATGTCGCGGGAGAAATGGGCGGCGTTGCTCATGCTCTCCACCCCACCGGCGATCACGAGTTCCGCGTCGCCCACGCCGACCTGCCGGGCGGCGTACAGGACGGCCTGGAGCCCCGAGCCGCAGCGCCGGTCGACGGTGAGGCCGGGCACGGTGACCGGCAGGCCCGCGTCGAGGGCCACCACCCGGCCGATGGCCGGGGCCTCGCTCGTCGGATAGCAGTGCCCGAGGACGACGTCGTCGATCACCTCCGGGGCGATGCCCGTGCGGTTGATCAGGCCGCGCAGCGCCTGCGCGCCGAGCTCGGCCGCGGGCAGCGCCCGCAGCGCCCCGCCGTAGCGGCCGATCGGCGTCCGTACGGGTTCACAGATCACAGCGTCACGCATGATGCACTCCTGTCGTCAGCGGGATCACCGCGCGGTCGCGGTGCGGAGGAGCCCCCTTGCGATGATCACCTTCTGGATCTCGCTGGTCCCCTCGTAGAGGCGGTACAGCCGGGCATCCCGGTAGAAGCGCTCGACCGCGACCCCGTGGATGTATCCGCTGCCGCCGTGGATCTGCAC
Source organism: Sphaerimonospora mesophila (assembly GCF_001417795.1). Lineage (NCBI taxonomy): Bacteria > Bacillati > Actinomycetota > Actinomycetes > Streptosporangiales > Streptosporangiaceae > Sphaerimonospora > Sphaerimonospora mesophila. The sequence goes on along the minus strand of NZ_BCBX01000034.1, from coordinate 419,976 downwards.
CGCCCGGTCGGCGACGCGGCCGACCATCTCGCTGCAGAAAAGCTTCGCGCTCGACGGCGCCAGCCGCCGGTCGGCGCCGCTGTCATAGGCCCTGGCCGTCTCCAGGACCAGGGCGCGACCGGCCAGGAGGTCGGTCTGCGACTCGGCGATGAGCGCCTGGACCTGCTGGAACTCGCCGATGACGGTGCCGCCCTGCTTGGCCGAGGCGGCGTAGGAGACGCTTTCGTCGACGAGCCGGTGCGCCATGCCGACGCAGCAGGCCGCGATGTGCAGGCGGCCCTTGGCCAGGGAGCGCATCGCGGCGCCGAACCCCTCGCTCTCCACCTCGCCGACGAGGCGGGAGGCGGGCACCCGCACGTCCGTGAAGAAGATCTCGGATGTGGTCGAGCCGCGCTGGCCCATCTTCCGGTCCGGCGGCCCCACGGTCACCCCGGGCGTGTCGGTGTCGACCACGAAGACCGAGATGCCATCGGCGCCGGGGCCGCCGGTGCGGGCGAAGACCAGCAGGATGTCCGACCGGCCGGCGTTGGTGATGAAGCGCTTCTGCCCGTTGACGACGTAGTGGTCGCCGTCGGCGACGGCGCTGGTGCGCAGCCCGCTCGGGTCGGAGCCGGCCTCGGGCTCGGTGAGCGCGAAGGCGGCCACGCACTCGCCGGCGGCCATCCGCGGGAGGAACTCCCGCTTCTGCCGCTCGGTGCCGAAGTTGACCAGGACCTGCCCCGCGATGCCGTTGTTCGTGCCGAACATGGAGCGGAAGGCGGGCGTGGTGTAGCCGGCCTCCATCGCCAGCAGCGCGTCCTGGAGCGCGTCGCATCCCAGGCCGCCGTACTCCTCCGGAAGCGCGTAGCCGAACAGGCCCATCTCGGCGGCTCCGCGCCTGATCTCCTCGGGAATCTCGTCGGTCTCCTCGATGACGTCCTCCGCGGGCACCACGACCTCGCGTACGAATCTCCGGACCGTTTCCAGAACCGAGGCGAAGTCCCCGCCGTCCATCCCCACGCCCTCTCCAGTAGTCTCTATCATTACTATAATAGTATAAATACTGGGACGGTGAGGCGGGCCTAGGGAGTGTTGAAAAAGTGCTGTCCGTCGCGAGCGTGGATCCAGATGGATGCATCGCAGGGCGGAGGAGGAGCTCGTAGCCGGAGGCTACGGGCGACGAGTCCGACGCCGCGAGGCGCCATCTGGGCCGCGCGTAGCAGGACATGACTTTTGAAACACGACCTAGGCGGTGGCGCCGCCGTCGACGACGAAGTCGGCGCCGGTGCAGTACGCGCCGGCGTCGCTGGCGAGGAACGCGACCATGTTCGCGATCTCTTCGGCGGTTCCGGCGCGCGGCATCGGCTGGCGCGACAGGTCCAGGGCGGCGGCATCGATCATCGGCGTGTCCACCACCCCGGGGCAGACGCAGTTGACCCGGATCCCGCGCGGGGCGTACTCCTGGGCCGCCGACCGGCTCGCCCCGCGCAGGCCCCACTTCGACGAGGCGTACGGCAGCGCCCCGCCGTGGCCGCGTATCCCGGCGGTCGACGCCACGTTGACGATGGAGCCTCCGGTGACGGACATCGTGGGCGCGACGGCCCGCATGCCGAGGATCGGGCCGAGCAGGTTGACGTCGAACATGCCGCGCAACTCGTCCTCGGTCCATTCCTCCAGCGGCGCCTTGCGCCAGACGCCGGCGTTGTTGACCAGGACGTCGATCCGCCCGTGCATCGCCGCCGTCTCGGCCACCACCCGTGACCAGGCGGCCCCATCGGTGACGTCCAGCGGCCGGAACGACGCCGACGGGCCCAACCGGCCGGCCAGCGCCGTACCGTCGCGCTCGTTCGTGTCGGTGATCACGACGGTCGCGCCGAGCCGTACGAACAGCTCGGCCTCGGCCGCTCCCTGTCCCCTGGCGGCCCCGGTGATGATCGCGACCTTCCCGGCCAGACTGATGACGGGCCGGTCGGCCGTCGTACGAACGGCGCTCGTCGGGCCGGTCATCGCCTCGGTCCCCTTCCGCTCCGTCAGCACGAAGCCCTCGTATCCGTCGGCCCGCACCTGGTCGCAGATCCTGCGATAGTTGCCGAACCCGCCGATGTAGGGCATGAAGATCCGGCTCTTCCCCTCGATGTTCGCGCCCATGTACCAGGAGCCGGCCAGGGGGAAGAGCGTCCTGTGCGCGGCCTCGCTCACATGCTCGGTCCACTTGGCCGCCGCGTCGGCCCGCGCCTCGACCTCGGTGACGCCCCGGCGCCGGCAGTCGGCGATCAGGTCGATCAGCCAGTCCACCTGCTGCTCCGCGGTCAGGACCATGTTGGCGAGCACCGACGGGCTGCCCGGCCCGTTGACGGTGAACAGGTTGGGGAAGCCGGGGATCGCCATGCCGAGGTAGGTGACCGGCCCGTTCGCCCACGCCTCGCCGATCCCGGAGCCGCGGGCGCCGCGGATGTCGATCCGCGTCACCGCGCCGGTCATCGCGTCGAAACCGGTGGCGTAGACGATGGTGTCGAGTTCGTACGACCCGGTGGCGGTCCTGATCCCCCGCTCGGTGATCGCGGTGATCGGTTCGCGGCGCAGGTTCACCAGCGTGACGTCGGCCCGGTTGAAGGTCTCGTAGTAGCCGCTGTCGGTGCAGATCCGCTTCGTGCCGATCGGGTGGTCGACCGGGACGAGGTCGTCCGCGACCCGCCGGTCGGTCACGATCGCGCGGATCTTGGCTTCGGCGAAGTCGCGGGCCAGCCGGTTGACGGCCTCGTCGACGGTCTGGTTCGGGAAGGTCTTCCCGAACAGGACGCCGCCCTCCCGCCAACGCGCCTCGAACGCGGCCCGGCGCTCGGCCTCGTCGATCTCGAAGGCTCCCCTGGGGTAGGTCTCGTGCGGGGTTCCCGCGCCGCTGTAGGCCGACTTCCTGCGCCGCTCGGGATACTCCGCCCGGATGCGTACCTGCTCCTCCTCGGTCAACGGGCGGTTGAACGCCGGAACGCTGTAGTTGGGCGACCGCTGGAAGACCGTCAGCGAAGCGGCCTCCTCGGCGATGATCGGGATCGACTGGATGCCCGAGGAACCGGTCCCGATGACGCCGACCCGCTTGCCCGCGAAGGAGACGTCCTCGTGCGGCCAGCGCGCGGTGAACAGCACCTCGCCCGCGAAGTCGCCGGCTCCGGGGATGTCGGGCCGGTGCGGGGCCGACAGGCTGCCGGTGGCCAGCACCAGGAACCTCGCCCGGTACGCGTGGCCGGTGTCGGTGGTCACCGTCCAGGCCGACGAGCCCTCGTCGAACCGCGCGCCCTCCACCCGCCGGCCGAACCGGAAGTGCCTGCGCAGCCCGAACCGGTCGGCGACGTGCTCCAGGTAGGCGTGGATCTCCGGCTGGGTCGCGTAGCGCTCGCTCCAGACCCAGGAGTCCTGTAACTCCGCGTCGAAGGAGTAGGAGTAGTCGACGCTCTCCACGTCACAGCGCGCGCCCGGATAGCGGTTCCAGTACCAGGTGCCGCCGACGCCGGGGGCCGCCTCCACACCGATCGTGGTGAATCCCGCCGCGACCGATCGGTGCACCGCGTAGAGTCCGGCGAAGCCGGCGCCGACGACGAGGACATCGCAGGTCTCGGGCCGGGGGGTGTCGTCGCTGGTGTTCATGCGGGGGCCTTCCGAGGGGTCGCGCCGGGGAGGATCGAGGTGATGTCGGCCCAGAGGATGTCGCGGGCGCAGACGGCGGGCCCGAACGCGGCGATGGTCAGGAAGCCGTGGAACAGCCCGGGATAGTGGCGGTGGACGAGCGGCACGCCGCAGCGGGCGAGCGCCGCGGCGTAGTCCCGGCCTTCGTCGCACAGCGGGTCGAGCCCGGCGGTGACCACGACGGCCGGCGGCAGGCCGGCGTGATCGGCCGCCCGCAGCGGCGCCACATGGTGGGCGGGCTCCGGCACGGTGTCGCCGCCGAGGTACTGCCGCCAGTACCACCGCATCGCGTCCCTGGTGTTGAAGTATCCCGTGGCGTACCTGCGGTAGCTGTCGGAGTCGAACGACGGCTCGATGACCGGATAGACGAGGACCTGCGCCGCGATCGGCGGTCCGCCCAGGTCCCGCGCCATGAGGCAGACGACGGCCGCCAGGTTGCCGCCGGCGCTGTCGCCCGCGGTCACGATCCGGTTCGGGTCGCCGCCGAGTTCGGCCGCGTGCCGCGCCGCCCACCGCACCGCGGCGTACGCGTCCCGGGCGGCGGCCGGCGCACGGTGCTCGGGAGCCAGCCGGTAGTCGACCGAGACGACCACCGCCCGGGTGTGCTTCGACATCCGGCGGCAGAACCCGTCGTGGCTCTCGAGGTCGCACAGGACGAAGCCGCCGCCGTGGAAGAAGACGATCACCGGTAAGGGCTCGCCGCCGTCACCGTGCGGATGATAGATCCGCACGCGCAGCGGCCCGTCCTCGGTGTCGATCACGCGGTCTTCCGCTGCTTGGACGTCATCGAGGTTGTCGACCGGCACGCGCCGGGCCGCCACCGCCGCCCGCGCCTGTGCCCCGGTCATCAGGTGAACCGGTGGAAACCCCTGGTCCAGGACCTGCAGGAGTCCGGACACCTCCATGTCGAGCATTCACACCCCCTGGTGACGCCGGGGCGCGCCGCCGCGGAGGTCGCGCTTGAGGATCTTTCCGCTGGCGTTGCGCGGGAGCGTGCCGACGAACTCCACCGTCCGGGGGACCTTGAAGTTGGCCAGCCGCTCACGGGCCCAGGCGATGATCTCGTCGGCCGAGGCCTCGACGCCCGCGCGGGGCACGACGTACGCCTTGGGCACCTCGCCGAGCCGTTCGTCCGGCACGCCGATGACCGCCAGCTCCGAGATCGCCGGGTGCCGGGCGAGCACCTGCTCGACCTCGGCGGGCGAGACGTTGAAGCCGCCGACGAAGAACAGGTCCTTGATCCGGTCGGTGATCTTGAGGTTCCCGTCGGCGTCCAGCGTGCCGACGTCGCCGGAGCGCAGCCAGCCGCCGGCATCGATCGCCTCGGCGGTGGACTCGGGGTCCTCCCAGTATCCGGGGGTGACGTTCGAGCCGCGGATCAGCACCTCGCCCGGCTCGCCCGTCGGCAGATCGCACCCCTCGGGGTCCACGACCCGCAGCTCGACTCCCGGCAGCGCCCGCCCGTTGGACCGGGCGATCACCTCGGCGGAGTCGCCCTGACGGCACATGGTCGCCGTGCCGAAGCACTCGGTCATCCCGTAGGCCGTGATGAAGTGTTCGAACGGCAGCTCGGAGCGGGCGCGCTCGACCAGCGCCACCGGCACGACGGCCGCTCCCGTCGCGGCCACGCGCAGCGAGCCGAGGTCGTAGGAGTGACGCTCTGGGCTCTCCAGCAGCGAGTAGTAGACCGTGGGCGGCCCGTTCATGACCGAGATCCGGCAGGACTCCACGATCCGCATGACCTCGACCGGGTCGAACACCGCCAGGGGCACGATGGTCAGCCCGTGCATCAGGCAGGTGATCAGGCCCGCCTTGTTGCCGCCCGTGTGGAAGAACGGGAGCGACACCAGATAGCGGTCACCCGGCCGCAGCCCCCAGATGCGCCCGTAATCGGCGTACAGGTCCAGGCAGGGCCCGTGCGGGATCATGACGCCCTTGGCCGCTCCGGTAGTGCCCGAGGTGAAGATGATCTCGCTGAGGTCGCCGGGCTCGACGGCCAGGGCGGCCTCGGTCGCGGCGCCGGCCGGCACGGCGGCGCCTCCGGCAAGGAAGTCGCCCCAGCCCATCAGCCGCGGGTCGTCCTCGGACGCGCCGTCGAGCATGTCGACCACGATCAGGTCGGTGAGCGCCGCCTCGATCACGTCGTCGTCTTCGTCGCGCCGCCGTACGGCCGAGGCGTAGCCGTAGCCGAGGAAGCCGTCGTCGACGAAGACCGCCCTGGCCCGCACCCGGGCCAGGATCTCGCGCGCCTCCCGGCCGCGGTAGCGGGTGTTGAGCGGAACCACGGTGGCGCCGGCGCAGTGCAGGCCGAGCGAGGCGACGACCCACCGGTGGGTGTTGGGCGCCCAGATGCCCACCCGGTCGCCGCGCCGGATGCCGAGCGCGATCGCGGCGCGCGCCGTCTCCAGGGCGGCGTCGAGCAGCCCGCGGTAGGTCAACGTGGTCTCGCCGTCGATCACGGCGAGCCGGTCGGCGTAGCGCTCGGCCCGGTCCAGCAACATCCGCGGCACCGTCCGCGTCGCCGCCTGGTCAGTCTCCATTGGCCCTCCCGGCCCTGTCGATGCGGCCGTCACTTTCCGGAGAACTTCGGCTCGCGCTTGTCCATGAAGGCGCTCAGGCCCTCCCGGAAGTCCTGCGCCCGCGAGGAGATCTCCAGGGAGAACGCCTCGGCCGGCAGCTGCTCGCGCAGCGCGGCGTCGCCGGCCTGGTTGATCAGGGCCTTGGTGAGCCCGAGCGCCACCGTGGGCCCGGCGGCCAGCCTGGCCGCGAGCGCGCGTGCCGTCTCGCCCGCCGTCCCCGGCTCCACCAGGTCGTGGACGATCCCCCACTCGAGGGCGGTGCGTGCGTCGAGGCGTTCGCCGAGCATGAGCAGGCGGCGGGCCCGCATCGGCCCGACGGCACGCGTCGTCAGCCAGGTGGCGCCGCTGTCGGGCGTCATCCCCCGGGTGATGAACGGCTGCCAGAAGGTCGCCGAGGTGTCGGCGACCACGAAGTCACTGGCGAGCGCGAGCTGAAATCCGATCCCCACCGCGTAGCCCGTCACGGCGCAGACGACCGGCGCCTGGAGCTCGCACATCATGGGGATCAGCCGGTGGGCCTGCGAGGGCAGCCGCCGCTGGATCGCTCCCGGCCGCGGCCGCCCCCCGCCGCCGGAGTTGCGGGTGACGATGTCGAAGCCGCTGCAGAAGTCGTCGCCCTCGCCCGACAGCAGAACGGCGCGGACCGCCTCGTCGTTCTGTGCCGTCTCCAGGGCGTCGATGAGCGCGCGCAGCGAGCGGTCGCCCAGCGCGTTGCGCCGTCGCGGATCGTTCAGCCGCAGCTCCAGCACGCCTTCCGCCAGCCGAACGGTGACCCCCTCGACGGCGGGATAGTCGCTATGCATGCAAGCATTATAAAGATTGCCCCTTACCTCGCCACCCCTAATCACTCGATGTAGACTATCTTTATAATGATTGATGATCGCGTGAGGTAGGAGAGGCCGATGACCACGAGCGTTCCGCAGGGGGATGAACCACCCTCCCTGCTTTCGTACCGGCGACCCGAGCCGTCCCTGGTGCGGCTCATCGAAGAGCTTCCGGCACTCGACGAGGCCACCGTCGTGCACTCCACCGGCGGCGCGCTCACCCTGGCCGGGCTGCGCGCCGCCGTGTCCCGGGTGGCGGAGGGGCTGACCCTGGCCGGCGTCCGGCCCGGCCACCCCGTCGCCGCGCTCGTCGGATCGGGGACCTCCGGCGTGGTGGCCATGTTCGCGGTCTGGACGGCGGGCGGCGTCTACATGCCGATCAACGGCCGCCTGACGAGCCACGAGGTGGCGGAGCTGATCGGCGACACCCCGGTCTCGCTCCTCCTCGGCGCCGCCGCCGACCTCGACCGGCAGATCGTCGACGTCGGCATGGTGGAACTGGACGAGAAGGATTGGACCGTACGGCTCCGGCGGCCGGTGACCGACGCGGCGCCGGCCTACGACCCCGAGATCGCCCTGGTGCTGCGCACGTCCGGGACCACGGGAAAGCCCAAGTCGGTCTTACTGCGGCACGGCGGCACCATGGACGCGCTGGACGCGAGCCTGCGCAAGCTGCGCCGGCAGCGTGTCTCGGAAGCGCGCGAACCGGCGACGACGATCCGGGTCAATCTGGTCCCGCTGTCGCTGGCGCTGTGGGCCGGGATCTTCAACACGCTCTTCTCCTTCCGCGCCGGGTTCGGTGTGGTCCTGCTCGACCGGTTCACCCCGGCGGGCTTCGCCGAGGCGGTGCGCGCGCACCGGCTCACCTCGACCGTGCTGGCGCCCGCGATGATCACGATGCTCTGCGACAGCGACGAGGTCGAGATGCTGGAGCCGCTGAAGATCGTACGCTCGATCACCGCGCCGCTCTCCCCTGTCACCGCGCAGCGGTTCCACGACCGTTTCGGCGTGCTCGTGCTGAATTCGTACGGCCAGACCGAACTCGGCGGCGAGGTGGTCGGCTGGACGATCGACGACATCCGGCGTTTCGGCACGGCCAAGCTCGGCGCGGCCGGCCGGCCGTACGACGACGTCGACGTGCGCATCCTCGACGAGAACGACCGGGACCTGCCGATGGGCGAGCGCGGCCACATACACATCCGCTCGCCCTACCGGATGCGCGGGTACGCGACGCCGCGCCCGAACGGCGAGGACCGGTTCGTGGACGGTTTCCTGCGCACGGGCGACGTCGGCCGCCTCGACACCGACGGGTTCCTCTGGATCGAGGGCCGGATCAGCGACATGATCAACCGTGGCGGGCTGAAGGTCTTCCCCGACGAGGTGGAGGAGGTGCTGAGGCGGCATCCGGCCGTACGCGACGCGGCGGTCGCCAGCGTGCCCGACCGCCGCCTCGGCGAGGTGCCCCACGCCTGGATCGTGGCCGCTCCGGGGCGGCGGGTCGATCCCGCCGCGCTGGAGGCGTGGTGCCGCGACCGCCTGGCCCCGTACAAGGTGCCGGTGGCCTTCACGGCCGTGGACACGATGCCACGCAACGAAGCGGGCAAGGTGCTGCGCCGCGAACTGCGGGCCACCGCACCACCCCACCCACCCCGGCCGTGATCTTGCGAATACTCGCATGCAGGTACCGAGAACAGGGACTTCGCGTTCGCGATCTTGCAGTTTCTCGCAGACCTACCCACTGAGCAGCGAAAACATGGTTCGTGATCTTGCACTTATCAACTGCAAGATCACAGACCGTATAGGCGCACGTCAGAGGGCTCGCGTGCGAGAAACTGCAAGATCACGGGGGGGACAGCGGAATCGGCCGCGGGTCCGGTGCTGGAAGGCACTCGGTCCCGCGGCCGATCGTCGTCAGGTCAGCGTGGTCAGGTCAGGGCGATCGCCGCCCGGCTCAGGTGATCTAACCGACGGCCTCGGCGCGGATGCCGTCGTCCATCAGCCGATCGACCGGAAGGATCTCCGGATAGGTGAGGATGCCCTCGACCCGCATGAACATCTCCTGCATCTGGGTCAGGGTCTTGTCGTTGACGGCCAGGCTGGCGTCGAAGGCGTAGAGACCGCCCCCGCTGATGGTGTTCTCCGGCACCTTCATGAAGTCCGCCAGCATCTTGACGATCTCGGCGTCCTTGCGCCAGTCGCCCTCGAACCGCTTGACGGCGCAGGCGTTCGCCTTCAGGAACCGCACACCGGCGTCCCGGTCCTCCTTCAGCAGCTTGGGCCCGTACATGATGCCCGCCGTGGTGTCGCTGCCGTAGGCCTGCTTGGAGTCGGTGAGCGCGTGCGCGATGTCCTGATCGACCGCCTTCTGGGTCTCCGGCGCGAACAGAAGGGCGCCCTCGACGCCCTTGTTCTTGAGCGCGGGCACCATGTCGGAGCTGCCGAGCGAGACCAGCTCGACGTCGGCGAAGGTGAGACCGCCCGCCTCCAGCGACCTGCCCAGCAGGTAGGAGGTGGCCGAGCCGACCGAGCCGAGCATGGCGACGCGCTTGCCCTTGAGGTCGGCCACCGACGTGACGTCCTTGACGCCGAACAGGCCGCTGGGCGCCTCCTCGCCCTCGGGCGTGTTGATCGAGCCGAGAGAGGCGACCATCTTGAGCTCGGCGCCCTTGGCCACCTGGTTGAACATGCCGGCCGACGGCGACCCCACGTAAACGTCGATCTTGTCTGAGGCGAGGAAGGCGATGGCGTCGGCCGGGTTCCTGATCGGCTGGAACTCGACCGTCAGGCCCTCGTTCTTGTAGCAGCCCATCGCGTCGGCGACGAAGGCCGGGGCGAGCGAGGTGCCGGAGATGTAGCCGACCTTGAGCGTGCGAGAACTGTTACCGCCGCCGGTGGCCGTGGTGTCGGCCGTCTCGTCGCCGCCGCAGGCGGTAAGACCGCCGAGCGCGAGGATCGAGACGGCGAGCGCGACCACGACGCGACGGCGCGGAAAGAACCGTGCGGTCACGGGTGTTCCTTTCGGGGGATCATCTGTTCCAGGGAGTGAGCAGCCACTGGACGCCCCGCAGCACCAGGCCGAAGGCGACGCCGATCAGCGAGATCGACACGATGCCGACGTACATGTGCTCGGGGACGCCGAGGTTCCATGAGTTCCATACGAGAAAGCCCAGGCCGGCGTCGGCGGCGACGAACTCGGCACCGACGATGACGATGACGGCGAGTCCGGAGGCGATGCGCATCCCGGTGAGGATCTGCGGCAGCGCGGCGGGCAGGGTGATGTGCCACAGGGTCGCCCAGCGGGAGGCGCCGCAGGAGCGGCCCACGTCGTGATAACGAGAGGAGACGCCGCTGACCGCGTCGATCGTGTTGATCAGCACCACGAAGAAGCAGGTGAGCGCGACCAGCAGGATCTTGCTCGTCTCGCCCAGGCCGAAGATGAGCAGGAGCAGCGGCAGGATCGCCAGCTTGGGCACCGTGTACAGGGCCGAGATCGTCGGCTCCAGGGCCACCCGCAGCAGCCGGACCGAGCCGATGACCAGTCCGAGGAGGACGGCGGTGAGGCCGCCCAGCAGGTAGCCGGCCACGATGCGCTGCAGGCTGGCCAGCACGGACTCCTGGTAGACACCGCTCGCCACGAGCTCGGCCCAGGACTCGGCGATCGTCGTGGGCGCCGGGAAGTAGTTGCTCTCCAGCACCCCGGCCGCGGCCAGATACTGCCACAGGGCGACGAGCGCGACCGGTACGGCTATCGCCACGCCGCGCTCGGTGAGCCTGCGGCGCCGGGCGTACCCGCGCGGGTCCGTCTCCGCCAGTCCGGGCTTGATCGACCGCCAGCCGCCGCCGGCGGCCGCCACGCCACCGGCGTCTGAGGAGCTCACGGAGCCTTGGTCGCGGATCGCGGCGGTCATGCGGGTTGCAGTTCCCTTCGCAGTCGGTGCCAGATCTCGTCGCGCAGGGTGGCGAAGTCGGGCGAGGCGCGGATTTCGTCGGGGTCGCGGGGCCGGTCGAACGGAACGTCGATCACCGTGGCGATCCGGCCGGGCCGGGCGCTCATCACCGCGATGCGATCCCCCAGCAGGAGCGCCTCGTCGATCGAGTGGGTGACGAAGACGACGCTGTTCTGGTTCGCCTGCCACAGGTCCAGCAGCTTCTCCTGCAGGAGCAGGCGGAGCTGGGCGTCCAGCGCGGCGAGCGGCTCGTCCATGAGCAGCAGCTCGGGTTGTACGGCGAGGGCCCGCGCGATCGCGACCCGCTGTTTCATGCCGCCCGAGACCGTGTCGGGGTAGGCGTCCTCGAACCCGGCGAGGTCGAGTTGCGCGAGCCAGTGATCGGCGAGCTCCCGGGCCCGCGACCGGCGGACGCCGGTCTGGAGCAGCGGGAAGATCACGTTGTTGCGGATCGTCTTCCACGGGAACACCGAATAGTCCTGGAACACGACCGCCGACAGCGACCGCGACGGGTCGTCGTGCCGCATCTCCAGCGTGCCGCTCGACGGCTTCTCCAGGCCCGCCATCACCCTGAGCAGGGTGGTCTTGCCGCAGCCCGAGGGGCCGAGGAGGCAGAGGAACTCGCCGTCGCGTACGTCGAGGGTGATGTCCTCCAGCGCCCGTACGGAACCGGCGCCGGTGGAGAACACCTTGCCCAGCCGCCGGACCGCGATCTTGACATCGGTGGCCGGAGTGCCCTCGTGCGGTAATGGCGGCATCGTCAACGCCTTTCCCGGAGCGCCACCGCAGCGCGTCTCCTGTAGTTCAATGATTGATAAGATACGGAGCGTGGTGGGCGCCTACAAGCCCTAACCTAATATTCGGTCATACCGAAACGGTCTCAGCGGGGCGTCGTCAGCTCCCGTGCCACCCTCGACTCGATCTCGAAGGCCTCCGCCAGCGTGCCGCGCGAACCCTCGCCCACCGCGCGTTTGAGTGCGCGCACCGCGGCGGCCGGCCGGGCGGCGACGAGCTCGGCGATCTCCAGGGCCCGGTCGAGCGCCGTTCCGTCCGGCACCACCTCGCCGACGAACCCCCATTCGCGCATCCGCCGGGCGTCGTAGGGCTCTCCGGTGAGCATGATCTGCATCGCGGCCGGATGGCCGATCTGCCCGGGCAGGCGGGCCACCGATCCACCGCTGGCGATGAAGCCGTGCCGCACCTCCGGGAGGGCGAACCGCGCCGACTCCGCGGCCACGCGGATGTCGGTGGCGCCGACGAGCTCCATTCCCGCGCCGTAGCAGACGCCCTCGACGGCGGCCACCACAGGGACGTCCAGCACGACATCGCGCAGCAGCGCGAAGTGCACGTCGGCCCACACGTCGGCGGCGGGCTCGGCGCGTACGGCCGCCGCGATGTCGTCGGAGAACGTGGCCAGGTCGGCGCCGGAGGAGAAGTCCGCTCCCCCGGTGACCACGACGGCCCTGGCGTCGCCCTCGCCCGCCTCACGCCACGCCGCGGCGAGCGCGCGGAAGCCGGCCAGATCCAGCGCGTTGCGGCGTGCCGGCCGGTCGAGGGTGATCAGCACGACCCTCGGGCGGGGCTCGGTCACTACGATCATCACCATCTCCTGATCATGAAAGGGGTCGCGGGGCGGGACGGCGCGGCGGGCCGTACGACCACGTCACCGCCGTCGTATGCGGTCGCGCAGCCGGGCGACGGCCTCGGCATGGGCAGGCTGCCGGACCGACCAGTCCTGGCCGATCTGCTCGATTTCGGCCGCCATGACGGGATCGGTGAGGGCCCGGCTCAGCCGCATGGTGGCCTTGGTGCGGCGCACCAGCTCCGGCGACCGGCCGGCCGCCCGTGCCGCCATGCGGTTGACCACGTCGAGCAGCTCACCGTCCTCGACGGAGCGCCAGACGAGCCCGCGCAGCTCCGCCTCCTCGGCGGTCAGCACGTCGCCGAAGAGCACCATCGCGGCGACGCCCTGACGGCCGACACGCTGCTCCAACCGCCACATGTGCCCGCCGCCGGGGTGGATCGCCACGTCGAGGAAGCGCGGGTCGAAGGTGGCGCTCCGGGCGGCCACCACCACGTCGCACGCCAGCACGAAGCTCACCCCGGCCCCGATCACCGGCGCGTGCACCGCGGCCAGCACCGGGATCGGCAGCCCGGCCAGCGCCTCGAACCCCCGGTAGACGGCCGTCGGGTCGTCCGCCGGCACGCCGAGCGAGCCGAGGTCGCCCCCGGCCGAGAACACCGGCCCCTCGGCCCGCAGCACGACCGCCCTCGCCTCCCGGGCGCGCGTGATCTCGGCGCACGCCTCGGCGAGCTGCCCGACCAGCACGGGGTTCAGGCTGTTGCGCCGCTCGACGTCGGCCAGCGTGATCCACGCGATCTGCTCCTCGACCGCCAACCTGACGGCCTGTCGTTCGGTCACCATGTCCTCCAGGTGGGTGTCTCGCGGCCGTCGGACGGCGGTCTCAGCGGCGCAGATCGAAAGCCGGTTCGGGGCGTGGCCGCGTCCGGGCGGGGGGCTCAGCTTCGGGGCAGTTCTCGCCAGGGCCTGCCCCGGTAGGGGTCGAAGTCCTTGGGGAGGCCGAGCACGCGTTCCGCGATGACGTTCTTGTTGACCTCGGTGGTGCCGCCCTCGATGGTGTTGGCGCGGCTGCGCAGCATGCCGCGCACCTCCGCGGGCATGGACCGCCAGTACTCCTCCGGGGTGGCGGCGGAGCCGGGCCAGGCGAGCGCGTCCTCGCCGGCGAGGTTCGCGGCCATCTCCTGGATGCGCTGGTTGAGGTCGGTGCCGTGCACCTTGCCGATCGAGCTCTCCGGTCCGGGAGGCAGGTTGCCGGCGATCCTGGCGCGGACCCGGCGGTTGGTCCAGGTGCGGACCTGCTCCTCGCACCACAGCTCGACGATGCGGGCGCGGGTCGCCTGGTCGTCCCAGCCGCCGGGCAGGCCGGACTCGGTGCGCCGCCGGGCCAGCCGGACGAGGTGTGAGGCGCTCACGCCGCCCACGCGGTCGACGCCGCCCCCCGAGCCGGACCCCGACACCATCTGACGCTCGCCGGCCAGGGTGGCCTGGGCGACCCGCCAGCCGGCGCCGGGCTCGCCGACCCGCTGGGAGTCCGGGACGCGGGCGCCGTTCAGGAACACCTCGAAGAACTCCGCCTCGCCGCCGATGTGCGGCAGCGGCCTGACCTCGATCCCGGGTTGGCGCATCTCGATCAGGAAGTAGGTGATGCCCCGGTGCTTGGGGGCGTCGGGATCGGTGCGGGCCAGCAGCACGGCGAAGTCGCCCTGGTCGGCCCAGGTCGTCCACACCTTCTGACCGGTCACGATCCAGGTGTCGCCGTCGCGCTCGGCCCGGGTGGACAGCGAGGCGAGGTCGCTGCCGGAGCCCGGCTCGCTGAAGAGCTGGCACCAGAACTCCTCGGCCCGGGTGATCGGCTTGAGGAAGCGCAGCCGCTGTTCCTCGGTGCCGTACGCGAACAGCGCGGGGGCGGCGAGGTTGAGACCGAGCGGGTTCAGCCGGGGCAGGTGGTAGGCGCGCAGCACCTCCTCCGCCGCCACGGCCGCGGCCCGGGTCCAGCCCAGCCCGCCGTACCGCACCTCCCAGGTGGGCGCGACCAGGCCGGACGCACCGAGCACCGGGTACCACTCGCGGTACTCCCGCCGGGTGCGCACCGCGCGTACGGCACGCGGCCCACCGCGCTCGCCCGCTTCACGCCAGGCGGCGGGCACGTTGGCCGCCACCCACGCGCGCACGGCCTCGGCGGCGAGATCGGGGCTGACATCCGGCCCGGTGGGGCCGGCGAGGGGGGCATCGGTATCGGTCAAGGCTGAACCTCTCCGTGGTGGTGAGCGGTGCGTGCGGCGGTCAGGCCGCGATCCAACGAACGCCACAGCGCCGCCTTGAGTCCGCCCGCGACCTCGGGGTCGGCGCGGGCGATCGTCTCGGCCACCCGCTGCGCTGCGTCGAGCAGTTCCGCGCCGTCGACCACCTCGCCGACCAGGCCGAGCCGCCGCGCCCGGGCGGCGTCGAGCCGCTCGTGCGCGCCGATGAGCACGAGCCGGGCGGCGACCGCGGCCGGCAGCCGGTGGGTCAGGCCGATCGCCTCCCAGGCGCTCACCTGGCCGACGCTGACGTGCGGGTCGAGGAAGGTGGCGTGGCTCGCGGCCAGCACGACGTCGGAGTCGACGACGAAGTGCAGTCCGCCCCCGGCGCACACCCCGTTGACCGCGGTGACGACGGGTTTGCGCACGCCGAGGTGCCAGCCGGTCAGCTGGAGCGCGCCCTCCCGGGTCCGTCGGCTGGATTCGCGCAGGCTGGCGGGGTCGCGGGCGAGCGCAGCCATGTCCAGCCCGGTCTGGAAGGCCCGGCCGCGCCCGGAGACGACGATGCAGCGCACCTCGTCGTCCGCGTCGAGCTCGCGCCAGGCACGCGGCAGCTCGGCCATCATCACGGCGTCCATGGCGTTGCCGGCCTTCGGCCGGTCGAAGACGAGCCAGCCCACCGGCCCCCGACGTTCGACCACCAGCGTCTCGTACGTCATCCGACCCCCTGTTCCTCGACAGGCAAAGCATATATAAGATAGCAAAGAAAAGGTGAGAGAAGGCAGGCAGCAGCAGATGGCTCCGACGGACGAGAAGACCCGTCCCCGCATCACGGACGAGGGGGTAGCGGCGCTGCGCGCCCGCATCGGCATCCCCCAGCCCAACCCCGTCCCGCCCCACTACCTGAGTCCGGGCACCGACGCGTTCCGGATCGTCGCCCGCTCCTACGGCGACGACAACCCGCTCTGGTGCGACCCGGACCACGCCACCCGCTCCCGCTGGGGGCGGCCCATCGCCCCTCCCTCGCTGGTCGGCGGCGACAGCCTGATCGGCGAGGACGTGCTCACCGCCGAGGACCTGGCCAGGCAGGACGAGGTGAAGGGCGACCCGCTGCGTGGCGTGCACGCCTTCTACTCGGCCTGCGAGCGCGAGTGGTGGTCGCCGCTGTACGCGGGCCAGGCGGTGCATCGGCGCAACGCCCTGGTGGGCGTGCTGGACAAGCCGAGCCGGTTCAGCGGGCGGGCCGTGCACGAGTGGAACGCCAACGTGTTCGCCACGGCCGACGGCACCCCGCTGGCCGGCCAGTACCGGCTGATGATCCGTACCGAGCGCAGCGAGGCGCGCAAGCGCAAGAAGTACGACGAGGTCGCGATCGAGCCGTGGAGCGAGGAGCGGATCGCGGAGATCGACGCGCAGTACGCCGCCGAGCGGGCGCGCGGGCCGGAACCGCGCTGGTTCGAGGACGTCGAGGAGGGCGAGGAGATCAGCCCGCTGGTGAAGGGCCCGCTGACCGTCACCGACATGGTGTGCTGGCACACCGGGATGGGCATGGGCGTGTACGGCGTCGCCCCCCTGCGGCTGGGATACCGGAACCGGCGCCGCATTCCGCGCTTCTACCACCGCGACGAGCTGGGGATCTGGGACGCGATGCAGCGGGTGCACTGGGATCCCGAGTTCGCCCGGCGCTCCGGCAACCCCACGACCTTCGACTACGGGCGCATGCGCGAGACCTGGATGATCCACGCCTGCACCGACTGGATGGGCGACGACGCCTGGCTGTGGCGGCTGCGGGTGGAGTTCCGCAAGTTCAACTACGTCGGCGACGCTCAGTGGATCACCGGCAGGGTGGTGCGCAAGCACCTCATGGAGGACGGCAACGGCGTGCACCCGGCCGTGGACCTGGAGCTGGCCGCCACCAACCAGCGCGGCGAGGTCACCGCGCCGGGCACGGCGACCATCCTGCTGCCCAGCCGGGAGCACGGGCCCGTCGTCCTGCCCCGGCCGATGGGTGGCGCGACCACGCTGGACGGCACGCTGCGCGCCGCGATCGAGCACTTCTCGCGGTCATGAGCGGCCCGCTCGACGGCCTGCTGGTGGTGTCGATGGAGCAGGCCGTCTCTGCGCCGTACGCCACCCGTCAGCTCGCCGATCTGGGCGCCCGCGTCGTCAAGGTGGAGCGGCCCGACGGCGGCGACTTCGCCCGGCACTTCGACACGTACGCCAACGGCACCGGGGCGCATTTCGCCTGGGCCAACCGGAACAAGGAGTCGCTGGCGCTCGACCTCAAGGCGCGGCGGGGCCGCGAAGTGGCCGGGCGGCTGATCGCGGGGGCGGACGTGTTCGTCCACAACCTCCTGCCGGGGGCCGCCGGCCGGCTCGGCCTGGACGGCGCCGGTCTGCACGCGGCCCATCCCCGGCTGGTCGTCTGTGAGATCTCCGGCTACGGCACCGGCGGCCCCTACGACGACCGCAAGGCCTACGACCTGCTCATCCAGGCCGAATCCGGGCTGACCGCCATCACCGGCAGCCTCGATCGGCCGATCAAGCCGGGCATCTCCGTCGCCGACATCGCGGCCGGCATGTTCGCCTTCTCCAGCGTGCTCGCCGCGCTGCTGCGACGCGGGCGGACGGGCGACGGCTGCGTGCTGGAGATCTCCATGCTGGACGCGATGGCCGACTGGATGGGCTACCCGCTCGTGGTGCGCAGGCACGGATCGGCGCCGGACCTCGCCTCCGGGATGAGCCACCCGGCCATCTCGCCCTACGACGCCTATCGGGCGGCCGACGGGCGGCTGGTGACGGTCAGCGTGCAGAACGACCGCGAGTGGGCCAGGCTCGCCGCCTCCGTGCTGGAACGGCCCGAGCTGGCCCACGACGCGCGCTACGCCACGAATCGGGCGCGCGTGGCCAACCGGGCGGAGATCGACGAGCTGCTCGCGGCCGTCATCGGCCGGATGGACGGCGCCCAGGCCGTCGCGACGCTGCACGCGGCCGGGATCGGCTGCGCCCTGGTGAACGACCTGCCCGAGGTCGTCGATCACCCCCAGCTCGTCTCGCGCGGGCGCTGGCTGACCGTGCCCGGCCCGGCGGGACCGGTCACCGCACCGCTCGCGCCGCCGGTGACCGCCGCGTGGCACGTCCCCGACGGCCCGGTGCCCGCCCTGGGCGAGCACACCGACGCGATCCTGCGGGAGCTGGGCTACGGCGAGGCGTCCATCCGGCGGCTGCGCGACGACGGCGTCGTCGCATGACCCCGAACAGACAGCCCGGGACTCCGGACGGACAGGAGCGGCCATGACCACCACTTCGGAAGAGGATCTCGAAGAGTTCCGCGAGAGCGTACGCGGCGCGCTGTCGGCCACCAGCACCTCCGCGGCGATCCGCACGGCGATGATGACGGAGCGCGGCTGGGACGAGCCCACCTGGAATCTGCTGGTCCGGCTCGACCTCCCCGGCCTGATGCTGCCCGAGCGGCACGGCGGCAGCGGCCTCGGGGCCGCCGAGTTCGCGGTCGCCGCCGAGGAGTGCGGCGCCCGGCTGGCCTGCGCGCCGCTGTTCGGCACCTCGGTGCTCGCCGTCCCCCTGCTGCTCGAGCTCGGCGACGAGGCCGCGATCGCCCGGTACGGCCCGCGCATCGCGCGCGGCGAGCTGACCGCGACCGTCGCGCTCGCCGAGGCCGGCGCCCGGTGGGACGTGTCGGCGGTGCGCACGGAGGCGACCCCGGCGGCGGGCGGGCAGGGCGGCGGCTGGCGGCTGCGCGGCGCCAAGAGCCACGTGGTCGACGGCGCGGCGGCGGACCTGCTGCTGGTGGTGGCCCGCACACCGGACGGCCCGGCCGTCTTCGCCGTCGAGCGCGACGCGGCAGGGCTGACCGCCGAGCCGCTGGTCACCCTGGATCTGACGCGCAAGATGGCACGGGTGGAACTGGACGGCGTCAGCGGAGAGCTCGTCGGGCCGGTCGGCTGCGACGCCGCGCTGGCCGCCGCGTCGGACCTCTCCCGGGCGCTGCTCGCCGCCGAGCAGACCGGCGTCGCGCAGCGATGCCTGGACATGGCCGTGGACTACGCCAAGACGCGCATCCAGTTCGCCCGGCCCATCGGCTCGTTCCAGGTCATCAAGCAGCGGCTCGCCGACGCGCTGATCCAGGTCGAGTCGGCGCGCTCCGCCGTCTACACCGCCACCCGGTCGCGGGAGCCGGCCCGCGACTCCCGGGTGGCCGCGCTCATGGCGAGCCGGGCCTCGACCTGGGTCACCGCCCAGACGATCCAGCTGCACGGCGGCATCGGCTTCACCTGGGAACACGACGCGCACCTGTACTTCAAGCGGGCGCGCACCAGCGCTCACCTGCTCGGGGAGGTCGACGAGCACATCGCCGCGCTCGCCGGGATGCTCGAGCGCGAGATCGCCTGACACGAGAGGACGCGACCGGCATGACGTACGAGACGATCAAGATAGAGCGGCAGGGCCGCGTGGGCTGGCTGATCAACGATCGGCCCGATGTGCTGAACGCCATGAACAACCGGATGCGCGACGAGCTGGCCGACGCGTGGCTCGAACTGGATCGCGACCCGTCGGTCCGGGTCATCGTGCACACCGGCGAGGGGCGGGCCTTCCAGACCGGCGCCGACCTCACCGAGGTGGCGACCGACGGCGTGGGCATGCAGCGCTACCAGGACAGCATGCTCGACTTCGACCTGAGCTTCACCTCCTGGCACCAGAAGGTCACCAAGCCGGTCATCGCGGCCGTCAACGGGCTGTGCGTCGGCGGCGGCCTGCACTTCGTCGCCGACGCCGACGTCGTCATCGCGGCCTCCGACGCGACGTTCTTCGACCCGCACGTCAGCGTGGGGCAGGTGACCGCCATCGAGGCGATCGGCCTGGCGAAGAAGATCCCGTTCGAGGCGGTCATGCGCATGGCCCTGGTCGGCGCCCATGAGCGGATGACCGCCCAGCGGGCCTACGAGCTCGGCATGGTCAGCCAGGTCGTCGACCCGCCGGAGACGCTGCGCGAGGCGGCGCAGGAGCTGGCCGAGAAGATCGCCCGCAACTCCCCCGCCGCGATGGCCGCGACCAAGAAGGCGCTGTTGGCCGCGCTGGAACTCGGGCTCACCGACGCGTGCAAGGTGGGCACCCAGCACCTGGTGAGCCTGTGGGGACATCACGACCAGACCGAGGGACCGCTCGCCTTCGTCGAGAAGCGCGAGCCTCGGTGGGCGGAATGACGGGAAACGACGGAACTGAGGACGTGCGTGAACATGAAACTGCTTGAGGGCCGCGCGGCCGTGGTCACCGGCTCGGCGCAGGGCATCGGCCTGGCGGTCGCCACGGTCCTGGCCCGGCACGGGGCGTCGGTCGTGGTCAGCGACATCAACGCGGAAGGAGCGCAGAAGGCCGCCGCCGATCTCGAGGCGCAGGGGCACCGGGCCCTGGCCGTGCCGTGCGACGTGACCGACGAGCAGGCCGTCGGCGCGCTGGCGGACGCCTGCCGGGACGCGTTCGGATCCCTCGACGTGATGGTCAACAACGCCGGCGTCACCCGTGACGCGTCGATGCCGAAGATGACCCTGGAGGACTTCAGGACCGTCGTCGACGTACACCTCCTGGGCGCCTGGCTCGGCACCCGCGCTGCGGGGCGGTTGATGCGGGACCAGGGGCGGGGGTCCATCATCAACATCTCCTCCATCTCCGGAAAGGCCGGAAACTTCGGTCAGACCAACTACAGCGCGGCCAAGGCCGGCATCGTCGGGCTGACCAAGGCGGCCGCCCGCGAGCTGGCCCGGCACGACATCCGGGTGAACGCCATCCAGCCGGGGCCGATCCGCACCGCCATGACCGCCGCCATGCCGCCGCGGGTGCTGGAGCAGATGCTCGCGAACATCCCGCTGGGCCGCATCGGCGAGCCGGAGGACGTCGCGAACGCCGTACTGTTCCTCGCCTCGGATCTGGCGGCGTTCATCACCGGCACGGTGATCGAGGTGGCGGGTGGGAGGCACATGTGACCCGCGTGTTCCGCGACCTCGAGGAGTTCCGGGCCGAGGCGGGCCGGACGCTCGGGACGAGCGACTGGCTGCCGGTCGACCAGCGGCGGATCGACATGTTCGCCGAGGCCACCGGTGACCGCCAGTGGATCCACGTGGACCCGGAGCGGGCGGCGCGGGGGCCGTTCGGCGGCACGATCGCACACGGCTATCTGTCGCTGGCGCTGCTGCCCGCGCTGGTGGGCCGCATCTACCGGATCGAAGGCCTGCGCATGTCGATCAACTACGGCCTGAACAAGGTGCGTTTCCCGGCCCCGGTGCCGGTCGGATCGCGGGTACGGGTCACCACCGTGCTGCAGGAGACGAAGGAGGCCGCCGGCGGCGGCGTCCAGGCCGTGCTGCGGTCGACGATGGAGATCGAGGGCGGGAGCAGACCCGCGATGGTGGCCGAGACCGTCAGCCTCTTCCACCCGCACGGCTGAACGGGCCGCCCCTCCGGAGGATCGCGATTCCGGAGGGGCGGCCGGCGGCTCACCAGCTCTTGAGCGTCGGCAGCACCCGGTCGGGTCGCGTCCAGGTACGCCTCGACGAGCCGGGCGTAGCCGCCGAAGAGCGAGTCGACGGGGAAGTTGCTGCCGAAGAACGCCCGGTCGGCGCCGAAGGTCTCCAGGCACGCGTCGATCCACGGGCGCAGCGCCGCGCCGTCCATCGTGTGCAGCGCCATCGGCAGGCCGGAGATCTTGCAGTGCACGTTGTCCAGCTCGGCCAGGCGCGCCAGGCCGTCCCGCCAGGCGGAGAAGTGGCCGGGCTCGCCGCCGTCCGGCCAGCCGGCGTGCTCCAGGACCACGGTGAGCCCCGGGACCTCGCGCAGCGCCGGCAGCCACGCGGCGACCTCGCCGGGGCGCCCGGAGGCTCCGTGCCCGTCACGAGGGCAGCCGGTAGTCCTCCAGCACGCGGCGGCCGATGATCATCCGCTGGATGTCCGCGGTCCCCTCGCCGATCAGCAGCATCGGGGCCTCGCGATAGAGACGCTCGATCTCGTACTCCTTGGAGAAGCCGTAGCCGCCGTGGATGCGGAAGGAGTCCTCGACGACGTCGCGGCAGTACTCCGACGCCAGATACTTGGCCATCCCGGCCTCGAGGTCGTTGCGCCGGCCGGAGTCCTTCCTGCGCGCGGCCATGACCATCATCTGGTGCGCGGCCTCGACCTTGGCGGCCATGTCGGCGAGCCGGAACAGCACGGCCTGGTGATCGGCGATCCGCCTGCCGAAGGTCTCCCGCTGCTGGGCGTACCGCACGCCGAGCTCGAAGGCGCGCAGCGCGACACCGCAGCCGCGGGCGGCGACGTTGACCCGGCCGACCTCGACGCCGTCCATCATCTGGTAGAAACCCCGCCCCGGTGTCCCACCGAGGATCTGCCCGGCCGGAAGGCGGTAGCCGTCGAAGAGGAGCTCGGTGGTGTCGACGCCCTTGTAGCCCATCTTGTCGATCTTGCCGGGGATCGTGAGGCCGGGCTCGACCTGGCCGAACCCCTCCTTCTTCTCCACGAGGAACGTGGTCATGTTCCGGTAGACGGAGTCGGCGCCCTCGTCGGTCTTCACCAGCACCGCGACCAGGTTCGCCGAGCCGCCGTTGGTGAGCCACATCTTCTGGCCGTCGATGACGTACTCGTCGCCCTCGCGCACGGCCCTGGTGGTGATGGCGGACACGTCGGACCCGCAGCCGGGCTCCGACATCGAGAACGCCCCGCGGACCTCGCCCGTGGCCATCCGCGGCAGATAGCGCCGTTTCTGCTCCTCCGTCCCATGCTGGATCAGCATGTAGGCGACGATGAAGTGGGTGTTGATGATCCCCGACACGCTCATCCAGCCCCGCGAGATCTCCTCCACCACCAGTGCGTAGGTCAGCAGCGACTCGCCGAGACCGCCGTACTCCTCCGGAATGGTCAGCCCGAACAGCCCCATCTGCCGCATCCCGTCGACGATCGCCTGCGGGTACTCGTCGGCGTGCTCGAGGCGCCCCGCCTCCGGAAGGATCTCCTTGTCGACGAACTCCCTGACGGTCTGAACGATCTCCTGCTGGACGTCGGTGAGTCCCGGAGTCTGCGCGAGCCTGCCCATCGGTCGATTCCCTTCTCATGCGGCCTTCCCGCCTGCTGATCGGGCAGAGCTCGCGGCGGCGGGAGGGCGGGTCGAGATCTGCGGCCGGGCCGGTCCTATCGCGGTGCGGACACGATCCTGCGCTCGTACAGGTCCCCGATCTCGTCGTCACGCAGACCGAGGTCACGGAGGATCTCGTCGTTGTGCTCGCCGAGCACCGGAGCCCGTACGACGTCGCGCCGCTCGGCTCCCCGCAGGGTGATGGGAGAGCCCGGCGCGAGATGCCTCCCGATGCCGGGATGCTCGACGACGTCCATCATCGGGTTGGCGCGCAGCTCGCCGGCCTGCTCGCGGACGAGTTCGGCGAACGTGCGATAGGTCGACCACAGCACGGACGTGCCGCGCAGCCGGTCCCGGAGCCACGCGAGGTCGTGATCGGCGAACCACCTGCCGAGCAGCGCGGCCAGCGCCTCGCGGTAGGTGAAGCGGTCGCCCTCGGTGGAGAAGTCCGCTCCGAGGGCGGATTCGAGCGCGGCGACGGCCTCGGTGAGCCCGGCCACCGCGACGAGGTCCCGCCAGTGCCGGGAGGTCAGCGCCACCACCATCACCCGCCTGCCGTCACGGGTGGCGAAGTCGCGGGCGAAGCCGCCGTACAGGTGGTTGCCGATGCGGGGCCGGTCGACGCCGGCGACCTCGGCCTCGGCGAGGAAGCCGAGATTGGCCGCGGTGGCGAGGGCCACGTCGTGCAGCGCCACCGTCATCGACTGTCCCCTGCCGGTGGTCCGGCGGGCACGCTCTGCGCCGAGGATGCCGATCGCCGCGTACAGTCCGCACGCCACGTCCCAGGCGGGCAGGACGTGGTTGACCGGGTCGGCGTGCCCCTCCGGGCCGGTCACCATCGGGAATCCGATCTCCGCGTTGACGGTGTAGTCGACCGCCGGGGCGCCGTCGTGGTGGCCCTGGATGCGCAGATGGATCACATCGGGCCGCCGCTCCGCGAGCGCCTCGAACGCCGGCCACGACCCCGCCGAGTTGGTCAGCACGATGCCGCCGCCCGGGCCGGACTCGGTGATCAGGCGGGTGACGAGTTCCCGGCCCTCGTCCGAGCGCAGATCGACGCAGAACGAGCGTTTCGCCTTGTTCAGCCCGGCCCAGTACAGGCTCACCCCCGAGGGCGCCAGCGGCCACCGGGAGTGGTCGGGCGCCCCGCCGAGCGGATCGACCCGCACCACGTCGGCACCGAGCTGCGCCAGGGTCATGCCGCCGAGCGGCGCGGCGACGAACGTCGAGACCTCGACGACCCGCAGACCGGCCAGCGGCCTGCCCGGCAGCGGAGCGGTTCCGGGAGCGAAGACCATCCGCACACCCTCTCCTCGATTTGTACGGCCATATTCACGGTCGAGATGGCCGCTGTCAATGGGGAGGCGGTTGACCATGAGGTGCCGGGCGTGAGAGTTTGGCCGTACATTTTCTCCGAGTCCGGATCGCCGCTGGAGGACGCGATGAACCCCGCCGAGCCACACCGCGTGCCGGTGGACGGCCCCTACTTCGAGGACCTCCACGTCGGTCAGCGGTTCGAGGGCGCTCCCGCCGTGACGCTCACCGAAGGCCTGGCGACCGCGCATCAGGCGATCGTCGGATGCCGGCTGCCCCTGGTGCTGGACCACGGCCTGTCCCGCCGGGTGATCGGCGACCCCGAGAGCCTCGGCGGCCCCGGCGGTCTCGCCGCGCCGAACCTGGTCTGGGACGTGGCCATCGGGCAGTCGACCCTCGCGACGCACACCGTGGTCGCGAACCTCTTCTATCGAGGCGTCGTGTTCCGCCGGGCGCCCCTGCTCGGCGACACCCTGAGCACGGTCACCGAGGTCGTCGGGCTGCGGCAGAACTCACGCCGGCCCGGCCGGGCCCCGACCGGGCTGGCCGAGCTGCAGATCGGCACGGTGGATCAGCACGGCCGGCCGGTCCTCGATTTCCGGCGCTGCGCGATGCTGCCGCTGCGCGACGCCGAGGTGGACACCGGCCACGCCGACGACCTGTCGGGGGCCGGGGCGTCGCCTCCGTCGCACGAGGAACTCCGTACGATGATCTCGCGCTGGGACCTGCCCGCCTACCGCGCGCAGCGGCCGGGCCCGCACTTCGCCGATCTGACCGCGGGGACCGTCTTCGACGTGGCGGGCGGCGACGTCGTCTCCTCGGCGCCCGAGCTGGCCCGGCTGACCCTGAACGTGGCCAAGGTGCACCACGACGCGTCCGCGAGCGGGGCGGAACGTCTCGTGTACGGCGGTCACACCATCGGCATCGCGCTGCACCAGGCCGTACGCGCCCTGCCGGACATCGTCACGGTCGCCGGCTGGCACGGCTGCGACCACCTCGGCCCGGTCCGCGAGGGCGACACGCTGACCAGCACGATCGAGGTGGAACGGCTCGAGCCGCTCGCCGAGGGCGGGCTCGCCCACCTGCGGTCCCGGGTCCGGGCGAGCCGCCCGGGGCACGCCGCCACCGACGTCCTCGACTGGCGCTACATCGCCGTACTCGCCTGAACCCCCTCCCCCCTCCCATGCCGTGATCTTGCGAAGACTCGCAGCCGACCGGTTCCTTGCGAGAATTCGCAAGATCACGGGGTGGGTTGGGGGGGTGCGGGCCGGATAGGCTTGACGGAGACTCGTCCGCAGTGGCGGCGATGGAAGGACCTTCACCGTCACCCTTCCTTCCGAGCGGAGGGTGCCGCACCGCGTGCGTGGAAACCGAGGTGGGCATGGTTGCGAGCGCCGGTCGCCGGGAGAGCGGCTATGCCGTGCTCGCCCGGGAGGTACGCAACCAGATCCTGCAGGGCCGCTACGCGGACGGACGGCGCCTGCCGACCGAGGCCGAGCTCGCCGAGCTGCACGGGGTGAGCCGCCAGACGGTGCGGCGCGCCTTCCAGGAACTCGTCGCGGAGGGCATGGTCTACCGCGTTCCGGGGCGTGGGACGTTCGCCACCTCGCGGAACGGCGCCTACATCCGGCAGTTCGGCTCGGTCGAGGACCTCATGGGCCTGTCCGTCGACACGCGGATGAGCATCGTCGTGCCGCTGCACCGGCGGGTCGACGTGGACGCGGCGGGCCGGCTGCGGCTGTCCGGCGACGCGGTCTACGCTCTCACGTTCCTCCGGCTGCACGACGCGACGCCGTTCTGCCTGACCACCGTGTTCCTCCCGCCGGAGATCGGCGTGAAGCTGACGTCCGTACCGGAGCTCGGGACCGAGGGGGCGACCAGCGACGTGACCGTCATCGGGCTGCTCGACACCCGGCTGGAGGCGCCCATCGCGCAGGCGGACCAGAGCATCACCGTCGCCCTCGCCGACCCGTCGATCGCCCGGCGGCTCGGCTGCCCGACCGGTCATCCCCTGCTGCGTGCCGACCGGCTCTACTTCGACACCGATGAGCGGCCGGTGGAGCTGGCCATCAGCCACTTCCTGCCCGAGCACTACTCCTACCGGACCAACCTGCGCCGCAGCCTCGCCTAGGTCACCGGTCGGCACGCCCAAGTGTTACCGCTCTCACATGCCCCCGTCAATGCGTTCTGGACGCCGAGCGGTCGTGAACATTCACCACAGCGCCGGTGGGGCCGGCGGGCGAGCGGGACTGTCCACCGGACTCCGGCATGCCCCTGAACAGGCCTCTGAACAGATGAAACCGGAGGTCCAGGGGAGGACGTCCGCTTTCGCCGGCCCCCCTCACCCACTCCCGGGCGACGCCCCGACGGACGGTCGGGTCTTGACAGGCGACAGCGGAGCTTCTAAATCCATATGTTATCGATAACACCGAAGTTGCCGTCCGCGTCTCCGCCGCCGCCACCCAGTGCGGCCTCCCCCGCCGCGCCCCAACCCGAGGAGAAGAGACAGTGCACCGATCACCCGCCCGTTCATCCGCCCCCGCGGCAGGCCGCCGCATGCGATCCCCGGCCGTCGCCGCCGCCGGCCTCCTCACCGCGATCGTCACCGCCTTCGCCTGGGTGGTGGCGCCGCCGGCGTCAGCGGCACCGGAACCCCTGGTCAGCGCCGCTTCCGGCCGCTGCCTGGACGTCGCGGGCAACGTCGACACGCCGGGCACCGCCCTGAACATCTGGGACTGCAACGGGCAGCCCAACCAGGCGTTCGAGTTCACCTCGGCCGGTGAGCTGCGGACGATGAACGGCACCCGGTGCGTGGACGCCTACAACAACCAGACCTCACCGGGCACCCAGGTGATCATCTGGTCGTGCAACGGCCAGGCCAACCAGAAGTGGCAGCGGAACTCCGACGGCTCCATCAAGGGCGTCCAGTCCGGCCTGTGCCTCGACGTCGACCACGCGAACACCGCCAACGGCACCCCGGTCATCCTGTGGACCTGCAACGGGCAGAGCAACCAGCGGTGGACCGGCACCACCGGAGGGGGCGGCAGCACCCTCGTGGTCGACGCGAGCAGCGTCGTGCGACCGGTCAGCCGGGTCGGGTCGGGCATGCTGTACGGCCTGGCCGACGCGAACACCCCGCCGGTGTCGATGATGCAGCCGCTGAAGCTGAAGCAGCTCCGGCAGCCGCCGCCGCTGCACGAGCACCGGCCGAACGGCTACCCGAACCCGATCGGCGACACCCTGGACATCTGGCGGAACGCCGCTGCGATCGGCGCGGTGATCACGGTCGACATGGCCGACAGCTTCGACGGGTTTCCGTACCACTGGACGAACTGGAACGACTGGTACAGCCGGATCGACAAGATGATCGCGGCGGCGAAGTCGGCGGGCGTGACCAACATCGACTCCTGGGAACCGTGGAACGAGCCGGACTGGACCTGGCCCTCGGCGTCGGGGGTCTCCTTCAACGAGGGCTGGGTGCGCACCTACCGGCGGATCCGGCAGAGCGAGCCGAACACGGCCATCATGGGCCCGAGCTACTCGTACTGGGACGTCAACCGGATGCGGTCCTTCCTGACCAACGCCAAGGCCACGAACACGGTGCCGGAGGTGGTGTCGTGGCACGAGCTCAGCGGCTGGCGGCAGGTCGTCGGCAACGTCCAGGCCTACCGGAATCTTGAGCGTGAGCTCGGCATCTCCCCGCGGCCCATCTCGATCAACGAGTACGCCTCGACCGGCGAGATCGACGTGCCCAGCAGCGCGAACCACTACGTGGCGCAGTTCGAGCGCGCGGGCGTGCGCGACGCGCAGCGGGCGTTCTGGTACGAGGCCGGCACACTCAACGGCCTGCTGTACAACGGCCGGCCGACCGCGTCGTACTGGATGTACAAGTGGTACGGCGATCAGACCGGCGACATCGTCAAGGTGACGCCGACCACGAACAACAACGACGGCGTGGCCGCCTACGACGCCGGCGCACGCGCGTTCAGCCTCGTCTTCGGCGGCGCGTCCGGCAACAACACGATCCGGGTCGACGGGATCGGCGGCCTGGGCTCCTCCGTCACCGCCACGCTGGAGTACGTCCCGGGCTCGGGACGCACGACGAACGTGTCGGCGGCGACCCGGCTCTGGTCGACCGCCTACCCCGTCACCAACGGCGGCGTCACGATCCCGATCACCGGCGAGGACCCCTCCGGCGCCTACCGGCTCACGCTGACGCCCCGGTAGGCCGCGACGGCCGCCGGCGTTCGGGGCGCCGGCGGCCGCACCCGTCGTCAGGGTTGCTCACGGACCAGGTGGACCAGGGCGCCGGCGTAGTCGCCGGGGGCCAGGTCCGCGAACAGGCCGTGGGTGAGCAGGACCGCGCCGTGATGGATCCGGCCGGTGGCCCGGTCGCGATAGCGGGCCTGGGCGTCCAGGCCGCGCAGCGGGATGCCGGCGTCGGCGTGGCCGAACCGGCGGGCACGCCGGAAGACGAGGACCACGAGCTGCCCGCCGTCCCGGGCGAGGTACTGCACGGCCGACAGCTCGCCGTCCGGCGGCAGCAGGCGGTACTGCCGGCCGTGCTGGACCAGCGGGCGGATCCGCTTGTATTCGGCGACCAGTTCGGCGGCCCGTTCCAGCTCCGCTTCGCTCCACTCGGTCAGAGCGCCCCCGATGGCGAGCACCCCGGCCATCGCGACGTGGAAGCGGAAGTCGAGCGGGACCTCCCGTCCGGTGTAGGGGTTGGGGCTGTCGGTCACCCAGGCGCCCATCACGCGCGCCGGGTAGAGCTGGGAGAAGCCGTGCTGGATCTCCAGCCGGTCGAGGGCGTCGGTGTTGTCGGAGGTCCACACCTGGTCGGTACGTCGCAGGATGCCCAGGTCGACCCGGCCGCCACCGCTGCTGCACGACTCGATGCGCACACGAGGGTGGGCGGCCCGCAGCCGGTCGAGCACGTCGTACAGGGTCCGGACGTGGTCGAGCCACAGCCGCTCGTCCGGGCCGGCCTCGGTGAAGGGGCGGTTCATGTCCCACTTGAGGAAGTCGATGTCGTTCTTGGCGAGCAACTCGTCCAGAGTGCGGTACAGCCAGTCGGCCACCTCGGGCCTGCTCAGGTTCAGCACGAGTTGGTTGCGGTGCCGGGTGCGGCGCCGGTGCGGCCGGTGGATCACCCAGTCGGGGTGGGCGCGGTAGAGGTCGCTGTCGGGGTTGACCATCTCGGGCTCGACCCACAGGCCGAACCGCATGCCCAGCTCGTGCACCCGGTCGATCAACGGCCCCAGCCCGTCCGGGAAGCGCCGCGGGTTGGGGTACCAGTCGCCGAGCCCGGCGGCGTCGTGGGTGCGGGCGCCGAACCAGCCGTCGTCCGTCACGAACAGTTCGACGCCCATCCGCGCGGCCAGCTCGGCGAGCCGGATCTGCCCGTCCAGCGAGACGTCGAAGCCCGTGGCCTCCCAGGAGTTGTACAGCACCGGCCGCGTCTCGCCCGGGTGCGGCAGCACGTGCCGGAGCTGGTAGTCGTGCCAGGCCCGGCTGGTCGCGCCGAACCCGCCCTCGCAGTAGAGCCCGGCGCAGACCGGGGTGACCAGCTCTTCTCCGGCGCCCAGCTCCCAGGTCACCGGGTCGTGGCCGAACCCGGCCGACATCGTCACCCGCTCGGTGGGCAGCCGCTGCACGGTCAGCCGCCAGCTGCCGCTCCAGGCCAGCGCGCAGGAGTAGACCACCCCGTGGTCCTCGGTGGCGCCGCCGTCGTCGATCATCGCCCAGGGATTGGCCTGGTGACCGGTGACCCCGCGGCGGCTGGTCAGCATGGTCTCCCCGTACGGAAGCTCGGCCCGGTGCAGCCGGGTCTCCGCGCTCCACTGCCCGCGTACGCCGCTGAGCCGGTATCCGGCCGACCGCGGCAGCACCCACGTGGCCGAGTCCGCGCGCACCACGGTGACCGGATCTCCGCCGTTGCGCAGCACCAGGTGGCGCTCGATCACATCGCTGTCGCCGTACCGGCGGTAGTGGCACGCCACGGTCAGCGGATAGTGCCGGTCGGCGAACTCCAGGACGAGCCCGTCGTCGGTACGGCTCTCGCCCGTGAAGACCAGCTCCAGGTCACGGGTGCCGTCGGCGAAGCGCACCTGGAGCCCGGCGACCCCGAACCGCATCGCCCCCGCGGCGGACAGGTCGAGGACCCCGTCGGCGGGGTCCTCGAATCCCCGGTGGGCGGGTCTCGGCCGATCCAGCAGAGTGCGGGCCTGCTCCAGGGTCAGCCGCGGCCCCCAGTGGAGGGCGTGCAGCCGGTCCTCCGCGTCCAGATGCAGGACATAGGAGGACGCCGGCCCGGACAGGACCCACAGCCGGCGCGAGGGGTCATGGACGATCATTACGACCTTTCGGGGGATGCGGCAGGCCACGCGGACACGCCGACGCGGCCTGATCGCGCTCGAAGCGGAACAATCAGGAAAGAAAGTCACTCAAGAGGTCACGCGTTTCGCGACAGCGGACCGCTGCTCTCTCTCAGGATGAGTGCGGGCTCGTCCCACACGGGGACCGGCGCGTCCGCCTCCGGCTCCAGCTTCCGGTGCAGCAGGCCGAAACACGCCCTGCCGAGCCCTTCGAAGTCCAGGCGGACGGTGGTGAGGGAGGGGTTGAGGTACGCCGAGGCGGGCGAGTCGTCGAAGCCGATCACGCTGAGATCGCCGGGGATGTCCCGCCCCGCCTCCCGCGCCGCGCGCATGACGCCGAGGGCGAGGTCGTCGTTGCCGCACAGAACGGCGGTCACCGACCGGTCCTCCAGCAGGCCGCGGGTCGCCAGGTAACCGGAGCGCGGGCTCCAGCCGCCCTGCAGCGGTTCTGGGGCCGGCCTGCCCGCACCTTCCAGCGCGTCCAGCCAGCCCCGGGTGCGCTGGCCGATCGTGCTGGTGGAGGAGGGGATGGCGAGGTAGTGGACGGTCCGGTGGCCGAGGCCGAGGAGATATCGGGTGGCCTGCGCGGCCGCGGCACGGTCGTCGAGCCACACCTGCCACCGGCGGTCTCCCTCCGACTCGGGATGGTGCTCGACCGCGGCGGTCACGGCCACGTCGGCGGGCAGGGCATGCAGGGCCCGGAGCCCGGGCTCGTCGAAGGCGATCACCATGACCGCCTCTCCCGGCCGGTTGAGCCGGCTCACCACGTCGGTCATGCTCGAGCCGCTTTCGAGCACGCTGATCCCGACCGAGAAGCCCGCTCCTCTGGCCGCCTCCTCCATCCCGCGCAGCGTGGCGGCCGCACCGTACAGGGCGGTGTCGGAGGTCAGCACGGTGACCGAGCGGACGGGGCCGCCCGCGAGGGCCTGCGCGAGCCGGTTGGGCCGGTAGCCCAGCTCGGCGATCGCGTCGAGGACCTTGGCGCGGGTCGCCCCGCTCACCCTGGCCTTGCCGTTGATGACGCGTGAGACGGTCTGCTGGGAGACACCGGCCACACGGGCGACATCCCAGATGCTCGCGGACCGGACCCGGCCCGACTGATCACCCTGACCTTGCATGTGACCGGTAACCCCCATGTTGCCGAGTTTACTTGATCGCGTCGTTGGACTCTTTGTTGATCTTCGTGGCGGCGTCCTGGGCCGACATCCGGCCGAGCCACACCTGGTTGAAGATGTCGAGCGCCTTCACGTTGTAGGTGGCCGACGACGGCGTGAGGGGATAGCCCATGGTCGTGCCCTCGGCGGCCTTCTTGAAGCCGGTGACGTCGACGCCCTTGGCCTGCCATGCCTGGACGAAGACGTCGTTCAGGCTCGGAATGCCCGGCCAGACCGAGCCGGCCTCGGCGACGATCTTCTGAGAGTCCGGGGAGGTCAGCCACTTCACCAGCTCCCACGCCTCCTCGGGGTGCTCGGTCCCCGCGTAGATCGCCTCGGACAGGCCGTTGTAGACGCTGCCCTTGCCGACCGGCCCGGCCGGCAGGTCGGCGACGCCGAAGCCGCCGTCCGGCAGCGCGGTGTTGTACGCCCGCAGCATCCAGCTTCCGTCCATGGCGGTCGCGGCGTCGCCCCGGCCGACCACCTGGTCGAGACTGGGGCCGTTGGGCGGGTTGGTGACCGCGGCCGGGACCGCGACGTGATACTTCAGCCGCAGGTCCTGGACGAACTGAATGGCCTGGACGCAGGAGGGCTGGTCGATGGTCCACCTGCCCCACGGGTGGTCCTGGAGCCGGCAGCCGTTCTGCAGGGCGAAGTTCCACCAGTCCTGCTGACCGGTCGGGGCCTGCAGGGCGATGCCGTACCGCTTGATCTTCTTCTCGTCGAACCCGGCCTCGCCGGGGTGCCTGCCGTTCTCGTCGACGGTCAGCTTCCGCAGCACCTCGACGAAGGTGCCGCCGTCATCCGGGTTCCAGGTGAGGTCCTCGAGGTCGGCCGGGGTCAGGCCGGCTTCCTTCAGCGCCGCGGTGCTGTAGACGAGGGCGATGGTGTCCCAGTCCTTGGGCAGGCCGTACGTCTTCTCCCCCACCTGCCAGCCCTCGACGAGCTTGGGGTCGTAGATCGACATGTCGATCTTGTCGGCCTCGATGCGCGGCCCGATGTCGGTGAGCACGCCCTGCTGACTGAACTGGGGGAAGTAGGCGACGTGGTTCCAGAACACGTCCGGTCCCGTTCGGCCGGCGATCTGGGTCTGCAGCTTGCTCCAGTAGTCGTTCCAGTTGTTGAGCTCGATCGTCACCTTGATGTTCGGGTGGCGCCGGGTGAACTCGGCGAGCGACTTCTCGATCGGCGGCTTCTGCACCTCGTCCCACATCGCGTAGCGGAGGGTGACCGTGCCGCCGGGCCCGGAGTCCGACGCCGAGCCGGAGTCGTCCGAGCCTGAACCGCATGCCGTGGCGAGGGCGAGGACGACGACCGCCGCGAGTATTGTCGTGATTCTTACCATGTGGAAATGCCCTGTCTCTCGGGGGGTTTCACTTGAGTCCGGTAAGGGCGATCGACCGGACGATATGGCGCTGGAACAGCAGGAACACCGCGATCAGCGGCAGCAGCGCGAGCGCGGCGGCGGCCAGCACGATGTGGTACTGCGAGGTGTACTGACCCTTCAGCGCCGAGATCCCGAGGGTCACGACCCTCGTGTAGTCGCTGTTGGTGATGATCAGGGGCCAGAGCAGCGTGTTCCAGGTCTGAATGAAGGTGACGGTGGCGAGGGTGGCCAGGATCGGCCTGCTGAGCGGCAATATGATCTTGAGCAGCACCGCCCAGGTGCTCGCCCCGTCGATCTGCGCGGCCGACTCCAGGTCGCGCGGGATGGTACGGAAATACTGCCGGACCAGGAAGATTCCGTACGGCGTGCCGAACGCGGTCGGCAGGATCAGCCCCAGATAGGTGTCGATCATCCCGAACTCCCGCATGATCAGGAAGAGCGGGACCAGCGTGACGATCTGCGGCACCATCATCGTGGCCAGGTAACCCCAGAACAGCGCGTCCCGGCCCGGGAACTCCAGCCGGCCGAAGGCGTACGCGGCCATCGTGCCGAAGACGAACTGTCCGAGCGTCACCAGGCCCGCGTACACCACGGTGTGCAGCAGAAAGCCTGACATGTCGTACTCAGACCAGACTTCGGCGAAGTTCTGGAAGGTGACCGGATCGGCGGGCACCCATGCCTGGGTGGTGAGCACGTCCTTCGGCGGCTTCAGCGCCGAGTTCAACGTCATCAGGTACGGCGCGAGCGAGATCGCCGCCCCCGCGAGCAGCACCGGATACAGCGCGATCCTCTTCATCGTGGCCTTCAGGTTGTTCGGCATCAGGAGAAGTCGTAGACGGTCCGCTTGCGGAAATAGAGGAACTGTCCGAGGGTCACCAGCAGGATCAGCCCGAACAGCACCATCGCGAGCGCCGAGGCGTAGCCGGTCCGGAAGAGCTGGAACGCCTGCTGGTAGATGTGGAAGTTCATGGTGTCGGTCGCCCCGCCCGGCCCGCCCTGGGTCATCACGAAGACGGTGTCGAACATCTGGAACGATCCGATCGTGTTGGTGACCAGCACGAAGAACATCGACGGCCGCAGCAGCGGCAGCGTGACCCTGAAGAAGCGCTCGACCGGCCCGGCGCCGTCGATCTCGGCCGCCTCGTTGATCTGCCGGGGGATCGCCTGGAGCCCGGCCAGCAGGATCAGCATCGTGTAGCCGGTGTACTGCCAGATGTTCACCGACGCCAGTACGGGCATCGCCCAGGCCGGATCCGACAGCCACTGGGGGCCGTCGATCCCGATCCCGCCGAGCAGCCGGTTGACCGCACCGTACTTCGGGTCGAAGATCCAGGACCAGATGATGCCGAGGGCCACCGGCATCGCCATCCAGGGCAGCACGTACAGCACCCGCAGGACCTTGCCGCCGCGCATCCGGCGGTTCAGCGCGAGCGCGAGCAGCAGGGCGAGCACGGTCTGCACGGGGATGTTGAGCAGCACGTAGTAGACGGTGTTCCACACGGATCGCCAGGCCTCGGCATCGGCGGCCAGCTCCCGGTAGTTGCCGAGGCCGACGAACGCCGGATCGCCCATCAGGTTCCAGTCGAAGAGGCTGAGCGCCAGCACCCCGAAGATCGGTGCGACCAGGAAGAGGACGAACCCGATCAGGCTCGGGGCCAGCAGGATGTAGGCATCGACGATCTCTCGGACCCTCCGGGGCAGGCCCGTCCGCCGACGTCGCCGAGGACGACCGGCGGGCGCCCTCGGCGAGTGCCTGACGGTGATATCAGTGCTCACGTTCCCACTCCTATGCGGTGACGGAGACGGCGGAGGCGACGAGCCCGCGGGTCGGAGGCGGCCCGCGGATCCGGCGGCACCCCCACGGTTGCGTACGGAAGTGTTACCGATAACACGTCGAAGGTCAACGGTCGTCGCCAAACCGAAACATGCCGCTCCGGCGATCCTCGGTGAGCTGGGCAAAGACGAATCAACGGCATCGGGCGGAGTGAGTTATCGCTCACCTTCCGCCGACATCCACTCAGAGCCGGCGGCCGTCAGACCGCGACGACGCCGGAGGGTCCTCTCACCGCGGCGGTACGTCGCCGTCCACCCCCCAGATGCGATCCGATAAAAAGGTTTTCGGATGGTCTCTCACCTATTTCTCCCGCCATGTCGTCGAAGTATCTTGCCCCGTCAGGAGCAGGCCACTATCTTCGGCAGCATCGCGGCCGATACTTTCGAAAAGGTTTCATGCGCCGGTCGCGGAAAGGAGGCCTTCCACAGACACACGACGAGCGCCGAGGTCAGGCGGCGGCTCACCCCTTCGCGGCAACGCCGGTCCAGCGATGGCGATGCCGCGCCCCCGGTGGAAGGGCGAGCGTGCCACGTGATCTCGCACTCGGCCGGGGGCCCGAGGCGTACAACACGAAGGAGAGACGAATGCGCCCCCCATGGCGAGCCCGCACCCCCGCTCCCCCACCGCCCACCGCCTCCGAGCCCACCTGGCGGAGGTTCTGCCGGCTGGTCGCGATCATCACGCTGCCGCTCCTGGCCGTGACCGGGACCGGTCTGGCGAACGCCACGAGCGCGCAGGCGGCCGTCGCCTGCCGCGTCGCCTACGCCGTCACCGCCCAGTGGGGCGGCGGCTTCACGGCCGACGTCAGGATCGACAACCTCGGCGACGCGGTGAACGGCTGGCGGCTGGCGTGGTCCTTCGACGCCGGCCAGCGGATCAGCCAGACCTGGAACGGAACGCATGCCCAGAGCGGCTCCTCGGTGACGGTCTCCGACGCCGGCCACAACGCGGCGATCCCCTCCGGCGGCAGCACCTCGTTCGGGTTCAACGCCTCCTGGAGCGGCGCCAACCCGGCGCCGGCCGCCTTCTCCCTCAACGGCGTGGCCTGCACCGGCTCCCCCGGAACCCCGACGCCCACACCGACGCCCACGCGCACGCCGACCCCCACCCCGTCACCCGGCGGGAACGCCTGGAACCCGCCGAGCAACCTGGTCGCCCCGCTGAACCAGGTGTGGCAGCACGTCGAGTCGACCTACCCCGACCTGTACCGGTTCAGGAACTACATCTGGGACCAGATCATGGCGGGGAAGGGCGACATCAACTACTGCGTACGCTGGGACTCGGGCGCCAGGGTGTCCGCCGCGCTGCGCGACCGCATCCACGCCAACCTGGCCCGCCAGTTCGACAAGTGGGTCGACCAGCTCGAAGGATGGAACGGCTGGCCGTACCCCGACGTGAACGTGAAGGTCGTCGGCTGGGCCGTACGCGACCGC
Source organism: Sphaerimonospora mesophila (assembly GCF_001417795.1). NCBI lineage: Bacteria > Bacillati > Actinomycetota > Actinomycetes > Streptosporangiales > Streptosporangiaceae > Sphaerimonospora > Sphaerimonospora mesophila. The sequence goes on along the minus strand of NZ_BCBX01000034.1, from coordinate 383,508 downwards.
GCCCAACTGGAGTGGACGGACGACTCCGTCGACATCTACGTCAACGACATCAGGGAGAACGCCCCGCAGTGCGCACCGCCGTGCGGCCGGTTCTTCCACCAGGACGGTGACTACTCCGGCTGCCCGGGCGGCGTGGCCCGTCATTACGACATGTCGCTGTGGCTCACCGCCGGGATGAGCGGCGGAGCCGGCGGCGACTGGGGACAGCGGATCGGCAGCGAATACTACGTGAACGCGCTCGACAGCGAGAACATCCACATCCTGCTGCACGAGATAGGACACGGGTTCGGCCTGGACGACTTCTACGACTGGACCCCCACGGGCGTCTGCTGCTTCATCATGAACGCGGGCAGCGCCGCCCAGATCACCGAGTTCGACAAGTGGATGCTGCGCGACTGGTGGCGCCACCTGAAGAACCGCTACGGCTACTGACCACCCAGGCCTCCGGGACCGGCGCCGCCGGTCCCGGAGGTGCGGGTACGGCCAAAGCCCCGATCACTGGGAGCTCCGCGGTCCCGTCGAGTCGCGGATGACGAGTCTGCAGGGCATGCGGTGCACGCCGGGCGTGGCCCTGCCGTCGATGGCCGCGAACAGGTGCTGGGCGGCGGTGCGGCCCAGCGTCTCCAGATTCATGTCGACCGTGGTCAACGCCGGTCGGGTCTCGGTGGAGAGCACCTCCCAGTTGTCGTACCCCACGACCGCGACGTCGTCCGGCACCCGGCGCCCCCGCTCCCTGGCCGCCTCGATGAACCCGGCCGCGATCTGGTCGCTGCCGCAGACCACGGCGTCGATCTCCGGCTCGGCCATGAGCAGCATCTCGGCGGCGTGCCGCCCCCACCGCTGGGACCAGGCGCCGGAGAGCGTCTCGCCCACCTGCGCGAGGCCGGCGTCCGCCAGGGCGGCCCGCAGCCCCTCGGCCCTGTCCCGCGCGGCCTTGTAGTCGAGCGGCCCGGTGATGTGGGCGATCCTGCGGCGGCCCATCGCGAGCAGGTGGCGGGTGGCGAGCCCGGCGCCGTCCACGTCGTCCGGCACGAACGACACGTCGTCGGAGCAGTCGGACGGCGCGTACGCGTACACGACCGGAATCGGCAGGTCACGGCTGATCGACGGGCGGGGGTCGGTGCTCTCCCCCACCACGATGAGACCGTCCACCCGCCTGGACAGCAGGGTCCTGATGTGGTGCTGCTCGCGAATGGAGTCGCCTCTGGCGTCGCAGAGCATCACGGCCATCTCCCCGGCGCCGAACGCGTCCTCGGCCCCCAGCAGCACCGGAATGCCGAACCTGCCCACGCTGTCGCTGGTCAGCAGCCCCACCGTGCGGGTCTGACCGGACAGCAGGCCCCTGGCCAGCGCGTTCGGCTGGAAGGACAGCTGCTCTGCCGCGGCGAGCACCCGCATCCGCGTCTCGGCCCGCACGTCGTCCTTGCCGTTGAGCGCCTTGGACGCGGTCGCGATCGACACACCGGCGAGAGACGCCACGTCGCTTATGGTCACCGCACGTGAACGCCTACCCGCCATCTCGATCGAAATCCTTCTAACTCGGCTGATCTGCTATCTGCCAGCATAAGACATCGTCGGTCACGAGATCCTGGCACCCGTTTCCGAAAACCTTTCAGAAGCAGCCGTACGCCCGGGATCACCACACACCCCACACTCCCTGGCCGTGATCTTGCGAATACTCGCAGTCGACGCCAGGAGCAGGCACTTCGCATTCCTGATCTTGCGGTTTCTCGCAGGCATGTCCGATGAACAGCGAAAACACCGTCCGCGATCTTGCATTGCGGCGCAACTGCAAGATCACCAAACGCCTGGGTGCAGGCCAGGCGGTACGCCTGCGAGAAACTGCAAGATCACGAAGGTGATCTGCGCAGGCCAAGGGGCTTCCCTGCGAGAATTCGCAAGATCACGGGGGAAGGGGGGCGGGCTCAGGGCGCGATCTCGGCGAACCGGTCGAGGAAACCGGCGAACTCGGCCACGAGGTGATCGACCAGGGACCTGCCCGCCTCGGGCGTCGCCGGCGCGACGGGATCCGTGACGCCGTTCATGCGGGCGACCCAGTCGTGCCGGGCGATGAAGCCTCCCGCGATGACCGGGGGCTGCACGCCGGCGGCGGGCGAGGAGGCCGGCGAGGACGCGCCGACGGGAACGTCCAGGCCGAGGAGCAGTGCGGCCTCGAAGGCCCCGGCGTGACCGGGCACGTGCCGGATGCCCGCTTCGGCGGCCAGCTCGACCAGCCGGTCCCCGCCGAGGGTCCAGTACGACGCGGCCCCGACCGTGATGTCGTGGTCGAGCACGGCGTCACGCGCGGCCTGGCGGATGATGTCGTCGTTTCCGCCGTGGCCGTTGAAGACCACGATCCTGCGGAACCCCGTGCGCGCCGCGCTGTCGATCAGGTCGCAGAGCACGGCGAGCAGCGTACGGCCGCGCAACGAGAGCGTCCCGGCGAACGGGAGGTGGTGATGGGAGGAGCCGTAGGCGAGCACGGGGGCCACGAGGACCGGTGCGCGCGCCGCCGCGGCGGCCAGCAGCGCCAGCCGCTCGCTCACCGTCGCGTCGGTGCCGACCGGCAGTTCGCCGCCGTGCTGCTCGGTGGCGCCGATCGGGATGACCAGGGTCGCCTGCGGTGACAGTCGAGCGAGATCGGAACTGGTGAGGGCACTCAGGGTGTGAGACCGCAATGCTGGCTCCAGTGGTGGATGGTTCGCGGCGGCGCCGGCGCTGTCCTGTCGGAGGCATATTACGAGCTATTTACGTACAAAATCCAGCGTCGGCGACCGGCCGACGGCAGCCGACGGCCCTGCGAACGGTGGTCGCGCCCCGACGAGCTGCGGTTACGAACTATTTTGTTTACATGCCCGGAATGCAGCCCGTCCCTCCCCGCGCCCCGCGCACCCGGCTCGGCATCGTCGTGCCGGCGGCCAGCGAGAGCGTCTTCCACGCGGCTCTGACCCTCCTGCAGGGGGTGGCGGCGCGGTGGGTGCGCTACGACGACGAGGGGGAGATCGAACCGGTGGTCCGCGCGGTGCTCCAAGACGTGGACGCCGTCTTCTTCGCCGGGCCGATGCCGCTGGACCGGTGCCGCGCGCTGCTGCCGGAGGACCTCCCGGTCGCCGCGGCCCGCCAGGGGCCCATCGACCTGGCGCTGGCCCTGCTCCGCGCCCGCGAGCAGGGGCTGGCGCTCGCCCCGGCGAGCGTGGACACCTTCGACGAGCACGTCGTCGAGGAGCTCGCCCGCGAGCTCGGCCTGCCCGTCAGGGCGCTGCGCGCGCTTCCGTACGCGCCCGGCCAGGACGTCGAGGAGATCGTACGGTTCCACCTCGAGACGCGGCGGCGCCACCAGACCCATTACGCGGTGACGGGACGCAGCAGGGTCTACGCGCGACTGCTGGAGAGCATGGACGTCCCGGTGTTCCGCGCGGTGCCGACCGTGGCCTCGATCCGCTCGGCGATGAACGAGGTGGTCCTGCGCGCGGTGTCGGCCCGGCATTCGAACCTGCGCTTCGCCGCGGCGGTCTACCGCCTGCTCGAGGACTCCGGCCTCTACGAGGCGGGGGTCGAACAGGTCAACACGCTGCGCATGTTCTTCGACGCCGCCGAGTTCGGCGAGGCCTGGGTCGAGCCGCGCGGCGACCAGTCCGTGCTGGTCTTCGCGCACAAGGGACTGCTCGAGGAGATCACGAACTCGTGGACGGCCGTACCGCTGCTCGAGGAGGCGCGTACCCGGCTCGGCGTGCGCATGGCGGTCGGATTCGGGGTGGGCGAGTCGGTCCGCGACTCGGTGCGGCACGCGGAGATGGCGGTGCGCCGGGCGATGGCCGAGGGCGGCGACGCGGGCTACCTCATGACCGAGGACGGACTGGTGATCGGGCCGATCGGCGTCGCGGCCGACCCGCTGCGCTACACGTACAAGGCCGACGACCGGGCCGACGACCGCGGCCTGCGCGAGCTGGCCAGGCAGGCCGGTCTCGGCGTGTCCACCCTCTCACGCCTGGCCGACCTGGAGCGGAGGCTGGCCGGGGCGGGCGCGAGCGCCGAGGAGATCGGGCAGGCGCTGCGGGTCAGCGTGCCGAGCGGGCGGCGCATCATCCGCGTCCTGCGTGAGAACGGCCTGGCCCTGCCGATCGGTCTCGCCCAGCCGGCCAAGCGCGGCCGGCCGAAGAACCTCTATCGCCTGGACATCAACCGCCGGTTGAACGGATCGGCCGAGCAGTCCGGCACCCGACCGCATCCGGGCTCTTGACGCGCCTCGCGGACGGCCTGCACACTGGGGCGAACCAAATACGAACCATTTCCGAACATGGCCGTAAATCCTTGCCCCTCCCCGGAACAGCGTCGGGGAGAAAGGAGCAGAGCGTGGAGCCGATCCAACGTCGCAACCTCCTCCGGGGAGGCTCCCTCATTCTCGTCGCCGGCATGGTCAGCGCGTGCGGCGTCTTCGGCGGAACCTCCGGCGGGACCGACTCCCCGGGGTCGGCTTCCGGATCCGGTCCGGTCTCCCTGGAGTTCTGGACGATCAACCTCAAAGAGGGCTACACGCCGTACATCGAAGGGGCGATCAGCCGCTACGAGCAGGACAACCCGGGCACCACGATCAAGTGGGTCGACATCCCGGACTTCGAGCAGACCCAGAGCAAGCTGCTGGCCGCGATCAGCGGCGGAGCCACCCCCGACGTCGTCAACATGACGCCGTTCATCCTGCCGAAGTTCGCCGCCACCGGCGCCGTGTACTCACTCGACGAGCTGACCCCCGACACCGCGTCGATCGCCGCCGAGTACAACCCGGGGCTCTGGGACGCGGGCGTGATCGACGGCAAGCCGTACGCTATCCCGTTCTACGGCAGCGTCTCCGCCCTGATCTACAACACCGAGCTGTTCGGCAAGGCCGGGCTCGACCCCGACAAGCCGCCGGCGAACTGGGACGAGGTCTTCGCGGCCGCCAAGAAGATCCACGAGAAGACCGGCGCCTCGGGGTTCGTGCAGACCCTGGACGACTTCGACGACGCGGGGAACCCGTCCGACATCCTGGCCGGCCAGGCGGGCGCCCCCCTGCTGTCCCCCGACGGGAAGAAGGCCGCCTTCGCCACCCCCGAGGCCGTGGCCCACCTGGAGCAGTACGCCACCGGGGTCAAGGAGGGCTGGATCGACCGCACGTCGGTCAACGGCGGCGTGATGGACGGCGCCAAGGTCCTCGCCCAGGGCAAGACCGCGATGGTCTTCCTCGGGCCGTGGATCCTGCGCTGGCTCGAGGACAACACCGACGCCGAGACCTTCAAGAAGTTCCGGGTCGCCGTGCACCCCGAGGGCGCCGGCGGCGCGGCCAACGGCTTCCTCCAGCACTTCGCCATCCCCAAGGCGAGCAAGAACCCCAAGCAGGCGCTCGACTTCGCCCGCTACTTCAGCTCGACCGTGCTCGAACTCGCCAAGCAGGCGCCGGTGCTGCCCGGAGTGGAGTCCATCGCCGAGGACCCCTACTTCCAGTCGACTCCCGAGACGAAGGTGATCGTCGAGCAGGAGGTCAAGTTCTACTGGCCGAAGCATCCGGCCGTGGCCGAGCTGTTCGCCGCGCTGCGCACCGAGTTCCAGGCGGCGCTGCTCGGCGACAAGACCTCCGAGGCCGCGCTCCAGGACGCGGCGCGTGAGTGGGATCGGATCCTCGCGAATGGCCAGTGAGCGAGTGGGCCTGTGAACGACTCGGCACTCGAGACGCGGCGTGGCCGCGCCGCCCGTCGAGCGCGGCCGGGACGGACGTGGCGCACGGTCAGGGACTCGCGGTGGGGATGGCTGCTCGCCGTCCCCGCCGTGGGGCTGATCGGCGGTTTCGTCCTCTACCCCGCCCTCAACACCCTGCTCTACAGCTTCACCGACTTCAACGGCCTCACCCCCGCCTCATGGGTGGGGATGCGGCAGTACACCACGCTCGCGACGGACCCCGTCTTCCACCGGACGCTGCTGAACTCCGCGCTCATCACGGTGGTGGTGACCGTCCTGCTCGTCTGCCTGCCGCTGCCGGTGGCGTACTGGATCCACCGCGGCATCCCGTTCCGCCGGTTCTTCCGCACCGTGCTCTACCTGCCGGTGGTCGTGCCGATCATCGTCTCCTCGGTGGCGTGGAAGTGGATGCTCGACGAGGGCGGCCTGGTCAACCACGTCCTCCTCACGCTGGGGATCGTCGACGAGCCGGTCTCCTGGCTCTCCGATCCCGGCTGGGCGATCTGGTCGGTGGCCGGGGTGATCGTGTGGCGGGCGTTCGGCATCTACCTGCTGATCTACCTGGCCGGGCTGTCCACGCTGCCGGACGAGCACTTCGAGGCGGCCGCCATCGACGGGGCCGGGCACGTACGGACGTTCGCGAACATCGTCGTGCCGCAGCTGCGCGGCTCGATCGTGCTGAGCTCCGTCATCGCCTTCGTCGCGGCCATGCGCACCTTCGACGAGATCTACGTCCTGACCGGAGGCGGTCCGGTGAACGCCAGCAAGAACACCGCGTACTACATCTGGGAGTCGGCCTTCTCGTTCTTCAAGTTCGGGTACGGCAGCGCGATGGCGGTGGTGCTCCTCGTCATCGTCCTCGGCCTCGTCCTGCTCGGGCTGCGCCTGGCGAAGGGGGCACGATGAGAGCGGCACCTCGCGGCGCGTTCGGCCCGATCTCCCGTACGGTCGTCGTCGCCATCCTGGGCATCGCGTCGGTGGTGGCGGTCGGTCCGATGCTGTGGCTGGTCTCCACCTCGTTCAAGGACCGGGGCGACGTCTTCGCCGTGCCGCCCGAGTTCATCCCGGCCGACCCCACCCTGGACAACTACGCCTACGTCTGGGGCCAGGCCGACGTCCAGCAGTACTTCGTGAACAGCCTCCTCGTGTCGGCCGGCACGGTGCTGCTCAACGTCTCCGCCGCGGCGCTGCTCGGCTTCGCCCTGGGCCGGTTCCGCTTCAGGGGGCGGCGGCTGCTGTTCCTGCTCGGGCTCAGCACGATGGTGATCCCCTTCCCGGCGATCATGCTGCCGCTGTTCGTCGCGACCAAGGAGATGGGCCTCACCGACAACCTGCTCGGGATCATCATCCCGACGGCCGCGATCAACCTGTGGCTGTCGGTCTACATCCTGCGGGAAGCGTTCGGCGGGCTGCCCGACGAGCTGGAGGAGGCCGCCGTCATCGACGGCTGCTCCCCCGCCAGGCTCCTCTTCCGCGTCATGCTGCCGCTGGTCAAGGCGCCGCTGGCCACCTCGGCGATCCTCGTCTTCACCCTCACCTGGAGCGAGTTCCTCTGGCCCCTGGTCATCATGCGCGACCACGCCAAGTTCACGATCTCGGTCGGGCTGCAGTACTTCATGTCGACGCTGACCTCCAACTGGCACCACATCGCGGCCATCGCGGTGATCGCCTCCCTGCCCGTCGTGGTGATCTTCCTGGTGCTGCAGCGCTACTTCTTCTCCGACGTCCTCGCCGGTTCCACCAAGGGATGAGCATCATGAAAGTCACGCGGCTGGAGGCCGTACCCGTCTCGGTGCCGTTACGTGAGCCGTTCACCTCGGCGCTCGGGGTCCAGTCGACCTCCGACTACGGCATCGTCATCGCCGAGGCCGACGACGGCACGATCGGGCTCGGCGAGATCTCGCTCATCTGGCACGGCAACGGCGCCGCGCTGTGCGACCTGGTCGACCGGTCGCTCGCACCCGTGGTCGTCGGGACCGACCCGTTCGCGCTGACCCGGTTCCAGGAGGCCGCAGCCGAGACGCTGGCCTTCGGCAGGCACTCCCTGACCGCCGTCGCCGCGGTCGAGACCGCGCTGCTCGACCTCGCGGGCAAGGCCGCGGGCCGGCCGGTGTACGACCTGCTCGGCGGGCTCGCCCGCGACCGGGTGCCGCTGTCGATGTCGCTGCCGATCGCCCCGCTCGACGAGGTGCTCGACCGGGCCCACCGGCTGGTGGGGGCGGGCTTCCGCACGCTGAAGGCCAAGGGCGGCGCCGATCACGACCGCTTGGTGGAGGTCGTCGCCGCGCTGCGCGCCGAGTTCGGCCCCCGGATCGGCGTCCGCGTCGATCTCAACATGGCCTGCCCGCTGGTCAAGGACGCGCTCCGGCTGATCGGGCGGCTGGAGCCGTACGACGTGCTGTCGGTCGAGCAGCCGCTGCCGGCCGACGACGTCGAGGGCATGGCCGAGCTGTGCGCCAGGTCCACGGTTCCGATCATGGCCGACGAGAGCGTGTGGTCCGTCGGCGACGCCTGGCGGGTCCTGCGTGCGCGTGCCGCCGACATCGTCAACGTCTACGTCCCCGAGGCGGGCGGGCCGACCCGGGCCAGGCGGATCGCCGACCTGTGCGCGGCCGCCGGTGCGGGTGTGGCCGTGGGCAGCATGCCGGAGCTCGGCATCGGCACCGCTGCCGCCGCCCATCTGGCCTTCAGCTCGCCGAGGCTCGACCAGCCGAGCGACGTGGCCGGGCACCTCTACCACGCCGACGACGTCGTACGCACCACGCTGACCATCGAGAACGGCTTCCTGCTGCCGCCCACCGGTCCCGGGCTCGGCGTCGAGCTCGACCGCGACCGGCTCGACGCCTACCGGATCGACCGTTCCTGACGTCCGTTCCCGGCGGCCGTCTCCGACGACCTTTTCATTCCCTGCGAGCCGGAAGAGAGGATCTTTGCGGTATCTCGATTGCAACACCTTCATCGGCCGTCCGTCCGGACACCGGCCGTACCTCACCCGTGCGGTGACGGCGGCCGGCCTGGTCGCTGAGATGGACCGGGTGGGCGTCCACGACGCTGCCGTCTACCACGCGCTCGCCCATGAGTACGCCCCGCAGGTCGGCAACGAGCTGCTGCTGCGCGAGCTGGCCGAGGCGCCGGACGGCGTACGGGACCGGCTGCGCCCGGTCGGGGTCGTGCTGCCGCCGCACACCGGCGAGATGCCCGAGCCGGAGCCGCTCGTCGCCGGGCTGCTCGGGGCGGGCGTGCGGATGGCGCGGATCTTCCCGTCGTCCGTCATGGCCGGGCACCGGTTCTCGCTCGCGCCCTGGTGCTCGGGGGAACTGCTCTCCGCCCTCGAACGCGTGCGCATGCCGCTCGCCGTCGACTTCACCCTGTTCCGGCGGGGTGAGCCCCCGTGGCGGGAGATCCACGACCTGGCGGAGAACCATCCCGGCCTTCCGGTGATCCTGATGGACGTCCAGGGCCGCAACAACCGGACGCTCTATCCCCTGCTCAAGCGGTTCGGCAACCTGCACATCCAGTCGGCGGGCTTCAACGTGCACGGGGGGCTCGAGGATCTGTGCCGGCGGTTCGGCGCGCACCGGGTGGTCTTCGGATCGGGTTATCCGCTGCGGTCGATGGGCGGGGCGCTGCTCCAGCTCCAGCGGGCCGACCTGCCCGCGGCCGACCGCGAGCTGATCGCGTCGGGCACCCTCACCCGGCTGCTCGCCGACGTGGGCACGGCCGGCCGCGCGAAGGAGAAGGAGGCGATCGGCAATGCGAGCTGACTGGCCGCTGGTCGTGGACGCCCACTGCCACCTCGGCGCGTTCCGCAACTTCCACATCCCCGACAACGACATCGACGGCATGGTCCACGTGATGGACCTGCTCGGCATCGACGTCGCCGTGGTGGCCGCGCACGCCGGGATCTACGCCGACTACCGCTTCGGCAACGACCAGGTGATGGCCGCCGCGGCGCGGCATCCCGGCCGCGTCCTCGGTTACTGCTGCATCAACCCCAACTACTCGTCGGAGGTCGCCGGCGAGCTGGAGCGCTGCTTCGCCGACCCGGCCTTCCGCGGCATCAAGCTCCACCCCGAGCTGCACGGCGACTACCCCCTCGACGGTCCCGCCTACCGGCCGGTCTGGGAGTACGCCGCCGAGCACCGGGTGCCCGTGCTGTCCCACAGCTACTTCGCGGGAGACCCGCTGGGCGTGTTCGCGGCGCTGGCCGACGAATATCCCACGGTCCCGCTGCTGCTCGGCCACGCCGGGCTCGACTACGGCCTCGACCGGGTCGTCGGCGTGGTCGCCGAACGCCGGAACATCCACCTCGACCTCACCGGACCCCTGTCCTGGGACGGCGTGGTGGAGTATCTGGTCGGCGAGCTCGGGCCCGACCGTCTGATCTTCGGGAGCGACATGCCGTTCATGAACGCGCCGCTGCAGCTCGGCGGCTGCGTGTACGCCCGGGTGGACCACGCCGCCAAGGAGCGCATCCTCGGCGCCAACGCCGCCGCGCTGTTCGGCATCGAGCCGGGCGACCGGCGAGACGCCGCCCTGGCGGAGGTCGGGGAGAGCGGGGCGCCCGCATGACCGGCCCGACCGGGTCGGCCGCCCCGACCGGCGGCACGGGCGCCAAGCGGCTGGCCGGGCGCACCGCCCTGGTGACCGGGGCGGCGCGCGGCATCGGCAGGGCGATCGCCGCCCGGCTGGCCGCCGAGGGCGCCCGGGTGACCGCCTGCGACATCCAGGGCGACCGGCTGGCCGCCGTCGTCGCCGGTCTCGGCGCTCACGGCGAGGTCGAGGCCCTGGCCGCCGACGTCGCCGACCACGAGGCCATGGCCCGGCTGCTGGCCGGCCGGGCCGAGCCGTACGACGTGCTGGTGAACAACGCCGCGATCGCGCCGCGCATCCCTCTGCGCGAGCTGCGCCCGGACGACCTGCGGGAGGTGCTGCGCGTCAACGTCGAGGCGGCCGTGTTCCTGAGCCGGGAGGCCGGCCGGGCGATGTGCGCCGCCGGTCGCGGCTCCATCGTCAACGTGGCCTCGGTCAACGCGATGCGCGGCCAGCCGGACATGCTGCACTACAACGCGTCCAAGGCGGCTCTGGTGTCGGCCACCCAGACCCTCGCCGTGGAGTTCGCCGGGCACGGGGTGCGGGTCAACGCGGTCTGCCCCGGCTCCACCTGGACGGAGATCTGGGAGGAGGGCGGCTGGGGCGAGGCCGACCGGGCCGCCTTCGCCGAACGCATCCCCCTGGGCAGGTTCGCCAGGCCCGAGGAGATCGCGGCGGTCGTGGCGTTCCTGGCCGGGGACGACGCCTCCTACGTCACCGGGCACGCGCTGGTCGTCGACGGCGGCCTCACCGTGCGCATGTGAGGGGGAGCCGATGCCCAGCACGGTGGCCGGGGAACCGCCGGAGAGCTCGATCTTCTGCGGTCCGCTCGACCTGGCCGGAGAGGGGATCGACGCGGTGCTGCGCAACGTGCGCGAGCGCGCCGGAGTCGACCGGATCGCGCCGGCCGTCGCCTATCACGCGGCCCGCGACGTCCTGCCGCACAATCCCCTGCGCACGGTGGCGGACGGCGGCGCCGGCGTGTGTTTCGCGCCGGAGTGGGACCGCTACCCGGCGGCGCTGCGCCCGGCGCGCAGCGCGTTCGCGCTGGGCCGCGACCTGCTCGGCGAGCTGTGCGACCGGGCCGGCGCCCACGGGGCGGGGGTGGACGCGTGGATCGTCTACCTGCACGACGACGGGGACGACGGCGCACGCCCCGGTGTGGTGCGCAACCTGTTCGGCGACGCCTACCCGCACGTCCTGTGCGCCGCCGATCCGGAGGTCCGCGCCTACGCGGTGGCGCTCACCGAGGACGTCTGCCGCTACCCCGTCGGGACCGTGCTCGCCGAGGCGCCGCACTGGCTGCCGTTCGACCACGGCCACGGCCACGAGCGCCGCTCTGTCCCGCTGGACCGGACCGCCGCCCTGCTGCTCGGGCTGTGCTTCTGCGCGCACTGCCGTACGGCCGCGGCCGATCTGGGGGTGCCCGTCCCTGATCTGCTGGCCGCGGCGCGGGCACACGTCGAGGCGTGCCTCACGGGCGCCGCTCCCCCGGACCGCTCCGCCCGGGCCGTGGCCGCCGCCGGGCTGGGACGCTACCTCGAGGCCCGATGCGCCCGGGCGACGACGCTGATCGCCGAGCTCGCCTCGGCCGCCGCCCGGTCGGGCGCCGGCTTCCGGCTGATCGACCTGTCCGCCGGCATGCTCGGCTGGGCGGACGGACGCCCCGGCGGCCCCTTCGGCGTCACCGCGACACGTGAGCTGGGCGTGGACCCCGCCGCCGTCGCCGCCACCTGCCCGATCACGACCACTCCGTACGCCCGCGACCCGCTGCGGGTGCGCGACGAGATCGCGGCGTACCGCGCCGAGGCCGGGCCCGCCGCCCGGCTCGGCGTCGCACTGCGCCCGATGAGCCCCGACTGCGACTCCGCCGAGAACCTGGCCCGGAAACTCGGCGTCGCCCGTGAACTCCACGTGGACCGCGTGGATTTCTACCACTACGGCCTGAGCCCGCTGGCGGCTCTGGACCGGATCAACGAAGCGCGCGCCATCGCCTCTCGCCGAACGCACGTCGAGGAGGAACCTTGATGCAGCAAGGCCGAAGAAGCCTCTTAGCAGGCATGATCGCGACACTGGTCGGCACGGGCGTGTTCGCCGTGCCCGCGCGAGCGGACCAGGCGGCGACCCCGCCCCCGCCGCTCGCGGCCGAGCAGGTCTGGCCGAACCTCAGTGAGCCGTACATCCAGGGCGTACGCGAGGCCCTGCGCTCGGGCACCGACCTGTGGGGCGAACACCTCATCTCCACGCCCGAGGGCCCGACCTTCGAGAACATCAAGGACTACCTGGTGCCGATCGCGACCGGCGGCGTCGCGGCCGGAGAGCCGGACACCGGGGCCATGGGCGTCTCCGACACCGGCTACCACTACCTGCCGCTCACCCTGCCCAAGGGGGACACCGCCGAGACCCAGACGCCGCCCGAGCCGACGGACAACCACTACGCGCTGCACACCGCGGACGGCAGCGGGATCACCGCGGACTGGCACACCCCGTGCGAGGCCGCGCCCTGGACCAAGGACTACTCCGAGGCGTTCAACGCGCGCTGCGGCGACTTCTGGCAGGCCCGGTTCTTCGTCGGCGCCGACGGCGGCGAACGCTACGGGAGCGACCTCGGCCGGCTGTCCGGCCCGCGGCTGCTCGACGGATATCTCCCGGTCCTGCGCACGGACTACCGCGACGCGGCCGGGGTGAGCTACACCCAGGAGTCGTTCGCCACGCGGGTGCCGGAGACCTCGTCGCTCGTCAGCCTCGTGAAGATCACCGCCACCGGCTCCGGCTCGGCCCGTGCCGCCAGGCTCCGCGTCCACGTGAAGGATCCCGACGGCCCCGCGCTCTCCCTGGACGGGCGCAAGGTCACCGCGGGCGACCGCACCTATCTCCTCGCCGACGGGCGGCCCGCGCTCTCCGGCGCCGATCTCACCTACGACCTCGACCTGTCGAAGGGGCCGCGCACGGTCACCCTGGCCGTGATCAACAACCCGGCGAAGGTGCGCGGCAACGGCGCCTCCGTCCTCGCCCCCGGCCGGTACGCCAAGGCACGCGACGAGGTCGCGGACTACTGGAAGCGGAAGCTCGCCGGCGGCGCGAAGATCTCGATCCCCGAGCAGTACCCCACCGACGCCCTGCGCAACCTGCTCATCCAGAACCTCACCATGGGCTGGCGCTACAGCATCGGCAACTTCTACGAGCAGCAGTACGTCCCCGAGATGGTCGACACGATCTCGGCGCTCGGCGAGTTCGGCTTCACCGAGGACTACCGCGGCAACCTGCAGACCCTGCTCGACCTGACCAAGGAGGGCGGCCCCGCCTACCCGGTGATGTACCGGAACTGGGAGCAGGGCGCCAAGCTCCTCGCCACCGCGCGCTACTACCGGCTGACCGGCGACCGGAAGTTCGTCGAGCACAACCTCGACAAGCTCCGCGGCTACCTCGACGACTACGTGCGGCAGGCCGCCGCCGACCCGAACGGCATCCTGGAGAAGCAGCGCTGCTGTGAGGACAACTGGGACGCCGGCTACTGGACGCACGCCCAGATCGTCTCCTGGTGGGGCTGGCGCGACATGATCGAGGTGTTCCGGCGAATCGGCCGCCAGGACCTGGTGGACGCCTACGCCGGGCCGTACGACGCCTTCACCGGCAAGCTGCGCGCGGCGGTCGACGCGTCGAAGGCGGAGCTGCCCGACGGCTCGCTCTTCGTGCCGCGTGAGCTCCTGTCCGGCGACAGGCCGTACGACTCGATCACCGAGAGCCGGGACTCCAGCTACTGGAACCTGCTCACCTACTACGGCTACGCCTCGGGATTCTTCACCGAGGAGGAGAACGCCAAGCTGCTGAAGTACGTCCATACCCACGGCGGCACGTTCCTCGGGATGGTGCGGTTCAACTACACCGGCCAGTCCATCGGCGACTGCAGGCCGGACGGGCTGGCCGGCTACGAGGGGACCGGCGTCGACCAGGTGTACGGCTACCAGTACAACCGCTTCCTCGCCGAGAACGACCAGGCCGACCGGCAGGTGCTCGCGTTCTACGGCCAGCTGGCCCACGGGTTCTCCCGCGACACCTTCACCGTGGGGGAAGGCGCCAACCTCGACCCCTGCCCCGGCAAGTTCTACCGCGGCAGCTGGCTCGCCCCGCTCAGTGCCAACAACGCCGCCTACCTGAAGAACCTGCGCGAGATGCTCGTGCACGAGGAAGGCGACGAGCACGGCAGGCCGACCGGGCTGCGGCTCGCCTCGGCCACACCGCGCGGGTGGCTCGCGGACGGCAAGAGCATCGGCGTCACCGACCTGCCCACCGTGTACGGCCCGCTGACCTACACGGTGACCTCGCGGCTGTCGGACGGCGTCGTCAGCGCCGACGTGCGGCTGCCCTCCGGTCTCGGTGACGACGCCACCGTCAAGCTGCGGCTGCGCGTGCCCGCCGGGCACACGCTGTCGGGCGCAGAGGCGGGTGGCCGCGCCCTTCCGGTCGACGGCGACACGATCGACCTCACCGGACTGCGCGGGAACGTCGACGTGACGGCGAGATTCTCGCGCTGACCGACCCTGCCGGAGGCGGTCACCCGGCGATGGCGCGCCGCCACCGGCAGCAGGCGGGCGGGGCCCGGTTCGGGCTCCGCGGCCCCGCCCGCCGTCCACTCGTCCCCCGAAGTGAAAGCAGACGGATCGCCATGCAACTTGTCCGTGTCTCTCTCCCCGGCGCAACCTCCGAGGGCGCTGCCGGCGGCCCTGTCGGCGGCGCTTCCGGAACCGCTTCCGGCGGCGCGGGGCCCGCCCGCTGGGCGGTCCGCGGCGAGGACGGCGACCGTCCGCTGCCGGACGACTTCACGCTCGGAGCTGCGCTCTCGTCCGACCTCGACCACTTCCGCCGATCACTCGGCCGGGTCCGCGCCCCCGCGGCGGCACCGGCCACGCTCACGGCCCCCGTCGACCGCTGGACCGAGGTCTGGGCCGCCGGGGTCACCTATCAGCGGTCGCGGGAGGCACGGCGGGAGGAGAGCAGCGAACCCGACATCTACTCGCGGGTCTACGACGCGCCGCGGCCCGAACTGTTCTTCAAGTCACTCGGCTGGCGGGTGCGCGGGCACGGGCAGGCCATCGCCGTACGATCCGACTCGACGTGGAACGTCCCGGAACCCGAGCTGGCCGTCGTCGTCTGCGCCAACGGGGAGATCGCCGGATACACCATCTGCGACGACGTCAGCTCCCGCTCCATCGAGGGGGAGAACCCGCTCTATCTTCCCCAGGCGAAGATGTACCTGGGCGCGACCGCGCTGGGGCCGGGCATCCGCCCGTCGTGGGAGATCCCCGACCCCTACGACCTCGGCATCCGCATGAGCGTCTTTCGGGGCGCCGAGGAGATCTGGACGGGCACGGCGTCCACCGGGCAGCTCCACCGGCGGCTCGACGAGCTGGTCGAACACCTGCTTGCGGCCGACCGCTACCCAAATGGGGTGGTCCTGGCCACCGGGACCTGCCTCGTCCCCGAAGGGGACTTCACGCTGCTGCCCGGAGACGAGGTACGCATCGAGATCGACGGGCTGGGCGCTCTCGTGACGCCCGTACGGAAGACCGGCGACATCGACGCGTCGCCCTGATCTCCTCGGCACGGCCCATCGTGGCCAGTCGGGCGGGGTGAACGGGCGCGGCCGGCTGGCCACGAGCCGCCGGGCCGTGATCAGAGATCCGGCCACGGTGCGTGTCATCGGCGTTACTCTGATGTCACCATCAGGGGGTAATTCGCCCTCATCCTCTGGCGTCTCGGACACATCATTCGTTAACGTCCGCTTTATGTCCAGATGAGGATTTCTTCTCCCCCGGGAATCGCCATGAAACCCGCGCCATTCACCTATCATGATCCCCCGACCGTCTCCGAGGTCCTCGGCCTGCTCTCCGAGCACGGCGGCGAGGCCGCCGTCCTGGCCGGCGGTCAGAGCCTGATCCCACTGATGAACCTGCGCCTGGCCCGGCCCGGCGTCGTCGTCGACGTCAACCGGGTGGCCGGCCTCGACCACGTCGAGATCGGCCGCCACGTCGTCAGGATCGGCGCGACCGCACGGCTCGCCGATCTGGAGCGGCACGAGGGCCTCGCCGAGGTCCTGCCCGTGCTGCCGGCGGCGATCCGGCACGTCGCGCATCCGCAGATCCGCAACCGGACCACCCTCGGCGGCAGCATCAGCCACGCCGACCCCTCCGCCGAACTGCCCGCCGTGCTCCTGGCGACGGGCGGCCGGGTGCGCCTGGAGTCGGTGCGCGGGTCGCGCCGGGTGCCCGCCGACGACTTCTTCCTGTCGCCCTTCCGCACCTCCCGACGCCCCGACGAACTGCTCACCTCGGTCGAGTTCCCGATCGGCGGCGGCCTCCGGTTCCTGATGGACGAGGTGGCCAGGCGCGAGGGCGGCCTGCCCGTCGTCTCCGTGGTGCTCGGGGTGCGCACGGGCGCCGGCGGGCCGGTCGCCGAGGCCAGGGCCGCGGCCTCGGGAGTGGCGGACCGCCCGGTCCGCCTGCGGCGCCTGGAGCGCCACCTGACCGGCGCCGACCTGGGCGACCCGGTCGTACGGCGAGCCGCCGCCGACATGGCGGGGCACGGCCTCGAACCCCCGGACGATCTGCGCGGCGGCGGCGCGTACCGCATGTCCCTGCTCCGCGCCCTCGTCGAGCGCCTGCTGGAAGGAGCGGCGGCATGAGAACGATCAAAATCGTCGTCAACGGCACGGCACATGACGTCGAGGTGGAGGATCGGACGCTGCTGAGCGATCTCATCCGCCACGACCTCCGCCTCACCGGCACGCACGTCTCCTGCGAGCAGGGCGTCTGCGGCTCGTGCACGATCCTGCTGGACGGGCGGCCGGTCCGCTCGTGCCTGATGCTCGCCGTGCAGGCGGAGGGGCACGAGGTGGAGACCGTCGAGTCGCTGTCCGGCGGCGAGGCCACGCCGGAGTCCCTGACCTCCCTCCAGCGGGCGATGAGCGACCAGCACGGCCTGCAGTGCGGTTTCTGCACGCCGGGCATCCTCATGAGCGTCACCGCCGCCCAGCGCGACGGCCTCGACGCCGAGGAGACCATCGCCGAGGTGCTCGGCGGTCACGTCTGCCGGTGCACCGGCTATCGGGGCATCCGCGCCGCGATCAGGCAGGTGCTGCCATGAGTCTCATCGGGGCCCCGGTGAACCGGGTGGCCGACCACGTCCTGCTGACCGGGAACGCGCGGTACGTCGATGATCTGCAACTGGCCGGGATGCTGCACGCGACCGTGCTGCGCGCCCCCGTCGCGCACGCGCGGATCACCGCCTTCGACGCCTCGGCCGCGCTCGCGCTGGACGGGGTCGTCGCGGTGTTCGGCCCGGAGGAGATCGCCCGGCACACCGAAGCACAGCTGTGCACCTGGCTGATCTCCGGCCAGAAGATCGTTTCGGTGCCGATCGCGGACACCGTGGTCCGGCACGTCGGGCAGCCGATCGGCATCGTCGTCGCCACCAGCCGGGCGCTCGCCGAGGACGGGGCCGGCCTGGTGCTGGTCGAGTACGCGGAACTGCCGGCGGTGACCGGCGTCGAGGCCGCCGTCGCGCCGCAGGCCCCCCTGCTCTATCCGGAGCTGGGCGGCAACGTGCTGGCCGACGTCGACTACGGCGATCCCCGCGAGGAGATCGACCGGGTCGTCGCCGGGGCGGCCCACGTGGTCGAGCGGCGCCTGGAGGTGCCGCGCGCCGCGCCCAGCGCCATGGAGACGCGCGGTGTGCTGGCCGCCTTCGAACACGGTTCCGGCGAGCTGACCATGTGGGCCTCCAGCCAGAATCCGCACATGACCCGCTGGCACCTCGCCCGGGTCCTGCGCCTCCCGCTGCACCGGATCAGGGTGATCCAACCGCGGCTCGGCGGCTCCTTCGGCTCGAAGGACCATCTCTACCAGGACGAGGCGATCGTCTGCCTCGCCGCCATGCTGCTGCGCCGGCCGGTGAAGTGGATCGAGGACAGGACCGAGCACTTCACCGCGACCAAACACGGACGCGGCGGGGTCTACCGGGCACGGCTGGCGCTCGACGCCGACGGGGACTTCCTCGCGCTGCACGCCGACATCCTGGGCGACGTCGGCGCCTTCCCCTCGACCGTGGGCACCGGACCGTTCCAGGTGACCGCGCTGATGCTGCCGGGGCCGTACCGCTATCGGGCCGTGGGGGCGCGGCTCGTCGCCGTGCTCACCAACGCCACCCCCACCGCCGCCTACCGTGCCTACGGGCAGAACGAGGCCGCCTGGATCCGGGAGCGGCTCATCGACGAGGCCGCCCGCGAGCTCGGCCTGGACCCCGGCGAGCTGCGGCTGCGCAACCTGGTGACGGCCGAGGAGATGCCCTACACCACCCGCCTGCACCTGCAGTACGACACCGGCGACTATCCCGGGGCGCTGCGCCGCGCGCTGTCACTGTCCGCCGGCGCGGTCCGCTCCCGCTCCGGTCGGGTACGGCGGGGCGTGGGCGTCGCCATGAACGTGGAGTTCACCGGGCTCGGGCCGAGCGGGCTGCTGCAGATGCTGCCGGCCGAGTACAACGGGTGGGAGGAGGCCCGGGTCCGCGTCGAGCCCGACGGCGGGGTGACCGTGTTCTCCGGCATCTCCGACGTCGGCCAGGGCACCGTCACCGGGCTCACCCAGCTCGCGGCGGAGGGGCTCGGCATGCCGATGTCCGCGATCATCGTGAAGGTCGGCGACTCGGCGACCGTCCCGGTCTCACTGCTCGGGGCCGCGGCCAGCCGGGGGCTCATCGTGGGCGGCACGCCCGTCTTCCGGGCGGCGGCCCGCATGCGGGAGCGGTTGATCCGGATCGCGGCGGAACGCCTCGATCGCGAACCCGCGGACGTGCACTTCGACGGCGCGGTCTTCCGTACCGACCACGACGAGGTGACGCTGCGGGAGCTGGCCCGCGACGCCTGGATGGGCTGGAACCTGCCCAAGGGCGAGTCTCCGGTGCTGGAGGAGACCGACGTCTACGATCCGCCCAACCCGACCTTCGCCCCCGCCGTGCATGTGGTGCAGGTGACGGTCGACCTGGACACCGCGATGGTGCGGGCCGAGCGCTACTGGGTCGTCCACGACTCCGGGGTGATCGTCAACCCGAAGCTCGCGGACGGGCAGATCATGGGCGGCATCGCACAGGGCCTCGGCGCCGCGCTGCTGGAGCGGGTGGTGTACTCGCCCGAGGGCGTGCCGCGCACCACCACGCTGCTGGACTACCCGCTCCCCGTCTCGGGGGACGTGCCCGATGTGGTGATCGAGCACATGCACACGCCCAGCTCCGTCACCCCCCTCGGGATGAAGGGCCTGGGCGAAGGCGGGACGATCCCGTCCACGGTCGCGATCGGCAACGCGGTGGCCGACGCCGTGCCGGAGATCGCGCATGCCGTGCTGGAGGTCCCGCTCACCCCCACGAGGATCCACGCGCTGCTGTCGGACGCCGGTCTCGCGCGCTAGCGGACGCCGTCCTGCCGCGTGGGCATGGGTCGTGCGGAAGGTCGGCGTCGCCCGCAGCACAGTTCGGCGACGGCAGCGGGCCGAACAGCCAGTTGCCGCGGCACGTCGCGTCGGGGCTGCGGAAAACTCCTCGTTCGCCGTACGCACGTTCACCGCGTCCGCGCTGGAACGGCATGAGGCGGTCCCCGAGCCCGAGGGTGTTCCCCTGATCGCGTGCGGCCCGGTCTCCGGCCTCGATCTGCAGGTCATGGACCCGGACCGCTCCGGCCCCGTTCTCGACGGCGGTCCACGCTCAATCTGTGCGTCGACATCGAGGAGGCCACCGGCCTGCTGGTCGAGCCGACCCTGGCCTGGGACCATCCCACGATCGACGCCATCACGGCCCATCTCACCGAGCTCCTGTCCCGGCGCTCCGGCGTGTGACTACGCGGCCTTGGTCTCGCTGTGATCGGAGGAACGTGTTGGCCGCCGGACGGACATGTCAACGGCGGCTCATGGGATGCTGGACCGACCCCGATCACAAGGAACCGCGACCACATGGAACTGGGAGACCGGCGATGACCCACCCTCTCGGCATGCCGCCCGCACCTCGGCGCACCCCTCTCGACGCGGAGGAGCGGGTCCGGGCCGAGGAGACCTTCTCCACCCTCGTCGCCCGGCATCTCGTCACCGAGGGACGGTTCAGGGTGAGCGCCGACACCCCGGAGATGGTGGAGCTGTTCCAGCAGGTCGCCCGCAGGGTGGGCGACATGCTCCGGCGGCCCGTGGTCAGCTACGCCAACGGCAGGTACATCGTGATCACCTTCGGCGGGGAGGGAGCCCCCGGCCTCACCCCTGCGGACGCGTGAGCGAGCCGTACGTCGGCGGCGCGCTCAGCCGATAGACCCGCGCCGCCGTGCCACCGAAGACCACGCCCCGCTCGGCCTGCCGGACGCGCCCGAGTACAGTGCCCGCATGCACCCCGAGTCCGTCGCCGGCCTTTCCAGTGGGGAGTCGGCCGATGCGCCTTCCTGACCGGGTCTACGCCGTCTGCTCGGAGGTCCCGCCGGAGGTCGTGGGCGGCCTGGGGCGGTACGCCGAGCGGATGATGCCGGTCCTCGGCGAAGGCGGCGTCCCCGTCGTGGTGTTCGGGACCGCGGGCCGCGGGCGGGCGCGGCGGACCGAACGCTTCGGCGACGTCACGCTGCACCGGCTGACCGCGGCGGGCCTCGGCCTCGCCGGGAATCCCCGTCTGCCGCGCGGGCTGCGGCTGCCGGCCAGGACGGCCGGGCTGCTCGTGTTCAACCTGCGCGCGGCCGTACGCGTCCTGCGCGCCGAGGCGGGCCGCACCCGGGCGGAACGGCACGGCACGGTGGTGGCCGTGCACGACTGGATGGGCTGCCCGGCCGGAATCGTGTGCGGGCTGCTCGGCCGCGTGCCGGTGGTCTTCCACGTCCACACCCGCGAGCTCAACGCGGCCCCCGGGCGGCGCCGCCCGCCTCATGCCGCCCTGCTCGACGCGCTGGAGACCGTACAGGCCCGGATGGCCCGTCTCATCGTGGTGCCGAGCGCCACGATGCGCGACGAACTGACGGCCCGGGGCTGGCCGGCCGACCGGATACGCCTGGTGCCGCACGGCTTCGAGGCCCCCGAGCTCCTGCGCCTGACCGGGCTTCCCGACGACGAACGCGACCGGGTCCGTAGGGAGATCAGACGCCGCTACCTACCCGGCGGCGAGGGCAGGCTCATCGTCTTCGCGGGCCGCCTGGCCCCCCACAAGGGCGTCCACACACTCGTGCGGGCCGTGCCCCGGCTCGTCGAAGAACACCCCGGCACCCGGATCGTGCTCGTCGGCGCCGAACTCCCACAGACCGACGACGCGGCGGTGCTGGCCCGGTCGATCGAGGAGACGGGCACCGCCGCCCACGTGGTCGCCGAGAACCGGTTCCTGCCGTCCGCCGAGGTGTTCGCGCACTTCCTCGCCGCCGACGTGTGCGTCTTCCCCTCCACGTACGAACCGTTCGGCCTGGTCGCCGTCGAGGCCATGGCGCTGGGCCGGCCCGTCGTGGTGGGACCCGGCTTCTCGCCGGAGGTGGTCGGGGACGGCGCGCTGCGCTGCGTACACGACGACCCGGAGGAGCTGGCGGAGGCCCTGTTGCACTGCCTCGACGATCCCCGGGAGGCGGCCGGGCTCGCCCGGCGGGGCGCCGAGCACGTCCGGCGGCACTACAGCTGGGCGCTCACGGGAGAGCG
Source organism: Sphaerimonospora mesophila (assembly GCF_001417795.1). NCBI lineage: Bacteria > Bacillati > Actinomycetota > Actinomycetes > Streptosporangiales > Streptosporangiaceae > Sphaerimonospora > Sphaerimonospora mesophila. The sequence continues at coordinate 361,516 of NZ_BCBX01000034.1, read as the reverse complement.
CACGCTGGCGGTGTACGGCGAGGCCATGCGGTGACACCGGCGCGTTCGGCCTCGACCGGCCGGTGGCTTGAAGATCAGGCCGTGCCGTCGTACGCGCTGATCCCGCACACCTGCGCGGCCGCGGCCATCGGGACGTCTTCGGTGAGGCCGCGGACCAGCAGCGCCTCTACGCCGAGCAGCATCGCCCGCGCCGTGTCCTGCGACAGGTAGGCGGTGTCGACGATGAGGCCGAGCTGCCCGGTGTGCAGGGCCGTGCCCACGGTGAAGAACACCTTGAACCTGACCCCGGGCCAGGTGTCCGTGACGTGCGTGCTGGTCCGCTCGGCGAGGCGGGCCGGATCCTCGTCGTGGACGGATCTGGGCAGGCCCGGCCAGGTGGCGATCGTCCGCCGGTCGTTGAAGAACGCGTCCAGGTCCGGCTCCCGGCCGCGCAGGCGGCCGATCTCCTCCCGCATGGCCTGCATCGCGAACGGGTCGTACTGCGCGCCGCGGTACGCGGCGAGCGCGCCGTGATGCGCCGCCCGGCAGGTGGCGGCGAAGTCGGAGCCGGGCAGGTCGAGCGCGAACAGCCCGTCCTGCTCGACCGTGCCGACCATGGCCCGGGTGCGCGGTTCGCGGCGGTTGCTGTGGACGAGCTGCATGACCGCCCTCCGGCGGCCGCTCACCGTGGCCAGGACCGTCGCGCAGGCGGCGAGCAGGACGCTCGTCGTGCTGACCGACCAGCGCTCGGCCAGCCGTTCCGCCGCGACGGGAAGTGCGACGGACTCCATGCCGACCTCGATGAACCGGGGGTCGTCCGCCTCGCGCGGGAGGTGGTCGAACACGTCGAGCGGCGCCTCCTCCAGCACCGAGCGCCAGTATCGGACCGATCTCGCCGAGCGGGCGGCGAACGGCTCCGTGCTCTCCAGGGCCGCCTGGTCCATCGGCTGCCACTCGGGGGGCGGCGTCCGCTCGCCCCTGAGCAGCCCCCGCCACTCGACCGCGAGCAGGTTCAGCGCCTGGAAGTCCACCGCGAGGTGGGTGAAGGCGAGCCCCAGCGCCCGCGGCCTGCCGTCCTTGAACACGATGGCGCAGCGCAGCGGCAGCTCTTCCCCATGGGTGAAGACCCTTCCGCGCAGCTCACCGGCGAGCCGCTCGGCCACCCGCAGCGCGGGCTCCGATCCCGCCTCCACCAGCCGTACGACCAGCTCGCCGTCGCGCTTCACCCGCTGCACGGGCCCCTCCGGCGTGGCGGCGAAGGTGGTGCGCAGGCTCTCGTGCCGCTCGATCAGCCGTCGCAGCGCGTCCAGCACCGCGCCGAGGTCGCGTTCGCCGTAGACGGGCAGCACCCAGGGGCAGTTGAGGAAGGTCTGGCCGTCCCCCATGAGGTGAACGGCCCGCCACATCAGCCGCTGTCCCCACGTCAGCGGCGCCTCACCGGCGCGTGCCCCGGTGAACGTCACGGTCGCGGACTCCGAGAAGGATCCCCGGGTCATCGCGGCGACCTCGCCGGGTGGTCGGCGCAGGCAGCCGAGGAACGGCGCCTCCTGTCCGGTGGATTTCGGCGAGAGCATCCGAAAGTTTTCGATCCCCAGGTTTCAGAATCCGCACCGTATACCGCCATAGAACGCCTCATCTCGACCACCGTGAATCCATCACAGGGCAGAATAGGCAACAACGACGAGCCACGGTGCCGAAACCATAAATATAGATACCCGAAAGTTTCACCCCCCCACCCCAAACCCCACCCGTGATCTTGTGAATTCTTGCAGGGCCACCCCTCGACCTGCGCAAACCAATCTCGTGATCTTGCAGTTCCTCGCAAGCGAGCCACCCGACGTGCACCTATGTGTTAACCGATCTTGCACTCGGCGATGAAGTGCAAGATCGCCAACACCGTTTCCGCTGCTCACGGGCGGGATCTGCGAGAAACTGCAAGATCACCAAACGAGATGTGGCTGCTCTCGGAGCGGGCCTGCGAGTATTCTCAAGATCACAGGCATGGGGTGGGGGGTTATGAGTCGAGCAGGGCGGCCGCCTCCTCGTCGGTCATGGCGGACAGCTCGGCGATCAGCAGCTCCTCCACGGCCTCCGCGAGTTCGGCGACCGTGCGCTGGGCGAACAGGGTCCTGATCGGGACCTCCACCCCGGTGGCCGCGCGCAGCCGGGCCGCGATCCTGGTCGCCAGCAGGGAGTGGCCGCCCAGGGCGAAGAAGTCGTCGTGGACGCCGACCTCCACCCCCAGCAGCTCGGACCAGACCGCCGCCACGAGACGCTCGGCGTCGGTGCGCGGCGGCACGTGATCGGCCCGCGGCTCGGCCTGCCCCGGGTCCGGCAGCGCGGCCCGGTCGATCTTTCCCCTGGTGGTGAGGGGGAAGGCGGCCAGGCGTACCCACCGGGTGGGCACCAGGTGGCGGGGCAGCGTGCGTTCCAGCTCGAACCGGAGGTCGGCGGGGTCGGCCGTGCCGGCGACGTAGGCCACGAGGTCGTCGCCGCGCGCGGTGACCAGCGCCTGGTTCACCCCGGGGTGGGCCAGCAGCCGCGACTCCACCTCCCCCGGCTCGATGCGGAAACCGCGCACCTTGACCTGCGCGTCGAGGCGGCCCAGGAACTCCAGCCGCCCGTCGGCACGCCAGCGTGCGCGGTCACCCGTCAGGTAGCGGCGGGACCCCGGCGCGCCGTACGGGTCGGGCACGAAGGCGGCGGCCGTGAGGGCCGGGCGGCCGAGGTAACCCCTGGCCACGCCCGCACCGCCGATGGCCAGCTCCCCCACGGCGCCGCGCGGCAGCGGCTCGCCCCGCGTGTCCAGGACGTGGACGGAGGCCGCCCCCACCGGGACGCCGATCGGCACCCGGCGCTCGGCCGCGTCGGCCACGTCGGCCACGTCGCCCGGGCCGTCCTCCGGATCGCCGCACAGCTCGCCGCCCAGGTCGGCCGCCGTGGCGATCACGGTGGCCTCGGTCGGGCCGTAGGTGTTGACCAGGCGCACCGAGTCGCCGAACCGGGCCCGCCACCGGGCGACGGCGTCGGACGACACCTGCTCCCCACCGAGGATCACCAGCCGCAGGTCCGGCGGCCAGGCGATCTCGTCGATGTCGTCGACCAGGTGGTGCCAGTAGGCGGTCGGCAGGTCGAGCACGGTGACGCCCGCGCCCTGCGGCGAGGCGAGCAGGTCGGGCAGGGTGGCGGCGCCGTCGGGAAGCAGCACCAGCGTGGCCCCGGCCGCCAGCGCCGGGAAGATCTCCTCGACGTGGGTGTCGAAGCTCAGCGAGGCGAACTGGACGATCCGGTCGCCGGGGGCCAGGCCGTACGCCTCGCGCATCCAGCGGACCCGCGCGGCGACGGAGCCGTGCTCGATCAGCACGCCCTTGGGCACGCCGGTGGATCCGGACGTGGAGATCACGTACGCCCCGTCCCGCCCCGTGACCGGGACCGCGTCGAAGGGCGGAGCGTCCGCCGGGCCGCCGGAGGTGGCGAAGGGGGCGATGACGGTGGCGAACGGCGGGGCCTCGCCGTCGGTGACGAGATAGGCCGCTCCCCGGTCGGTCATGGCCAGGTCGGTCAGCGAGGCGGCCAGGCGCTCGGGCGGGTCGGCGGGGTCCAGCGGCAGATAGGCCGCGCCGGCCCGCCAGATCGCGAGCAGGGCGGTGATCGCCTCGACCGAGCGGGGCAGGCGCACCCCCACCACGTCGCCGCGCCGGACGCCCCGCTCCAGCAGGGAGGCGGCCAGCCGGCCGGCGCTCTCGTGCAGTTCGGCGAAGGTGACCGACCGCTCGCCGCAGGCCACCGCGGTCGCGCCGGGGAGCCTGGCGGCCGTCTCGGCGAGCAGTTCGGGCACGGCCGGGCCGGGCTCGGCCGCCCCGTCGCCGGCCAGCCGGTCGATGTCCGCCAGGTCGGCGTCCGTCCACAGGCGCAGGGCCGAGACCGGGGTGGCCGGGGCCGCCGTGATCGACTCCAGCAGCAGGTCGAACCGCTCGGCCAGCCGTGCGATGGTCTCGGGCGCGACCATGCCCGGGTCGTGGCAGAAGGAGACGATCAGCTCGCCGTGCTCCCACCACGCCTCGACCAGCAGGTCGCCCTTGAGCTGGCGGTAGCCGTCGGTGAACCCCTCCACCGTCAGTTCCCCGAAGGGCGGGGGCACGCCGTCGTTCTGGCTGTGCAGGATGAACATGCTGGGCATCAGCGTGTCCGGCTGCTGCCGGAACCGTTCGAACGGGACGCCCGGCCGGCTCATCGCCGCCAGCGCCTCGGTGCGGGTGCGGGCGAGGAACTCGGTGAAGGACGGGTCGCCGCCGAGGTCGGCGCGCAGCACCACGGTCTGGGTCAGGTAGCCGACGAGCGGCTCCAGCTCCACCCTGTCGCGGCCGGCGACGGCGGTGCCGACGAGGATGTCGCGCCGGCCGGTGTGCCGGAAGATCAGCACCTGGTAGGCGGCCATCATCACGGTGAACAGCGTCGTCCGGTTCTCCCTGGCCAGCCGGTCGAGCGCGTCGGCCAGCCGCGCGGGGAGCCTGCTGTGGTGGTAGGCGGCGTGCCCGGGGCGGTGGCCGGGGATCAGCCGGTCGAACGGCAGATCCGGGGGCGGCGGGTCGGCCAGGCGCTCCTGCCAGTACGGCACCGCACGCTCGGCCCGCCTGCGCTGCCAGCGGGCGTAGTCGCTGGGCTGCACGGGCAGCGGCCTGTGCCGGGGCTCGCGGCCCAGCACGCGGGCGGTGTAGAACCCGGCCAGGTCGTTGACGAGCACGTTGAACGACCAGCCGTCGGCGACGATGTGGTGCAGGGTCAGGCACAGCACGTGGTCGTCGGCGCCGAGCTCGATCATGGCGAGCCGCACCGGCGGCCGGGCGGCCAGGTCGAACGGCGCGTTGACGCGTTCTGCGACCAGCCGCTCGGCCTCGGCGACCGGATCCGCGGCGTCGCGCGCCGACAGCCACTCGATCGGCAGCTCCGCCGAGGGGGCGGAGTCCGTCCAGGGCACGCCGTCCACCTCGACGAAACGGGTGCGCAGGCTCTCGTGCCGGGCCACCAGGTCGGCGACCGCGCCGGTGAGGACGTCGCGGTCCAGCGGCCCGCGCAGCCGGCGGACCTGGAAGACGGTGTAGGTCGCGTCGTCGGGTTCGAGACGCTGCAGCAGCCACAGGCGTTCCTGGGCCGGGGACAGGGGCGCCCTCATGCGTCCGGCGCCAGTTCGTCGAACAGGGTGGACAGTTCCTCGGCGCTGAGGCCGTCGAGCTGGTCGCGCAGGGCCGCCACCCCGATCAGGTCGAGGTCGTCGGGATCGAGCCGTTCGATCGCCTCGGCCAGCCCGGCGACGGTCGGGTGCTCGAACAGCGTCACGATCGGCACCGCCACCGCGAACGCGGCCTGGATCCTGGCGATGATCTGCGTGGCGGTCAGCGAGTGCCCGCCGAGGTCGAAGAAGTCGTCGTCCACGCCGACCGGCTCCTCGACGCCCAGCACCTCGGCCCACATGCCGGCCAGCTCGACCTCCATCGCGGTGACCGGAGCGCGGTAGGGGACGCCGACGGTCCTGGTCCACTCCGGCACCGGCAGCGCCGCGCGGTCGAGCTTGCCGTTGGGCGTGAGGGGCAGGGCGTCCAGCAGGTTCATCCGGCCGGGCACCATGTATTCGGGCAGCCGCTCGCGCAGCCGGGTGCGCAGGCCGGCCCAGAGCGCCGCCGCGTCGATCTCCGTCCCGGCGGCCGCGTCGGGGACGACGTGGGCGACCAGCCGAGGCTGGCCGTCGGGGCCGGCATGGACGCCCACCGCGGCCTGCCGTACCCCGGGGCCGGACCGCAGCACGGTCTCGATCTCGCCGAGCTCGATGCGGAAGCCACGGATCTTGACCTGCTGGTCGGCGCGGCCGAGGTATTCGAGCCGGCCGTCGGGGGTGACCCTGGCCAGGTCGCCCGTGGCGTACATCCGGGCGCCCGGCCGGTCGGAGAAGGGGTCGGGCAGGAAGCGGGCGGCGGTCTGCGCTGGCATGCCGTGGTAGCCGCGGGCCAGGCCGGCGCCGCCGATGTACAGCTCGCCGGCCTCACCCGCCGGCACGGGCTCGCCGTCGGGGCCGAGGATGTGCACGCTCGTGCGGGCGATCGGCTCGCCCAGGTCGATCGGGGCCGGGGAGGGCGCGACCCGCCCGGCGGTCGACCAGACGGTGGTCTCGGTCGGGCCGTAGACGTTCCACAGCTCGGCGCCGCCGGACAGCAGCGCGTCGGCCAGGTCGCGGGGCAGCGCCTCGCCGCCGCACAGGCGCAGGCGGACGCGGTCGGGCACCCCGCCCGAATCCACCAGGATGCGCCATCCGGCGGGCGTGGCCTGCATGGCCGTGACGTCCTCGGCGACGGCGCGCTCGCGCAGCGCCGGGCCGTCGGCCGCCTCCCCCGCCGAGACGACGACCACCCGCGCGCCGCAGATCAGCGGCAGGAGCAGTTCGAGTACGGAGATGTCGAACGACAGCGTGGTCACGGCGAGCCACGCGTCGGCGCTCGTCAGAGCGAGGTCGGACGCGAACGACTCCAGCAGGTTGGTCACCGCGGGGTGCGGCACCGCCACGCCCTTGGGCCGCCCGGTGGACCCCGACGTGTAGATCACGTACGCCACGTCCCCCGCGACGGGTTCAGCGGCCGGGCCGCCGGGAACGGGCGCGTTCGCCGGGATCCCGCCCGGGGTCAGCTCCAGCACGTCGGGTACGCCCTCGACCAGCGCGCGGTTCACCTCCGGCCAGGTCAGCACGAGGCCGATGCCCGCGTCCTCACGCATGAGGCGCAGCCGGTCGGCGGGGAAGGCCGGGTCGAGCGGCACGTAGGCGCCGCCGGCGGCCCAGACGGCAAGCACGGCGACGAGCATCCCGCCGGTCCGCTCCAGGCAGACTCCCACCGGGACCTCCGGCCCCACGCCGCGCTCGCGCAGCACCGCCGCCAGGTTCTCGACCCGCCGCCACAGCTCACCGTAGGTCAGCTCGCCATCCGGCGCGCGTACGGCGACGGCGGCCGGAGTGCGGTCGCACCAGCGCCGGACGAGGTCCAGCGTCGAACTCATGAGTCATCAACCTTTCCACTCGGACAGCCGGAGGTCGGGGTCGGCTCCGACCCGGGCGATCAGCCCGGTGAAGTCCTGGACCAGCCGCCGCGCGGTCGCGGCCGAGAACAGATCGCTGTTGTATTCGAAGTAGCCGCCCAGACCCTCCGGGCCGCGGTAGACGTCCGCCCACACGTCCGCCTTGGTGCGCCCGGTCTCCGGGGGCGGGTAGACCTCGACGGACAGGTCGCCCATGCTGGTGCGCAGCAGGTCGTCCTTGGGCAGGTTGTGCAGGTTGAACATCACCTGGCACAGCGGCGGCCTGCTCAGGTCGCGGGGCAGCCGCAGCGCCCCGAGTATCCGCTCGAACGGGACGTCGGCACGGGACAGCGCGCGCAGCGTGTCCGGCCGGATCCGCGCCAGGACCTCGCGGAAGGTGGGATCGCCGGACAGGTCGGCGCGCAGCGCGATGGTGTTGGAGAAGTAGCCGATCACCGGCGCGTACTCCGAGCGGCCGCGCCCGGCGACGGGCACGCCGACGCAGAAGTCGTCCTGCCCCGCCGCGGCGCCGAGCGTCCACTGGTAGGCGGCGAGCAGCGCCATGAACAACGTGCACCGCTCCCGCCTGGCCACCCCCTCCAGCCCGGCGATCACCTCGTCCGGCACGGCGAGGGGCTCCTTCGCGCCGCGTCCGCTCCACCGGGGCGGGCGCGGACGGTCGCCGGGGAGGTCGAGCGCGGGAACCCCGGCGAGCCGCCCGGTCCAGTAGTCGAGCCGTTCCCGGCCGGACGTCTCGGCCTCGCGGCGTTCGGCCGCGACGAAGTCGGCGTAGGTGACCGCGAGCTCCGCCAGCACCGGTTCCCGGCCCTCACGGCGGGCGGCGTAGCACTCGGCGAGCTCGCGCATGAGGACGTCGAGCGACCATCCGTCACCGGCGATGTGATGCAGCACGATGCAGAGCACGGCGTGCTCGCCGTCGACCTCCATGAGGGCGACCCGCATCGGCGGCTCGCGCTCCAGGTCGAACGGCCGGTTGAAGAACGCGGCCACGGCCTCGTCGACGACGGCCTGCTCGCCGCCGCCTGGCCGGATGCGCTCCAACTCCACGGGGGCGGGCGGGGGGACCACCTGGACCGGGCGGTCGCCGTCCAGGCGGAACCGGGCGCGCAGCACGTCGTGCCGCCCGGCCACCCGGGTGAACGCCCAGGCCAGCGCGGCGGCGTCGATCGGGCCGCGCAGCCGTACGCACCACAGGATGTGGTTGCCGCTGTCGTCCGGGTCGAACCTGCTGAGGAACCACAGCCGCTCCTGACCGGACGACAGCGGCCCCGAGGGCAGCCGATCCGCGGCCCGGTCGGCCAGGGAGCGGCGCAGTGCCTCGCGGCGGGCGGGGGGCAGCGCGGCGAGCCGCCGCAGCAGCGCCTCCCGCGTGTCCGGCGCGGTCACCTACACCCCGCCCCGTACGCTGCGCGGCCGCATATCGGTCCAGACCTCGGCGATGTGGTCCAGGCACTCCTGGCGGGTGCCGGAGAACCCGGTCGGCGTCCAACCGGCCGGGATCTCCCTGCCCTCCCACCAGATGGAGTACTGCTCCTCGTCGTTGACGACCACCCGCATCGAGCCCTCGCCCGGCGGCTCGGAGTCGCGTTCGCCGGTGTGGCCGATGTTTTCGCTCATGTAAGTTCCTTCTCGATGGCAAGGGCCAGGTCCCCGCGCCCCCAGTTCTCAGGTGAACAGACGGCGGGCGAACAGATCTCGGGCGAAGAGGGCTCGGGCAGGCAGATCTCGCGTAACCGGTCGAGCGGCACGTCCTCGGTCACGCTGCGCACCAGCAGCGTCTCGACGCCGCGCAGCATCGCGTACGCGGTCGGGCGGGGCAGGTAGGCCGTGTCGGTCAGCAGATAGAGCTGGCAGGTGTGGGTGGCGGGGCCGGTGGCGAAGAACACCTTCGCGTCGACCTCGGACCAGGCGCCCACGAAGAACGTCCGGGTGCGCCCGGTCAGCTCGGCGGGCTCGCCCCTCGGCCGGTTGGGCCAGGTCGGCACGGTACGCACGTCGTTGAAGTACGCCGACAGGTCGGCCGGGCCGACCTCGTCGCGCAGCCGCATCATCGCGTAGGGCTCGTAGTGCGCGTGCCGGTAGGTGATCAGCGCCTGCCGGTGTCCGGCCCTGGCGGCGTCGGCGAACGTGCCGTCCGGCAGGTCGAGCGTGAACAGCCCGTCCTGTACGGCGGTGCCGACCATGTCGCGCAGGCGCGCGTCGTGGCGGTTGCCGACGATGAACTGCATGACGGCCTTCCGGCGGCCGGTGACGGCGGTCAGCAGCGCGGCCGCCGCCGACAGCAGGACGCTGGTCGTGCTGACCGACCAGCGCGCCGCCAGCGTCTCCGTGGCGGCGGCCACGGCGGCTGACTCCATGCCGATCCGGACGAACCTCGGGTCCTCCGGCGTTCCCGGCGGGTGGTCGAAAAGCGTCGCCGGGACGTCACGCAGCACCGAGCTCCAGTGGCGCAGCGTCCGCTCGCCGCGGGCCCGGCCCGCCGCGCTCTGCTCGTGGGCGGCCTGGTCGCGTGGCTGCCAGGCGACCGGCGGCAGCCGCTCGCCGGTGAGCAGCGGCCGCCACTGCGCGGCCATCACGTCCAGGGCCCCGGCGTCCACCGCGAGGTGGGACAGCGCGAAGGCCAGCGCCCTGGGACGTCCGTCCGCCGTCACCACGGCGCAGCGCACCGGCAGTTCCCCGCCGTAGTCGAAGCCCTTGGCCGCCAGCTCGGCGGCGACGGCCGCCGCGACCTCGCGCGGCCTGCCGCCGGCGGCGTCGAAGACGCCGACGGTGAGCCGTCCGCGCGCGGCGATCCGCTGCACGAAATCGTCCGGCGGCGCTCCCGGATCCGTGCCGCCCCCCGCCGCCCCGGCGGACGGGCTGATGGTGGTGCGCAGCGACTCGTGGCGGGTGATCAGCCCGGTCAGGGCGCGCAGCACGGTCGGCAGGTCCGGCTTGCCGGCGACGGGCAGCACCCACGTCATGTTGAAGTACGGATCGCCGTCGTCGAGCCACCTGGTGATCCGCCAGATGGCGCGCTGACCCCACGTGAGGGGCGCCTCACCGCCGTCGGCCGCGAACTCGACGGTCTCAGAGCCGAGGCGGACGAGGGCGGGCGCGGTCATCGCCCGGCCGCCGTCGACCGCTCGGCGACGTGCCGGGCGAGCCCGTCCAGGGTGTCGAGGCTCGCCGGGTCGGGGTCCAGCTCGACGTCGAACTCGACCTCCAGCGCGTCGATCAGCCGCAGATAGGCGAGCGAGGTGACGCCCAGCGCGGGCAGCGTGCAGTCGGCCGCCAGGATCTCCGCGACGCCCGGGTCGCCGTCGCAGGCCTGGGAGATCAGCTCGGCGAGGCGCTCCCTCAGCATGTGTCCTCCCGCGCCCGCGCCACCTCGGCGGCGATGCCCGCCGCCGTCGGGTCGTCGATGAACACCTCGAACGACAGCTCGACGCCCAGCTCGTCGCGCACCCGCGCGATGATCTGCGTGATCGACAGCGAGTGGCCGCCGAGGTCGAACAGGTCGTCGCCGGGTTCGATCTCGTCGACCTTGAGCACCTCACGCCAGATGCCCAGCACCGCGTCCAGCACGTCGGCGCCCACGCCACCGGTCTCGTCACCGGCCGCGTCACCGGCCGCGTCGCCGGGCGTTTGGGCGGCCGGGACGGCGGACGGCGCCAGGGGCGACGGCCGGAGGGGGGACGGCACAGGCAGATCGGCGAGGGCTGCCCCGGGCCGGTCGGCGACGGCCCGCAGCAGCCCGGCCAGGTCGGCGGCGATCGTCTCGCACGCCGCCCGGTCCAGGCATCGCGGGTCGTAGCGGAACTCGGCGGTCATGCCGCCGGGCGCGTCGACCGCCTGCAGGTGCAGGGTGCCCCGGACCGACCGGTTGAACATCGTCCAGTCGACCGCGGCACGCAGGCCGGGCAGCAGCGGGTCGGCGCCGCGCCTGCGGTAGCTCACCGAGACCGGGGTGAGCGAGGTGCGCGGGGAGACGCCGCCCAGCGCGCGGGCCACCGGCACCTCCCGGTGACGGTAGGCGGCCCGCAGCTCGGCGCGCACCGCCCGGGCGAACTCGCCGAACGTCCCGTCGGCCTCCGGCGCGCCGGCGACCCGTACGGGCAGCTCGTTGACGAACATGCCGACGTGGTCGGCGGTCTCGTCGGTCCGGGTGGACACGTCGGCCGACACGATCGGATCGGCGTTGCCGTACGCCCGCAGCAGCGTGTGCACGGCGGCGAGCAGGAGCTCGAACCTGGTGACGCCGAGCTCGCCCGCCGCCGGGCCGAGGTCGGGGACCCGTACGGCCACCGCCTCGCCGGGGGCAGCGAGCACCGAGGTGCGGCGCAGCCCCGGCAGCAGCAGCTCGCGCTCGTCGCGCCAGCGCGGGCGCCAGAACTCGGCCGCCGCCGCCAGCTTCGCGGCGACGCGGGCGTGCTCCTGCGCGACGGCCTCGCCGTAGGACAGGCCGAGGGGCGGCAGTACGGCGCCGCCGTACGCGGCGGCGAGGTCGCGCAGCAGGATGTCCTTCGACATGCCGTCGAAGGCGGCGTGGTGCGCCACGGCGAGCAGCAGGTGCCGCATGGCGTCCGACCGCAGCAGCGTGAACCGGACGAGCGGCCCGTCCGAGAGCTCGAACGGCTCCGCCACCGACCGTCGCACCGCATCCGCCGCCTCGTCCCCGAGGTCCTCGATGTCCTTGATGCTGCCGACGTCCTCGACGCGGAACGGCGGGGCGTGCCGCGCCGGCACCAGCCGGAGCTCCCCGTCGCGCTCGGCCAGCGCCGAACCGAGCACGGGATGCCGCGCCACGACGGCTTCGCAGGCCGCCCGGAGCGCCGCGACGTCCAGCGGCCCCTCCAGCAGCACGGCCAGCGGCATGTGGTGGACCGGGCCCCAGCCCGCGCCCGTCCGCTCGGTGAGCCACATCCCGTGCTGGGCCAGGGACGCCGGGCTTTCCGGTGGTCGCATCACACATCCTCCGTTCGTGGGGTGGGCTCCGTCTGTGGAGCGGGCGCCGAGGCGTCGAGCAGACCCCGCAGTTCCCCCTTGACGACCTTGCCCGTCTGGTTCTTCGGCAGGGCGTCCGTGATCAGCATCCGCTCGGGGATCTCGTGTCTGGCCAGTCGTTCGAGCAGGAAGCCCCGGATGTCGCCGGCGGTCAGGCCGGGCCGGACCGGCACGACGGCGGCGGCCAGCACGGTCCCGAGCGCCGGGTGCGGCACGCCGAAGACGGCGGCCTCCCTGATCTGCGGATGCTCGTACAGGACGGCCTCGACGTGCAGCGTCGAGACCTTGAAGGCGCCGCTCTTGACGACGTCGCTCTCCCGGTCGGTGAGGAACAGATAGCCGTCCTCGTCCAGGTAGCCGACGTCGCCCATGCGGACCCAGCCGTCCCTGAAGGTCTCGGCCGTGGCGCGTTCCTCGCCGTAGTAGGAGCGGGTGGCGGTGGGCGAGCGCAGCCAGACGTGGCCGACCTCGCCAGGCGGCAGCGGGGTGCCCTCACGGTCGGTCACCCGCAGGGCGCTGCCGAACGCGGGGCGGCCGAGCGCGGCGGGCCTGGCCGGGTCGTACACCATCACGGTCTGGGCCGGGGCCGCCTCGGTGGAGGTGTAGTAGTTGGTCAGCGTGGCGTTGGGGAAGGCGGCGGCCAGCCGGGCCGACAGCGCCGGGGGCAGTGCCGCGGCGGCCGACCCCAGCAGGACGACGGAGGACATGTCGTGCCGCTCGTGCAGGCCGGCGTTGAGCAGCTCGACCGCCATCGTGGGGACCACGAAGACCGTGCCCACCCGGTACGACTCGATCAACCGGGCGAACCGGCCGGGGGTGAACTGCCCGGGGGTGAGCACGGTGGGATGCGCGTCCAGCGCGTTCATCAGCATGGTCTGGCCGGCGTTCGTGCCGATCGGGAAGGCGTGCAGCAGATGCTCCGAGTGCCGGAACCGCCGCCGGTTGGGCCTGGTCTCGCAGCCGTACACGAGGTTGGCGTGGCCGGCGCCCACCCCCTTCGGCCGGCCGGTGGTGCCCGAGGTGTAGAGGATCTGCGCCAGGTCGCGCGAGCGCGGGCCCGGCCCGTGCGTCTCCCCGAGCCCGTCCGCGCCTCCGGCTGGGCCGTACGCCTCGAGGGCGGAGGCCGGGATCGTCCGCCCCACCCCCTCGGGTGCGGTCAGCCGGTCGTCGTGGACCACGGCGGCGGCCCCGCAGTGGGCCAGCATGGCGGCGATCTCCGGGGGCGCGAGCCGCTCCGACAGCGGCACGGCCACCGCTCCGGCCTGCTGGACGGCGAGGTAGGCGACGGCGAAATCGGTCCAGGCGCGGTGGCCGAACAGCAGGCCCACCCGGTCGCCGTGCCGTACGCCCTCGGCCCGGAGCGCGGCGGCGGCCGCGGTCGAGCGGCGCAGCCAGTCGGCGAACGTCAGCGCGTCACCGCCGGCGACCTCGATCGCCACCCGGTCCGGCTGCTCGGCGGCCCGCGACCGGAGCAGGTCCGGCACGGTCCGCGGCACGGGCCCGCCCGTCATCGGACCTCCTCCATCACGCCTTCACCCGTCGCGCGTTCACCCACGGCGTCTTCGTGTAGGGCGGCGATGCCCACCACGTCGTCCGGCATCGCGTCGGCCACCTCCAGGTCCAGGCGGGACAGCGACCGGGCGCGCAGCGCCGTGCCCCCGATCAGCAGGATCGCCACGCCGCAGATCAGGTACATCAGCCCGATCCCGCGCCCCTCGCCGGTGCCCATGACCACGCCCAGCGTCGAGGACAGCGGCCCGTCCGGCGTCATCAGCGGCTCGAGCACGGCCGACGCGTACGGCGCGACCAGCCCGAACCCGATCGGCATCGTCGACCACGCGATCATCGTGTTGAGCGCGAACACCCGCCCGTGGTACCGCTGCGGCACCTTGACCTGCACGATCGTGGCGTAGATGCCGTTGACCAGCGTGAGCGCCATCCCCATGCAGGACGCGCCGACCGCGATGACCATGAGGTCCGGCCGCAGCCCGGTGACCACACCGGCCACCCCGAGCGCCAGCGTGAAGAGCAGCATGCCGCGCACGCGCAGCTCACGCGGCCCGCCCCAGACGCTCATGGCCAGACCGCCCAGGAACGCCCCGAGGCCGGAGGCGAACGAGATCCGGCCCACGTCCTCGAGCGTCCCGAACGCCAGCACCAGCGGCGAGATCATCAGGAACAGTGGCGACAGGAACACGTTGAGCACGGCGAAGAAGATCAGAATGCCGCGGAAGCCGCGGTGCCGCCACGAGTAGCGGAACCCGGCGATGATCTCGGTGGTGACCGTCTCGCGCCGATGCCAGGCCATCATGCGGGGGAAGCGGATGAACAGCAGCACCCCGACGGCGAAGGCGTAGCTGATCACGTCGAGGGCGAGGATGCCCCCCAGGCCGATGGTGGCGAGCAGCCCGGCGGCGACCAGCGGCACGATCAGCTGAGCGACGCCGGTGACCATCTGGTTGATGCCGTTGGCGTGGCCCAGGTAGCGCTTGGGCACGATCTGCGGAATGGCCGAGCCGTACGCCAGCCGCTGGAAGGTGAGGGCCACCGACAGGCAGACGAGCAGCGGGTAGATGTGCCAGCTCTGCAGCTGGCCGGTCCACAGCAGGATGCCGAGCACGAGCTGGATGGTCAGCGCCGAGCTGTCGGCGCTCAGCATGACCTTCCTGCGGTCCATCCGGTCGACGACCGCTCCGGCGAGCGGCGCCACCAGCAGCCCCGGCACCAGCGCGATCACGGCGAACAGCGCGAACCTGGCGACCGATCCGGTGGTGAGATAGATCCAGATCGGGATGGCGAACTCCGTCAGGGCGGAGCCGATGATCGACACGAGCTGGCCGGAGGCGACGGCGATGAAGCGCCCCATGCTCGGCTCCGGCCCGTGGTCCTCCGCGGTCGCCGGCACGTCGCCCGCCCGGGCGATCCCGTACAGCCACCAGGTCGCGCCGTCGGCCTCGGTCGGATTCGGCGGCGGCCGCTCCCCCGCCACGGCCGGATGCGTCGCCGTGATGATCTCGGCCAGTTCCTCGGCCCGGTAGCGGATGAAGAAGTGGCCCGCCTCCTTGAGCACGACGAGCGCGCTGACCGGCGTCAGGAAGTGCCACTCGCGATAGCGCTCCTCGTAGTACTCCGTGGCCGGATCGCGCTCGCCGACGATCGTCACGAGCGGCGCGCGCAGCGGCGTCACCTGGCCGTCGAGCAGCTCGGTGAAGTACCGCTCGGCGTGCTGTGCCTCGGCACGCATGTTGCGTACGATGTGGCGGGCCTGCTCCGGGGTGAGCTCGCTCAGGTCGACGCCCATGGAGACCAGCCAGTTGGCGTAGGCACGGTCGGAGGCGACGGCCGAGGCGCGGGCCAGGCGGGACAGCGCGTTGAGCACCCGGCCGCGTGGCTTGGCGAACGGGAAGGCCGCGCCGATGTAGACGGCCTCGGGGATCCGCCCGGCCTCTTCCAGCCGGCGCGCGACCTCAACGGCCAGGGCCGACCCGACGCTGCTGTGACCGTAGACCACGACCGGGCCGTCCACCCGCTCCAGGACCTCGGCGGCGCAGCGGGCGGCCAGCTCGTCGAAGGGCAGCGGCTCCTCGGCCAGCCCCAGGTCGTGGCCGGGCACGGCGAGCGACAGCAGGCGATATCCGGCGGGCAGCGCGTCGGCGAGCGGCTGGTAGACGACCGCGCTGCCGCCTCCGTACGGCACGCACACGTAGGTCAGCCGCGCCGGCCCGGCCTGCCGGGGCGTCAGCTCGTGCAGCAGCCGCCCGGACCGTCTGGCGTCGGCGGGCTGGTCGGCCAGCGCGGCCAGCGCGCGGACGGTGGGCTGCTGGAACAGGTCCATCAGCGAGACGCCGGCGCCGAGCGTGCGGCGCATCCGGGCCACGACCTGGGTGGCGAGCAGCGAGTGGCCGCCCAGGTCGAAGAAGTCCGCGGTCACGCTCACCCGGTCCATGCCGAGCACCTCGGCCCAGATGCCGGCGATCACCTGCTCGGTCGGGGTGCGCGGCTCGGCGTAGTCGCCGCCGCCGAACACCGGGGCGGGCAGCGCGGACCGGTCGAGCTTGCCGTTCGGGGTCAGCGGCAGACGGTCCATGACCGTGACGGCCGCCGGGACCATGTGCGCGGGCAGCGCCTCGGCCACGTGGTCGCGCAGTTCCTCCGGCAGGGTCGTCGCCGGGTCGCCGCCCGAGCCGTTCCGGCCGTGCGCCACGACGTAGGCGAGGAGGTTGCCCCGGTCCGCCAGCACCACCGCCTGGCCGACCGCGGGGTGTTCGAGCAGCCGGGCCTCGATCTCACCGGGCTCGACCCGGTAGCCGCGCACCTTCACCTGGTGGTCGGTGCGGCCCAGGAACTCCAGCTCCCCGTCCGACCGCCAGCGGGCCCGGTCGCCGGTGCGGTAGAGCCGGCCGCCGGGCACGAACGGATCCGGGATGAACCGGTCGGCGGTGAGGTCGGGACGGCCGAGGTAGCCGCGGGCCAGTCCGGCGCCGCCGATGCACAGCTCACCGGCGACCCCGCGCGGGACCGGCCGGTGCCGCCCGTCCAGGACGTACAGGCCGGTGGCGGAGATGGGGCGGCCGATCGGCGGGCGCAGGCCGTCGTCGCGTAGCTCTGCGGCGCTGGCGATCACCGTGGCCTCGGTGGGCCCGTAGGTGTTGAACAGCCGGACCCGGCCGCCGAAGTGGCGGTGCCAGGCGGTGACCGCGGCCGCCTGCGCCTGGTCGGCGCCGATGATGGTGAGCCGCAGGCCGGGGGGCCACTCCACGGTCTCGATGTCGGCGACCAGCTCGTGCCAGTACGGCGTGGGCAGGTCGAGGACGGTGATCTGCCGGCCCGCCGGAGTGCGCAGGAAGTCGGGCAGGAACGCGCCGCCGCCGGGAAGCAGCACGAGCCCGGCGCCGGAGGTCAGGCAGGGGTAGATCTCCTCGACGTGGGTGTCGAAGCTGACCGTGGCGAACTGGAGCACCCGGTCGGACGGGTCCAGGCCGTAGGTCTCCCTCATCCAGTGGACCCGGGCGGCCAGCGCGCGGTGTTCCACCACGACGCCCTTGGGGCGGCCGGTGGACCCGGAGGTGTAGATCACGTATGCGGCCCGGCCGGGGTCGGGCTCGGGCAGCGGATCGGCCGTGCCCGCCGGCAGGTCGCCGTCCACGCACAGCACCCGGTCGGCGGTGAAGCGGTCGCGCAGGGCGGTGCCGGTGAGCACGGTCACCGCCCCGCTGTCGGCGAGCATCTCGGCCAGCCGCTGCGCGGGGTAGGCGGGGTCGAGCGGCAGGTAGGCGCCGCCCGCCCGCCAGACGGCCAGCAGCCCGGCCACGAGTTCGGGACCGCGCTCGAGGGCGACGGCGACGATCGACTCCGGGCCGACGCCGGCGGCGCGCAACGCCCGGGCGATCCGGTCGGCCCGGGCGTCCAGCTCCGCGTAGCTCCACGCCCCTGATCCGCCCGTCGTCCAGGTGACGGCGGTCGCGTCGGGGTGGGCCGCCACGGCGGCCGCGATGAGCTCCGGCACGGTGGCGGCGGGGACCGTACCGGTGCCGGCGCCCCACTCCAGGACCTGCCGCCGCTCCGGCTCGGAGAGCAGGTCGATCTCCGAGAGCGGCGCGTCCGGGTCGGCCGCGACGACGGTCAGCAGCCGGACGAACCGGTCGGCCAGCATCTCGATCGTGGTCCGGTCGAACAGGTCGGTGGCGTACCCGAACACCAGGTTCAGCCCGTCCGGCACCCGCCACGCGTCCAGCGACAGGTCGAACTTGGCCGCGGTGTACCCGGTGTCGAAGCCGGTGACCTCCTCGATGCCCGGCATTTCGGGGCGCTGCCATCCCTCGTTCTGCGTGTGCAGCACGAACATCGTCTGGAACAGCGCCGTACGGCTGAGGTCGCGCTGGACCCGCAGCTCGGTCAGCACCCGCTCGAACGGGATGTCCTGGTGGTCGAAGGCGTCCAGCACCGCGGCGCGGGTCCGCATGAGCAACTCGTCGAAGCTGGGATCGCCCGACAGGTCGCCACGCAGCACCAGCGTGTTCAGGAAGAACCCGATCAGGGGTTCCAGCTCCACCCGGTCGCGCCCGGAGGTGGGCGAGCCGACGCAGATGTCGTCCTGGCCGCTGTGCCGGGACAGCAGCGCCTGGTAGGCGGCGAGCAGCGTCATGAACAGCGTCGCGCCCCGCCGGCCGCCCAGCTTCTCCAGCGCCTCCGTCGGCCGCGCGTCGAGGAACACGGTGACGACGTCGCCGTGCGAGGAGTGCACGGCCGGGCGCGGCCGGTCGGCGGGCAGTTCGAGGGCGGGGGCGTCGGCCAGCCGGGTGGTCCAGTAGGCCAGCGACCGGTCCGCCGCTTCTCCCGCCAGGCGCTCCCGTTGCCAGGCGGCGAAGTCGCCGTACTGCACGGCGAGCGGCGCCGGGGCCGCGTCGTCCCCGGCCAGCCGCGCGGTGTAACGGGCGGCCAGCTCTCCGGCGAACACGTTCAGCGACACGCCGTCGGCCACGATGTGATGGCACACCACGCACAGGACGTGGTCCTCCGGACCCAGCCGCAGCAGGGTGACCCGGATCAACGGGGGGCTGGACAGGTCGAACGGCGTGTTGGTCCGCCGTGCGACCTCCTGCCTGGCCCACTCCTCCGCGTCGGGGGCCTGCCCGCCGTGCGGCCCGGGCGCGGGGCGGGACAGCAGCTCGATGGGGACCGGCGATCTCGCCGGTTCGACGGCCTGCCCGGGTCCGTCGAACCGCGCGGGCTCGACGGTCCGCACGGGTTCGACGATCTGCACGGGGCTGCCGTCATCGGAGCGGAAGCCGGTCCTGAGGGTCTCGTGGCGGGCCACGACGTCGTCGAGCGCGCGCTGCAGCGCGGCGGTGTCCAGCGGCCCGCGCCAGCGCTGCGCCAGGCACATGTTGAACGCCGGGTCGCCGGAGTCGAGCTGGTCGAGGAACCAGATGCGTTCTTGGCCGTAGCTGAGCGGGATCGGGGCGTGCGGATCCCGTGGCGGGATCGGCGCGAGAGCGGCGCCCGTGCCGCGCAGCCGCTGGAGGAGCAGCGCACGCTTGGCCGGGCTCAGCGCGGACACGCGAGACTCCGGGTTTTCGATCATCTTTCTCCTGGTGTAGGCGGAACCCGCGAAGGACGCGCCAGGGACAGGGCCGACGACGGCTCCCAGAGGTCAGCCAAGATCGTGGGATCGCTCCCACGTGGCAGCAGGCTAGGGACGGCCCCCACAAGCGTCAAGGCGATCAGGTGATATATCCCGATTTTTGGATGCCCGAAAGGAGTTCGCAATTCAGATATTGAGCTATGTTTCGGACATTGAGGGCAATATGGCCATCAGATATAGCGGGATTTCGGAATCACCTTGACACCCCAGCGGGCCGCTCCATACGGTTTGGGAGCGCTCCCAACGCATCCGCCAAAAACCGCCTGCCGACTCGGCCCGCCCATGCGCCGGCCGGATCGGCGGCACACGTGCGCCTCGCCCGGTCCCCGTTTCCGACCACGGCGAACGCACGGCCACCCCCGGCAACCTCCTCCGACGCTGGACCCGACGACGGGAAGGTTCGTCACCTCATGACCAGCACGATCTTGGACCGCGACACGGTCCCGCTGTCCCCGCCCAGCGGGGAGGATCTGGACCGTCTGCTGCTGATCCGGCACTTCGAGCTGACCCTCCTGCGCCTGTTCGGCGAGGGCCGGCTCAACGGCACCACGCACACCTGTTTAGGTCAGGAGTACGTGCCGGTCGCGCTGCGCCCGCTGCTGGACGACGACGACTACGTGTTCAGCAACCACCGCGGGCACGGTCACTTCCTGGCCAGACACGACGAGCCGCACGGGCTGCTGGCCGAGATCATGGGCCGGGAGGGCGCCCTCTGCGCGGGGGTCGGCGGCAGCCAGCACATCTACCACCGCAGGTTCCTGTCGACCGGCGTTCAGGGTGAGAGCATGCCGGTCGCCGCCGGGGTCGCGCTCAGCCTGAAAAGGGCCGGGGACGGCGGGCTCGCCTGCGTGCACATCGGCGACGGGACCTGGGGCGAGGGCGCGGTCTACGAAGCGCTCAACCTCGCGGCGCTGTGGCGGCTGCCGCTGCTGGTCGTGGTCGAGCACAACGGCATCGCGCAGTCCACCCCGACCACCGCACAGATGTCCGGCACCATCGCGGCGCGCGCCGCCGCCTTCGGCGCCGCCCATCACCGTACGGACTCCATCGACCTCAACCTGATCCGCCTCGAACTGGCCGAACCGGTGCGGCGGGTGCGCGAGGAGGGCCGCCCGACCGTGATCGAGTTCGTGACCCGGCGGGTCGGCCCGCACAGCAAGGGCGACGACACCCGCTCGGCCGAGGAACTCACCCGGGTGCGGGCGGCCGACTGGTACGTGCGCTACGCGGCCGCCTTCCCCGAGGTCTTCGCGGCGGCCGACGAGGCGCAGCGCCTCCGCATGGCACGGATCACCGACGAGGTGGCCGCCCGCCCGCCGTCCGTGTGGCGGGCCGCCCCGTGAGCGTACGGATCAGCGAAGGCGCACCGAACGCGGGCACGCCGGCCACGGGCGCCGCCCGCACCCCCCGGATGGCCGATCACCTCAACGCGGCGCTGCACACCCTGCTGGAGTCCGATCCGCGCGTGTTCGTCCTCGGCGAGGACATCCGCGACCCGTACGGCGGCGCCTTCAAGATCACAAAGGGGCTGTCCAGCCGGTTCGCCGACCGGGTGCTGTCCACCCCGCTCAGCGAGGGCACGCTGGTGGGCGCGGGGGCCGGGCTGGCCCTGGCCGGTGAGAAGGCGATCGTCGAGATCATGTTCTCCGACTTCGTGACGCTCGCCTTCGACCAGATCGTCAACTTCGCCGCGAAGTCCACCACGATGTACGGCAGGCCGGTGCCCGTGCCGCTCATCGTCCGCTGCCCCACGGGCGGGCGGCGCGGCTACGGCCCGACGCACAGCCAGAGCCTGCAGAAGCACTTCGTCGGGGTCCCTGGGCTGTCGCTGCACGAGCTGAGCCCGTTCCACCACGCCGGTGAGCTGCTCACGCACCTGCTGTCACTCGGCGAGCCGTGCGTGCTGTTCGAGGACAAGGTGCTCTACACCGAACGGATCTTCCGCGACGGCGTCGTGGACGACCTGTTCCGCTTCGATCTGGTCGGCGGGCCGTCCGGGTGGGCCCGGGTCGGCGTGCCGGGTGAGACCCGCTACGACTGCACGCTGATCGCGCCGGGCGGGCTGACCCGGCGCGCGCTGGCCGCCATGCGCGCGCTGCTCATCGAGGACGACCTGCTGTGCCGGCTGCTGGTGCCCGCCCGGCTCTACCCGCTGGACCTGGCGCCGATCCTCGGTGACGTGACCGGCCACGTCTGCGTGGTCGAGGACGGGACGGCCGGAGGCACCTGGGGTGCCGAGGTGGCGCAGACCCTCTATCCGCGGCTGTGGTCGCGGCTGACCAGGCCGATCGGCCTGGTCAGCGCCGCCGACAGCGTCATCCCCACGGCGGCGCACCTGGAAAGCGCGGTCCTGGTGGGCGAGGACACGATCCGCCTGGCCGTACGGGAGGCCCTTTCTTGATCGACATCAGGGTGCCCAAGCTCAACAACAACGACAGCAGCTATCTGCTGGTGGAGTGGACCGTCGAGGATCGCTCACCGGTGCTGGAGGGCGATCCCATCGCGGTCGTGGAGACCTCCAAGGCCGCGGAGGAGCTGGTCGCCGAGGCCTCCGGCGTGCTGCACCACGTCATCGCGGTGAACGCCGAGTGCGCGCCCGGCCAGGTGATCGCCCGCCTGTCGGCGCCGGACGCGGCGGCCGGGCCCGCCCCCTCCCCCACCGCCGAGCCTGACGGCGTCGCCCTCGTTCCGGAACCGGCCGAGCCGTCGCCCGCCACCCCCGCCGCCTCGACCACTCCGGCCGCCCCGGTCGGCGGCGAGCCCGTGATCACGGCTCCGGCGCGGGCGCTGATGGCGGAGCTGGGCGTCGACGCGGAAGACGTACGGGCGCTCGGCACGCGCGTGATCCGGCGCGCGGACGTGCTGGCCGTCGCGCGCGACACGATCGCGCTGACGAAGGCGCAGCGGCGCACCGCCGAGGTGGTCGAGCTGTCGCACCGCACCGTGCCCGCCGCCTACTCCGTGGTCCGGGTCGAGGTGACCCGGGCCCTGCGGCTCGCCGCCGAGCGGACCAGGGCGCTGCGCGCCCTGGTGGGCCTGCCCGAGCTGCTGGTCAAGGCGGCGGCGAGCCTCGTGGAGCGCTTCCCGCTGTGCTTCGCCACTCCGCTGGACGCGGCCCGGGTGCGACGGGCCGGCACCGCCGACATCGGCGTCACGATGGACGTCGGCGAGGGGCTCTACGTCCCGGTCGTCCACGACGCCGGAAACCGCCCGCTCGGCGAGATCGCCCGAGAGCTGATGGGCTATCGTACGGCCGCCTTCCGCGGCACGTTCCGCGAACGCGACCTCACCGGCGCCAACCTCACGGTCACCCTGCACAACGACGACGGCGTCGTACTGGCCGTGCCGATCGTGTTCCCCGGGCAGATCTGCGCGCTGTCGCTCGCCGGGCCGTACCGCGAGGCCGTCGTCGCGGACGACGGCCAGGTGGGCACGCGGGACGTCGTGAACCTGGGGCTGGCCTACGACCACCGCTATGTCAACGGCCGCGACGCCGTGCTGTTCCTGCAGGCGCTGCGCGAACTGCTCGAATCCCCAGATGTCATGACGTGAGGCCGCCTCGCGGCGGGGGTCCCGTCCCGTCCCCGCTCGATCGGTCGTCGCGGGAACCCATCCGTTCCACGGGTTTTCACGAGCTCACTTCGCCGTCGATGACGTCGACGACGTACTCCGCGATCGCCATGGACGAGGTCGCCGCGGGAGAGGGCGCGTTTCGCACGGTCGTGACCGGTCCGAGCCGGTTGATGCGGAAGTCGTCGACGAGGCCGCCGTCGCGGTCGAGCGCCTGCGCGCGCACCCCCGCGCCGGCCCGCACGACGTCTTTCGCGCCTATCTCCGGCACATAACGCTGGGCGGCCTTCATATAGGCACGTTTGGAGAGGGATCCGTACATTTCCCTGACTCCGGTCAGCCAGTGGCGGCGCGCCATCCGCCACATGCCGGGCCAGCTCGCGATGCCGAGCAGATCCGCCGGGGAGATCGCCGTACGGCGGTAGCCCTCGCGGGCCAGGGCCAGGACCGCGTTCGGGCCGACGTCCACCGCCCCCGAGATCCGCCGGGTGAAGTGCACTCCGAGGAAGGGATATCCGGGGTCGGGAACGGGGTAGATCAGCCCGCGCACCATGTGCGCCTTCTCCTCGGAGATGAGCATGTACTCACCCCGGAACGGGATGATCCGCGGCTCGGGCGCGTCACCGGCCAGCCCCGAGACCCGGTCGGCGTGGATGCCGGCGCAGACGATCAAATGGTTCACCCGGACGGCCCGCTCGCCCGAGCCGATCTCCAACTCCCCGCCGACCCGATCGATGCGGGTGACGGGATAGGAGAACCGCACCTCGCCCCCGGCCGCGACGATGTCGTCGGCGAACGACCGCGCGATGCGGGGAAAGTCGGTGATGGCGGTCCTGGGCGAATGCAGGGCCGCCAGGCCCGTGGCGTACGGCTCGATCTCCCTGATCTCCTCGGGACCGATGCGCCGCAGACCGGGCACGGCGTTCACGTCGGCCCTGGCGTAGAGATCGTCCATCCGCGCCACGTCCGCCTCGCTGACCGCGACGACGAGCTTGCCGCACTCGTCATAGGGCAGGCCGCGCCCGGCGCAGTACTCGCGCAGCATGTCCCGGCCCCGGGTGCACAGCCGGGCCTTGAGACTGCCCGGCTTGTAGTAGATGCCCGCGTGCACGACGCCGGAGTTGTGACCCGTCTGGTGGACGGCCACCCGGTCCTCCTTCTCCATGACGACGACACCGGTGCCCGGCCTGCGCCGGGTGATCTCCCGGCCGATCGCGAGCCCGACGATGCCGGCCCCGACGATGCCGACGACTTCGTCAGCCATACGTGTCTTCCGTTCTCTGGTTGTGGGTCCTGGACCAGGTCGGCCTATTGGAGGCTCGCGTCCGGTGGCGGCAGGCACCTCGGCGGGCGGTCGGAGGCGGGCCAGACGTAGGGGAGGTCGTCGGGCTCGTCGCCGAAGATCGGGCGGTAGAACTCGGGAGCCTTGCGTAACAGGACGGAGCGGTGGCTCAGGTGCAGGTCTCTGTCGCCGAGCCAGGGCGGAAGTTCGCCGGCCTCCCCCAGCAGGCGTTGCCGGCGCGGCGTCGCGAGGTCGCAGCGCTCGGCGAGCTCACGCACCATGCTCGCCGAGCAGGTGTCGGCCCGGCCCAGCGAGCACCACTGATCGCACACCTCCAGGCCGTACCTGACCAGGGCCTCCTCGTAGCCCGCCCACATGCGGACGACCGGATGGTGGCGCCAGCCGTACCCCCGCACGGTCAGCGCACGCAGGATCTGCAGTGCCTCGACTCTCTGCTTGCCGAGCCTGAGCGGGTCGAGCACCCGCGCCGTGCGGGCGAAATCGGGATAGGGCAGGAAGGTCTGCATCGCCGTCCGCTCCACAGCTCTCCACCGGGCCGCCCGCCCCTCGCGGCGAGCGCCCGTCCTGCCATCGTACGGGGGCACGCGCTTCGCAGCCCGAGGACGTCGTCGCCTTGGGGGCCCTGAGAGCGGCCCGGGTGTTCTACTTTTCCGTCCACTTTTCGTACGTATCGTCCCCCGGGAGCACCCAGACCTTCGTGTCGGGCCTGGCGATCGTCCGTACCAGCGTCGCCTTGCCGGTCGCCTTCGATACCCGGTAGATCGCCACTCCCGTACGGGTCTTCGACCGGACGATCAGGCGTCCCGCCCTGTCGAAGTCGAGGTCGTCGATGTACTGTCCGCGCGGCAGCCCCACGGCCACCGTACGGCTCGCGCGGCCGGTGCGCAGGTCGAGCAGGCGCAGTTCGCGGTACTTCTGCTCCTTGCCGACGGGCACGGCGGCCGTGCGGTGGTCGTTCGCCAGCGCCGTCGGCCACAGCCGCGTCTTCAGCCGGGTCCTGGCGCGGAGCCCTCGATCGAACACCGTCAGCCGATCCCCCGCCAGGAGCAGCCGCCCGCCGTCCGGGCTGAATCCGATGAAGCCCCACGCGTCCGTCTTCCCCGGAGGCGGCGACGTCTTGCCCTTACGCAGGTCCACGAAGACCCCCACGCCGGGGGCCGAGGTCGTCGTGACCACATAGCTTCCGTCGTCCGACACCGACGGCCATTCCTCGTCGATCGCGAACGCCGTGATCCGCCGCGACACCACCCTTTCCCTGCCGTTCAGGGTCCGCTCGACGAACAGCCCGTCCGATTTCCGGTAGTAGAAGAAATGCCGCCCGTCCCCGCTGACCAGGAACGGCGCAGAGGCGCCGGCGTTGACCGCGTCCTTTGGCGCCTTGGTGAGCGCCTCTGGCACCTCCACCACGTCTCCGTCTGTCAGCACCAGCTCCCAGGTCTGCGTTCGCTGCGCGTACGCGATCGTGATCGGCGCGGTCGCCGCGGCGGGCTGTCCGGTCAGGGTGACCGGCGTCAGGAGCAGCGCCGCGAGAATCGGTTGCAATCCCATGTTTCATGAGATGCCGGAAATCGTTGGAATGTTGCGGACCTTCGCCGCAGCCGGTCGCCGTCCGCCGTCCCGGAGCATCGCGCACGATCCGGGACGGCGGCTCGCCTCAGGATCAGGCCGACAGGTCGGCGCGGGCCTGAGCGCGCAGCGTGGTCAGGCAGGTGTCCAGGCGTTCCCGGGTGTCCTCGTCGCCGGTGGCGGCCAGCACGATCTCGTAGTCGGCTGCGGCGTCGGCGTAGCGGCCGGACTCCTGACGGACGACGGCCCGGTTGAACCGCATCTCGGGGGTGCCCGACAGTTCCACCGCCCGATCCAGGTCGTGCGCGGCCTCCGTGAGGTCGCCCAGGGCGTACGCGACCTCGCCCCGCAGCGCCCACGCCTCGGCGAGCCGTCCGTCGCGGTCGATCGCGGCCGACAGTGCCTCACGGGCGCCGCCCCGGTCGCCGCGCTCGGCGAGCAGCCGGCCTTTCAGGCACAGCAGGTGGGCATTGGCCGGGGCGAGCCCGAGCCCGGTCGTGACGTCCGCCCAGGCGTCGTGGGACCGGCCCAGCTCGCACAGCAGCCCGGCCCGGTTGATCCGGGCGTCCAGATGCGCCGGGTCCAGCTCCAGCGTGTAGCCGAAGTCGGCCAGCGCCCCCTCGACGTCGCCGAGTTCGAGCCGGGCGTCGCCGAGGTTGTAGTACGCCTCGGGGAACGGCGGCGACAGGCGCAGCGCCTGCTCGTAGGCGGCGATCGCCTCCTCGTCCCGGCCGAGCCTGCGCAGGATGTTGCCCACGTTGAAGTGGTGCTCGGGGAAGTCCGGGTCGAGCTCGACGACGGTCTGGTAGTCGCCGAGCGACTCCTCCAGCCTGCCCATCATGCCGAGCACCTGGGCGCGGTTGTAACGCAGCACCGCCCGGTGCAGGACGTGCTCCCCCGGGGCGAGCTCCCGGTTGAGCCTGGCCATGCCGTCCTCGAGCATGCGCAGCGCCTCGTCCGCCCGGCCCTGACGCACTTCGACCAGCGCGAGGCCGTTGTGCCCGAAGACCGTGTGGAAGGCGCGTTTCTTGGGATCTTCGGCAAGGGAGGCGATGGCGATCGACAGGTTCATCCAGGCACGCGCCCGCTGGTAGTCCCGCCGCGGCTCCGGATAGTGCCGGGCGTACAGCATCGCGGTGCTGTAGGCGAGCTCCATGTGCACGAGGGGATCGGTGCTGACGGCCCGGGCCTCGTCGTAGATGGCCATCGCCTCGTCGGCCCGCCCGAGCGAGGCGAGCGTCGTACTCGTCGCGTTGGTGAAGTGCCACCACTGCTCTTCCTGGGCGTACCGGTCCACGATCGCCCTGCCGCGCAGCCCGAGGTCCGCCGCCGCCTGGTAGAGGCCGATGCCGCGGCAGTGGTCCATCGCCGTACGCAGCGCGGTCAGGCCCGCGCCGGCGGGGTCGGCGCCGTGCTCGGCGTGATAAGGGATCGCGCCCAGCGACAGGGAGAACTCGCCCCGGCCCGCGAGCGTCGCCGCCCGCTCGTCGTGCAGCCGCGCCCGCTCCGCTTCGTCCAGCCGCAGGTAGGCCGCGAGCAGCCGGGGGTCGTCCGCCGTCCCCTCGCTGTCGACGTACGCACGCGCGCCCTCCGCCGCGTCCGGACCGGGGCCGGGGTCGGCGCTCGCCGGAGCGTCCACGCCTGTCGCGTGGCGTTCCAGGACCCCGGCCAGGGAGATCGGAATCTCGCCCGGCGGGTCGGCGATCGGCTCGTGATCCGTGCCGACCACGACGGTCAGCCCGCCGAGGTCGCCGCGGCGCAGCAGTACGGCGACGAACTCCTGGTCGGTGGGGTCGGCCTGGTACACGTTCTCGAAGACGAGCGTGCGGGGCTCGCCGCCAGACGCCCGCAGATGGTCGCGCAGCAGCTCCGCCAGGCCGTTGGCGATGTTGAGGGTGTGCAGCCGGGAGTAGAACCGAGTGCGCTCGCCCTTCCGTGCGGTCCACTCCAGCGACGTCCACATCGGGGGCACCAGGTGGGCGAGCTCCGGAGCGCTGGTCAGGATCTCGATGTTGTGCGCCGGCCCCAGCTCCGGCCGGCGCCGCAGCGCGTCCGGCACGATCAGCCGCATCAGCGCGCCCGCGGCGGTGTACGGCCCGCGCAGCCGCCGGTGGGCGTCGAGCACGGCCAGGACCGGCGGGAGGTCCAGTCCCTCCAGGAACCGTTCGCGGTCGCGGCGCAGGCTAGCCCTGATCCAGTGATGGTTGCCCATGGTGCTCCCTTTCAGGCGATGACATGGTCGAGCCGCCGGGCCCGGCCGCGGTACCGCTCGCGGGCCGCCACCCACGCGAGGACGACGAGTTGCCCGAGGATGAAGCCGGAGAAGACGAGCGAGTCCAGCAGCTCCGGCCAGGACGCGCCGTGTCCGGTGAAGCGGCCGAGGACTCCGGCGAACATGCGGTGGACGATCGGGACGATCGCCACGGCGAACGTGGTGAGGCTCACTGTGTAGCCCGCCACGATCAGCCAGGAGTACCAGCGTGCGACGCGCCGGTCCACGGGGTGCCAGTCCGACTCGTCCATGAGCCGGCGCCGGCGGCCGAGCAGCCGGTTCACCCGGTTGCGCAGCATGCGCATGGCCGTCGTGTGCAGATCGACGCAGCCGAGTGCGGTGGAGACGAGGACGTACAGGTCGGTGCGCAGGTACAGGGAGAACTGCCACAGGATGCGGAGCATGACGGCGAAGGCGAACGCCAGGCAGAACCGGCCCCCGGGCGAGGGCGCGCCTCCCGCGCCCCGGGTGAGGTCGGCCGCGATCGTGAGGACGGCCATCACGACCACGTCGGCCAGCATCCCGGCCACGATCGGCAGGTACCGCTTCCGGCGCGGCACGGCGACCAGGCCGTCCAGCGACGTCTCCAGCACCACGAAGTAGAGCCTGCGGGAGATCCGCAGGCGGGAGCGCAGACCGAGCCGCCGTCCGGCGAGCGCGTGGAAGCCCTCGTGCAGCAGCAGCTGAGGGATGGCCGCGACGAACAGCGCCGCCTGGATCACCGAGTAGTAGTCGGTGAAGAAGACGTTGCGGTAGCTCGGCACGAGATCGGGCCGGCGCGCCATCGCGATCAGCGCCCACGTGACGAGCAGGCCGTAGCAGATCCACGCGGGAACCGAGAAGAGCGCGGCGCCGAGCCGCCTCCAGCGTGGGGGGACGTCCGCCGGACCGTCCGCCGGACCGCCCGGAAGGTCCGACTCGCGGACGAAGCCGAGCTCGCCGAGCGAGGCGACCAGATCATCGATGTCGAGACTCTCCCGGTAGCGGGTCTCGTACCAGACCGCCACCTCACGCGGCGGCGTCCCCTGCTCCAGCCGGCGCAGCACCTCGGCTCCGTCGGGGGGGAAGATGCCGTAGGAGTCGATGTCCGGCCTGCCCACCGTCACCTCGTCGCCCTCCTCGAGGTAGACGAGCGGGTGCAGCGGAAGCGGACGGTCGAGATCGATCACGGGCCCGTCGTCCACGGCCTCTGCTTCGGTCACGGGCGGCCCTCCTGGTTCGGGATAAGGGCGGCGGGATGCGGGCGGTGGTGAACGGAGCGCCGAGCGCGGGCATGCCGTACCCGGCGCACCGCCCGGAACCCGCGTCAGTTCGCGTTCTTGTAAATCGAGCACGCCGCGGCGGTCAGGCGGACCGGGCCGGTCTTACGAATCTTGATCTTCTTCATCTCGCACCTCCTCCCGCTGTCGCAAGGGCTGCCTCCAACCATGACCGCCGGGGCTGGAGCGGCATCGGCACCGTGCTGGAACCGGCCGGGCCGGCGGCGCGGGTGCGTCCAGTCGACCGTCAGTGGAGTGTCAGCACGTACGGATGACCACGGCGGCCGCCCATCACGCCCACCTGGTGACCAGCGCGTGTCACTCACGGTCACACCTGAATGCTCACCGAGGAGACGGCGATCGGGCATGGCGAAAGGCAGAGGAGTTGGCCGTTATTGGACACACGACGACCTCGATTGATATTCGGCCGAATCATATGATGAATTCCCGACATCGCCGCAGATCTTCGCCGGAGAGAAATGACCGAGATACGGTTCAGCCTCCTGGGTTCATTACGGGTATGGCGCGGGGAGACCGAAATCACGCTCAACTCCGAAAAGCAAAGGGCCGTGCTCGCACTGCTGCTACTCAAGGCGGGGACACCCGTACGCCGCAAGGAGATCATCGATGCCGTCTGGGGCGATGGCGCGCCCGATTCCGCGGTCAATCTGGTGCAGACCTACGTGGGACGGCTGCGCCGACGCCTCGATCCGGCTCATGTCGCCCACTCCCGTCGCTCCTGGCTCACCGGGCTGGGCTCGGCCTACGTGATCCGGCTCGACCGGTGCGACACCGACCTCGTGCACTTCCGGGCGATGGCGGCCGAGGCCGGGAAGGCCGTCTCGCCCCGGGAGTCCCTGGGGTTGTCGCTGCGGGCGCTCCAGATGTGGCAGGGGCCCTGCCTGTCCGACCTGGACCATGTGCTCAAGGGACACCCCTGGGTACGCGCGATCGACCAGGAACGGGTCGACGTCCTGTTGCGCTGCGTGAAGATCGGCCTCGACCTCGGCCTGCCGAACGAGGTCCTCCCCCAGTTGCGTGCCGTCGCCTCGGGCGAGCCGCTGAACGAGGTCGTGCACTCCTGGCTCGTGCTCGCCCTCGCAGCGGCCGGAGCGCAGGCCGAGGCACTGGCGGAGTACGAGTCGATCCGCGCGAGGCTCGCCGACGAGCTCGGCATCGATCCCGGTCCGCAACTGCGTGAGGCGCACCTGCGTGTGCTGCGGCAGGACGCGGGGCCGTCCTCTCTTTTCGGGCCGCCGTCCACGGCGAGCCCGCCCAGGCCGTGCCTCCTGCCGGCCGACATCGCCGACTTCACCGGCCGGGAGAAGCTGGTGGAACGGATCGGGGACGCGCTGACCGGCCGTACGTCCGGACCCGTCGCGGTGGCACTCGTCACCGGGCCGGGCGGGGTGGGCAAGACGTCGGCGGCCGTGCGGGTCGCCCACCGGCTGAGTGACGCCTTCCCCGACGGCCAGCTCTACGCCGACCTGTCGGGCACCGGCGGGCGGCCCGCCGACCCCGTCCGGGTGCTCGGGCGGTTCCTCCGCTCCCTCGGCGTCCACGGCACTGCGCTCCCCCAGGAGCTGGAGGAGCGCGTGGATCTGTACCGCAGCCAGCTCGCCGGCCGCCGGATCCTCGTGGTGCTCGACGACGTCGGCGACCACGCGCAGGTCAGGCCCCTCCTGCCCGGCACGTCCACCTGCTCGGTGCTGGTGACCAGCCGGTCGCGGCTGGCCGACTGGCCGGGGGCCTCGTCGTTCGATCTCGGCACGCTGCGGCCGGAGGAGTCGCACGACATGCTGGCGGCGATCCTCGGGCGTGGGCGCGTCGAAGCGGAACGCGACAGCGCCGCCGAACTCGTCCGGCTGTGCGGTGGCCTGCCGCTGGCGCTGCGCGTCGCCGGGACACGCCTCGCCGCCCGCCCGCACTGGACGCTGGGCCGCCTCGCCGCGCGCCTGTCGGCAGGCGGGCTGGAGGAGCTCGCCCTGGGGGACCTGGACGTCAGGGGCAGCGTCGCGGCCGGCTACCACCGGATCGGCGAGGCGGCGCAGCGCGCCTTCCGGGTGCTCGGACTCCTGGAGCTCCCCTCGTTTCCGGCCTGGGCGATCGCGATGATGCTGGAGACGACGCCGGAGTCGGCGGAGGAGCTCGCCGACACGCTCGCCGACGCCCGGCTGCTGGAGGTGACGACGCCGGACGGCACCGGGCGGACCCGTTACCGGTTCCACGATCTGGTCCGCCGCTTCGCGCGTGAGCAGGCCGCCGCGCACGAGAGCGACGCCGCCGTCCGCATCATGATCACGCGTACTCTCGCCGCCCTGCTCTCCCTGGCCCAGGAGGCCGACGATCATCTGCCGTCGCGCCTGTACCCCGCGGTCCGCGGCAGGGCGCCGCGCTGGCCGCCTCCGGGCGAGGTCCGCGCGAGGGCGGCCGCCGACCCGCTCGGGTGGTTCGCCGACGAACGGGACGCTCTGGTCGCGGCCGTGCTGCAGGCGTCCGCCCTCGGCCTGGCCGAGCTGGCCTGGGAGCTGGCCGCCTCGCTCCTGAACGTCGCGGCCGTACGGTCGCACTGGGCCGACGTCGAACGCACCCATCGGGCCGCCCTGACGGCCTGCCACCGAGCCGGAGATCTGCTCGGCGAGACCGTGATGCTGCATGGGCTCGCCGAGGCGCATCAGGCCGGCGGACGCCGCGGCGAAAGCCTCGGCTCACCGGCCGCCGAGCTCGGGCTCCCGGCCACGGCGGACGGTGTGCTCCTCCGGAGGACCGGCCTTTCTCCGTGAATTTCCGGAAGCCGGCATGACGGATGGTTATTACCTATGGTAAATATCGGTCGACAAAGAGTGGACGCGGGTGGAAATCGGCGGGCCGCACCGCACGGATGTGCAATCACCCGCCATCGCGAGAACGTGGTCTTCAACCCGGCCCGGCGTCGATCGAAAACCCGTATAATCCCCCCGGTAATCCGCGCCCGGAATGGCCCGAAGTCCCCCGGCCGCGGCCATGGCAGTGGCCCTGCTACGGCAGTGGCGCGAGGCGTGCCCGCAGGGCGGCCGCGCCGGCGCCGTCGAGCAGGGCCATGGCGGCCGGTCGGCCGGTGAGCAGGAGCAACAGCGCACTGATCGGCCCCGTCACCTCTTCGCCCTCGCCGGCGCTCCAGCGGACGTCGTTCGCGACCAGCCGGAACCCGGCCAGTCTCCGGCGCGCGTGGAACATCCGGTCCCGGCTCCACAGCCGGTCGGCGGCGGCCAGCGCGGCGACCGGCGGCGTGTCGATCCGGCGGTCCAAGGGCAGGGCGATGTCCTGCGCGTGCACGAGGTAGTCGATGGCGGTCTCCCGGAATGTGACGCTCGGGAGGGGCCGCCACACACCGATCCGGCCACGGATCTCGGCGATGATCTGCTCGGTCGGCCGGCTCGCGTGCCGGCACGCCATGGCTCGGATCCCCGCGTTCATGCCGCCCGATCTGACCGCGTCCAGCATGGCCCCCGGCAGCGCCGACCAGCTCATGTTCTGCAGGGCGACGTGGGCGGCGACGTCTCGCACCGTCCAGCCCTCGCAGAGCGACGGGCGCCGCCACTCCGCCTCTGACAGATCCTCCAGCAGGTCGACCAGGCCGCGCCGCTGCACGTCGATCGCCTTCCACACGTCCTCGCGGTCCATGCTCCCCTCCTTCTGCGTGAGATCACGCGGGTTCGGCTCCGCCGCCGGCCACCGGTGAAGCCGTCCGATGGCCGATCAATGACTCGATCAGCGCGGTGATCTTTTCAGCCGGATCGAAGCCGGGGGCCGGGACGGCCAGCTGGTGCAGCACCAATCCGCTGATGTAGTTGCCGACCACGTGCACGTCGCGCCCCGGGTCGCGCGAACCGGCGAGCCGCAGCCAGTTCGCGAACCAGGCGTTGACCCGGCTCCCGGTGGCGGCCAGCTGCGCCCGGAGGGCGGGTTCGTGCGCGGCCTCGACGAGGATGGCGTAGCGGGCCAGCGTCAGCGTCCGGTTCCGGCCCGCTGAGTCGCGCGCGAACTCGGCCAGGACGCGGCCCAGCTCGGCGGGGGTGGCGGGGAACGTCCGGGCCGCCATGTCGTCGAAGTCCGCCCGCTCGCGCGCGGAGAACCGCTCCACCACGGCATTGAAGAGGGCGTCGCGGGTGGAGAAGTAGTTGGCCGTGGAACCCGCTGCCACCCCCGCCGCGGCATCGACGGCCCGATGCGTGACCGCCCGCACCCCGCCTTCGCCCAGGAGGCAGATCGCGGCATCCAGGAGACGTTCACGCCGGTTCGACATGGATGGACACTACTACGGTTGTTCAAAACACAACAGTAGTTGTTTCGCTAGAATGCTCGGCGGCGACATGGAACGGAGCCCCTCACCTGTGTCGTCGGATGGGTGGGATCGGTGCTGCGGGAAACTTCGCGGTCTGGCGGGCGACAAGCTGATCTCGGTCGATCAGGTGTTGTGATCGCCGACGCGATCAGCGAAGAGTGGGCGCGGCGGAAATCGGCGTCCCGTACCGCACGGGCATGTAATCGTCCCGCTGTGCGAGAACGGACCTGACCCGACCGCGATGGAAAACCTGAATAATCTCCTGGCATATCGATGCCCGGAATGGCGCCGACCTCCAGGCGAATCCGCCTCGGACAGATCCCCCAGCAGGTTCACCGGGCTGCGCCGCTGCGCGCCGATCGCCTTAGCGCACATCCTCGCGGTCTGTGCTCTCCTCCTGCTGCGTCAGATCACGCGGGTTCGGCTCCGCCCTCTCCGGGGTGCGGACGACGAATGCCGCGATCGCAACCGCCAGTGGCAGTAAGGCAGTGATGAGAAGAACAGGTTGATATGACTCCGCGAGCTCCCGACCCAGCGCGAGCATCAATGGGCCGAAGGCGGAGACCCCCACGGTAATGCCGTGCACGGTGCCGCGGATCGCGCCGAGATGTACTGTTCCGAAATGTCGCGCGAAGACGGCCGCTTCAATGGCGCGTATCCCGTTGGCAGCGGCGCCTATCGCGAGACTGTAGACCACCACGGTGGGGCCGCGTGAGAGCCAACCGGCTCCGATGATCCCCAACACGACGAAGATCATGGTCAAGGCGAGCAGGACGCGTGCGGACAAGCGATCGGCGAGCCAGCCCGCGACAAGGGTGGTCAGCAGTCCGGCGATGGTCTGCGGTAGGAATGTCGCGGCTGCCTCGCTCTGGGTCAGGCCCCGTTCGCCAAGCACCGATACCTGGTGGAAGTGGAGGGCGGCGGCGACCAGGGCCACGATCGCCACACCACCGGTGACGACCCAGAACATGCCGGTACGCAGCGTCCGCCGCAGGGTCCAGTCTTCGAACTCTGCGGGCCGCCGAGCCGGCGGTACCCCGACCGCCGTACCCTTGGCCGGTCGGCGGGGCAGGAGGAGCAGCACTGCCGGAACGACCAGCGTGACCACCGAGACCCCTTCGATGATCCACACGGTTCGCCATCCCCACGCCGAGACCAGTCGCTCTACGAGCACGGGTGCCAGCGAGATGCCCGCCGCGCCGAAGGCCGAGCTGATCCCGATCCCGAGACCGCGGCGTTCGTGGAGGTAGGCGGCGACGATGGTGGTGGCCGCGAGTTGCAGCGCTCCCTGACCACTCACACGGATACCTACGAACGCGACCGTCAGCCCGACGATATCGGTGGCGACACTCGATGCGATGAGGATCACTCCGAAACAAAGCGCGATGGCACCGGTGGCCCGGCGGAGCCCGTAGCGGTCGATCGTCCGGCCGAGGAAGGGCACGAGCATCGCGCAACCAAGCGTTCCCACCAAGTATGCGGTGGAGACCGCCGAGCGGGAGACGCCGAGGGAGGCGATGAGCGGGTCGACGAACACGGACATGGTGGTGGTCTGTGCCGGCGCGGTCATCATGAAGGCGATCGAAGACGCTGTCACCACCTTTGGTAGGTCTGCGCTTTCCGCTCGATGGGGGGAGACGCGGGGAAGCGAAGGACCAACTTCTGGAAGCACCGTGAACCGTCCTCCGTCGGTCTACTCGACGCATCAGTAGAGAATCGGCGCAAAACTTGGCATCAGCGGAAACGATGGAAGAACTTCCTGATGTCCTCGACGAGCAGCAGCGGCTGTTCCATCGCCGCAAAATGTCCTCCCCTGTCGAATTCCGACCAGTGCACGATGTTGTTGTCACGTTCCGCGGTGGACCTGATGGGCTGGGCGATGTCATGCGCGAACACCGCGACGCCGGTGGGCGTCTCCGACGGAGCCGGTGGACCCCAACTCCCGGAGCGGGAGAATTCGTAGTACAGCCGGGCCGAGGAACCGGCGGTGCCAGTGAGCCAGTAGAGCATCACATTGGTCAGCATCCGATCACGATCGACGGCGTCTTCCGGTGCGTGCTCCGAGTCGGTCCACTCCTTGAACTTTTCGACGATCCAGGCCAGTTGGCCGACCGGAGAGTCCGTCAGCGCGTATGCCAGGGTCTGTGGCCTCGTCGCCTGAATCTTCATGTAACCGGACAGCTCCGCGTGGAAGCGATGCCGGCGGGCCAGCCTGGCACGGTCCTCGTCATCGAGTCGGGCCATCTCGGCCGGATGGTCCGGTGCCGCGGCGACCATCATGTTCACGTGCACCCCCACGACATGCTCACGATCCTGAGCGCCGAGTTCCCAGGAGATCCTCGCCCCCCAGTCCCCGCCCTGCGCCCCGTAGTTCCGATAGCCGAGCCGTTCCATCAAGACCGCCCATGCAGCGGCGATCCTCCGGACATCCCATCCCGTCTCGCGGGTGGGCCCGGACAGCCCGAAACCGGGGATGGACGGCACCACGACGTGGAAGGCGTCAGCGGCGGCGGCGCCATGTGCGCGTGGATCCGTCAGCGGGCCGAGGACGTCCAGCATCTCCACCACCGACCCCGGCCAGCCATGCGTGATGATCAGCGGTAGCGCGTCCGGCTCCGGGGAGCGTACGTGGATGAAGTGCACGTTCGCTCCATCAATCGCGGTGGTGAACTGTGGCAACTCGTTGAGCCGTGACTCGTGTTCCCGCCAGTCGTAGACCGTCCGCCAATACTCGACAAGTTCGCGCAGATAGCCGAGCGGTGTGCCGTAGTCCCAGCCGACACCGGGAAGCTCGTCGGGCCAACGAGTCCCGGCGAGCCGGTTTCGCAGATCATTCAGGGCGGCCTCCGGAACCTCGATCTTGAACGGGCGAATCTCGCTATCGCCACAGTTCGGGTGCATTACGCTCATTTCGTTATCCATTTCGAGTCAGGAGAGATGATTTGGACCGGTCAGGGCTCGTCGGGTGGGGAATGACCCGAATCGGTGCAGCAGCACCATGAGCCTGCGGGCGCGCGTCGGCCGGTGTGCGATGTGGGAAGTCGTCGCTGCGGGGAGCCGAGGGCTCCCGGTCCTGAGGGGTCACTTCTCATACGGCATAACGAAGGGCAGCGGAACCCATCACACCGGACGGGTGATGCCGTCCTGGTGGCCCCTCACCGGTTGGTCGTCACCGGTGATCGGTCTTCAGCGGCACGGCCGGCGGGCCGGGCCTCCTCTCAGGGGATCATCTGGCCGATGGCACTCGCCGCGCGGCGCAGCGTCGACGCCAGCGGCGAAGTGTGGTCCATCTGATCTCCGAGGTCGACTCCGGAGACGCTGATGGCCGCGACCGGTGCCTGCCGCCGGGACAGGATGACCGCCGCGATCGCCTCGACTCCGGGCACCGCCTCGCCTCTCGACAGGCCGATCCCCCCGGCGAGCCGCACGCTTTCCAGGATCGGGGCCAGTTCCTCGCTCAACTCGGCGCCGACGACCTCCGCGAGCTTGTCCGGTTCGTAGTACGCGAGCATGCTCCGCCCGGTCGCCGTGCTGTGGATCGGAAAGGTGTCGCCCACGGCGAGCACAAGGTCGAGCGGGGTACGAGGGGTCCAGATCCGTTCGATGACCGCGGAGACGTCGCCGACAGCGATGGACAGGGTCGCCGTCCAGGGCTTGTCGGCGATCTCGCCGGACTGCATTTCGACCATGTACGGCAGCGCCAGCCGTCGGACGAGCAGGTCGTCGTGGTATCGATTCGCGAGGAGAACCGAGGCGGGTCCGATCCGGAACAGGCCGCGTTCCTCGATCACCATGTCCTGCTGGAGCAGCGACCGCAGCAGCCGGTGGACCACGGTGCGGTCCAGACCGCTGCTGCGGGCGAGGTCCTGAACCGACATGGGGGAGCTGGTGTCACGCAACAGGTTCAGCACGTCGAAGGCCCGAGTCACCGACTGCACCACCGACCGCCGGGACGCCTGATCTTCGGCATTCGCCTGAGCCCTGCTTGTCGCCACTTGCCCCTCCTCAACTCATCACACTCTAAAATAGTGCTTAGAGCGTGCGTAATGCGCATTTTCTGTGCGCTCAACCGATCAGTTGTCGCGACGCTCCGGCTTGGCATCTGTCGGCCGCCGCGTCTTCCCGCGCCTTCGCGGTTCACACTCGGGCAGGTGGCCGCCAGCCCAAGGCCGACAGCGCGGCATCGACGAACCGCATGTCGACCACGTCGTCGAAGGGGAAATCCCCTGCGTCGGCATCCGCGACGAGACCGTGGTCGAACCAGGCGGCGAGCGAGTCCCGGGTGACATGGGGTGAGCCCCACGAGCTCTGAAGCAGCTTCCAGGCATAGTTCCAGATCGGCTCTTCGAGCTGGCTGAACCTCGTCTTGCGAAGCAGCGCCCCGGCCTCGTCGGGGTCGTCCAGGAGCGCACGCATCCCCCGGACCTCGGCCCGCATGACGGCCTCGTAAAGGTCCGGGTTCGCGGCCACATCCTGCTCGCGGGCCTGCAAGGTCATGCCCTGCAGGCGATCAGCGCCGCTGATCTCTCCCTCCTGGTTGATCAGAAGAGGAACCGCGTCCAGTTCGAGCACCGCCTTCTCCGCGACCGGGGGAACCCCGACGAAGCCGTCGATCTGGTCGTTGGCCAGCGCCGCCAGCGAGTTGCCTGCGGTCTGCAACGGTACGATCTTCGCATCCTTGACGGGGTCGAGGCCGGCCTGTTTCAGGGCGATCCTGGTGAAACCGTCAGTCTGGCTGCCCGGCGCCGTGATGCCGTACCGGCCGCCCTTGACCTTGCCGATGGCCGTCTTGCGGTCGTCGAGCGGGCTCTCGGCGGTCACCCCGATGCGATCCGCGAACTTCTTACTGACGACGAACATCGACGGCATGCTGTTGGTGTGTGCCAGCAACACCTTCAGCCGTTGCCCCTTGCTCACCGCGGAGAGCAGTTCACCAGGCGCGGACAGGTTGGCGTCTCCCGCTCCGGACAGCAGCCCGGTCAGCGCCGCGGGACCTCCGCCGAGGAGGACCCGCTCCACCGCGAGTCCCTCCTCCTTGTAGAAACCCTTGTCCTCGGCCAGATAGGTGATCGACCACAGGACAAGAGGATCCTTGGACGCGTGGATCAGCTTGACGGTGCGGGGCTTGCCCCCGCCGCCTGCCGAGGTGGTTCGGTCGTCACCGGCACAGGCCGACAACGCCGGTACGGCGGCCGCCGCGGCGCCGGCCACGCCGGCCCAGCGGAGAAACTCGCGGCGGGAGGCCATGGCCATGGGGAACTTCGAGTTCGGGGACGTCATGGTGGATCGTTCCTTCCTGTGATGACGGGGAATTTCGGTGACCGCCCCCTGATGGCCATCCCCGGAGCTGAATTCGATCGTCGGGATCAAGCGCTGTGCAAGCGCCAGCGGAGAGCGCGCCGCTCCAACTGGCTCACGCCCCAGGTGAGGGCGAGGCCGAGTACGGTCGTGACCAGCAGGCTGGCGAACGACCCGGCGGTGTCGTACTGGTTGGCGGTGACCGCGATCAGATATCCGAGGCCCTCGTTCGAGGTGAACATCTCGGCGATCACCGCGCCGATGAGCGCGAACGGAATGGACATCCGCAGCCCGGCGAACACCCATACCAGCGCGGAGGGAATGAACACCCGCCGGACCACATCGAGCCGGGAGGCCCCCATGACCCTGATCACGTCGATCAGATCGCGGTCGACATCGCGGGCACCGGCGAACGTGTTCAAGAAGACTGGAAAGAACACCAGGGTCGCCGCGAAAAGGAGCTTCGTTTCGAACCCGATGCCGAACCACAGGATGAACAGCGGGATCAGGGCGACCCGGGGGATCGAGTTCAGCGCGACGAGGTAGGGATCGAGGATGCGCGCGATGAGCGGACTGATCCCGAAGGCCAGGCCGACCAGGATGCCCGCACCCGCTCCGGCCGCGAAACCGGCGGCCGTTTCGAGCAGCGTCACCCATACCGCCGGCAGCAACTGCCCCTCGACCGCGAACCGCAGCAGCGCCGACCAGATCGCGCTCGGGCTGCTGATCCAGAAGCTGGAGATCACCCTGTCGCTGACCAACTCCCAGACCACCAGGCCCAGAACCGCCAGCGCTGAACGGGAGACGGCCACGATGACCGTCTGCCGACGCCGCGCCCTGACGCTGGGGTCGACCAGGAAGACCTCGTCGACCGGGGACCGTGAGCCGACGCCTGCCTGGTTCACTGCCGTGTCGGTCATCGCTCAGACCTCCTGTCCCTGGCGGATGTCCTCGCGCAGCGCGGACCACAGTCGTTCGAAGTAGTCGCCGAAGCCGGCGGCGAAGCGGATGCCGAAGACATCGCGCGGCCGGGGAAGGTCGATGTGCTCGATGGCCCGGATGCGGCCCGGCCGGGACGACATCACGATCACCCGATCGGCGATCGAGATGGCCTCGGTGAGGTCGTGGGTGACGAACACGAGCGTCTTGCCGGTCCCCTCCCACATCTGCAGCAGTTCCGCCTGGAGGACGAGCTTGAGCTGGGCGTCGAGCGCGCCGAACGGCTCATCCATGAGCAGAACGTCCGGTTCGTAGACGAGCGACCGGGCGAGCTGGGCCCGCTTGCGCATGCCGCCGGACAGCTCACTCGGGTAATGCTTCTCGAATCCACCGAGACCGACCATTTCGATGTAGCGGGCGACGCGCTCGCGACGATCGTCCCTCGATGATCGCGCGCGCTCGCCGAGTCCCAGCGGAAGCGCGACGTTGTCCTCGACGGTACGCCACGGCAGCAGGTTGTCCTTCTGTGTGACGTAGCTGACCTGGGTGTTGACGCAGGTGAGTGGCCGGCCTCGGTAGATCACCTCGCCTGTGCCGGGCTCCATGAGCCCGGCGCTGAGGTTGAGCAGCGTCGACTTCCCGCAGCCGCTCGGGCCGACGATGGCGAGCAGTTCGCCCTCCTCCACCTCGGCCGTTACGTGAGCCAGGGCATGAATCCGCTGCTCACCTTTGAAGAAAACCTTGGACAGGTCCCGATATTCCAAGATCGGGGTCATACGCACCATCCGCGTTTTTGATTCGGTACGTCAGGTCGGGATTTTCTGTCCCGGTATGTGCGCATTGCGCTTAACATGTGCGCTCTAGTATGAGTATCGACTCACGGCACTGTCAACGGCCTGGGCGGCGATATCGGCCAAGAATTTGTGCAGGTTGACGGCGGACCGAAAATCGGGCAGAGGCACGTCCGCGTGTCCGGTACGGATGGCTGCGGCCATCGCCGCATAGGCCGAGGCGACGTTGTGTCCGGGATGCCCTGCGGGCAGCGGCGAGCCGTAGGACAGCTCCGGGCTCGGCTCCACCGTCTCGGCCGTCCGGGACCCGAACGGCGTCAGGCTGAGCGTCAGTCCGCCGAACTGGGGCTGGCCGGTTCCCGCGAGGCGCAACAGGCCCTCCGTGCCGAGGATCTCCAGTTCGAATGATTCGTTGGGACCTGTCTGGGAGAATTGGGCGACCGCGACGACTCCGTCGTAATCGAGCACTGCGACGAGGTTGTCCGGCGCGTCCCTGGGCAGCCTCTCTCCCGTGTCCGTCACGAACTCCGGAACGGCCGACCACAGACGGGCGGCGCCGACCCGGGAGGGCCCCAGCACCATGCCCAGCATGTCGAGGGTGTGACCTCCCTGGATGCTCAGCACGTTCGCGGCCACGCCGCGATGACGTAGGTGCGCTCGGTGCGCCGGTCGTGGCATCAACCCATGGGGCAGGAACAACCGCAGGTTGGCCGTCAGCGGCCTGCCTATACGGCCCGCCGCCAGCAGCCGCGCGGCCGTGCGCACCTGGGGCGAGAAGCGCCCCTGCAGGCCGGCCAGGTGTACCCGGTCGGGTCTGCCGTCCGACAGCACCCTGAGTCGTTCGGCCTCCGCCACGTCGACCGCGAGCGGCCACTCGCAGTACACGTGCTTGCCTGCGGCGATCGCCGCCTCGACGATCGCCGCGTGCCGGGGCACGCGAACGGTCACGGCCACGATGTCCACGGTGTCGTCGTCCAGAACCGCGTCCAGTTCGTGGGTCGCGTCGACCCCCCACCGCTGCGCGGCGGCGGCAGCGGATGCCGGGTTCGAGGTCACCAGGCGGCGCAGACAAAGATCGCCGAAGGCCGCGATGGCGGGAAGGTGTGCCGTGCCGCTCCAGTGGTCGGCGCCGGCGCCGACCACCGCGACGCCCAACGCGGATGCGTTCATGGAAACTCCCAAGGATCAGGTGCAGTGGATGGCATCAGGTGTAGAAGGCGGGACCGTGCCGCAGCGCCGACTGCTGGTCGAGGTCGTGCTGCACCCACAGGGTCGCGTTCTCCTCGGCGAGCACGCGATCGGCCAGTTCGAGGCTGCGTACGGTCTCCTGCGGATCGCTGTTGAACGTCGGCACGACGCGTCGTGTCCAGTTCTCCATGCTGTGGACCAGATCGCCGGAGACGAGCACGGAACCGGTGTCCGGCAGCCGTACCAACAGTGACTGGCTCCCCGGCGTGTGGCCCGGTAGGCGCTTGATCACCACGGTGCCGTCGCCGAAGACGTCATGGTCACCGTGGAGTGGAGCCACCGGCCGCTCGCGCAGCACAGCGTAGGTCTGCGGATCGAATCCATGATCGCCAGGCGAGGCGCCGAAGGCGGCCGCGTATTCATCCCCCTGTACAAGTAATGTCGCGCCGCGGAACAGTTCCACGTTGCCGACGTGGTCGGGATGGAAATGCGACAGCGCGAGGAAGTCGATCTCGTGCGGTGGATGTCCGAGGGCGGTCAGCCGATCCGCCAGCGGCTCGGTCACATGGAAGACCGCCACGCCGGGGATCGTGTGCCCCTCCGCCACTCCGGCCAGCCTGTCGGGGAGCCCCGTGTCCCACATGAGGGTTCCCCGGGGATGGACGATGAGATAGCAGGAGTCGGAGATCCATCGCCGGACTCCCGGCCCCGCGTCCGGCTGGAATCGCGCCCAGTCCAGGATCTCGATCCGCCCACCGTCGAGTACGTACAGCTTCATCGTCTGCTCCTATCTGTATCCGGCGATCTGGTCGCGTGCCTGACGGTCCAGCGCCTCCCGATCCTCCGGGTGTGCGATCGCGATCATCCGGCGTACTCGCTCCGCGATCGCCCTGCCGCGCAGCTCGGCCACCCCGTATTCGGTCACGATCACATCCGCCTCGGCGCGTGCCGTGGTGACGACGCCGGAGGCGATGCGCGGCACGATCCGCGGCCGGCCGGACGACAGGGTGCGCGAGGGTAGCGCGATGACCGACCTGCCGCCGTCCGAGGCGAGTGCGCCCCGGACGAAGTCCACCTGCCCCCCGACCGTGCCGACATAGGATGAGCCCGCGACCTCAGCGGCCACTTGCCCGGTCAGGTCCACCTCCAGGGCAGAGTTGATCGCGGTGAAGCGCGGCAACCGGGCCAGGATCTCCTGACTGTGGGTGTAGGTCACCGGTTCCACCCGCAGCCGGTCGTTGCCGTGCGCGAAGTCGAAGAGCCGGCGGGTGCCGACCAGCCCGCCGGTCACGCTCACACCCCGGTCCACCGGCTTGGCGGCGTTGGTGACCGCGCCGGAGCGGATGAGGTCCACCACGGCGTCCCCGACGACACCGCTGTGCAGACCGAGGCCGCGTCTGCCGGCCAGCAGCTCGGCGACCGCGTTCGGTACGGCGCCGATGCCGATCTGGACTGTCGCGCCATCGGCGACCAGGTCCACGACATGCGCGGCGATGACCTCGTCGAGCGCCGACGGCGCCCGTGACGCCACTTCCACCAGTGGCCGGGACGTACGGACCGCGATGTCGACGCGGCCAACGTCCACCTGATGACGGGAGTGAGTCCACGGCGCCTGGTCGTTGATCTCGGCGACCACCGTCCGGGCGGAGCGGATCGCCGTTCCGACGTAGCCGCTTGCCGGGCCGAAGCTGAGGGCGCCCTGCTCGTTCTCACTGAACTGCGCGATCACCACGTCCACCCCGAGCACGCCCGAGGCGATCAGTCGTGGCAGTTCTGACAGGTGGCAGGGCAGTATGTCGGCCACACCGGCGGCGCACAGCACCCGGTTGGAGCCGACCCCGCCGAGTGTCCGGAAGGAGATCACGTCGGCGTGCTCGGGCCGTACCGTGTCGGCATAGCCCGCGCCGCCGTACAGAACGGAGAACGCGCCGATGTCGCGCCGCTGGGCGAGCAGCCGTTCCATCAGGGGCAGCGGTTCGCCCACTCCCTGCGTCCAGAGCACGGTGTCACCCGGCCGTACGATCCGGGTGAAGTCGAGGTCGGCGAGCGCGACAGTCCGCGGCGCGAGGTTTCGGGCCGTCATCCCGCGCCCACCACGCGTCCGTGCGGCGGTGCCTCGCCGGCGAGTGCGTGCCGGATGTTGTCGAATATCAGAGCGACCTCGTCGAGGACGTCCAACCTGGAACCTCCGGCGATGTGCGGAGTCAGTACGACGTTGTCCAGGGCGCAGAACCTGTCCCCGGCTGGACGCGGTTCTACGAGGTGGACGTCGAGGCCCGCCCCGCCGAGGCGGCCCTCGACCAGGGCGTCGTAGAGGGCGTCCTCGTCGACCAGCCGGCCACGGCTCGTGTTGACGAGCAGCGCGCCCGGTCGCATCGCGGCGAGCTCCACCCGGCCGAGCAGCGGTGCACGAGCGGTCGTGCCCGGGGCGTGCAGGCTCACCACGTCCGCTTCGGTGAGCAGTGTGGCCAGCGGGCGGTGCTCGACGCCCAGCTCGGCCTCCCGGCCGGGCGGCAGGCGGACCACGTTGGCGTAGAGCACCCGCATCCCGAACGCCCGGGCCCGCTCGGCGACGAGTTCGCCCACCTCGCCGAGCCCGACGATGCCGAGCGTCCGTCCGGCGAGACCGCCGAGGCCGGTGAGGCCGACCCAGTTGTAGGCGACGGCCCCGGCCGTTCCTAGACCGCCTACGCCGACGCGCACCATTCGGTCGGCCAGCGGCAGACGCTTGGCGAGGGCGAGCATCA
This sequence comes from Sphaerimonospora mesophila, assembly GCF_001417795.1. NCBI lineage: Bacteria > Bacillati > Actinomycetota > Actinomycetes > Streptosporangiales > Streptosporangiaceae > Sphaerimonospora > Sphaerimonospora mesophila. The sequence continues at coordinate 317,070 of NZ_BCBX01000034.1, read as the reverse complement.
GCAGAATGGCGTGCTCCGCGGTGCGCATCAGACTCGGCCGGGCCAGGCAGGACACCTCGACGCCGTGCTCGCGTGCGGCGTCGAGATCGATTCCGTCGCGGCGCCGTCCGAGCCGCTGCACGAGCCGCAGCCGGGGACTCGACGCCAACAGCCCGCGGGTCACCTCGCCGCGACGCAGCACGAGCACCGTCGCCTCCGTGGGAACGGACTCGGCATCCACGCCGTCTGCGGGCTCCAGGCCGGTACGCGTGCGCCGCAGCGCGTCCGGATCCACCACGTCGGGCGCGAAGAACGCGGACACCGCCGCCCAGTCGGCGTCGGTACGTGCGGTGAGCAACCGGCGGATCATGTGGAGGACATGATCGTCATCGAGGAACGCGACGCGCGCCACCTCTTCGCCCCCGCGATCGCCCCGGAAGCCGGGGTGGGACACCGAGAGAGCGGTCATGCCATGACCCTGCGGAAGTCCGGCTTACGCTTGGCACGCAGCGCGTCGCCGCCCTCCTTCGACTCCTCGGTGCCGAAGTACAGGGCGAGCGCCTGGAAGCCGAGCAGCCCGGCCCCCCGGATGTTCTCGGTGTCGGCGTTGAACGACCGCTTGGCGATCGCGAGGGCGGTCGGGCTGAGGTCGTTGATCTCCCGGCACCACCGGTCGACCTCGTCGTCCAGCTGGTCGTCCGGGACGACCTGGTTGATCAGGCCCATCGCCAGCGCCTCCTGCGCCGAGTACTTCCGGCACAGGAACCAGATCTCACGGGCCTTCTTCTCCCCGACGATCCTGGCGAGCAGCGCGGTGCCGAAGCCTGGGTCGACCGAGCCCATCTTTGGGCCGGCCTGCCCGAACATCGCGTTCTCGCTCACGATCGCCAGGTCGCACAGGGTCACGATGACATTGCCGCTGCCGATCGCGTACCCACGCACCTTCGCGATCACCGGCTTGGGCACGTCGCGGATGGCGGTCTGCATCTCCTCTACCGGAATGCCCAAGGTCCCTCGCCCGTGGCCCACCCGGTCGGATTTCTTCTCCGACGAGTCGCCGCCCACGGCGAACGCGCGACCACCGGCGCCGGTGAGCACGATGGCGCCGATGTCCCGGTTCCATCCGGCGCGCAGCACCGCGTCGGTGACCTCCATGTAGGTGTGGCCGCGGAAGGCGTTGAGCTTTTCGGGACGATTGAAAGTGATCGTCGCGACGTGGTCTTTCTCTTCGTAGGTGATGTCCGTGTAGGCGTGCTCGGTCATCGAGTTCTCCCTGGTTCGGTCAGCCGGCGGTGATCGCCGCGCGTAGTTCGGTCTTGAGGACCTTGCCGTAGGCGTTCTTCGGCAGGTCGGGTACGACGTGGTAGTGGCGGGGGCGCTTGAATCGGGCGATCAGCTCGCGGCAGTGCCGGTCCAGGGTCTCCTCGTCGAGGTCGGTGCCCTCAGCGGGAACGACGAACGCGACGACCAGTTCCCCCCATTCACGGTCTGGCACTCCGATGACCGCGGCCTCGGCGACGGCGGGGTGCGCTGTGAGCGCATCCTCCACCTCGCGCGGATAGATGTTGGAGCCACCAGAGATGATCAGCTCTTTGGAGCGGCCGGACAGGGTGAGGTAGCCGTCCTCGTCTAGTTGCCCGAGATCGCCGGTACGCAGCCAGCCATCGCGCAGGACTTCGGCCGTCGTCGCGGGGTCACGCCAGTAACCCGCCATGACCGTGGCACCCTTGACCTCGATCTCGCCGATTCGTCCCGGTGGGAGCGGGCGGCCGTCGGGGCCGCACACCCGCACCCGCACCGCGCTCTGCGCGGTGCCGACACCGGCCAGGCGGTGCCCGTACCGGGGGTGGCCGGTGTCCGCGTGATCCTGCCTGGACAGCGCGGTGATGGTCATCGGCGACTCGCCCTGACCGTAGATCTGCACGAACCGCTGCCCGAGAACCGAGATCGCTTCCTGGATGTCGGCGAGGTACATCGGGCCGCCGCCGTAGATCACGGTCTTCAGCCCCTCCCCGTCCTCGCCCTGTGTTCGGGCGACGTGTACGAGCCGCCGAACCATGGTGGGGGCGGCGAACAGGGATGCCCGCCCCACCGTCCGGGCGAGGGAGAGCACCTCCCCGGGGTCGAACCGCCCGCTCACCGGAAACACGTGCCGGGAGCCCATGCGCACGTGGACGAGGCCGTACAGACCGGCGCCATGTGAGATCGGGGCGGCGTAGAGCACCGCCTCGTCCGGTCCGATCGGATCGACGTCGGCGAGATGGCACCACGACATCGCCATCAGGTTGGCGTGGGTGAGCATGACGCCCTTGGGTCGTCCCGTGGTGCCCGAGGTGTAGAACAGCCAGGCCACATCGTCCCCTTCCCGCTCAACGGGCGCCGCCGGGCCCTGCCCGGAGTTCGTGAGCCGGTCGTCGCCCATCACGGGCACGAACGTCACCCCCGACACTGCGGGTGAAGACCCCTCGTCGGTGAACACGACCGATGCCTGTGCGTCTGTGACGATGGCGGCCACCTCGCCGGGGGCGAGCTTCCGGTTGATCGGTACGGCGATCGCGCCGCACCACCAGATGCCGTAGAGGCATTCCAGGTACCGGGTGCTGTTGGCGAGGAAGACGCCCACGCGATCACCCGGTCCGATGCGATGCAGCTCGGTGAGGTATCCGGCGATCGACGCCGCGGTGGCCGCGAACCCGGCGTAGTCGGACACCACCTTGTCACCGGTCAGCAGCGCCGGCGCGTACGGCCGCCGGCGCGCGGTCGCGGCCAGCCACTCTGCGATGTTCATGCGTGTGGTACCGCCCTCACCGCAGCAGAATCTGCACGGTCTTGAGTTCCTGGAACTCCTCGAGGCCTACCTGGCCGAACTCCCGGCCGGTGCCGCTGTCCTTGTAGCCGCCATGCGGCATGTCGTCGATGCCGGCGGTGTTGTAGCAGTTGACGAACATCTTGCCGGTGCGCACGCCCTTGACCACTCGTAGCGCGGTGTCCATAGAGCCGGTCCACACGCCGCCCGCGAGCCCGTAGGCGCTGTCGTTCGCCAGCGTGACGGCCTCCTCCTCGGTCTCGAACGGGATCACCGAGAGCACCGGACCGAAAACCTCTTCCTGCGCCAGCCTGGAGGAGTTGCTCACCTCGTCGAACACGGTCGGCTCGACGAAGTAGCCGCGCTCCAACGCCGGGTCGGCCGGCCTGCCGCCGCCCGTGACCAGCTTCGCCTCGGCACGCCCGAGATCGATGTAACCGAGCACCCGCTCATGCTGCCGCCCGCTGATGAGCGGGCCCATGGTGGTCGTCGCCTCACGGGGGTCGCCGAGCACCTGCGCCGACGCGTGCTCGGCGAGCATGGCCACGAACTCGTCGTGAATGTCTCGGTGCAGGAGCAGTCGGCTACCCGCCGAGCACTGCTGACCGCTGTTGAAGGTGAAGGCGCCGATCGCGGTTCGCGCGGCCTCCTCCAGCGGCGCGTCGGGGAAGACGATGTTCGCCGACTTTCCACCGAGCTCGAGTGCGACCCGCTTGGTGTTCACCGCCGCGGCACGCATGACCGCCCGGCCGCTGGCCGTGGATCCGGTGAAGGCCACCTTGTCGACCTTCAGTGAGGAGGCGAAATGCTGGCCCACCACCGCGCCCTGCTCCAACTGGGAGGTGACCACGTTGAAGACGCCGTCGGGCAGCCCGGCCTCGGTGAGGTACCGCGCCAGCAGCATCGCCGGTCCCGGGCAGAGGTGCGACGGCTTGGCGACGACGGTGCAGCCGGCGGCCAGGGCCGGCGCGAGCTTGCACACCACACCGAGCAGCGGGAAATTCCATGCCGTGATGAGCGCGGCGACTCCGACGGGTTCGCGGAGGACGAGGCCGAGCGCGCTCGGGTTGCGCTCGCTGATCGCCGAGCCCTCGGTGGACAGCGCGAGCCCGGCGTAGTACTGCAGGCAGCGGGCCGAGGACGCCACCTCGCCGAGGGCGAGGGTGATCGGCTTGCCCGACTCCAGCACCATGCGCTCGGCCAGCGCCTGGGCGTTGGCCGTCAGCAGCCTGGCGGTCTCGGTGAGGATCTCGTAACGACGGCGAGCCGGAGTGGTGGGCCACCTGCCGGTGTCGAACTCGCGGCGGGCGATGTCGACGGCCCGTTCGGCGTCCTCCTCACCGCCGTCGGCGAAGACTCCGGACGGGGCGCCGTCGTACGGACTGTGCCGCTCGAAGCAGGCGCCTGAGGCGGCTGGGCGAGGCGCTCCGTCCAGCCACAGATCGAACTGAGGGTTCGATGGGTCCATGGGGTTCTCCTTGCGAGAGGGGGTCAGGTGTGGGTGAGGCCGCCGTCGCAGGCGATGGTCTGACCGGTGATGAATCCGGCGGCCGGGGTGCAGAGGAAGAGCACGAGGCCGACGAGGTCCATCGGCACCTCTTCTCGGGGGATGCACTGGTTGGCGATGAGCTGCGCCTTACCCTCCGGGGTCACCGTCTGGCGCGGCACCTCGGTGAACGTCCCGCCCGGCTGCACGGCGTTGACCGTGATGCCGGCCGCGCCGAGTTCCCTGGCCAGCGAGTTCGTCATGCCGACCATCGCGGCCTTGGACGTCACATAGTGCAGGTAGTTCCTGACACCGAGCGGCACGGCGCCCGACATGATGTTGACGATGCGTCCCCATCCGGCCGCGCGCATATGCGGCGCCACGGCTCTGGTGCACAGGAACGAGCCGGTGACGTTGACTCGCAGCACCGCGTCCCACTCTTCGAGCGGGATCGTCTCAAACGGCCGCATGGTGAGGCTGGAGAAGATCGCCGCGTTGTTGATGAGCGCGTCCACCCGGCCGAATTCACCCAGCGCGGTCTCGACGAGCGCGTCGACCGATGCCGGATCGGCGACGTCGGTGGGCACGGCGAGAGCCGTTCCGCCTGCCTGCTCGATCTCCTTGACCACATTGCGCGCCGAGTCCTCATTGATCTCCGCGATCACCGGCAGCGCCCCCGCGGCGGCGAATTCACGTGCGTACTCGCGGCCGATTCCCTGCCCACCACCGGTGATGACGACGACGCGGTCGCGGACCGCGAAGTCGCGCCCTCGTGACACTTCCGCGGATTCGGCGGGGTGACCGGCTGTCGCGGGGTGCCGGATATCGGTCTGGGTCATGCTTGCTCCTCACGGTGGGGTCGGTCGTCGGGGTGAGTCCACTGGCAGATGCGCAGCGGGCCGTCCGCGGTGGTCACGTCTTCGAAAAGGGCGGTCAACGGCATCTCGTGGGTGAGGTCGGAGGCAGCGGCGCCGACGATGTTCCCGATGAGAATCGGTCCCTCCGCGGTGCGCACGGCCGCGACGATGTAGGGCACCGGAACTCCCGGGAAGTACTGGCGGTGGAACACGGTCCAGGCGAGCAGGGACCCCCGTCCGGACAGCGCCGCCCACTCGTGCTCCGCGGAGAGGCACTCGGGGCAGGAGGGTCCGGGCGGGTAACGAAGGCCACCGCACGCCGCGCACCGTTGCACGCGTAGCTCTCCTGCGGCGGCGTACCTCCAATAGGGCTCGTCGAAGACGCCGCGTCGCGGTGCGGGACGGTGCGTGGTGGTCATGTGCCTGCCCTCCGGTAGATCAGTGAGGTGACCTTGCCGGCGACGTCGGAGATGTACTGCGCGTTCCGGGCACCGGGGACCTGGCGGCCGGCGGCCTCGGCACGGAGCTGGCGCACACACTCGACCTGGTGGCCCCAGCCCTGCATGTAGCTGCCCGACAGGTGACCGCCGGAGGTGTTCACCGGCAACGGCCCGCCCGGACCCAGGTCACCGGAGGACAGCAGCTTGCCGACCGCTCCGTCGGCGCAGAACCCGAACCCCTCCAGGGCAAGGGGAACATGAATGCTGAAGCTGTCGTAGATCTGCAGCACGTCCATCTCCGACGGCCCCATGCCTGCCATCGCGTAGACCTGGTCGGCCGCCTGCCGCTGCGCCGGGCGGTAGAAGTACTCCAGGCGTGGCCGCAGGCTGGTCGCCTCCCGGTTGTGGTCGCTGCGCCCGATCCCGCTCAGCAGCACGGCGGGCCGGTCCATCCGGCGGGCGCGTTCGGCGGTCGTGACGATCAGCGCGACACCGCCGTCGTTGACCAGGCAGTAGTCGAAGAGCCGCAGCGGTTCGCAGATATAGCGGCCGTTCAGGTACTCGTCGATGTCGAGCGGCCGTCGCATGACGGCGTTGGGGTTCAGCCGGGCGAAGGCCCGCTGCGCGACGGCGACCCCGCCGAGTTCGCGCTCGCTGAGCCCGGTGACGGCCAGGTAACGGTTGGCGAGCAGCGCGTACAGCGCACCCTGAGAGGTGAGACCCCACGGAGCGTAGTAGGTGTAGGCGAGGTGGCGCTCCCCGCCCATGGCGTTGGGACCGCCGTACGCCGTGCCACCGGTGCGCTGATCGTTGCCGTAGACCAGGGCGACGCATTCTGCGACCCCGGAATGGATCGCCATCGCGGCCTTGAGCACCGCCTGAACCGCGTCGGCCTGGTCCGCCCACCGCACGTCCATACCGAGCACCTCGCCGAGTCGTTCACCGGCGAGAGCCGGGCCGGCGACGAGCCCGTCGATGTCCCGTCGTTCGAGGCCGGAATCGGCAAGGGCCCGCCGGAAGGCGGCCGCGGCGTAACCGTAGGCGTCCTGGCACCGCTCACCGCGGCGGGCGCGGCCGTAGTCCTGTGGGTAATCGGTTTCGCCGACGCCCACGATGGCGACGGTGTCCCGCAACGCGGACAGGCGAGCGAAGTCGACCATCGTCAGGCCCCCTTCCCGACCGGAGAACCGGCGCGGAACGCCCGGCCGTCCGGCCCCGTCGCCAGGCGGAACTCATCGGCGAGATCGGGATCCAAGGCGCCGAGCCGGGACATGGCCGTGGAGACGGTGGCGGGGGTGGACAGCAGACGCATCGGGGATCCGAGCACCGTCCAGGAGCCGCCGTCGGCGGCGGGCCGATCGACGATCAGCCCGCGTGCCGCGGTCTGGGGGTGGGCGAGGACGTCGTTCACCGTCGACACCGGGGTGCGGCTCCCGTCCTCGTCCAGCCATGGTCCGTCCTTCGCCGCCACGATGCGAGCTCGCGGTGAGCCACCGTTCCACAGCCGGTGGGTCGCCCATGCGGAACCGTCCTGCATCGCGAGGTCGAGCGCCGCCCCGGGGCCGCCGTACGCCTCGCGATGTTCGATCGCGACCAGCACTCCCAGCAGGCCGAACAGCCCGCCGAGCTGGTCGGAGACGGAGATGCCGGCCTTGGTCGGGACGCCGTCGACCATCGTCGCGCCCATCAGGCCGGACATCGCCTGCACGACCGTGTCCAGGGCAGGCCGTCCGGGGTACACCGTGTCATGGCCGAACCCGTTCACCGAGCAGTAGATGAGATGCGGCAGCATCGCCTGAACCTGCTCCGCTCCGAACCCCAGGCGCCGCAACGAACCCGGTTTGAGGTTCTCGATGAGCACATCGGCCGAGGCGAGCACGTCCCAGAGCACCTGCCGGTCCGAGTCCTGGCGCAGGTCGAGTACGAGCCCTCGTTTGTCGGTGTTGAGCAGAGCGAAGATGTACGACTGCCCGTCAGAGCGGAGCGGGGTGTTGTGCCGGTTGGAGTCTCCCCTCGGTGGCTCCACCTTGATCACGTCCGCGCCGAGCGCGCCGAGCTGCCGGCCGGCCAGGGGACCGACAGTGTTCATACCGATCTCCACTACCCGGATCCCGTCAAGCGGCCGCGCCTGGGAGACCGGATCGCCGATCGCCTTCTCGGCGACGGGCGAACGCCGGGCGATGAGCGCATCGATCGCGGCTCGATCCGCGTCCCGGGCCGGCACCGGCATGGGCCGCTCCGTTCCGTGCCAGCGGACCGGGCACCCTGGCAGCCACACGCGCTCGCCGGATTCGGGATCGACCGCGGAGCGCACCATTCCCCGATGCCGCAGGTTCGGTTCGTCGGCCAGCCCACCGACCGGCACCACGGGTCCGCTGGGGATCACATGGCGACTGAGCACGTCGACGCACTCCGCCACGGACCTCCCGACCGTCCAGGCTCCGACAACCTCGTCGATCTCATCGGTGTGGTCCATCCTGCTGCCGGGTGTCGCGAACCGCGCATCGCTCACCAGCTCAGGGCGATCCATCGCCTCACACAACCGGACCCACTGCTCGTCCGTCGGCGCGCAGATCAGGACCCAGCCGTCTCGGGTCCGGTAGGCGTTCCACGGCGAGAGAGTCGGATGACGGTTGCCGTTGCGGGTCGCGGACCGGCCCGTGAACGCCAGCGGGAAGAACGTCGCCAGAGCGTTCACGGCCACGTCGTAGAGAGAGACGTCGATGCGCTGGCCGAACCCATGCCGGCGTCGGACGCGGAGCGCGGCGATGACCGCCGATGCAGCGTAAACCGCGGTCTCCATCTCCAGCAGCGGCGCGCCGAGCAGGACCGGAAGGCCGTCGCGGCGCCCGGTGGTGTCGGCGACGGCCGAGACCGCCTCGACGAACGCCTCCGATCCCGGCATTCCGGCGAGCGGACCGTCATGGCCGAACGCGGTGAGATCACAGAGGATCTGCCGGACAGGCCGGGCCGACCCCCACAGCTCACGATCGGAATCGGACAGGTCCGTGGACAGGAGGACGGCATCCGCAGCGCGGACCAGATCCTCGAACAGTCTTCGATCGCCGGGCAAGGCCCGATCGATCACGACGCTGCGTTTGCCGGCGGCGGTCGCCGGCCGGTCGGCCCATTTGTGGTCCGCCCTCTGTCCTCTCGGTTCGACGAGCACGACATCGGCGCCGAGTTGTGCGAGCAGTCCGCCGCATCCGGCTGCCGAGACTCTGTGACCGACCTCCACGACGAGGCAGCCCTCCAGCGGCATCGGAGAAGTCGCAGTGTTCATCTACACCTCTTGTGCGCAATGCGCTCATCTAGTGCGCGATGCGTTGAGATTATCCGCAAAATGTGGAGCCGTCTAGAGCCGATACCCTTTTGTCGGTTTACGCCGAGAGGCCGCCCGAGGGCCCGGCGAGGATCGTGGAGGGAACCGCCATCCCCGGCGATCTACTGTTCGGCTACCGCTAAAGTTCTCATTGACTCCATGACGGCTCACACGCACACGAATCGGAAAGAAGGTCATATGTGCCCGGCGGGTGACGACCCAGAGGTCACCGAGCTCTACGACCTGAGGGTCAGCGTCGAGAAGATCGACGGCCGATCCGTGTGCGGTCTGCGAGTCGGCGACCACTTCGAGCTCACCGAGTCCTCGCGGCTGAGGATTCCCGACGGCCGCCATTTCTGCGTCTACGCGCTGCAGGCCGTCCTGCCGCTGCTGCCGGCCAAGCAGCGTGAGCTGGCCCCGGGCGACTGGATGGCCAAGGACTCCATGATCGCGTGCCCCGACCCCGACGAGCGCCTCATCATGCGCGTGGAGCGCATCGGGAAGCGCGCCATCCCCACCGGAGACCTCACATGACGGCCCCGATCGCGTTCGGGCTCGGCATCCAGAGCGACAAGACCGCCGATGCCTACGCGAGGCTCGCCGTCGCCGGGGAGGAGCTGGGCTTCGACGTCCTGTCGGTCTTCAGCGACCTGATGTACCAGCCGCCGATCTTCCCGCTGACCGTCATGGCCCGCCACACCAGGCGGGTACGGCTCGGCCCCGCGTGCCTGAACCCCTTCTCCATGCATCCGTACGAGATCGCGGGGCAGATCGCGGCGCTCGACATCGCCTCGGACGGCCGGGCCTACTTCGGGATCGCGCGGGGCACCTGGCTGGACGCCGTCGGCGTGGTCCAGGACCGGCCGCTCGCCCACATCCGGGAGACGGTCGAGGTGGTGCGGCGGCTGCTCGGCGGCGACGACGGCGGGTTCGAGGGCGAGGTCTTCCGCCTGGCGCCCGGCGCCCGGCTGCGCTTCGCGACCCGCAGGCCGGAGGTGCCCCTGCTCGTCGGGACGTGGGGCCGCCGCCTGGCCGGGCTCGCGGCGCGGCTGGACGCGGCCGAGGTCAAGGTCGGCGGCTCGGCCAACCCCGATTTCGTGCCGCTCATGCGGAACTGGCTGGCCGACGGCGCCGCCGGGACGGGACGGCCGCGGGCGCCCCGGGTCGTGCTCGGCGCGGTGACGGTCGTGGACCGGGACGGCGTGGCCGCACGCGCGCTGGCCCGGCGCGAGGTCGCCATGTATCTGGCCGTGGTCGCCGGGTTCGATCCGACGCTGACCGTCGATCCCGAGCTCATCGCCAAGGTGCGCGCGCTGGTGTCGGCCGGGGACGAGTCGGGCGCGGGTCTGCTGATCCCCGACGACGTGCTGGACCGCTTCGCCTTCTCGGGCACGCCGGAGCAGGTCGCGGCGCAGGTGGAGCGGCTGATCGCGGCGGGGGTCGACCGGGTGGAGTTCGGCACTCCGCACGGCCTGCGCGAGCTCGACGGCATCGAGCTGCTCGGCCGCGAGGTGCTCCCCCGCTTCCGCGGCGCCTGACGTACGGAACCTCCCGCGAATACGGCGGCGGCGACCGGATGGGTCCGGTCGCCGCGAGCCGTCGGCCTGCTGTCAGCGGATTATACGGTCAGCCCCAGCGCTGCTCGTGGTGGTGGACGACGAGCCAGCCCTCGGGCGAGCGCCTGAGCACGTCCGTGGTCCGGATCCTGGCCGCGCCGGCGCCCTCGACGACCAGCCAGTAGCGGGCCAGCGCCGTGTCGCCCCAGACGTCGATCACCGGCTCCAGGCAGCGCAGCGCGTCCGGTCCCGGCCCGGCGTCGGGCGCGGCGTCCCGCCGGTCGCGATGCGCGTCGAGGTCTCCGCGGCCGAACATGAGCGACTCGACCTCGGCGTCCCAGACCGTGCCGTCGGGATGGATGTGGGAGTCGATCCGCGCCCGGTCCCCGTCCATGAACGCGGCGTAGATGTCGGTCACGGCGGCCCAGACGTCGGCGGCCTCGCCGGCGGGCGGCGTCGTGGTGGTGGTGGTGGTCATCGCAGCTCCTCCCTGATCACCTCTCCGGCCTGGACGACGAGCGAGATCTCCCGCATCGCGGCCAGGTCGGCCAGCGGGTCCCCGGCCACCGCGACGAAGTCCGCCGCGAATCCCGGGGCGATCCGCCCGATCCGGTCGTCGGCCCGCAGCAGCCGGGCGGCCGTCGTCGTGATCGACCGGAGGGCGGTCAGCCGGTCGAGACCGGCCTCGTGCATGAGCAGCAGCTCGTAGATCGCGGCCGGGACGCCGCCCACGTCGTCGCCCGGCGGGATGTCGGTGCCGTTGACCAGCCGCACCCCGGCCGCGATCGCGTTGCGCACGCTGCGCAGATGCGTCACGTTCTGCTTCCTGGCGTTCTCGATCGTCGACTCGGCGAAGTCGTTGGCCCGCATCCACGGCTCGGAGCGGGTGACGCACAGGGTGGGCGTCACGTAGGCGTCCGCGGCCGCCAGCAGCCGCGCCGTGTCCTCGTCCAGGTCGTAGGCGTGCTCGAAGGAGCGCACCCCCTGGGCGAGCGCCTGCCTGATCGCGGTCGAATGGCCGGAGTGCGCCACGACGTACGCATCGTGCTCCCTGGCCGCGCGCACCGTGCCGGCCAGTTCCTCGTCGCTCATCTCCGAGGCGGTGACGTCCTCGCCCGCGGCGGCGATGCCGCCGTTGATGAAGACCTTCACGTGGTCGGCCCCGGCCGCCAGCTCGGCGAGGGCAGCGCGGTAGAACTCCTCGCCGCCGGCGGCGACGACGCAGTCCGAGCCCGACCCGTGCCCGTTCGGCGTGGTGATCGCCTGTCCCGCGCCGAAGATGCGGGGGCCGCGGAACCAGCCGCGCCCGATCGCCTCGCGCAGGAACATGTCGACCCTGTTCTGCTCGTGCACGCAGCGCAGCGTGGTCAGCCCGGCCCGCAGCGCCTCGTGCGCCCGCTGCGCGGCGCGGAACGAGGTCAGCACGCCGGGCTCCGCCGGGTCGAGATCGGAGAACGGCACGACCAGCGACAGGTGGGTGTGACAGGAGATCAGCCCGGGCAGCAGGTGCCGGCCCGCGACGTCGATCACCCGGGCGCCGGGCGGCGGCACGGCCGTCCCGACCTCGGCGATCACGCCGTCCTCCACCCGGACGCTGCGGTCGCGCCGGACGGCGCCCTCGTCCACGTCGACGACGTGCGCCCCGGTCAGCCATACGGTGCCACGCGTCCTCATCGCCGCACCGCCGTGATCTCGCCGCGCTCGTCGATCTCGACGCCGTAGTCGGCCAGCGCCGCCTCCCGCGAGACGTAGCCGTCGAGCACGTCGGCGCGCACCGCCTCCGGGTCGCGGGCGAGCGGGTCGCCGTGGCCGGCGCCGCCCGCCGTACGGACGACGATCAGGTCGCCGGGTTCCACCGGGACCCGTTCTGTGCTGATGTCCCGCTCCCGGTCCGTGCCGGGGAAGACGACGATGCGGTTCGGTTCCGACTCCCGGCCGGCGCCGACGGGCCACGGGGCCGTCTTGGTCTTCTGCACGACCATCAGGAACTCCCCGGCGCCGCGGAACCTGATGTGCCGCTCGATGCCGACGCCGCCCCGGTGGCGTCCCGGGCCACCCGCGTCCGTGCGCATCTCCAGCCGCTCGATCAGCATCGTCGTCTTCTGTTCGAGCACTTCGATGGGGGTGTTCCTGACGATCGACTCCGACAGGTGGATGGTCGCGTCGGCGCCGTCGTGGTCGGGGGCGCCGCCCCAGCCGACGACCTCGTTGTTGCTGACCGCGAACATCCGTCCGGTGTCCGGGTGGGTGCCCACCATCATGAAGCCCGGCATGTCGCCGCCGGACGAGGCGCCGAGCCGGTCCGGCATCGCCTGCGCCAGCGCCTTGAAGATCAGCTCGAACGCGACGATGCTCGTCCACTGGGTGAACGTGGGGGCGGGATAGACGGCGTGGAAGAGGTTGCCCGGCTCGGCGAGCACGGTCAGCGGGCGCGCGTGACCCGCGTTGCTGGGCTCGTCCGGCGAGGTCAGCGACTTCAGCGCGACCTTGCACATCGCGATGGTCGAGCCGAAGGGGATGTTGACCGGGCCGACCGCGGTCCCGTGCGAGCCGGCGAAGTCCACGGTCATCTCGCCGTCGGCGATCGTCACGGTGCACTGCATGCGCAGCGGCTCGCCGGTGTTCCAGTCGCCGTCCGCGTAGTCGACGGCCGTCCAGCTCCCCTGCGGGAGGCGGGCCAGGGCCGCACGGGTGGTCCGCTCGCCCTCTTCGAACAGCCGCCGGGTGACCTCGGTCACCACGCCCGTGCCGAACTTCTCGACGACCTCCTTCATCCGGCGCTCGCCGGTGCGGATCGCCGACACCTGCGCGTGCAGGTCGCCGAACACGAGGTCGGGCATCCGGGAGTTGAACCGGATCAGCTCAAGGATCTCGTGGTTCGGCTCGTACTTCTTGAAGACCTTGGTGCCCGGGAAGAGCAGGCCCTCCTGGTGCACGTCGGTCGAGTCGAGCACGTAGCCGGGGTCCTTGGCGCCGAGGTCCATCCAGTGCGCGCGGATGCAGAGGTAGGCGAACGGCCGCTCGCGCTCCGCCCCGGTGCCGCAGAACACGGGCGCGAACAGCGTGGCGTCGTAGGAGTGCGCCGAGTTCCAGAACGGGTAGTTCATCAGGACGACGTCGCCCTCGTCGAGGTTGTCCACCCCGACGTACTCGACGGCCTTGCTGATGGCGTAGTCGTTCGCGCCGAGGAAGAAGGTCAGGCCGGGCGCCTCGGAGATCAGGTTGAGGTCGGCGTCGTAGATGGAGATGCCGAAGTCCAGCACCTCGTAGATCACCGGGTTGAACGCGGTGCGCACCAACGTGGTGCGCATCTCCTCCGCTGCGGACAGCAGGTAGTTGTGCACGACGGACGCGGTCGCCCCGTCCACGAAGGTCGTCTCGCTCACTTGGTCGCTCCTCGGATCAGCAGATGCCCGTATTCGTCGACGGTGCAGGCCTGGTCGCCGTGGACGACGGTCACCGACGTGCCCTCCTCGACGAGGGCCGGGCCGGGCACGACGTCGCCGGCCTCCAGCAGGTCCCGGCGGTAGACGGCGAACGTCGTCATCTCGCCGGTCGCGAAGTCGTAGGCGAGCCGCTCCCCGCTTCGCGCCTGCGCCGGGTCCGCGTCGCCGGTCGGGATCCGCGGCAGCTCCGGCTGCTCCAGCCGGGCGACGCCGCGCACCCGGAGGTTGAGCACCTGGACCTCGTTGTCCATCGCGTGGCCGTACAGCTGCTGGTGCCGCTCGCCGAACGCCTTGCGCAGCGTCTCGGCGTCGGCGATCTCCGTGCCCACCGCGATCCGCAGGGCGTGCTCCTGGCCGAGATAACGCAGCTCCAGCTCACGCTGGACGACGACCTCGCCCCCGCCGGTCACGTCCTGCGCGCGCAGCAGCTCGGTCACCTCGGCGGCCAGCTCGTCCAGTCCGGCGGCGAGGTCCGGCAGGGCGTCCTGCTCCAGGGTGCGCAGCACGGTGCGGGAGGCGTCCTCCGCGACGTCGGCGCTGAGCATGCCCCAGGCGGAGAACGCCGAGGGCGCCTGCGGCACGATGACCTCCACGACGCCGACCTCGCGGCCCAGCATCGGGGTGAGCAGCGGTCCCGCGCCGCCGAAGGCCAGCATGGAGAACCCGCGGGGATCGCGGCCGCGCTCCACGGTGATCTGACGGATCGCGCCGACGGTCTTGGCCAGCATCACGGAGAAGACACCGGCGGCGGCGTCCTCGACCGACATGCCGAGCGGCTCGGCGAGCCGTACGCGCACGCCCTCGCGTGCGCCGTCGACGTCGAGGGCCATGTCGCCGCCGAGGAAGCCGCCGGGGTCGATGTAGCCGAGCACGACCGCGGCGTCGGTGGTGGTGGGCTCCGTACCGCCTCGGCGGTAGCAGATGGGGCCCGGCTCGGCGCCTGCGCTGCGCGGACCGACCTGGAGCATCCCCTTGTCGAGCGAGGCGATGGAACCACCGCCCGCCCCGATCGTACGGATGTCGTACACCGGGATCAGCAGCGGCATCTGCTCCAGCTCGGCCTCGTGCACGACCGCCGCCTCACCGCGCTCGAATACGGCGGCGTCCAGCGACGTGCCGCCGATGTCGACGGAGATGAGGTCGTCGCGGCCGAGCAGGCGGGCGACGAACGACGCGCCCACGACACCGCCGGCCGGGCCGGACAGCACGGTGGTGGTGGGGGCCAGCCGCGCCGCCGCCGAGGTCATCGCGCCGCCGCCGGACCGCGTGATCAGGAAGTGGCCGTCGAAGGAACGCTCGGCGAGCTCCGTCTCCAGGCGGTCGACGTAGCGCTCGAAGATCGGGCGGATGTAGGCGTCGAGCACCGCGGTCGAGGTGCGTTCGTACTCCCGGTGCTCGGGCGCGATGTCGGCGGAGACCGCGACGTGCACGTGCGGGTACATCTCCCGCACGATCTCGGCGACCCGATGCTCGTGCACGGGGTCGCGGTAGGAGTGCAGCAGGCACACGGCGATCGAGGTGACGCCGGACTCCTCGACCAGATAACGGGCGGCGGCGCGCACGCTGTCCTCGTCGAGCTCGGTCACCACCTCCCCGTGTGCGTCCAACCGGCCGACCACGCCGACGGTGTCCCTGCGGGCCACGATGGCGGGCGGGCGCCGGTAGGTGAAGTCGTACATGTGCGACTCGGGGACGTTGCCGCGCCCCATGAGGAACACGTCGCGCAGGCCCTCGTTGGCGATGATGCCGACGCGGGCGCCGCGCCGCTCCAGGATCGCGTTCAGCCCCAGCGTGGTGCCGTGGATGAACAGCTCGGTCGCGGCGAGGTCGGTGCCGAGCGCGTCGAACGCGTCGAGCACGCCCTCCCACGGGCGGCGCGGCGTCGTCGAGGCCTTCCTGAACCGGATCCTGCGCGTGTCGCGGTCGAGCTCGACGGCGTCCACGAAGGTGCCGCCGATGTCGACGGCCAACCGGTAGCGTGCGGGCGGGGTGTCTGGCCGTGCTTCGTCGGGCATGCGTTACCTCGGATTCGTTGGACCTCCGGCCGCTTGGGCCGGGTCGATCCGCGTGACGGGCAGCTCGGGCAGCCGCGGACAGGCGGCGGCCCTGCCGGGGGACAGGGGGGTGAGTGCGGGAACGGTTTCGCGGCACTCGGCGACGGCGAAGGGACAGCGCGGCGCGAGCGCGCAGCCGCCGTCGGCGTCGACGGCGTCGAGCGCGCGTTCGAGCCGTACCGGCCCGGTGACCTCGCTGCCGCGCAGGCTCGGCGCCTCCGACAGCAGCGCCCGGGTGTACGGGTGGGCCGGCTCGGTGAACACCTGATCGGTCGGCCCCTCCTCCACCACCCGGCCGAGGTACAGCACGGCGACGCGGTCGCACATGCCGCGCACGGTCGCCAGGTCGTGGGAGACGTACACGTACGCGCGGGGGCGGGCGGCCATCAGCTCGCGGACCAGGCGCAGCACCTGAGCCTGGACCGTGACGTCCAGGGCGGAGGTCGGCTCGTCGAGCACCATGACATCGGGGTCGACGAGCAGCGCGCGGGCGATCGCGATCCGCTGCGCCTGCCCGCCGGACAGCTCGTGGGCGCGCCTGCGGGCGAACGACGGGTCGAGGCCGACGCCGCGCAGCGCCTCGGCGATCCGGCTCTCCGGCGCGCCGCCGTCCGCGCCGCCGAGGAGCCGCAGCGACTCGCCGAGCTGCGCGCCCACGGACAATCTCGGGTTGAGCGACCCGACCGGGTCCTGGAACACCATCTGGACCCGGCGGCGGAACTCGCGGAACCGCCGCTCGGGCAGCCGGGCGACATCGGTGCCGGCGATCCTGATGCTCCCCGAGGCCGGGTCGACCAGGCGCAGGATGCTGCGCGCCAGCGTGCTCTTGCCGCACCCGCTCTCGCCGATGATCCCGAGCGTCTCGCCGCGGTCGACCGACAGCGTGACGCCGCGCAGGGCGTGGTGCCGGGTCGCGCGCCGCCTGCCGTACACGACGTGCAGGTCCTCGATCTCCAGCAGACTCACCCGCGCGCCTCCTCTCGTGCGGTGACCGGACAGGCGGCCAGGTGAGCCGGGCCGATCTCGACCAGGGCGGGCCGCCGCCGCCCGCACTCGGCCTCGCCCGAGGGGCAGCGCGGCTCGAACGGGCAGGACTGCGGGGCCGCGCCGAGCATGGGCTGCCCGCCCCGCATCGGCTGCCCCGGATCGCCGTGCAGGCTGGGCACGGCGGCGAGCAGTCCGCGCGTGTAGGGGTGGCGGGGCGCGTCGAGCACCTCGGCGGCCGGGCCGTGCTCCACCAGGGTTCCCGCGTACAGGACGGCGAGCCGGTCGCAGACCGCGGCGATGCCCGCGATGTCGTGCGAGATCAGCAGGACGGCGCGGCCGTTCTCGGTGGCCTCGCGCCGGAACAGCGCGAGCATCTCCCCCGCGAGCGTCACGTCGAGCCCGGTGGTGGGCTCGTCGGCGAGCAGCAGCCGCGGGCCGCACGCCAGCGCCAGGGCGATCATCACCCGCTGGGCCATGCCGCCGGACATCTCATGCGGGTAGGCGCGGAAGCGGCGTTCCGGCTCCCGGATGCCCACCTGGCCGAGGAGTTCGACGGCGCGGGCCCGCGCGGCGCGGCGTGCCGCGCCGCCGTGGGCGACGAGCCGGTCGACGAGCTGGTCGCCCACCCGGCGGACCGGGTTGAGCGCGAGCAGCGGCTGCTGGAAGCACATCGCGGCGCCCGCCCCCCGGTGCCGGCGGAGCCGGTCACCGGTCATGGCGAGCACGTCGTCGCCCTCGAACAGCACCTGCCCGGTCGCGCTCGCGGTGTGCGGCAGCAGCCCGACGACGCTGCGGGCCAGCATGCTCTTGCCGCCGCCGCTCTCGCCGACCAGCCCGACGACGCTGCCCGGCTCGATGTCGAGCCGCACGCCGCTGAGCGCGGCCACGTCGCCCGTCGATCCGGCGATGGTGACGGACAGGTCTCGGATGGAAAGCAGGCTCATGAGCGCCTCACCCTGGTCGCGGACTGCAGCCCCTCGGAGATCAGCGCGAGCGCGAGCACGGTGACGAACAGGGCCGCGCCGGGGAAGACCACCGGCCACCAGTCACCGGACAGCGCGTCGCCGGCCCCCGTGTTGATCATCGCGCCCCATTCGGCCTCGGTCACCTCGACGCCCAGGCCGAGGAAGGACAGTCCGGCCAGCGTGATCACCGCCCAGCCGCAGTTGAGCGGCGCCAGCACGAACACCGGCCGCAGGCAGTTGGGGACGATGTGGCGCAGCAGCAGCCGCAGCGTGCCGTTGCCCGCGCACCGGGCGGCCTCCACGTAGGTCGCCGACCGCACCGCGCGCACCTCGCTGCGCATCAGCCGGATGTACGGTGCGACGTTGACCAGCGCCAGCACGAGAACGAGGGCCACCGGGCCGCCGCCGAGCACGGCCGCCACCGCGAGGGCGAGCACGAACGCGGGGAACGCCTGCAGGATGTCCACCACGCGCATGCCGACCTCGTCGGCCCATCCGCCGAGGTAGCCGACGGCCGCGCCGATCAGCGAACCGACCACCACGGCCACGACGACCGCGCTGACGCCGACGAGCAGGTCGAGCCGTACGGCGTGCAGGACCCGGGAGAGCACGTCGTAGCCGAACCGGTCGGTGCCCAGCAGGTGCCCTGCTGTCCCCGGCGGGACCAGCGTGTTGACGTCGTCGGCGGCCCGCGGCCCCCATGACGACAGCAGCGAGGCGAACAGCCCGCCGCAGACGACGAGGCCGAACAGGACGGACCCGGTGATCAGCGCCCCGTTGGCGCCCTGTCGGCGCACGCGCCTGCGGGCACCCGGCGCGGTCGCGATTCCACCGCGGGTCAGGGGATCACGGGCCATCAGATCTTCACCCTCGGGTCGAGCCAGGCCTGCACCACGTCGGCGATCAGGAAGAGCAGCAGGTAGGCGACGGCGGTGACGAGCACGAACGTCTGGATCACCGGGTAGTCGCGGGTGACGAGACCCTTGAGCGCCCACTGGCCGAGGCCCTGCCAGGAGAACATCGTCTCCACCAGCACCGCCCCGCCGATCAGGTTGCCGAAGATGAGCGCGGTCAGCGTCGGCAGCCCGGCCAGGGTCGGGCGGGCGAGGTAGCGCTTGATCACCGTACGGCGCGGCAGCCCGTGCGCGACCGCGCAGATGTAGGCGTCGGAGTCCATGACGGAGACCGCGCCGGAGCGCACGGTGTTGAGCAGCGGCGCGAGCACGACGAGCGCGAGCGTCGTCACCGGCAGCGCGAGGTGCGCGAGCGCCGATCCCAGGGCGGGCAGGTTGCCGCCGAGGACGGCGTCGAACGTGCTCGCCCCGGTGATCGGCACCAGACCGGTCGATCCGTCCACCCGCCCGTCCGGGGCGGGCGCCCAGCTCAGCGACCCGTAGAAGACGATGATCAGGATCAGGCCGAGGACGAACTCGGGGATCGCGTTGCCCGCGATGCCGACGAGCCTGGCGCCCTTGTCGAGCAGCCCGCCGCGGCGGAGTGCCGCGGCCACGCCGATCACCGTGGCGACGAGCAGCGCGATGATCATCGCGTAGCCGATCAGCTCGATCGTGGCGCCGATCCGCTCGCCCATCTCGACGCCGACGTCCTGGCCGCTCTGGAAGGACGTGCCGAGGTCGCCGGTCGCGACGTTGCGCAGATAGATCAGGTACTGCACGGGCAGCGGCGCGTCCAGGCCGAAACGCTCCCGTGCCGCCGCCACGTCGGCCTCGGTGGCCGACTGTGGCAGCACTGTGCGCACGGGGTCGCCCGGCAGCACCCGGACCAGCAGGAACGTCAGGATGCTGACGCCCACCAGCACCGGGAGCAGCAGGAGCAGCCGCCGCCCCGCGTAGCGTGCCAGCCTCATCACTTGCCCAGGAAGCCCAGTCGGAACAGGCCGTCGACGGGCTGCGCCCAGCCGGTCACGTGAGACCGGACGGGGAGCTGGAAGTCGGGCTGGCAGAGCATGAGCCAGGGGACGTCCTCGGCGAGGATGTCCTGCAGCTCGGCGAACGCCTTCTCCCGCTCACCCTGGTCGACCGCGACCGTCACCCTCTCGAAGATCTTCTCGACCCGCGGGTCGCGGTAGTCGGCGTAGTTGAGGAACGAGTCCTTGGTCAGGCTGGTCGCCATAAGGTATTCGGCGTCGTTGACCCAGAGCTGGCCGACGGCGATCTGCATCGGGATGTCGTTCTTCGCCCGCCGCTCGGCGAACTGCGCCGGGTCGAGCTTGGAGATCTCCAGCGTGATGCCGATCTTGGCGAGCTGGTTCTTGACGATGACCGCCATCTGCTCCTGGATCTGGTTGTCGGCGTCGATCGCCAGCGTGGTCGTGAAGCCGTCCTGCTTGCCCGCCTCGGCGAGCAGCGCCTTCGCCTTCTCCAGGTCGGTGTCGTACGGGTAGCCCTTCTCCGAGTGACCGGGCATGTCCAGCGGCAGCGGGCTGGTGCTCCGCCGGGCCTTGCCCTGGAAGACCGTGGTGAGGATCTGCTCGTACGGCATGGCGTAGGCGAGGGCCTGCCGGACCTTCCTGTCGTCGAACGGCGCCGTCGTGACCGAGAGCGGGATGTGATAGAACTCCGTGCCCGGCGCCGAGATGACCTTGATGCCGGACTTGCTCTCGAGGTCGGCGATGTCACGCTGACCGAGCCCGAAGGCGATGTCGATGTCGCCCTTCTCCAGCTGGAGCCGCCGGTTCGCGGGTGACGGCACGATCCGCACCTCGACCTTGGGGAACGGTGTGACGCCGGTGCCGTAGACGTCGAGCGGATACTTGTCGTTGAGCTGGAGGATCATCTGGCCGCCGCGCTGGTAGGAGGCGATGTTGTAGACGCCGCCCCCCGTGGCGTTCTTGGCCGACCACGCCTTGGCCCAGGGGTCGTCGGCCGTCGCGTGCTTCTTCATCTCGACGCTGTCGCAGATGTACAGCGCGATGACCTGGATGGCGCTGGACAGCGCGCTCGGCTTCGATTGGTCGAAGCGGACGGTGTAGCGGTCGACGACCTCGACCTGTCCCGGCTCGGTCAGCCCGATCATCCGGTAGATGCCCGCGACGTTGGCCTTGGCCTCGAAGGCCCGGTCGCGCGACCACTTGACGTCGTCGGCGGTCAGCTCGTTCCCGCTGGGGAAGGTGACGCCCTGCTTCAGCTTCAGCGTCCAGACCCGGCCCGTGTCGTCGGAGGTCCACGACTCGGCGATGACGGGCAGCGCCTTGGTGGTGTCCTGCACCATCGCGTCCCCCTGCCTGACGTAGGGGTGGTCGATGAGGTACGGGTAGTAGTTCTTCATCAGGGCGAGGCCGACCAGGTCGAAGGCCAGGTAGTCCTGGTCCAGGCTGCCCGGGTCGGACGGCACGGCGATGCGCAGCGTGTCGGTCGAACCGCCGCCGGACTGCGCGCCCGCCCCGTCGGTCGAGGTGCCTCGGGCACAGCCGACCAGGAGCAGCGCGCCGGCGCCGAGCTGGAGCTGGAAGAACGACCGGCGGGAGAACCGGGATGCGTTCGACGCGGCGGAATCCTTGAGCGGGGCCATGGCTGTCCTCCATGGAGTTCGAGTGAGAGCACGTGACGGGGCGCGGGAGGCGGCTCGGGCACGCCTCACTACGGCGAGATCGGGATTTACGGATATGCGGCGGCTGGGTCAGGACAGCCGCGGGGTGAGGACGGAGACGACGGTGACGGTGGCCGTGCCGTCGTTCCGGATGCTGTGCGGGATCGACGATCGCAGGTGAACGCTGTCGCCGGGGCCGAGAAGGTGGTCGACGCCGTCGACGGTGACGACCAGCTCGCCCTCCAGGACGTAGGCGAACTCCTCCCCCTCGTGGACGCCTTCGCGGTCCCACCGCTCCCCCGCGTGTATGCGGACGAGCATCGGCTCCAGCTGCAGATGCGCCGAGCGCTTGGAGAGGAACCGGTAGTAGCGGTCGCCGATCTGCAGCGTCTCCGCCGCCTCGGCGCCGCGCTGGATCCACCAGTACGACCCGTCGGCCTCGGCCGGCGAGCCGGCCAGGAAGTCCCGTACGGACAGGCCCAGCGCCGCCGCCACCGACGACATCGACGTGAGGGCGAGCGAGGACAGGCCGCGCTCGACCTGGGAGAGGAAGCCGTGGGACAGGCCCGCCTTCGCGCTGAGCTCGCGCAGCGACATGCCCTTGGCCTGGCGCACCTGGCGGATGCGGCGGCCGACGGCGGCGGCGTCGAAGCCGGGATCTCCGTGCTCGACGCTCATCAGCTGCCCCTCGGGATCGGAACTTTCACCTTGCATGGATGTTCTATCAGACTAAACATGAACCCGACAAGGCTCACTTTACCTGCGATATCAATACTTAACACTCGTGCCATGTTCACGATCATGAACATCGGTGAACGGCGTGGGGGACCCGCCCAGCTCACCCACGCTCAGCGGCTTCACCGGAACCCGCGCGGTGAACACTCCCGTCTCCTCGACCGGACGGCCGGTGTGTTCCGCGACGAGGTGAGCGAGCGTGACCCCGCAGTAACGGCCCTGACACGGCCCCATGCCACAGCGCGTCAGCAGCTTGGCCGCGTTGACCGTGGTGACGTACGGATGCTCGGCCAGCGTCCGCCGCACCTGCCCGGCCGTCACCTCCTCGCAGCGGCAGACGAGCGTGTCGTCGTCCGCCAGCCGGGTCAACGCGTCCAGCCGGGGCGCGAACTGACGGCTCACGACGGCGGCGAAACGCCCGGCTCTGGCGAGGTCCCGCCTGGCCCGGCGCTCCTCGGCCCGGTCCACGGGGACGCCCAGCCGCCGCAGGACGCCGAGCGCCGCAAGCAGTCCCTCGGCCGCCGCCCGTTCCGCACCCGCCACCCCCGTGATCTCCCCGGCGACGAAGATCCCCGGTACGGACGACTCCTGCCATCGGTCGTGCTCGACGACCCAGCCGCCCTCGGCGGGCGCCCAGCGTACGGCGCAGCCGGCCTGGCGGGCCAGCTCGGCCGAGGCGAGGAACCCGAAGCAGAGCGCCACCGCGTCGCAGTCGACCGTCCTGACCCCGCCGACCGGCCGCCAGTCCGCGTCCACGTCGGCGAGCTCGACCCCCTCCACAGCGTCGGTGCCGAGGATCGCGCGCGGCAGCGTCGACCAGCGCACGGGCACGCCCGCGCGGTGCAGCGCCGCCAGCGCGCGGGCCCCCTCGGCCAGCTTGGCCGCGCCCCACACCGCGCCGGGCGCCGCCAGCAGCGCCGCGCCGACTCCCGGCCGGGGCCCCGCCATCGCCACCTCGACCACCTCGGCTCCGGCGGCGACCAGCTGGGCGGCCACCACCGGCAGCAGCGGATGGGCGCCGGCCAGGACGATCCGGCCCTCCGGGACGAGGCGGCCGGCCTTGGCCAGGGTCTGGACGCCGCCGGCGCTCATCACCCCCGGCAGCGTCCATCCCGGCAGCGCGGCGGGCAGGTCGTAGGCGCCCGAGGTCACCACCAGCGCGGGAGCGCGGATCTCCGCCGTCCCGGCGCTGTCGTGCACCCCCACCACGTGCTCACCGCTCCCGCCGTCCGCGTCGTCGAAGACACCCCAGGCGAGCGTGGAATATCGCCAGGTCGTTCCCGGCGCCGACCGTGCGGCGGCCAGCAGCCGGGCGCGCAGGGGATCCCGGCGGGGCCGGGCCTCCGGCAGCCCCTCCGGGGGCCGCCGCCAGATCTGCCCGCCCGCCGCCGGCTGCTCGTCGACGACCTGGACGGCCAGGCCGGCCTCGGCCAGTCGGGCGGCTGCGGCGAGACCCGCCGGTCCCGCACCGACCACGAGAACGTCCGCCCTGTTCATCTCGGCTCCCCCGTCGTGACCCGCATCCCCGCCGACACCGGGGTGACGCAGGATCTGACCCCGCGCCGCCCGTCCACGTCCACCACGCATTCGAAGCAGGCGCCCATGTTGCACAGCGGGGCGCGGGGCGCCCCCGACGGTGTCCGGCGGAAGGCACGGACGCCCGCCGCGAGCAGCGCGACGGCCAGCGGCTCCCCGGCGTACGCGGGGACCGCCTGGTCGTCGACGACGATCTCGACCGGATCGGGGTATCCCCCCTTCACCGGCACACGGCGCGTCAGCATCGGATTCCCTCCTGTCAGACCTGTCAGGCGAACGTGAGATGGCCGAACCTGGCCGGGCCGTAGTCGGCCACGGGCAGGTCGGGGCGCTCCCCCTTCATCAGCCGGGCGAGCAGCCGCGCGTAGGTGGGCCCCAGCGTGAACGCGGAACCGCCCGTGGCCGCGTACAGCCCGGGACGCCGGGGGATCTCACCGAGCAGCGGCATCTGGTCCGGCAGCAGCGACGTCGTCCCGGTCCAGACCCGCAGCAGCCGCAGCGGGGCCACCTCGGGCGCGACGAGCGCGGCCGCCGCGTTGCCTCTGATGGAGTCGAGTCGGGGGCGCGGCGAGGCGGACAGGTCGACCCGGCCGTCGTGCGCGATCAGCCGGGAGGGCCATCCCCCACCGATCAGCACGTTGCCCTCTGCGGTCTGCTTCATCGACAGCCGGCGCCCGGCGTGCTGCACGAGATGCGAGATGATCGGGCGGGCGCGCTCGGTGACCGACATGGTCAGCGCGACCGGGACCACCGGCAGGCGGACGTCCGCGAGCTGGGCCACCTCGCCCGTCCACACGCCGGCGGCGATCAGCACCTGGCCGGCCGTGATCTCCTCCGGGCGTCCGCCCGCGGGATCGGCGACGGAGATCCGCCACCCGCCGGAGCGCCGGCGCAGCCCGACCACCGAGGCGCCGGTGCGCACCACCGCCCCGTGCCGCCGCGCCGCCAGCGCGTACGCATGGGTGACCCGGCGTGGATCGGCCTTGCCCTCGGCCCGGCACAGCGCGGCCGCGATCACCCGGCGGGACAGGTACGGCGCGGCCGTACGCAGGGCCTCGCCGTCGAGCAGCTCGACGGGCAGGCCGTACCCGGTCTCCAGCTCGGCCTTGAGCTCCAGTGCCCGCACCTGCTCCCGGGTCTCGGCGAGCATCAGCCCGCCGGTCCGCGCCACGCCGGCGCTCGTGCCCAGCCGGTCTTCCAGCTCGCCCCAGGCCCGGGCCGCGTCCACGTGCAGCGGCAGCGCCCGCGCGTTGTGCTCGGCCTGGGCCGTCCCGTGCTCGAACATCCGGTATTCGAGCTGGAAGTGGAGGCTCCCGGCGTTCTGTCCGGAGGCGTGCAACCCGAGTTGATCGCGCTCCAGCAGCAGCACGCTCGCGCCGGCCGAGGCGAGATGGTACGCGGCGGAGACGCCCAGCAGTCCACCGCCGACGACCACGACGTCACTGGTCACCATCGCCTCAACCGGGGAGCAGGCCGAGCTCGTCCATCGTGGCGGCGACGCGGTCGACCTGCTCCGATGTCAGCGGCAGCAGCGGCCGCCGCACATGGCCGGCGGGCACCCCGCGCATGCGCAGCGCGGTCTTGAGAATGCCCTGGGCGCTGGCGAACCGGGGCCCGAGATCCTGGGTGAACCAGCGCTCCATCAGCACGCGGTCGCGCGCCCCGCAGCGGCGCGCCGCCGCCAGGTCGCCGGAGGCCACGTGCCGGAAGAAGTCGGCGTGGTCGCCGCCGAGCACGGCCCCGGCGCCCATCGTGCCGTCTCCCCCGACGTCGCGCAGCAGCGTGATGCCCACCTCGTTCATGGGGAAGCCGAAGTAGCGCACCTGGTCCTTCAGGGCGTACAACCCGTCGATCCAGGCGGCGAAGTTCCCGGTGGAGTTCTTGATCGCGACGACCCGGTCCACCTCGGCGAGGCGGGCCAGCAGTTCCGTCGGCATGTCGACGTTCGTGCCACGCGGCCAGTTGTAGACGCAGATCGGCAGTCCGACGGCCGAGGAGACCTCCTGGTAGAAGGCGACGATCTCGTCGGCGTTCGGCACGACGTACGGCGGCGGGGTGAGGAGGATGCCGTCGCAGCCCGCCCGTTCGGCCGCCCTGGCGTGCCGGATCGCCTCCTCGGCGGTGTAGGCGTTGCAGCCCGCGATCACCGTGATCCGGCCGGCGACGCTCTCCACCGCCACCCTGCAGAGGTCGGCCCGCTCCTCCTCGGTCATGCTGAACCACTCGCCGGTGGTCCCGGCCAGCACGACGCCGTGCAGCCGCTGCTCCACCATCCACTCCAACTGGGCGGCCCACGCGGTGAGATCGAGCCGTCCGTCCTCGCCGAACGGCGTCGTGACCGCGGGGATGTACCCGTGCCAGTCCACCGTGGTGCGGTCCATGTGAAGTCCTCCTGAACAGGGATCGACGCCGAGGGCGCGTGCGACCGATGGCACGGCCGCCCGGCCGGCGATCGGAAAGACGATGAGGGATCGGACCCGATCGCGGGCATGGCGGATCGCCGCCCCGGCGTGCGCCGCGTCGTCGTCCGAACGTCGGGTTTTCGAGCTGTGGTCTTGGGGGGAGCCCCGCCGGGGCGATGATCAGGGGGAGGGCGGGGTGATCGCGATCATCAGGCGGGCCGGGTCGGGCCCGCGGTTGACGTAGCGGTGCGGCTGGCGCGAGTCGAACGTGATCGCCTCGCCGGCCAGGACCTCGTAGGACCGGCCGTCGACCTCCACGGTCACGACGCCGTCGAGCACCACGGCGCATTCGATCGACGGATGGGGCCTGGCCTCGGGCGCCGAGACGTCACCCGGCGCGAGGTCCGCCTGCAGGACCTCGAGTTGCCCGTTGCCGGGGGTCAACCGGTCGTAGCTGATCCGGCCGCGTGGAGCGTGCAGCCGCATCCGCTCCCCCGGCTTGGAGATCCATACGGCCGGCACCTCGGGCTCCTCGAACAGCCGGGCCACCGACTCGCCGAAGACGTCGGCGAGGCTGCGTAAGGTGGCCAGACTGGGATCGACCAGCCCGCGTTCGATCTGACTCAACAATCCGGCGGACACACCCGCCTGCTCGGCGAGAGCACGCAGGCTGAGGCCACGCGCCTGCCTCAGCTCTCTGAGGCGCTCTCCGAGCATCTGCGACCTCCGTTTCGTCACATTAACTATGTATATGCACACTAAACGACGGGGCATGAGCAGGTCAACCGGCGGCATCATCCGTCCCAAGCCGAGCCCTCCGCCCGCCGGCTGCACCGAGCCGTGGGGGCCGAGCCGACCCGGCGGCTCGGCCGTTGTGCCGGTCGTCGCGGGAGGTGGGGCGGTGTCGCCGCGGGTCAGAGGACGCGGAGGATGTCCTCCACTCGGTCCTTCGCGTCGCCGAAGAGCATCGCGCTGTTCTCCCGGAAGAACAGCGGGTTCTGCACGCCGGCGTAACCGGAGGCCATCGAGCGCTTGAACACGATGACGTTGCCGGCCTCCCACACCCTGAGGACGGGCATGCCGGCGATGGGGCTGCCCGGGTCATCGACGGCCGCGGGGTTGACCGTGTCGTTGGCCCCGATGACCAGCACGACCGAGGTGCTCGCGAAATCGTCGTTGATCTCGTCCATCTCCAGGACGATGTCGTAGGGCACCTTCGCCTCCGCGAGCAGCACGTTCATGTGGCCGGGGAGGCGGCCTGCCACGGGATGGACGCCGAAGCGGACGTCCACGCCCTTCTCCCGCAGCCTGCGGGTGAGCTCGGCGACGCCGTGCTGCGCCTGGGCGACCGCCATGCCGTACCCGGGGGTGATGATCACGGAGTCCGCCGTGGCGAGCGACTTCGCGACGTCCTCGGCCGTGACCTCCCGATGTCTGCCGTAGTCGGTGTCGTCGGCGGGCCCGGCCTCGATCCCGAAACCACCGGCGATCACGGAGATGAAGGACCGGTTCATCGCCTGGCACATGATGTAGGACAGGTAGGCGCCCGAAGAGCCGACGAGCGCACCGGTGACGATGAGCAGATCGTTCTCGAGCAGGAAGCCCGAGGCCGCGGCGGCCCAGCCGGAGTAGCTGTTGAGCATCGACACGACCACCGGCATGTCGCCCCCGCCGATGGAGGCGACCAGGTGCCAGCCCAGAAGCAGGGCGATCACCGTGACGACGATCAGCGGCCACAGTCGCGGCTCGATCACGAACCATGCCGTGAGCACGCCGAACACGGCGAGTGCGCCGATGTTGAGGATGTTCTTGCCCGGCAGCATCAGCGGGTTGGACCTGATCCGGGCGGACAGCTTCAGGTAGGCCACGATCGAGCCGGTGAAGGTCACGGCGCCGATGAACACGCCGATGAAGACCTCGGCGCTGTGGATGCCGAGCATGTCCTGACCGCGCAGCAGAGCGGCCTCGGAGCCACCCAGGTCGGCCTCCACGTGGAGATACCCGTTCCAGCCGACGATCACGGCGGCGAGACCCACCAAGCTGTGCAGCAGCGCGATCAGCTCCGGCATGGCGGTCATCTCGACCCTGCTCGCCCGGTGCAGCCCGATCGCGGCGCCGATGAGGACCGCCACGATCAGCAGAGCCAGGCCGGGGCCGCTGATGTCCTGATCCACCGCGAGCGCGATGGTCGCCGCCAGCGCCAAAGCCATGCCGGCGATGCCGAACGTGTTACCCGCCTTGGCGGTCTCGTGCCTGGACAGACCCGCCAGCGCCAGAATGAAGAGCAGGGCCGCGACGATGTACGCCGCCTGCGCCCCCGATTCGATGGTCACCATGTCAGCTCCTGGAGAACATGGCGAGCATGCGGCGCGTCACCGCGAAGCCACCGAAGACGTTGACGGCCGCGACCAGGATCGCCACGAACGACAGCGCGGTCACCACGTTGCCGCCGTGCCCGAGCTGCAGCAGGGCGCCGACGACGATGATCCCCGAGATCGCATTGGTCACCGACATCAGCGGCGTGTGCAGAGCGTGGTGCACGTGCCCGATCACGTAGTAGCCGATGACGATCGCCAGCGCGAAGACCGTGAGATGCCCCCGCAGCGCGGCCGGCGACAGCGCCACGATCAGGAACAGTGCGACCGCGCCGACGCCGACGAGCGCCGACCGCCGGGCCGGGACCGGCCGCTTCTCATGCGGTCGGGCCTCGGTGGTCGGCGAAGAAGAGTCGGTGGGCGTCGGCGGCGGCGCCGCCGACACCGGGACCGGCGGAGGCGGCCAGGTCAGCTCGCCGTCGCGTACGACCGTCATCGAGCGTTGCACGGCGTCCTCGAAATCCAGCACGAGCCGGCCGTCCCGGTCCGGCGTCATCAGCTTCATCAGGTTCACCAGATTGGTGCCGTACAGCTGCGACGCCTGCGCGGGCAGACGCCCCGCCAGATCGGTGTAGCCGATGATCGTCACGCCGTTGTCGGTGACCACCGCCTCACCCGGGACGGTCCCCTCGACGTTCCCCCCGTTGGCCGCGGCCATGTCGACGATCACGCTGCCCGGCTTCATGCTCGCCACCATCTCAGCGGTGATCAGCCGCGGCGCCGGCCTGCCGGGAACGAGCGCCGTGGTGATGATGATGTCGACGTCCGTGGCCTGCTCGGCGTACAGCCGGGCGGCGCGCCGGTTGTAGTCGTCCGACATCTCCTTGGCGTAGCCGGTCGCGGACACCTCCACGTCCGCGGCCTCGACGGCCAGGTACTCGCCGCCCAGCGACCTCACCTGGTCGGCCACCTCCGGCCGCGGGTCGGTCGCCCGCACGATCGCGCCCAGGCTGCCGGCGGTACCGATCGCCGCCAGGCCGGCGACACCCGCACCCGCGACGAGCACCTTGGCCGGCGGGACCTTACCCGCAGCGGTCACCTGACCGGTGAAGAACCGGCCGAACACGTGCGCCGCCTCCACGACCGCCCGGTAGCCCGCGATGTTGGCCATCGACGACAGCACGTCCAGCGACTGCGCCCGCGAGATCCGTGGTACGGCGTCCATCGCCAGTGCCGTGATCGGTCGCCGGGAAAGGTCCTCGACCAGACCCGGGTCCAGACGCGGATTCAGCATGCCGATCAACGTGGCGCCCCTGGACAGCCCGTCCAGTCGCTCGACCGGCGGTGGGTCGATCGCGAACACGATGTCGGCCGCCGTCGCTTCACCGATCACCGCACCGGCCTCCACGTACGCCTCATCGGAGAACGAGGCGGCCAGACCGGCGCCCGGCTCCACCACCACCTCGTAACCCAGCTTGACCAGCTCCACCACGGTGGCAGGCGTCGCCGCCACGCGCGCCTCGCCCGGACGCGACTCCCTGAGCACCCCGATGATCAACGCCGACCTCCATGCAGATGGTTCACCTAATCTGCAATGATGCGACTACTAGATCGAATCCGCCATAAAACCGGAAAATTTCCGGGCGAGTCGTGGTGATGGGAGGCGCGTGTACGGCCTGGACGAGCAGCCGGCCCAGCCCGCCGGACAGGATGAGTACCTTCCAAAGCACTGCGCTTCTCAAAGCGCTGCGCTTGTCAAAGCACTGCGCTTCTCAAGGCATTGGGGCGGGCCGGTCCGGGAAGGTTTCACCGGGGCAATGACCCGAGGGCGCGGCTCCGTGGCACCGCGCCCTCGTCCGGCCACCCGCTACGGCGCGAGCGCCTGCAGTTCGAGGAGGCCGGTGGAGTAGCCGGACCGTGCGGTGATGTTCAGCCGGATCCGCGTCGTGGTGACCGGGGAGAAGGTGACCGCGTTGAAGGTGTCGCCCGCGACGCCGCAGGAGCCGGCGCCAGGCGGGTCCTGCCAGGCCGACCCGGTCCAGTACCGCACCGAGCAGGACGCGGGCAGGTCGATGCCCAGGTCGTCGTCGAACCAGTAGGCCCGCACCCGGTTGAGCGTGACCGGGCCGGGCCAGTCGTACTGGACCCACTGCGCGCCCTGCTGCGGCCAGTTGCCGTAGACGGCGTGGGCCCGGTCGGCCGAGTTCGCGGGGGTGAACCCGTCATTGACGGCGGCGAGGCTCTCCCACGGCGACCGTACGACGTCGAGGCCGTGGCGGTGAGGGCTCTGTTCGCGCCCGAGGCGCCGCCCCTGGTCTGGACGACCTTCTGGATCGTGCCGTCGGCGTTGAAGTACAGCCTGTCCACGGCGACAGAACGCCGGAAATCGCCACCGCCGGGCGCGTCGGCGGTGTGATACACCATGTACCACTGTCCCTTGAACTCCACGACCGCCGCGTGGCTGGTGGTGGAGCTGACCCGGTCGAGGATCACGCCCCGCTGCGTCCAGGGGCCGAGCGGGTTGCTCGCGGTGGCGTAACGCTGGCAGGCGTAGCTCGACGACGTGACGCAGCCGTTGGTGTCGTTGGCGGCGTAGACCATGTAGTAGACGCCGTTGCGCTTGAACATCCACGGCGCCTCCCAGTAGTCGGCCAGCCCGGTCGGAGCGATCACCGGGCCGTCGAGCTCGATCATGTTGGACTTGAGCTTCGCGGCGCGTACCCCCCAGTAGCCGCCCCAGTAGATGTACGCCTGGCCGTCGTCGTCGGTGAAGACGGTCGGGTCGATGTTGAGCGGCGAGGAGTTGGGGGTGCCGTCACTGATCAGCGGGCCGCCCTTGGCGTCCCTGAAAGGGCCGAGGGGGGTGTCGCCGACCGCGACGCCGATGTCCATCCACCCCGGTCCGTTGCCGTTGACCGGGACGTACCAGTAGTACTTCCCGTTCCGCGGCTCCACCTCCCCGGCCCAGGCGTCGGCGCCCGCCCAGGCGAAGTCGGCGACGGACAGCTTCGCCCCGTTGTCGGTCCAGCCGGCCGCGTCGGTGGAGGAGAGCACGTGCCAGTCGCGCATGTAGAAGTTGCCGGCGCCGGGCGCGGCCTCGTCGTGTCCGGCGTAGATGTACATCGTGTCGCCGACCACCAGCGCGGCGGGGTCGGCCGTGTAGATGGTGTCGATGATCGGGTTGGCGGCCCTGGCCCCGCTCGCCAGGACCACCACCAGCAGGGACGCCAGCGCGGCGACGATCGGCAGGCGGCCGTGCCATCGGTGTCTTCTCATGATCGGTTCCTTTCGGTCACGGCCTGCCGGCCGGTCGACTGAACGGGACGCGCGTCCCTACGGGCCGTACGCCTTGACCTCCAGCAGCCCGACCGAGTGGTCGGCGGCGCTCTGCAGCACCACCCGCAGCCGCGTGGTGCTCACGGGTGTGAAGGTCACGGCGTTGTACCGGTCGGCCGCGACGGGGTAGCCGCTCGCGCCGGGGACGTCCACGTACGCGCCGCCGTTCCAGTACTGGAGCCGCCACGAGGCGGGCAGGTCGATGCCCTGATCGTCGTCGAAGAGGTAGACCTGCGCCCGGCCGAGGGTGACCGCCGACGGCCAGGTCAGCTCGGCCCACTGCGTCCCCTGCTGGGGCCAGGTCCCCCAGCGCGGGTTGACCGTGTCGTTCGACGACGGCGGATCGATGCCGTCGTTGAGCGCGGCCACCGACTCCCAGGGCGAGGTGTACGACGCCGAGGGGGTGGCGGAACGGGCCAGGTTGGTGGTGGGCTGCGGGTTCGAGCCGCCCCGGTTGTAGATCCTCATCTCGGTGAGCCCGCTCCTGGCCCCGGGGGCGTGGGTCATGAGCACCCGGACCCGCTGCGCGGTGACCGGGGCGAACCGCACCACGTTGTGGTTGCCCTGCGGGGTGCTCGGCGTCTTCGCCTGGGCGGTGGCGGTGGTCCAGGTGCCGCCGGACAGATACTGGATCTGGTACGACGACGGTGCCCGATAGGTGCCGCTCGCGGGGCGGCTGTCCTTGAAGTACAGCCGGACCTCGTCGAGGGTCTTGGCGCTGCCGAAGTCGACCTCGTACCAGTCCTGGGCGTTGGGCGAGCCGCCCGCGCCCCAGAAGGGCTCGTTGATCGGATATCCGTCGACGGCGGCGGCCGTGGTCGTGCCCGACGCCGTGTAGGAGGCCGAGACCGAGGCCCCTCGGGCGAGATCGGTCAGGTCGGCCGTGAGATCGACGCCCGCCTTGGCCAGCTCGTCCACGACGAGCGGATCGGAGTGCACCACCTGCTGGGGCGCCCGCATGCCGGGGACCGCGGTGTTGTGGAGCACCGACGCGCCCGCGCCGGTGAAGGTGACCGCACCCGTGTCCGGGTTCCAGACGAACGGCACGAGCCGGTCGACGGTCACCACCCGGGCGCCGTCGACGTAGATGGAGTAGCCCTGGGGGACGCCGTCGTACCTGACCACGCCGTCGGACGGGTCGTCCCACACGATCGACAGGTCGGCGTCGCGATAGCGGATGCCGTTGACCGCGAAGTTCGGCCAGCCGATGTCGATCGGCGACAGCTCCACCCTGTTGTCGTTGCGCGGGCGCAGCCCCGCCACGTCCTCGATCAGCGTCCAGTTGCCGCTGCCGAGGATGTTGTGGTGGATCCAGGACCGGTAGGTGATCGACGAGCCGTTCCAGTCGGCCCAGAACTCGTTGGCGTCCGGCCAGCGGGTGTCGCCGCCGACGTACTGCGCCCAGGCGTTCCAGTAGAGCAGCTTCTTGTAGTCGTCCTTGGTGATGTAGGGGCTCGGATAGTTGCGGATGGCCGAGGAGAACAGCCGGAACTGCACGGTCGAGTTGATAGTGGAGAAGTTGTTGCTGCCCGGCCGGCCGGCGGCAGCCGCTGCGGCCTTGTCCTTCTGGTTGGCCGTGTAGAAGGGGAAGACCGGATACTCCGCCGGGTCGGCGAACAGCCGCAGCGCCTCCCGGTAGGTCGCGGTGTCGGGCATGAGCCCGACCGCGTACGGATAGAAGTTGTTGATCTCCTTCCACGGGACGAGCGTGTCGGTGGCCACGTGCCGGTGCTGCAGCACCCGGTCCGTCGGGTTCCACAGCACGTTGACGACCGCGTTCTTCACGCGGGTGGCCAGCGCGCGCATCTCCGCTGCCTTCGCCGCGTTCCCGGCCACGTCGTACGCCTGCGCCGCGGCCAGGGCGCCGCTGTAGACGTACGCCGACTCGGTGCGGTCGAGGTCGCCGCTGCGCCAGTGGAAGGACACCGCGTCGGCGGCGTTGCCCGTCAGCGCACCCCAGTCGTACTCGATCAAGCCGTTGCCGTCGTGGTCGTAGTGACTCAGCTGGCCCTTCACGTCGCCCTCGGCGTACCTCGCGAGGGCCGCCGCGATCGCGGGCCGGCCGCCGTGGATCTGGTAGCTGCGCCAGGCCGCCTCCGCGATGTACTGCGTGTAGCTGTTCGACCAGTTCGCCGGGTCGCCGGGGTTGTCGAGGAACCGGCCTCCCTTGGACACCTGGCCCACCGACAGCCAGTCGCCGTAGGCGTACCGGGGCGTGCGCAGATACTTCAGGTCGTCGATGTGCATCGGCTGGGTGAGCACGATGGCGTTGTTGTAGCCGAGCACGCCCTCGACAGAGGTGGGGAACTGGTAGGTCTGGCCCGGCAGGTTCGCGTCCAGGTTGTTGAACCGCATCAGCCACCATCGGTAGTAGTAGTTCTTCTTGATGGCCGGCTCGGGCGAGTCGAAGTAGGGGACGTTCCGCGCCCACCACAGGTTGTCCGCCCGCACGTGCGTGGCGAAGGCCGTCGCGGCGCTGTAGCCCTTGTACGCGGTGTACTCGCTCAGCGACTCGGGGATCTCGTCGGTCACGAAGCCCATCACGAGCTTGACCGTGGTCGTGGCGCCGGGGGCGATGGTCACCGAGCGGTCGAGCCCGCCGCCGGAGACGGCGAACCCGTCGCCGGTCAGCCGCGGGCGGATGGTGGTCAGGTTGTTGAAGGAGTTCACCGTGCCGGTCAACTCGTCGCCTGCGCCGGAGGCGGCGTACGGCGAGGTGGCCCGCAGTTGCAGGGTCGTGGCGGCGGACCCGGTGTTGGTGATCGCCAGGTTGTCGACGGCCACGTTGTCGTGGGTGATGAACTTCGTCTGCACCACCTTGAGCCCGGCGCCCGTGTGGACGCTGCGGAAATGGCTCGGCCCCTGCCAGCGCTGGGACACCTGCTCGGTGAGATTGCCCGGCGTGATCGACACGGTGAACGCGCTGCGGTCGTCGATGCTCTCGATGTAGGCGACCTTGCCGGCGAAGCCGAGCGTGCCCGGGGTGTGGGTCTTCATGAACAGCGCCCGGCCGCGGGTCATCAGGATGCCGCCGTTGACGTCGGACGGGTCGCTGCCCGAGCGGCCGAGCAGGCGGTCGATCCAGAAGTCCGTGCCCGTGCTCTCGGCGTCGTAGATCGCCTGCATCATGTTCCCCGTGCGGTAGCCGATCGGCGGCGCGGGTACGGCGGGACCGGTGAAGGTCGGGTAGCCGATGGTCTGCGCCGCGGACGCGTCCTGCCGTGGAACCACGAGCGCGCCGATGACGAGGCAGAGCATCACCGCCAGGGTCGACGGTCTCGATCGGAGTCGGGTCTGCGCCGGCATGAACGTCACCTCCTTCGGATGTCGGGTGGGCCGGGGCCCCGCCGGTCGGCGCCGGGAGACCCCTTCGGGGCGGCGTGCTGCCGCGCCTGCACATACCATCCGCTCCGAAAAGGATTTCGGCAACACCTGTTTCCCTGCGAGTGAGGTTCGGCCGTTCCACCCTCGCCGACACCCTGGACAGGCGGGGGCGGAATCGGCGAAGTCGCTGAAACTTTCAGGGAAAGACGCCTCTGCCTTGCGCTATCGGCCATTGAGCAGGGATCACGGCTCGCGGCGGCGCGGCCATGCTCTGTATGCGATCCGCGATCTTCCTCGGCTGAGCCGTACCAGCCGCTGTCGAAAAGGTTTCACCAGGATGGCAGCACAGCGACCCGATGTGATCATCGCACGCGGCCGTCGGCCGATGCCGCGACGCGGCGCCGCTCTCGGGGTGCGCGGGAGCGGCCCCGCGTCCGCCACGGGCTCCCGCCGAGGCTTGACACGGCCGCGACGCGTTTGGCACCGTACCCGCCTGATAGCGATAACACTTCGGGGTCCCCGCACGTCGAGGGTGGTCATGGTGATCCCCCCGCTCTCTCCGCAACCGCCGTCTCCCGCCGTCCCCGGCCGCCTGTCCTGATCTGAGCGCCGGTCGTCCACTCGGCGGGTGGGCGTCGTGGACCCCCGACCGGAGAACGGTCCGAGCCGCAACGGAGGAATCGAATGCACCGACGATTACGCGCGAGCCTCACCGCCGGGGCCGTGGCCGCCTGTCTGGCCGGCACCGCGGCGGCGACCGCGGTCAGCGCGCACGCCGCCTCGGCCGGCTGCCAGGTCACCTACACCATCGGCGCACAGTGGCCCGGCGGCTTCAGCGCCAACGTCACGGTCAAGAACCTCGGCGATCCAGTGACGAGCTGGACCCTGCACTGGACCTTCGGCGCAGGGCAGACCATCGGCCAGGCCTGGAACGCCGACGTCACGCAGAGCGGCGCTGCGGTGACCGCCGCCAACGTGAGCTGGAACGGCTCTCTGGCGACGGGCGGCGCCACCTCGTTCGGATTCAACGGCACGTGGAACGGCTCCGGTAACCCCGTGCCGGCCGGGTTCACGCTCAACGGCGTCGCCTGCACGGGCAGCGCGACCGCCTCCCCGAGCGCGACCCCGTCCACGTCACCGACGGCGTCGCCGTCGCCGAGCCCGTCGGCATCGCCCTCGTCCGGCCCGCCACCGGTGCGGACGGTGCGGGTTTTCTGGCTCAAGCCGTCGGACGTGGCGTACGACCAGCGCTACCCGGACGGCATCGCCGACGTCATGCGGGAGGCGCAGCGCTTCTTCAAGCAGCAGTTGGGCAAGACCTTCACCCTGAACGGCCCGGTCGTCGAGGTCGTCAACGGCGACCGGCCGCGAAGCTGGTACGAGAACACGCCGAGATGCGGCGAGAAGTACTGGTGGGCGGTCTGCAACATGCAGGAGGAACTGCGCCGCAAGTTCGGCCTCGGCGCACCGGACAGCCGTTGGATCAACGTCGGCGAGGTCAGCGCCGAAGGTGACGGCGCCGGTGGCGGCGGCGGCAACGGCTGGGTGATCCTCAGTGGCCACGACGCCGACGGGGCCGCGGGCATCAACGGCCCGATGAATCGATGGTACGGCGGCATGGTGCACGAGCTGGGACACGCGTTCGGCCTGCCCGACGCCACCTCAACCGATGGAACGTGCATGTCGGCCTCCTTCTACGCCTACCCGAACTGCCAGTTCAGTCAGGCGCAGAAGGACAGGATCCTCAACGGCCCCTATGGCGGCTTCCTCTCCTG
Source organism: Sphaerimonospora mesophila (assembly GCF_001417795.1). Lineage (NCBI taxonomy): Bacteria > Bacillati > Actinomycetota > Actinomycetes > Streptosporangiales > Streptosporangiaceae > Sphaerimonospora > Sphaerimonospora mesophila. Next base: position 280,200 of record NZ_BCBX01000034.1, on the reverse strand, counting down.
ATCCGCATCCGTGACGGGCGGCGTGACGCGAGCGGTCACGCCGCCCCGCGACCACCGGGCCGAGCACCGGAGATGCCGGTGAACCCCTGGACTCTCACGCCCGTCTCAGATGACATGGGAGGCATCCGGATCATGGCCGCGCTCGTCATGCTCGCCGCCTGCGGTGCGGCGTCCACGGCGGACCCTCTCCCGATCCGATATCAGGCCGACGGCCTTGTGCTCGCCGGCGCGGAACACGGCCCCCAACTCTGCGCCGGCGTCAACCTGTCGATGCCACCCCAGTGCAGCGGGCTCGACATCGCCGGGTGGGACTGGGACATGGTCGAGCACGAAGCTCTGAGGGGTGTGCGCTGGGGCGACTACCACGTGGTCGGCACCTGGGACGGAGAACGGCTCACCCTCACCGAGTCGCCTCGCCCCGCCGAGCGCGGCGAGCCCCCGGCTGACGGCTCTGACTTCACCTCACCCTGCCCCACACCCGCCGGCGGGTGGCACCCCGTCGACCCGGTGAAGGCCACCGATCAGGCGATCGACGCCGCGATCGATCTGGCCGAGAAGCTCCCCGGGTACGCGGGGAGTTGGCTGGACCAGGGCTACCTCGACGAGATCGAAGGCTACGATCCCCGCGATCCGATGGAGGGCTACGCCAACGACCCGAAGCGGCTCGTGCTCAATCTGCGATTCACCGGCGACCCGGCCGTGCACGAGCGCGCGATCCGCGAAGTCTGGGGTGGAGCGCTGTGCCTGAGCCCCGCCCAGCACACCAGGGCGAAGCTGCACGCGATCCAGCGACGGATGGAGAAGGAGATCAAGGGCCTGTACTCCTTGTCGACCGACGAACTGGCGGGTCACGTCGATGCCGGGGTCTGGGTGGTCACTCCGGAACTGCGGCGTCAGGTCGACGAGACGTACGGCGCGGGCCTGGTGGTCCTCCACGGCTTCCTCAAGCCGATCAGTCCATGACCCCTCCCGCCGGCACCAGATCGTCGGTCCGCACCGACGGCAACCCACGAAAGGCGTGCGGCATTCGCGCCGGAGTATGGGGGCGGGATACTCGCCTTATCGAGGCTCCGGGCGTCCGGGCCGACGCTCAGCTCTACCCGGCTCGGGTCGCGCCGATCGAAGCCGGCAAGGAGATCTCGAGCAGCCTAACTGTGCGGTGCGACATCGCTGTGGTCATCAGCAACGACGGCGACCTGGCCGAGCCCGTCCGCATCGTCCGCCGCCAGTTGGGCCTGCCGGTCGGCATCCTTAACCCCTTTCCCGTAACACGGCGCGCACGGGCACTGGAGAGGATATCTCTCCGACATTCTTCAAGCAGATCCGGCCGAGCGAGCTTGTCATTCGTCTCAAGGCTCTGGCTCAGCGGTGCGCACGGCCGACCATCGTTACACTCGCCGGTTTGTCCGCTCCGTCGAGATCCGGCGCGCAAAGTGGCCACTCCTCGAGGTTCCGTGAGAAGGGCGGGGAGCCGCCCCCGCGGGAACGGGGACGGCCCCACTCGGGTCACCGGGTGTCTATGCCCAGGGCCGGCTGACGACCCAGCTCACGTCGTCGGCCCAGTACGACGAGCTGTCGAAGGCGTTCGAGCCTCCGTTGGCGGCGATGTAGACGATGTTGTTGTAGTGCCGCAGGAAACGGGTCGGGTAGTTGTAGGAGGCGAACGACGTGCCCTGGCCGTTCTTGCCGGTCTGCGGGCAGAAGGTGGCGTCGGCCGCGAACAGCGAGCTGCCGTCGTTGGTCTGCCGGTGGAGCCGGTAGTTCTGGTGCCGCAGGTAGTCGCCGGGGTAGTTCCGCGACTCGAACGACACGCACGAGCCGCTGGCCAGACCGCTGTGCACGATCCAGGTGGCGTCGCTCTTGTCGAGGGACGAGCTGGACGAGGTGATCACTGACGTGACGGCGTCGTCGTTCTGGTGCCGGATGTAACGGTCGGTGTAGCCGGGCGTCGTGGCGCGCAGCGAGATCGACGCGCCGGGGGTGAGCGTGCCGTCCTGGACGCCGCCCGACGACGTCGCGTATCCGGCGGCGACGATGTTCGCCTGCACGGCGTTCTCGGTCGCGTCGGACGGGTAGCCGGCCGTCATCACGCCCTCGTAGAAGGTGCCCCTGCCGCCGACGCTGTTGTCGCCGCCGATGCCGAGGATGATGGCCCCTTCCTTCTTCATCGGGTTGTAGCCCGGGACATTGGGGCGCACTCCGTTGTAGAAGGTCGACAGGCCGCCCGACTGCGCGTTGCCGCCCCGGATGGCCCAGTGGTTCGGCTCACCCTTGACGATGGCGGTCAGGAACCGGTGACCGATGCTCGGGTCGCCCGCGTTGTACTTCTGGTTGACGCCGGAGAACAGGCCGTTCTCGAGGTCGGCCATGATCCAGGGGCCGTTGCCCGCGCCGTAGCCCCAGACCTTGTTGTTGCCGAAGTAGATGGCCTCCATCGTGCCGTTGCCGTTGTCACGGCTGTTGGTCTCGGCGTTTCCGTAGTCGAAGCAGCAGCCGCCGTTGTAGTGCGTGCCGTCGAAGATCGCGTACATTCCCTCCGGCTGGTCGCCCTTCGCGACGCCGTTGGTGTTGTTGTTGCGGTAACCGGTGCCGGGGGCCACGTAGACGCCGTACGCCCGGTGACCGCCGACCGTGATCGGCGCCGCCGTCGCGTTCGCGAGGTTGTCGTATCCGCCCGGGGCCGGGCCGGAGAACCCGCCGGGGGGCGCCTGGGTCAGCCGGTTGTTCCGTCCGGACTGGTCGTAAATGATGCTGATGAGACAGGTCGTGCCGGCACAGAACGAATCCTGCGCGGCGGCGTTGGCGACGCCGCCCGCACTCAGCACGCCGATGTCCCGGGTGGCGTTGTCCGAGGAGCGCCGCACCTGGTAGAGCGGGCCGTTGTAGGAGCCGTACAGGGCGCGGGTCGTGCTGTGCGCCGCCACGCACGGCGTCCCGCCCGCGGCGTAGATGTCACACGGCTGCGACGTCGCGGCCTGTGACGGAGTGGAGATGCCGGAGAGTAGACCGGCGACGAGCGCGACGGCCGCGCCCGCGGACAGCAATGTCCTTTCAAGACGCCGGGATCGTAAAGTCATGATCGACCTCTACCTTTCAGGGGGGATGCCGCGAATGACGGAGGTTTCCGGGCATGGAACATCGACCGAAGGAGACCGACGGCCATTTCCACTTACGCACGCGAACGAATGCCCGCCGACCTGCGTCATCCCGGCAGGGACAGAAAGGGATGGCGTTATGTTAACGGCTATGTTAGCGATAACAGTACAGTCCGATAAAACCTCCGGAGACGGGTCGATCGGGGTTGACTGGCTAACTATGGAACGGGATCTCATCTTCCGTCAAGGTGGAACGTCCTGGGTCGTTGCCGTTTCCGGGGTCACTCGGCGAGGTCTCCTGGCCAGTGGGGCCGCCGTGGATGCTTCCTGTTCGTGCGTATTCATCGGATGTGTCGCACCCCTCGATGCGGTGTCGCCGTCGATCATGACGTTGTCGCTGGAAAAACGCGGGTTTCGGAGCGATAACGTCATGATCGATCACTCACCGGGTCCCCAACGCGATAACGGCCACGGCCGCGGAAAACCGATCGCTTACCGGGCGGCGCGTGGTGCCGGCGAGCGGCCGCATGGTCGTGGCTTTTCGCCGGGCTTTCTCCCGGAAGTGTCACCGGCGGCGGGGATGTCTGTCGGACAGGGGCAGCCAGACCCGCATGGTGGCGGGACCCCGGTTGCCCCACCGGTGGTACGGCAGCAGCCGCAGCGTCACCCGCTCCCCCGCCTGCGCGTACGGGCGGGCCGGCCCGTACGGCCAGGCCGAGCCCGTGGCCGGGACGATCTCGGCCGGCACCTCGACCACGTGTCCGTACTCGCGCTCGGCCAGCGGGCCGACCGGCACGGCGATGTCGTCGAGCGGGGGCTCGCCCGCCACCGACTCGGCGCAGTAGACCAGCGGCCCGCGCTCCACCGCGGCGCACCCTCGCAGCGCGTCGATCCGCCGGTCGGGGAACGTCCATCGGGGAGCCATCGGCAGCTCCAGCCGGATCATGTCGCCCGGCCGCCACTCCCCGTCCAGTACGGCATAGCCCGGCTCGGCGGGCCCCCACGAGGCGGACGTCCCCGACCTCTCGGCCGGAACACGGGCGACGCGGGCGCCGGACGCCCAGGCCGGGACCCGGAGGGAGATCCGTCCGCTGCCTCCTTCCACGACCCGTACGGTGACCCCGCCCGACCAGGGGTATCCCGTCTCCACCCGGAGCACCAGACCGCCGTGGCGGATCTCACCGGGGGTGTAGTGATGGAGCCGGACCCCCGTGCCGTCGGCGGTGGCGAGATAGGCGGCCAGGGACGCCAGCGTGCGGGCGATGTTGTTCGGGCAGCACGACACCGCGAACCACGGCGACCGCAGCCCGCCCTCGGCCGCCTGGTTCACCCCCTCCCGGGGGGCGGCGGGCACCCGCACCTGCAGCGGATTGGCGTAGAAGAACGACCGGCCGTCCACCGCGACCCCGGTCGCCAGGATGTTGAACATGACCCGCTCGGCCGCCTCGGCGTACCGGACCTCGCCGGTGGCCAGCAGCAGCCGGTGCGCCAGCATGATCAGGGCGATCCCGGCGCAGGTCTCCGAGTAGGCCCGGTCGGGCGGCAGCTCGAAGTCGTCGCCGAACGACTCGTCGGAGTGGCGCGAGCCCATCCCGCCCGTCAGATGGGTCCTGGTGGCGATCGTCCGCTCCCACTGCGCCTCGACCGCCTTCAGCAGCTCCTGGTCTCCGGTCTCCACGGCCACGTCGACCGCCCCGGACGCCAGGTAGAGCGCGCGTACGGCATGGCCGCGCAGCACCCGCGCCTGCCGTACGGGAACGTCGTCCTGAAAGTAGGCGCGGCCGAACGGGATGTCGGCGAGCGCGGGCAGGCCGCGGCGCTCGACGAACCTGCGGGCCATCTCCAGGTAGCGCTCGGCGCCGGTGCACCGGTAGAGCTCGACGAGCGCCATCTCGATCACGGGATGCCCGCAGGTCTGCGTGCCCGCCATGAACCGGTCGCAGACGTGGTCGGCGGCCCGGCGCGCGACCTCGGTGAGCCGGTCTTCGCCGTGCGTGCGCAGCCTCGCCACGCCCGCCTGGATCAGGTGGCCGTAGCAGTACAGCTCGTGCCCCCACTCGAGGTCGGTGTAGCGCTCGCCGCTCCACCGCGTGTTGAGGTAGCCGTCGCTCTCCTGGGCCCGGGCCACGGTCTCCGCGAGCTCCGGCAGGGCCGGGTGGTCGGCCCAGGCCATGGCCTCGAGCAGCTTGTAGATCTCCGAGTCGCTGAACTCCCTGCCGCGCGGGGGCCGTTCCCCGCGGAAGTTGCCGATCCAGCCCTCCCGTTCCATCCACTCCAGGCAGTGGGCGACGGTGACCTCGCGGTTCAACGCGACGCGGTCGCCCCAGAAGCCCGGGGCCGGCCGCACCGCGTCGAGGCCGAGAGGGGACAGCACTCCGGAGGAGGGCAGGACGGGACTAGCCACGCAGAGCTCCAGACATGAATCCGCGCACGTAGTAGCGCTGAAGGAGGACGAAGAGGATCAGGCAGGGCAGCGCCATGACCATGACGCCGGCCTGCAGCATGCCGTAGTCGACGGCGCCGAACGTGTGCTGCGTCATGCTGACGACCGCGACCGGCAGCGTGAAGTCCGCACCGTCGTTCAGCAGGATGAGCGGGGCGAAGAAGTCGTTCCACGAGGCGAGGAACGCGAACAGTCCCACGGTGATCAGGCCGGGCCGTACGGCGTGCAGCAGGATCCGGCGGAAGGCCTGGAACGTGGCGCAGCCGTCGACCAGGGCGGCCTCCTCCAGCTCGCGCGGCACGGCCTCGAAGGCGTTGCGCATCATGAACAGCGCGAACGGCAACTGGAACATCACGAACACGAGTGCCAGCCCGACCGGGGAGTTCTGCAGGCCGAGGTAGCCGAGCAGGACGTACAGCGGGATGAGGATGGTCGCGTACGGGACCATGAGGATCGCCAGCGTCACCAGGAAGAGCAGGTTCTTTCCGGGGAAGTCGAAGCGGGCGAAGGCGTAGCCGCCGAGCGCGGACACGACCAGGGTGCCGGCCACGGTGATGGCCGAGACCAGCACGCTGTTGGCGGCGTAGGTGGCCAGCCCCTCCCCGTATCGGGCCATCTCCAGGTAGCCGCCGGGATCGGCCAGCGACGACCAGCCGCTCCACACCAGCGGGAAGAGGAACAGCACGGCCAGCGCCGTCATCGTCGTGTAGTACCTCATGGGGACCTCCGCAGGACCTTCATCTGCACCACGTTGAGCGCGACCAGCGCGACCAGCAGTACGGTCGACAGCGCGGCGGCGCCGCCCAGGTCGAAGCGGAAGAACGCCTGCCGGTAGATCACCATGACCATGGAGACCGTGCTGTTGTCGGGCCCGCCGTTGGTGAAGATGAAGAACTGGTCGAAGGCGAGCAGCGAGCCGGTGATACTGAGGATGAGCATCAGCGCGATCGTGGGGCGCAGCAGCGGCAGCGTGATCCGGCGGAAGATCTGCCGGCGGGTCGCGCCGTCGCACCTGGCCGCCTCGTACACCTCGACCGGGATCGACTGCAGGCCGGTGAGCAGGATCAGCATGTTGAATCCGGCGAACCGCCACAGCACCAGCGTGATCGTGGAGAACAGCGCCATGTTCGGCGTGCCGATCCACTTCACCGGCTCGCTGGTGATCCCCAGTGCCCGCAGCATCGGGTCGATCGGGCCGAAGTCGTTGTTCAGCATGCCGTAGAACAGCAGCGAGGCGGCGGCGAACCCGACCGCCCCGGGCAGGAAGAACGCGGTACGGAAGAACCCGACCCCGGGCCTGCGCTCCTGCACGAGCAGCGCCAGCCCGAGCGCGACCGCCGACAGCAGGACCGTGGTGATCACCGTGTACTTCAGCGTGAAGCCGACCGCGTCACGGAAGAGCCTGTTGTCGGCGATGTCGACGTAGTTGTCCGGCGCGTTGAACGTGGCCCCGCCGAGCAGCGGCCAGCGGTTGAGCGACATCCACACGACCAGGATCAGCGGCGCCACGAACAGCACGCCGACGATCAGTGCGGTGGGCGCGGCGTACAGCCAGCCCATGGCCTTCCTGCCGCGCCACCAGGACGGCGCGGCGGCGCCGCACGTCCCGGTGGGTCTCGTGATCGTCACCGTCATTGCCGCAGCGACTCGTCGATCTCGGCGTTGAGCTGCGAGACCTTGGTCGGGTCGCCGAACACGGCCTCGCGGGCCAGCCGCAGCCACGGCCCCTGCGGGTCGTTGTAGGTCTGCCCGAAGCGCGGCGCGTACGGCGTCTGCCCCTTGGCGACCAGCGAGTTGATCAGCACGACCCTGGGGTCGGCCGCCGAGTACTCGTTGTCCGCCAGGTCGGTCCTGGCCACCACGTCCTTGTTCTTGGCCATGACCTCGACCTGCGCCTCGTCCGAGACGGTCCACTCGAGGAACTCCCACGCGGCGTCGGGGTGCGAGCTGGTGGCGGAGATGCCGATCGAGTCGCCGCCGACGAAGGTGGACTCGCCGCCGTCGGGCCCCGCGATGGGCGTGACGCCGATCTTCATGTCGGGCGGCATCGTGCCCAGGGTGGTGGAGGGCATCGGCATGACCCCGATCTCGCCCTTGGGGAAGAAGCCCGTCCAGGTCGGGCCCTGCTCCTCCTTGGCGGAGGACGGGGCGACGCCCTTGGCGTACAGGTCACGGTAAATCTCGAACACGCTCATCATGGGCGGCCGGTGGTTGTACGAGGTGGTGCCCTCGGGGTTCATCACCTCGCCGCCGGCCGCCCAGACGGAGGGCCAGAACGTGAAGACGTAGCAGCCGCCGCAGTTTCCGCCGAAGAAGGTGCCGTGCACCTTGCCGTCCTCGCCGAGCTTCTCCTGGATCACGGTGGCCTGCTCGGCGAACTGCCTGAGGGTCTTCGGCCCCTTCTCCGGGTCCAGGCCGGCCTTGGCGTACAGGTCCTTGTTCCAGAACCAGACCGAAAGGTCGAGCGTGTGCGGCAGCGTGTACCGCCGCCCCTCGTAGGTGCCGAGCTTCATGTGGCTGGGCGCCAGGCCGTCCTTGAACGGCAGCGCGTCGATCCTGTCGGTGATGTCGAGGAAGAGCCCCTGGGAGGTGTAGTTGGGTACGAAGATCACGTCGGAGGCGAACACGTCGGGCAGCTGCCTGGCGCCCGCGGCCGCCGCGATGCGGGGCTGGTAGTTGTCCGTCGGGATGACGGTCAGCTTGACCTGGTTCTTGTGGCTCTTGTTGTAGGCCTCGACCAGGCGCTCGCTCTGCGCCTGGGTGGCGGCCCGGGTCCACATGGTGATGGTGACGGCGGCGCCGTCCTCCTGCTCACCGCCGTCGCCGCCACAGGCGGAGGTCAACGTTAACAATATGGCCAGAGCGGCGGCGGCAGGCCAACGTGGTGACATGACCCTCTCCTCCCGGCATCTCCCCGGCGACGCCTTAGAAAACGAAACTAAAGGTTTTCGTAAACTAAGAGAAAGCCGGGAGACTGTCAACGGTCGGACCCCATGCGGAGAGGGGTCGGAGCCCATCGGATGCTGGCAGAAAAGGTTTTCGACAATGCCTCGTCCTCCGGCCTCAACCTCCGGCCTCAGCCGACCCGGATCGCCTCCAGCAGGAACGCGGTGCCCGGCCGGTCGTGAAGCGGCGGGGCGGGCAGGCCGATCATGGCGAGGGCCCTGCCGGTGAGCCGTACGTCACCGGCCGTCCAGGCCGGCCACCGGTCGACCGGCCCCGACACCACGCCGGGGATCGCCTCGACCCGATAGTCGGCGTCGGGGTTGAGGCCGGGCAGCCGGATCGGCGCGGGCCGCTCGGTCGCCGAGGTCGCCGGCTGCGCATGGGCGAACACGGCCCGGCCGCGCGCGGTCGGGTGCGACGACGCCGTGGACCAGGGCGGCGGGGACGGAGTGATCGGTACGCACCAGTTCGCCGGTGTGCACTTGCCGACGACCGCGGGCATGGATGAAAGTTTCACGGGTTTCCGGCCCGAGGATGGGGTCACCCCCGGCCGGACAGGCGGCCGACGCTCTTGTGCGGGTGTGGGCCCGGCGGCACGACTTGACAGGGTCGTCAGACGTCATGTTCTCTCTGCGCATCGCCGTTCACGAATGACTCGATCACGAGAAATTCTCCGCCGCACCGAATGTTAGCGCTCACATTATCGTCCGATCTCTTCCTCGTTCTCCCCGCAGCCTGAAACACCACCCAGTGCCGGCCACTCCCGTCGTTTCTCCACACCCCAAGGAGAAAAAGATGCACGACAGACCCGTCCACTCGTCCACCAGGAGCGGCGACCACGGCTCCGCACCCTCGCGCCTCGGCCCGCCGTCCCGGACTCTTCTCCACGCCGGCAGGGATGCGAGGCGGATCATCCGCACCTGGAGCCTGTGGCTTGCGGCCGTGCTGCTGGCGGCGGCCGCCGTGGTGACGAGCGTGGGCACGGCGTCGGCGGAGTCGAACGGCGGGGTGCGGGTGATGCCGCTGGGCGACTCGATCACCGAGGGCACCCAGGTGCCGGGCGGATATCGGATCGGACTGTGGCAGCGACTGGCGGCCGGGCGATACACCGTCGACTTCGTCGGGTCGCAGTTCAACGGACCGGGCAACCTGGGCGACCACGACCACGAGGGACACCCCGGCTGGCGGATCGACCAGATCGACGCCAACATCACCCGCTGGCTGCAGACCTACACCCCACGCACCGTGCTCCTGCACATCGGCACCAACGACATCCTGCAGAACTACAACGTGTCCGGGGCACCGCAGCGACTGTCCACACTGATCGATCACATCACCGCCGCAGCACCGAACGCGGAGGTGTTCGTCGCGACGATCATCCCGCTGTCGAACCCCGGCCAGGAGGCCGCCGCACGCAACTTCAACGCGCAGATCCCCGCGATCGTGCAGAACAAGATCAACAGCGGTAAGCGCGTCCACCTCGTCGACATGCACGGCAAACTGACCACCGCCGACCTGATCGACGGCATCCACCCCACCTCCGGCGGCTACGACAAGATGGCCGCCGCCTGGTACGCCGCGCTGCAGTCGGTTCCCGGGAGCATCGGCGCCCCCGGCGGTTCCAGCCCTTCGCCCTCGGGGAGCACGAGCACCCTGAAGGGTGTGGGGTCGGGCCGGTGCCTGGACGTCGCCGGATACTCCCAGACGAACGGGGCGCAGGTGCAGATCTGGGACTGTCACGGCCAGTCCAACCAGCAGTGGACCTCGACGAGCTCGGGTGAGCTGCGCGTGTACGGCAACAAGTGCCTGGACGTCTACGGCGCGGGCACGGCCGACGGCACCGGCGTGACCATCTGGGACTGCAACGGGCAGAACAACCAGAAGTGGCGGTTCAACGCCGACGGCACCATCACCGCCGTGGGCGCGAACAAGTGCCTGGACGTCGCCGAGTACGGCACCGCCAACGGCAGCAAGATCCACATCTGGACCTGCCACGGCGGCACCAACCAGCAGTGGACCCGCGTCTGACCCCACGCCTGACCCCACGGTGAACGGCCCTCGCCGGCACCGCCGACCGACCTCGGCGAGGGTCCACCGATACCCGCTCACCTCGCGGTCGATCACGCCGCTCCGGGCTTCCGCGGCTGGTCACGAGTGTGAGCGAGACGGCCCGGCGGAGTCATATGACTCCGCCGGGCCGTCATCCGTCCGCCCGTCCGGCGACCCCGAACGCACCCGGCCGCTCCCGCCCGCCGGGCCCAGTCGCGACGGGTTCAGCCCCATTCGGATTCAGTCAGCCGACCAGACAGGGCTCGGCCGGGTCGAAAGCGGCACCACCTCATCAAGGTCCGGCTCCAGAACTCTAGGCAGTAGGCGGAGTGCCGGATTATCGTGCAGGCGAGATGAACTGATCGCGGCGAAGATGGCGCGCGGCCGATGCCTGTCCCCTATTTCAGGCCGTCTACCGCGTGGTCGACGACAATCGAAATCAGCTCCGGCAAGAACCATGGTTGAGGACAGGTCGGAATTCCCTCCGGATTCGGCCCGCGGAAGCTTAGTAATCGGTGGTGGTAGGAACGTGCGATGGCGGATTCCGGGAAGCTCGATCGTCCGGCAGATCCGGGTGATGCTGCTGCTCAGGAGGGCCGGGCGCATGGTCATGGGCGGTGACCCGCAGGCTCTGCTCGACATGCTGGAGGCCGAAACGGGCCTGGCCGGCGCGGACTACGGCGCACCGGACTGCCGGCAGCGGCTGCGCGACCACTTCGACCGCCTGTTTCCGACGCCCGCCGCCATGTACGCCATCTCGCTGGTCGGTGCTCTCGGAATGGTGCGCCGGAACGACGAAGGGCTGCGTGTCCTCGAGGTTTTCCTGGATCTACGCAACAGCGACTACCGGGACATCCCCCACCTGCTCGAGAAACTGCGCGAGCGCGTCAGCGGAATACCCGCCGACTTTCAGGTGATCCTCATCCTGGAGCTCGCCGGCTCCCTGGGGGTCGCCGGCCGGAACTCCGACAGCGTCGCGCTGCTGCGGGCCGACCTCGCGCTGGACGTCGAATCGCTCGGTGATCCCGAGGCATGCGTGGCGGATCTCGAAGTGAAGCTGGCGCGACGCCTTCGCGACGTCTCCCCCGACGGGACCGCCGCCTATCTGGGCCTGGTGGCGGCGAGCCTCTCCGATCTCGGGATCGGCAGCACCGGCGTGGCCGCGCTGGAACGGCATCTCGGCCTACGGCCCGGCGACTACCGGTCCTCCGGGGATCTCGAGGCCCGGTTGGGACCATGGCTGCGGAGGCTCACCTCGCCCGTTGCGGGTGTGCTGCTTCTCATGGCGATCGCCGGCGAGCTGGAGGGAATCGACAGGAGCAGGGCCCTCGCCCTGATCGAGTGGTACGTCGGCACCGGCGACTACCGAGACGTGATCGAACTCGGCCGCGTCTGGCGAGACTTCTGCGCGCGTTACCCGGCCGACGTCGGGCTGACGACGTGGCGGGTCTGGAGCGGCATCCTGGTGGAGGACGGCCGTGTCCAGGACGCGCTCGCGCTGATCGAAGCCGACAGCGGGCTCCGGGAGGCGGATCTGGCGAGCCCGGAACGCTTCGGCCCCAAGCTGGAGCACCGGCTGGCTCGCGCTCAGATCGATACCCGAGCCGCCTATGTGCTCTCGCTCGTCCTCGACCTCGGACGGCTCGGTCACGTGGAGCATGGTCACCTCATCGCGGACTGGTACGTGCGCGGCTACGACGATCTTTGGCACGTTCCCGATGGCGGCGATCCCGCCGTACCGCACATGATCCCGCTCCTGGCCTACTGGCTGAGAAACCTGTCCGCCCGTGATCCCGGCTTCTCCTGGCGATTGTGCGAGCAGGCCGTCCGCTACCTGCGGCGAAGTCTTCTCCTCGATGACATGAAGATGGCGGACCGGCGCGAATTCATCGGCTACATCGACGACCTGCGTCGGCAGATCCTCCAGGTGGGCGACCGATGGAGCACGACCGGGACCGTGTCACCGAACGACGAGCCGCGGATTCTCCAGGCGCAACTCTGGGACGCGGAGCTCGGCCAGCGCCGCCTGTTCGAGGAGTTCCTGCTGACCACGGTGGAGCCGATCCCGCCGGCCGAGATCCCGGAGGACCGCTGGCCGCTGAACGAGCCGGAACCGGTGGAGCACGACAGCCACCTGCCCGACCCCGCCTCCTGCCGGGACGAGGACCTGCTCTCCCTTCTGCGGTCGCGGCACGATCGGCGCCGCCCTGCGGAGTCGGCCCGGACGACGTCAGACGAACGCCATCCGCCGCCGGACGAATGGCTCGACGACGCTGCGCGGATAGTCCGCGCCGGCGTCACCGAAGGGCTCCTCGCCGAGACGCTCGGAGACGGCGCGATGCTGGTGCGGGCCGGTTTCCGCGCCGACGGCGCGCTGGTCTGGGCCGCGCTGCGCACCCGGGGCGACGGGACCGTGCGGGTGGCGGCGTCGGGGGTGGGCGATGCCGGCGACGCGACCCGGCTCCACTGGGCGGCCTTCCGCTACGACCTGGGGCTGCTTCTGTCGTCGGCCTGGCAGGGCGGCGACACCGACGCCGCGCGCATGCTCGTCCGTGTTCTCTCGGACGCGGCGGCCGCGATCACGCGGGCACTGGACGCTGTCGCCGCTGGTTCAGACGAGGCGGACCGGGGCCACCGGGCGGAGATCGACCAGGCTCTCGCGCGCCTCGACTCCCCACTGTCGTCGATAGCGGAGGAGGAACGGCTCGGGAGCCGGCTGCGCGGCCTGCTGTCGAGGGACTCTTCCGCGGACCGCCTCGGCGCCGAGATCGCCGGGCTGGGACGGATTCTGGCGCATCACGCCTCCGGCCCCGAGCCGGGGACCGGCCTCGACGAGATCGACCACGTCACCCGCGCCTTCCTGGACGAGGTGGCCGACGTCTGGTCCCTGGACGCCCTGGCCGAGCGGCTGGACCCCGGCGACGACGTCGTGTTCCAGCTCGAGGACGTGCTGCAGTCGGTTCCCGCCGCCCACTATCCGCTCGCGCCCGGCGTACCGCTCTACTCGCGCGTGCGGTCCACGCGCGTCTCGCTCTCCCTGCTCCTGACGATCATGCAGACGCGTCTCGACGCGCGGTTCGCCGTGCCCTCCGCGCGGATGCTGGCGACCTCGTACTTCGATCCGGGCGATCCGGCCGGAAAGTTCGAAAAGTGGCTGCACCGAGGCCAGCGCCGGCTCGCCCGCCGCCACATGATGACCTGTCTCAACGCGGCGCACACTCCTCCCGGAGCCGCGGGCGGGCTGCGGGCGGCCACGGACGGGCGCCACACGTTCCGGACCGTCACCGTGTGCGGGCACGGAAGCTCCCACGAGACGGGCATCGAACTGTCCGACGGGCTCTGGCGAGGTGACGGCTGCGATTGGCGGAACGTCGACCTCCTCCTCCTGGCGAGTTGTTCCGTCGGCAGGCTCGAGCAGACCGAGGACCAGGACGTCGAGGGCCTGTGCGTACGGCTGGCGCTGCACCGCGCCCGGGCCGTGCTCGCCTGCCGGTGGCCGGTGCTCGCCCCTCAGGCGATCGCCTTCGCGAACGAAGTGGTCGCGCAGTACCTGGAACTGAGCCGACAGGCGGGCGACGGTGCGACGGCGGCGACGAACCTGCGGGCACGTGCCGTCAACGCGGCGCGGCACCGCTTTCTCCGGGGCGGCGATGCAAGGGTGGCGGGCGAACCGGCCGGGCTCAACACGGTGGCCGCCTTCGAGCTCTACGGGCTCGGTTGAGGTAGGGCGAATTGAACGTCCCGCACGCGGCCGCGACACCGTATCCCGCCTTCACGTTGCTCTCATTCGACTCGCGCGGCGAGCCCCGCGACCGGCGGGACCTGCTCGCCGGCCTGGTCGAGGCGGTGCGCCGGGACGACGAACCGATCACCGATGTCTTCGTCTTCAGCCATGGCTGGCTGAACGACCGGTCCCAGGCGCTCGAGTCCTACCACGCGTGGGTGCGGGTCATGACGGAGTACTACCTCGTACGGCAGGCGGAGATCCGGCGGCGCCGTCCCGGGTTCCGGCCGCTCCTGATCGGAGTTCACTGGCCGAGCGCGCCCTGGGAGGACCAGCGGACGCTGTCGTCGATCGAGCAGAGGGTCGCGTTCTACACAGAGCTCATCGGGGATCCGTCCGCGGCGGACGAGTTGTGGCCGCTGCTGCTGCGGGCGGAGGCGACCCCCGACCCCGACGTTCTGTCCAGGGCCGACGAGGCCCGCCTGAACCGCCTGGACGAGAGATCGGGCCTGCGTGCCGACAAGGTCGGCGCGGCTCCCGGCGACGATCGTGAATCCTTCGACGCCGCGCGCATCTTCGCCGACTTCAAGACCTTCTGGCGCGGGGCGGGCGCCGGGCCCCTGCGATCGCTGCTGGCCCCGTTGTGGGTGACCGGCTTCTGGAAGATGAAGCGCCGCGCCCTCGACGTCGGGAGCACCGGTGTCCATCGGCTGCTCCGGACCCTGCAGGAGGCGGATCGCGAGAAACGGGTCCGATTCCACCTGATCGGCCACAGTTTCGGCGGCATCGTCTGCGCCAGTGCGCTGCAGGGGCCACCGGACGGCGGGCCGCCGCTCGCGCCCGTGCACTCCCTCACCCTGCTGCAGGGGGCGCTGTCGCTGTGGTCGTTCGCCGGCGTCATCCCCGACAGTGGAAGGTCCGGCTACTTCCACCCGATCACGAAGGGCGAGCTTGTGGCCGGTCCCGTGATCACCACCAGGTCCAGGCACGACCTGGCGCTGCGGTGGTTCTTCCGCGCCGCGGCGAAGGCCGGACACGACAACCGTCTGGGGCGCAGTACGCGGAGGTTACCGCGGTACGGAGCGGCCGGCAGCTACGGACTGGCCGGCCTGGGCGACAGAGCCGTCGACCTGACCGCCCGGCCCGGGCAACTGCGCTACCGGATCGAGCCGGGGCGCTGTCACAACGTGGAGGGCAGCGACGTGATCGTCGGTGGCCTCTCCCTGAACGGCGCGCATTCCAACCTCGTCCATCCCGAATTGGCGGGGCTCGTCTGGGAGGCCGCTACCTCGTCTCCGGACCGGTCATGAATCGCGTCGCTGGACGCCGGAGGATCGTCGACGGCTCCTGCCGATGGCGACCGGGCGGCGCCATCGTGGCACCGCCCGGTCGTCGGCGTGACTACTGGAAGCGGATCCAGGTGGCCGAGAGCGGCACCTGCCCGACGCCCGGCTGCGACCAGTCACAGACGCCGTCGGGGAAGACCGCCCGCAGGCGCTGCCACTGCCCGTCGGTGAAGGTCACCGGGTAGGCCGCGCGGTCCAGCGGTTGCAGCCGGCACTTGAGCACGTCGGAGCTGGTCGGCCCGCCGGCGACCACCCGCGGGTTGCGGTGGTACGGGTACAGCTCGTTGCACCGCGCCGCCGGGTCGAGCGTCAGCTCCTCCACGATGCGCTCCCCGTCGGGGGCGATGCAGCCGTCGGCCAGTCCGTCCGGCCGGGACATGCGGGTCAGCTCGGCGTCGTCCAGGCCCGGACGGGTCGCCGCCAAGGCGGCCCGGGCCGTCAGCCACGCGTCCATGTCCGCCAGCGCCCGCACCTGGGCGGCGTTGGCGGCGGCACCCGGCGAGCTGGTGATGCTGATGTGGTTGTCGGCGTTGCCGTTGGCCTTCACGATGCGCTCCCGCATGGTCCATGACCGGAACCGGTCATGGAAGTCGCCACCGGGGTCGGTGTAACCGCGGGTCTCGATGATCGGGGTCCACCGCAGACCGCCGTCGAACTGGTTGACGCGGCCGGTCGAGTACGCCACCTCGATCGCGTCGACGTTCGCCGAGGTGCGGTGCGGCGTACGGTTGCCCTCGACGTCCAGGCCGCCGATGCGCTCGTTGAGCGTGACGAACTGCTCAGGGCTGATGACGCCCTCCTTGAGCGTCCCCAGTCCGTACTGCACGCCGACCGTGTCGGGGATGATCGGGCGGCCGAAGCCGGTCGTCTCGTCGACGCCGTACACGTTGGAGATGAAATCGGCCATGGCGCAGCGGATGCCGCTCGGGTTGTCGACCGGGTGGTAGCGGTAGGCCGCCGGGACGTGGCCCGGGCAGGTGGCGGGCCAGTCGACGCTGTCGAAGAACTGGTAGCCGCCGCAGGTGTTCGGGCTGGCGAAGCCGGTCACGGCGGTGCGCTGAGCGGTCGAGAGCCCGGCGGCGGCCGCCGCCTGGGTGACGAATCGGCACTCGTGCCCGCTGACCGTCGTCGAACGTTCGTCGGGGTAGCCGATCTGACCGATGACGCCGTCGATGATGCCGGGGTAGCCGTTGGCGATCAGCAGCTGCTGCATGGTGCCGGCCGAGCCGCCCCAGCCCATGGTGAAGTCGGGCACGCCGTACGTCTCGCTGAAGTGCTCCTTGACCATCATGGCGGTCTCGGCCGACGTGACGTCGTTGCAGTTGTTGGCGAACACGTTGAACGTCGAGCTGGCGACGGCGTAGCCGCGGCTCAGCAGCGTGTCGTCCATCACCCCGCCGGTGCTCGTGGCCTGGGTGTATCCGATGCCGCAGGCGCCGCCGAAGGTGTACACCAGCCGGTTGTTCCAGCCGGCGGTCGCCGTCCAGGGGTCGGGCGCCGGAGTGCCCGGCTCGTGGAGCATCGCGATCTCGTACACCGCCCGGTTGATGGTGCCGCGCTCGATCCGCACGATGTACGGGACGGTCTCACCGCTCGTGGTGGTGGTCGTGGCGAGGTTGCCCGGCAGCGGTCCGTCGGGCAGGTCGGCGAAGCCGCCGGCGGTGGTCCGGTATCGGTAGGTCACCTGCGGTTTCGCCACGTGACAGTCCTCGTCGACCGGCCCCAGGTTCCAGGGGCTGCCCGACGCGGTGCAGAAGAGCTTGATGTGCGGTCCGGAGAACACCGGACCCGCTGCGGGGTGGTTGACCAGGGTCAGTGTGGCGGTGGGCCGGCCCTTCCCCTGCCCGTTGGAGCGGACCTCGAGCAGATTGTCGCCCAGGGCCAGCTCGTCCACCAGGCCGAGCAACGTCCGGCCGTCCTCGACCGGACGGAACCGGGCGGTGACATCGCGGCCGTCGACGTTGATCCGCACCTGGTGCGGCGGAACGTTGCGCGGTACGGCGACGCGCACCAGAGCGTCACCACCGCTGATCATGTCGGGCCGGCCGGACACGACCTCCACGTCGAAGGTCTTCTGAGGGGGCGCGGCCGATGAGGTGGGGGTGGCCGAAGCGATCGTGGGCGTCATGGCCGCGATACAGCTGATGACCGCGGTGATCGCGACCTTTAAGCGACGGTGATTCTTCTGCGGCATTGCACTGGAGTTCCCTCCTGCTCGACATCGTCATCAGGGGACCGATGTCTCGAGATCGCCGCCATGAGGCTGGCGTGACGGCATTCGCATGATGAACTCAACTGTTGAGAGTGTCAAGCATCACGCCTCGCCGTACCGGCGGGCACGCCTCGGCCGCACCGGCATCGGAACTCCGCGCATCCGGCGGCCACAAGGAGCGGTCACGAGGAACGGCCACGAGGAGCGGCCACGCCCATGCCGCCGGGCGCCACCCGCCGCGGGCGGCACCCCGATCGACCTGCGGACGAGCGTCATTCAACTTATTCATGACGGGCGTCTAGATTTCCTTGACATTTCAGGTACGTTGGCCGACCATGGCCAACACGAAGCGCGCCGCCACCCACACGGCGAGGACGCGCCCAGTGGATCCGAGGCATCCGCCGCATTGACATCAACTCCCCCCTCCAGGAAGGCCTCGTCAATGAAGAGAATCGCCGTCGCCCTCGGGCTGATCGCGAGTATCGTGATCACCATCGCCGGATGCACGAACTCCGATGCGTCCCCGTCCGGTCAGGCCTCCCCCGGCCAGGCATCCTCCGGCGAGCTTCGCCAGGTCCGGGTCGCCGCCCTGCCCATCACCGAGACCGCCGCGCTGTGGGGCGGCATCAAGGCGGGCATATTCGAAAAGCACGGGCTCAAGGTCGAGGTGCTGCCCGCCCAGGGCGGCGCACAGGCCATTCCCGCTCTGATCAACGGCGACATCGACTTCGCCATCGGTCAGCCGTTCGGTCCGTTCCGCGCCGACCTGCAGGACCTCGGCGTCGTGATGATCGGCAACTACGCGTCGTCCTATCCGGAGGGCGACGACATCAACGCCGTCGTGGCGTCGGCGAAGTCCGGCATCCGCCGGCCCGCCGACCTCGCCGGGCACAAGGTGTCGGTCAACAGCCTGGGCGCGGCCGGCGACGTGACGATCATGGCCGCGGTCGAGAAGGACGGCGGCGACCCCTCCAAGGTCGAGTTCGTCGAGGTCGCCTTCCCCGATGTGCCGGCTCAGCTCGAGGCCGGCAACATCGATGCGGCCTGGGTGCCGGAGCCGTTCGTCACACAGCTGCGCGACCGCGGTGACACGTTCATCGTCGCGCCGTATCAGGCGGTCGTCCCCGGCCTCACGACGCTCACGACGATCACGGCGAAGGCGCGCATGGACGCCGACCCCGCCCTGGTCGCGGACTTCTCCGCGGCCATGAAGGAGACGCTCCAGTGGGCGCAGGACCCCGCCGGTGAGAAGGACGTCCGTCAGGCCATCAAGGACAACCTCAAGCTTCCCGATGCGGTCGCGGACTCGGTGAAGCTCCCGATCTTCAGTTGGGAGATCGACCGCGCGAGTCAGGAGCAGCTCGCCGAGCTCGCCGTGAAGTACGGCGTCCTGACCAAGCTGCCCGACTTCGACCGCCTCGTCCAGCAGCAGTAGCCAACGTGCTCACGCCCTCCCTCCCTCGGCCCGAGAACGGGGAGGGCGTGCCGCCGCCGACCGACCACGGAGTGATATGCCCGTCCGACCCAGCCGACGCCTGCGTTCGCTGCGCAAGGTGCTGCTCGGCGTCACCGGCCTAGTGGGATTTCTCCTCGTCTGGCAGCTGATCCCGACCCTGGGACTGATCAGCCCGGAGTACCTGCCGTACGTCACGGACGTCGCCGTGCGGCTGGTCGACGAGCTGCGCGACCTCGCGTTCTGGCGCAGGCTGGGACTCACCATAACAGCGTGGGCGATCGGCCTCACGGTGGCGACGCTCGCCGCGGTCGTGCTGGGGACGATCGTGGGCCTGGTCCCCTTCCTGCGTCGCGCCACGCACACGACGGTCGAGTTCCTGCGGCCGATCCCGTCGGTCGCCCTCATCCCGCTCGCCGTGCTGATGTTCGGCATCCAGATGCAGTCCGCGCTCGTCATCATCGTCTTCGCGGCCTTCTGGCAGGTGTTCGTGCAGGTGATCTACGGCGTCGCCGACGTCGACGCCGTGGCCCGCGACACCGCCAGAAGCTTCGGTCTCACGCGCCGCGAGCGGCTGTCGCATCTCGTGCTGCCGACCGCGCTCCCCTACCTCATGACCGGTCTGCGTCTCGCCGCTGCGGTCGCGCTCATCCTCGCCATCACCGCCGAGATGGTGATCGGCAACCTCGGGCTCGGGCGCATGATCGAACTTTCCCGCTCCGCCGGAGACGCGGTCGGCATGTACGCCCTCGTCGTGGTCACCGGAATGCTCGGGCTGCTCGTCAACCTCGTCTTCCGCCTCATCGAGCGCCGTTCGCTGGGCTGGCATCAGTCCGTGCGAGGGGAGGAGCTCTCTTGACCACGCACACCCGACCGATCGCCCTCGGACCGCGGGGCCGCCTGGCGTGGCGGCGTATCGTCTCGAGCCTTCTCCACGCCCTCGGCCTGCCGTTCCTGCTCCTGGGCGCCTGGGGCCTGTGGTCGACGTTCTCGGCCAACCGGTTCTTCCCCAGCCCGCTGACGATTCTCGGGGCCCTCGCCGACACGTGGATCGGCCCCGCGTTCGTCGAGGACGTGCTGCCGAGCCTGTACCGGCTCGCCATCGGCATCATCGTGTCGACCGCCGTCGGCATCGCCGCGGGCACCGTCATCGGGCTTTTCCGCTGGCTGCGCGAGCTCCTCGAGCCGCTGCTCGAGTTCTTCCGCGCGATCCCGCCGCCGGTGCTGATCCCGATCGGGATGCTCCTGCTCGGCATCACCGACACGATGAAGGTCGTCGTCATCGTCTCCGGCGCCATCTGGCCGATCCTGCTGAACACGATCGAAGGCGTGCGGGCGACCGACAGCGTCATGACGGAAACCGCGACCTCGTTCCAGATCACCTGGTGGGAGCGGCTGTGGTTCCTCGTCCTGCCCGCCGCCAGCCCGCGCATCATGGCGGGGGTGCGGCAGGGGCTCTCGGTCGCGCTGATCCTGATGGTCATCTCGGAGATGTTCGGCTCGTCCTCCGGGCTCGGCTATCGGATCGCCTACTTCCAGCGGAACTACCTCATCGCCGAGATGTGGAGCGGCATCCTCCTCCTCGGCCTCGTCGGCATCTTCCTCGCCACGGTCTTCGGGCTTGTCGAGCGGCGCGTCCTGCGCTGGTATCACGGAATCAGGGAGGTCGAACGTGCCTGATCGCAGCACCCTTCTGCGGGTCGAGCATCTGCGGAAGGTCTACGAGACCGGCGCGGGCAGCGTCGAGGCGATCGGAGACATCAGCTTCACGATGAACACCGGCGAGCTCGTCTGCATCGTCGGACCGTCGGGATGCGGCAAGACCACGCTCCTGAAGTGCATCGCCGGTCTGCTCCCGCCCACGAGCGGCCTCGTCGAGATGGACGGGGCGCCGGTGACGGGCCCGACCCCCGCCATGGCCCTCGTGTTCCAGGAGTACGGTCGCAGCCTCTACCCGTGGCTGACCGTGCGCGGAAACGTGGACCTCCCACTGCGGCACAAGAAGCTGTCCCGGGCCGAGCGCGACAAGCTCGTCACCGATGCCCTCGAGGCGGTGGGGCTGCGGCACGCGGCGCGCAGCCACCCCTGGCAGCTGTCGGGCGGTATGCAGCAGCGCGTGGCGATCGCGCGCGCCATCGCCTACCAACCCGAAGTGCTGATCATGGACGAGCCGTTCGCGGCCGTCGACGCGCAGACCCGCGCGGACCTGGAGGATCTCGTCCGCGAGCTGCACGCGACCCGCGGGATGTCGATCCTCTTCGTGACGCACGACATCGACGAATCCGTGTACCTGGGTGAGCGCGTGATAGTACTGTCAAGGTCGCCTACGTGGGTGCAGGAGGACCTCACGATCGATCTCGGGCCGGAGCGCGATCAGGTCACGACCCGGGCCCTGCCCCGCTTCACGGAACTGCGGACCCACGTCTATGAGCAGATCCAGCGCGCCAAGCGCGGGGAGGCCTCGGCACCGCGCCCGACGCGGTGACCGCCCAGTCACGGACTCGCCGGGAGGGGAGGGCTGTGCGCAGTCGCCAGCCGAAGCAGTTACTGCTCGCGTTCTTCGGCGAGCACGTCGTCGATGACTTCGCCGGGCCGATCCGCGCGAGCGTGCTGATCAGCGTCCTCGAAGGCGCCGGTGTCGCCGCCCCGGCGACCCGGGCGACCCTCGACCGCCTGGTGAGCAGCGGCATCCTCGAGCGCAGCAGGAAAGGCCGGGAGATCCTGTTCTCTCTGACCGAGCACGGATCGGCGGTGCTGCGCGAGGCGAAGGGCCGCGTCCGCGGCCCGCGGCCCTTCGATCCGCAGGGAGAGGGGTGGACGCTCGTCACGTTCTCGATCCCGGAGGACCAGCGGACGATCCGCCACAGGTTGCGATCGACGCTCACGTGGGAGGGCTTCGCGCCCATTCGCGACGGGCTGTGGCTCGCGCCCGGCGAGGTCGACCTCGTCGCCTCGGTCGAGCCGCTGTGGCGGGACCTGCCCTCCGGCGCCGTCCTCGCCTTCCACGCGCACGAGCTCACCGGGTTTCCCATCGGCGAAAGCGTCCGCGCGGCATGGGACATCGAGGCGATAAGGCGCGAACATCTCGCCTTCATCGAGGTCTGGGGCGACCCGGCCGCCGCGACCCTCGCGCCGAGCGCCCTGACCGTACGGACAATGCTCGTGGCGGATTGGCTCGCGCTCCTGCGGGCCGACCCGAGGCTGCCGCGCGAGTTCATGGACGCGGAGTGGCCGGCTCCGCGATCGTGCGAAATCTACTGGCAGGTACGCGGCGAGCTGGCCGAGGCGTCCGCCGCCGAATTCGCCGCGCTCGTCGCGGCCGGCACCGCGCCCAAACGCCGAAGCGCCACGTCGGGCCGGTCCGTCTCGTCTTCCCGGAAGCGGTCCACACGGGCCCACCCGGGCTGAACCGTTGAGAATGTCAATTATAGAACTTGCGCCTTGCTATGATCGTCATCATGTCCGCCGCTGGGAAGCCGCAGCCGGCCGGAGCCGACCGACTGCGGGACGGCTCGCTCGCCGAGGATCTGGGCTTTCTCCTCGCCCGCGCCAACTCCGTCGCGCTCGCCGCGGCGAACGCCGCCCTCGCTGAGCACGGCTTGAAGGCACGGTCGTACTCCGTCCTCGCACTGGCGGCGGAGCACTCCCCATCGCAGCGGGAACTCGCCGAGTTCCTCCGTCTCGATCCGAGTCAGATCGTCGCCCTCGTCGACGAGCTGGAGAAGCGACGGCTGGTCGAACGGCGCACCCACCCCACCGACCGGCGCGCGAACATCGTGGTCGCGACCGACGCGGGCCGGGATCTCTTCGCCCGTGCGCGGAAGTCCGCGCGTGCGGTGGAGCTGAGCCTGCGGGCCCGCGTGGCGCCCGAGGACCACGAGCGGCTGGCCCAACTGCTCCGGATGCTGGCGTTCCCCGTCTGACGTCGGCGTCGTCCGGCGTCGGCGTCGGCGTCGGCGTCGGCGTCGGCGTCGGCGTCGGCGTCGGCGTCGGCGTCGGCGTCGGCGTCGGCGTCGGCGAAGCCTAACGGGCGAGCTCGTCGAAGACCCTGTCGGCCAGCGTTCTGGCGCCCGGGGCGTAGGCGTGGGCGAGGGTCCGGAACACCTGCTCGGCCCGGATCGCCGGCCATTCCGGCGGCAGGTGCACGGCGGGCAGGTGCGGGTCCCGACGGATGAGCCGGAGCCAGTCGGTGTGCAGGAGCAACTGGCGGGCGAGGTCGTCGGTCACCTCCGGCAGCGGATGCCGGGTGTCCCAGCGGTCGAGGAAGGCCCGGTAGCGCCGGGCGATCTGCTCGGTGTCGAAGGCCTTGCGGACGAGGTCGGCGGACTCGGTGGGCTCGAGCGCCCGCGCCCGCAGCACGGTGACGTGATCGCTCAGGTCGAGATCGCCCAGTTCGAGCGGGGCGAGCATGGCCCCGACGTCCTTGGTGCCGGGAGCGATCCACAGTCCGCTCTGCAGCAGGCCGAACCCGGCCCAGACCAGCCGGGAACGCAGATCATGGCGGATGCTCCGCCGGCTGTCGGGCAGTGAGAACCCGACCAGGGTCCAGGTGCCGTCCCAGTCACGGTTGACCGCGCCGGTCTCCCAGATCCGCCGGCGCCCGTCCTCGAGCACGTCTGCCGCGTGCGGCATGAGCCCGAAGTACATCTTCCGTCCCTGCCGATGCCGGGTGAGCAGGTTGCGCTTGACCATCCGGGCCAGCGTCGAGCGCACCGCCTCCTCGGAGACGTCCAGCCGGGCGAACACGTCGATGATGCTGCCGGAGTAGACGGCGACATCACGCCCCAGCAGGTAGATGCCGAGGAAGCTGAGCATCAGGGACTGCGGGCGCGCGGACGACTCCGCACCGGCCTGGCCGTCCCCTTCGGTGAGCGCCACGGGAAGAGGGTAGTCCCGGCCGAAGATGTTCGGCAAAAATTTGACGAGCGTTACAGAACTGTCCTAGTTTTGACCATGGTGCGTTTCGTACGTCGAAGGGTGAAGTTCATGGATCTGTCCGGCAAGGTGGCCCTCGTCACCGGTGCGGGCCGCGGTCTCGGCCGCGCGTATGCCGAGGCGCTCGCCGCGGCCGGGGCGGCGGTGGTCGTCAACGACGTGAACGCCGAAGCGGCCGCGCAGGTCGCCCGGGCCATCACCGGCGACGGCGGCAGGGCCATCGACGTGGCCGTCCCGGTCGGATCGGCGGAGGCGGCAGATCGGCTGGTCACCACCGCCGTCGAGGAGTTCGGCCGACTGGACGTGCTGGTCACCAACGCGGGCATCCTGCGTGACCGGGTGCTGTGGAAGATGTCGGATGACGACTTCGACACGGTGATCGAGGTGCACCTGCGCGGCACCTTCACCTGCGCCCGGGCGGCCGCCGTTCAGATGCGCGAGCAGGGCACCGGCGGCCGGCTGATCCTCGTCTCTTCACCCGCAGGTCAACGCGGGAACTTCGGTCAGACGAACTACGCGGCCGCCAAGGCGGGGATCGTCGCCATGGCCCGCACCTGGGCGATGGAGCTCGCCAAGGCCGGCGTCACCGTGAACGCCGTGGTCCCGGTGGCGGCCACGGAGATGACCAAGACCATTCCCGCCTTCGCGCCGATCATCGAGGAGGCCGAGCGGACCGGCCGGCCGTTCCCCGACTGGCTGCGCAAGGACGAGGGCATGGGCACGGTCGAGGACGTCGCCTCTCTCATCGTCTTCCTCGCCTCGGACGCGTCGGCGGACGTGACCGGTCAGGCGATCGGCATCGGCGGCGACCGCCTCGCGCTGTGGTCCCATCCCGCGGAGAAGGCCGTCGCGTTCGCCGACGGGGGGTGGACGGCCGACGCCATCGCCGCCTCCTGGAAGTCCGGCGTCGGCGCCGAGCCGGAGACGTACGGGATCCCCGCGCCGGCGGCGCCCAAGACCGCGGGGGCGTGAGCGACACCAATGGGAGAGACGAAGAGAGGAAATCCGGCCATGACGACCAGGGTGAACGGACTCGACGAGATCAAGGCGCTGGCCGGCAGGGACCTCGGCCACAGCGACTGGCTGGAGATCGCCCAGGAGAGGGTGAACACCTTCGCCGACGCGACCGACGACCACCAGTGGATCCACGTCGACCCCGAGCGGGCGAAGGACGGGCCCTTCGGCGCCACGATCGCCCATGGATACCTGACGCTGTCCCTGATCATTCCGCTCTTCAACGAACTGCTCGACATCCAGGGCGTGCGGATGAGCATCAACTACGGCCTGGACAAGGTCCGCTTCCCCGCCCCGGTCAAGGTCGGCAGCAGGATCCGCCTGGCCGGCAGGGTCGCGTCGGTCGACGAGGTCGCCGGGAACGGCGTGCAGATGCTGCTCGACTTCACCGTCGAGATCGAGGGCGCGGACAAGCCCGCCTGCGTCGCCCGGGCGATCTACCGACACTACGCATGAGCCGACGTCCGGCGCGATATCGACGGTCTCGCGATATTGACGGTCTTAATGATCACGCCTAACCTCACCGGCCAGGGAGCGAGGTCCCGGCCCGTTCCCCGATGAGGAGTCGTGTTCGCACTCACCACACCCCCCGACCAGGTCCAGCTCCGCCCCGCGGTGTCGAGGGCCCACCTCTCTTCGTGACAGGAGTCAGTAGCACGATGATGCCGAACGCCGGATTGGGAGGCTGGCCGGCCCGCCGGGCCCAGATGACACCGAACCGCACCGCGTTCGTCTTCGCGGACCGGCCGGTCACCTACGCGGAGGTCCATGAGCGTACGACCAGGCTGGCCTCGCGGCTGCGCGAGGCCGGGGTGAAGACCGGTGACCGCGTCGCCTACCTCGGTCGCAACCACGTGGCCTTCGCCGAGGCCATGTTCGCCACGCACATCCTCGGCGGGATCTTCGTCCCGTTGAACTTCCGCCTGACGGCACCGGAGATCGGCTACATGCTGGATCACTCGGGCCCCGTGGTCCTGATCTACGCGCCCGAGTGCGCCGAGGTGGTCCACGCCCTGCCACGTTCCCCAGGGCTCCGGGAGGTCGTCGCGCTGGAGTCGCCGGCGCCCGGAGAGCGGCATTTCGAGACCTGGCTCGCCCAGGGCGATCCCACGCCCATCGATGTGCCCGTGGCGCTCGACGACCCCGCGCTCATCCTCTACACCTCGGGCACGACCGGGCGTCCCAAGGGCGCCATGCTCACCCACGCCAACCTGGTGTGGAACTGCTTCAACATCATGATCGGCGTCGATGTCGCCAGCGACGAGGTGACGCTGATCAGCGCCCCGCTCTTCCATGTCGCGGCCCTCGACCAGACCCTGCTGCCGACCTTCCTCAAGGGCGGCTGCTCGGTGATCACGCCGTCCTGGAACGTGGACGAGTGTTACGACCTCATCGAGAGGTACGGCATCACCTGGATGTTCGGGGTCACCACGATGTTCGCCGCGTTCGCCCAGTCACCGCGATGGGCCGGGGCGAACCTGTCCTCGTTGCGCAACCTCATGTCCGGAGGAGCGGCGATCCCGGCCGCGCTGATCCGGACCTACCAGGAGCGCGGCCTGGTCTTCTGCCAGGGCTACGGCCTCACCGAGACCGCACCGGGAGCGACCTTCCTCGAGGCGAGCGAGAGCGAGAGAAAGGTGGGCTCGGCGGGTGTGCCGGTGTTCTTCGCCAACGTGCGGGTGGTCCGGCCCGACCTCACCGACGTGGCGGTAGGAGAGCCCGGCGAGGTGCTCGTCCAGGGGCCGAACGTGACCCCGGGGTACTGGCGCGACCCGGAGGCGACGGCCGCCGCGTTCTCCGAGGGCGGCTGGTTCCACTCCGGCGACATCGGCATGCTGGACGACGAGGGGCACCTGTACATCGTCGACCGGGCCAAGGACATGTACATCTCGGGCGGAGAGAACGTCTATCCGGCCGAGGTCGAAGCCGTGATCTTCGAACATCCGGCGGTCGCCGAGACCGCCGTGATCGGCGTGCCGGACGCGGAGTGGGGCGAGGTCGGCCGCGCCTTCGTCGTCCCCCGCCCGGGCGCCGGCGTGACCGGTGACGATCTGCGGGAGTTCCTCCGCCGTCGCCTGGCCAAGTACAAGATCCCGGTCTATTTCGAGTTCATGGACGAGCTGCCGAAAACGGGCTCCGGGAAGATCCGCAAGCCGGAGCTACGCGACCTTCCCCTGCCGGACGGGCGATGAGACGGCCGGGATCGCCACGGGCCCCCGGCGGCCGTCGGAACGGCTCGCTCGCCGGGGGCCCGCCCTCCTCCGCCGCCCGGTGGACACCGGCTCGGGGCCCTACCCGGTGCCGAGCCCGAGCAGGCGTACGGCGTTGTCCTTCAAGATCTTCGCACGTACCTCCGGCTTGATGTCGAGCCTGTCGAAGTCCGAGAGCCAGCGGTCGGGCGTGATCACGGGGTAGTCGGACCCGAACAGCACCTTGTCCTTCAGCAGCGTGTTCGCGTACCGCACCAGTTGCGGCGGGAAGTACTTCGGCGACCACCCCGACAGGTCGATATGGACGTACGGCTTGTGCGTGGCGACCGCCAGCGCCTCGTCCTGCCAGGGGAACGACGGGTGGGCCAGGATGATCCGCAGCTCGGGGAAGTCCACCGCCACGTCGTCGACCAGCATGGGGTTTCCGTACTTGAGCCGGATGCCGCCCCCTCCTGGCACGCCGGCGCCGATGCCGGTCTGGCCGGTGTGGAAGAGCGCGACGGCGCCCAGCTCCTCGATCGCCGCGTACAACGGGTAGGCCACCGGATCGTTGGGCGCGATGCCCTGGATGCTCGGGTGGAACTTGAACCCGCGCACGCCGTACTCCTCGACGAGCCGCCGCGCCTCGCGGACGCCCGCCCTGCCCTTCCAGGGGTCGACGCTGGCGAACGGGATCAGCACGTCGGCGTGCTCGGCGCAGCTCTCCGCGACCTCCTCGTTGGAGATGCGCCGATGCCCCGTGGCGTGCTCGGCGTCGACGGTGAACACCACCGCCGCCATCCTCCGCTCGCGGTAGTAGGCGGCCATCTCCGCGATGGTCGGCTGCCGGTGCCCGTGCGCCTTGAAGTACTCCTCCGAGGCTCCGAACAGCTCCGGGCTGAGCGAACCATGCCCGTCCTTGGAGATCTCGGCATGGGTGTGCACGTCGATCGCGACCAGGTCCGCGACGTTCATGACCGGCACCCTTCGCCACACAGATCCATGAAGTCCACCTCTCATGCGCCAAGCACGACAGGCCCAAACTATGGCACTTTCAGGACGTTCGTCAAAGTTCTGCCGAATATCGATCGCCCGGCCGGCCGCCGGCGCGGCGGAGGCGACGTCCCGCCCGAAAGGCTTCCGTTGAACGGAAGTCGTGTTCCATTCACGTGACCGAATGAAGATCCTCATGGCAACCACGCAAACCGAGCACATGGGGCAGGGTCGTGAGCTTTCCCGTTGAATTCGCCAGAAACCAGTGGTACGTCGCCGCGTACGGCAGCGAGATCACCCGTGATCTCTTCCCCCGCACCATCCTCGGGGAGGCCCTGGTCTTCTACCGGACGCGTGCCGGTCAGGTCATCGCGCTGTCGGACCGCTGCGTGCACCGCCGGTACCCGCTGTCGGAGAGCAACCTCGACGGCGACAACATCGTCTGCGGCTATCACGGGTTCACCTACGACCCGACCGGAACCTGCGTGGCCGTACCGGGCCAGAAGCGGATCCCGCGCACCGCCCGCGTGCCCGCGTACCAGGTGGTGGAGCAGGACTCGTTCGTATGGGTGTGGATCGGAGAGCCGGAGAAGGCCGACCCGAACCTCATCCCCCGCGCGCCCTGGCTCGTCGACCCGAACTACACGACGGTGTACGGCATGGAGCCGCTGCGGGCGCCGTACGGACTCCTCGTGGACAACCTGCTCGACCTGTCGCACGAGACCTACCTGCACGGCGGCTACATCGGCACCCCGGAGGTCGCCGCCACGCCGATCCGCACCACGGTCGACGAGGAGCGGCAGATCGTCTACGTCAGCAGGCACATGGACGATGCCGCCTGCCCGCCGTTCTACGCGGAGTCCACCGGCATCACCGGCCGGATCGTGCGCTGGCAGGACATCGAGTTCCACCCGCCATGCCTCTACCTGCTGCACAGCAGGGTGGCCCCGGTGGGCGTGCTCCCCAGGGAGGACGGCACCGACCCGGACGGCTTCCACGTCGAGGTCGTGTACGCGATCACGCCGGAGACCGAGAACTCCACGCACGACTTCTGGGCCGTCGCCCGTGACTTCGCCCTCGACGACACCCAGGTGTCCGACTTCCTCCGCGAGAGCAACCGGACCGTGGTGCTCCAGGACGTCGTCGCGCTGAACAAGCTCGCCGAGGTGCTCGCCACGGAGCGCGACCGCTATCAGGAACTCAGCATCAACATCGACACCGGCGGCCTCGCCGCGCGGCGGCTCATCGAGGCCCAGATCGCGCAGGGTGCGGGAGCGCGGGGTGAGGGAGCGCGGGCCGAGCAGGGCCGGGTGTCCGTCGGAGGCCGGCCGTGACCGGCCTCAGGGGCCGGCCGGGCTCCGGCACGATCTTCACGATCGAATGGGAGCCCGGCTCCGACACGTTGGTCGGCCTGTGTCACTGCGGTGCTCGCCGGCAGTCGGAGGACCCGATCGAGCTGTGGGCCTGGCTGCTGCGGCACCCGGCGGGCCACGAGTCCGCGCCCGGTCCGGCCCAGGACCGTTCGGGCGCCCCCGCTTCCGGTCTCGCGCCGACCCGTTAGGCCGATCACGTGATGACACAGTCCGCCCCGCACACCACGGCCGGCAGAGGCGTGCCCGAACCCGAGTTCACCGCCGTGGTGCGGGAGAAGAAGACCCTCGCCGAGGGCGTGGCCGGCCTCGCCCTCGCCCGGATCGACGGAGTCCCGCTCCCGCCCTGGCGGCCGGGCGCGCACGTCGATCTCATCCTGGCCGACGGGCTGGTCCGGCAGTACTCGCTCTGCGGAGATCCGGCAGACGGCGATACGTACCGAATCGCCGTACTACGCGAGCAGGAGGGAAGGGGAGGATCGGCCCATGTGCACGACGCGGTGGCCGTCGGGGACCCGATCCGGGTGCGCGGCCCGCGCAACCACTTCGAGCTCAGGCCGGCGCCCTCCTACCTCTTCGTCGCCGGCGGGATCGGCATCACGCCGCTGGTTCCGATGATCGCGGAAGCGGAGGCCGAGGGCTCCGAGTGGCGGCTGCTGTACGGCGGCCGGTCACACCGATCAATGGCGTTCCTGGACACCCTGAGCCGGTACGGCGACCGGGTGCTGATCCACCCCCAGGACGTCCACGGGCTGCTCGATCTCCCCGAGTTCCTCGGCGGTCCCGTCGAGGGCACCCTCGTCTACGGCTGCGGCCCGCAACCGCTTCTCAAGGCGATGGAGGACGCGTGCGCCGCCTGGCCGTACGGCACCCTGCACGTGGAGCGATTCGCGCCAGAACAGCCGATTCACACCGACGGTGACGCGGAGTTCGAGGTGGTGCTCGCACGATCAGGTGTCACCCTCACGGTGGGTCCGGCGCAGACCATCCTCGAGTGCGTCGAAGCGGCCGGTGTCCCGGTGCTCTCCTCCTGCCAGGAGGGCACCTGCGGCACCTGCGAGACCGAGATCATCGAGGGCGTGCCGGACCACCGCGACTCGGTGCTGACCGAGGACGACCGGGCCTCCGGGGAGGTCATGATGATCTGCGTCTCACGCTGCCGGGGCGAGCGGCTCGTGCTCGACCTGTGAGGGATGGGCATCCACGGCGCGCGTCGCTACGCTGCTTCTCAGCGCGGAGCCCGAGCCGAAGCCCGCGTCACCGGGCGTCCCGATCGCGCTGATCGAGTCGGACGATCACCTGATCATGATCGTGAGGAGGGCGGTGTGGCGACGTTTCCCACCGGCGACCGCGTGACGGGCCGCGAGGGCAGACGCACCGTGGGCTCGCGACTGCTCGCCCTGCTCGACGTCTTCACCGCGGACCAGCCGCAGCTGATGCTGTCGGAGATCAGCAGATTGGCCGATGTCCCCCTCAGCACGGCCCATCGGCTGGTCGGCGAGCTGACGGCCTGGGGCGCCCTCGAGCGCGGCGTGGACGGGAAGTATCGGATCGGGCTGAAGCTGTGGGAGCTCGGCTCGCTGGCGCCCCAGGGCCTTCCGCTGCGTGAGGTCGCACTTCCCCTGATGGAGGACCTGTACGAGGCGACGCACGAGAACGTCCAGCTCTCGGTGCGCGAAGGCAGCAGTGTGATCTTCGTCGAGAGGCTGGCCGGCCGCGGCGCCGTGCCCGTCTTGACCCGTGTGGGCGGGCGCTTCGCCATACACGCGACGGGAGGCGGCCTGGTCTTGCTGGCGCATGCTCCGCCCGAGATCCAGGAGCAGGTGCTCGCCGGGCCGTTACAGCGATTCACCCCGATGACGATCACCAACTCGGCCGAGCTTCGCCGGGTCCTGGCCGAGATCCGGCTGAAGGGCTACGCGCTGAGCGACCGCCAGGTGACCGACGACGCGTTCTCCGTGGCGGCCCCCGTCCGTGGCAAGAAGGACGAGGTCGTCGCCGCGCTGTCCCTCGTGGTCGCCTACGACAACGCCGTGCCCGCCCACCTCGTGCCACTGGTCCTGTCCACCGCCCGGAGCATCTCGCGCCTGCTCGGCGCCCCCGGCTCGCAGCACTCCAAGGACGCCCGCTCCCTGGGGAACCGAATGAACGCGGACGAGCGAAGGAGGCCGACGAGACGGCGGTAGGCCGTCCGCCGCGGACCCGCGTCCGTTCACGGCCGGCTCGGGTCTCCCGGTCGCCCTCCCCCGCCCCGTCCGCCCCGGCGACCGGGCCGCGGCGCGCACTCGTGGTCGCTGGAGGTCCGGACCACCAGCTCGGGCTGGAAGACGACGTGCCGATGGCTGTGCTCGTCGCCCTCGAGCGACTCCTCCAAAAGCAGCTCCGCGGCCGTACGGCCGAGCCGGGCACGAGGCTGGCGCACGGAGCTCAGCGGCACCGCGGCGGCCGCGGCGAAGTCGATGTCGTCGTAGCCCACCAGCGCGATGTCCTCCGGCACCCGGATGCCGTGCGCGGTGAGACCCTGCAGCACGCCGAGCGCCAGCAGGTCGTTGGCGCAGAAGACCGCCGTCGGACGCTCGCCCGGGGGAAGGGCCGCGATGTCCTCGGCGGCCTGCCGGCCGGCCGTGACCGACAGGGTCGCCGTCTCGTACGTCTCCAGCCGCGCGTGCGGGGCCCGCTCCGCCAGTGCGGCGGTCGCACCGGCACGCCGGTCGGCCACCTGCCGGATCGACAGCGGGCCGCCGACGTACCGGATCCGCTCATGGCCCCGGTCGGCGAGATGCTCGGCCGCCAGCCGGCCGCCGGCGACGTCGTCGACCGCGACGGAACAGCGGCTCGGATGGCCGGAACCACGGTCGACCAGCACGACGGGGATGCCGTGTGCCACGAACGCGTCGAGGCGCTTGTGCCGGCCGTCGGACACCGGAGTGATGAGCAGCCCCTGGACCCGCTGCTCTTCGAGCATGTCGAGGTAGCGGTGTTCCCGTCGCGCGTCCTCACCGCTGTTGCAGACCACCAGCATCCCGCCGGCGCTCTCGACGACCGCCTCCGCACCACGGATCACGTCGGTGAAGAAGGGATTGGAGACGTCGAGGACCACGATGGCGATGGTCCGGCTGCGACCGGCGCGCAGTTGCCGGGCGGAGTCGTTGCGCACGTAGCCCAGCTTGTCGATCGCGTCGAGCACCCGCCGGCGGGTGGTGGGCGAGACGACGTCGGGCCGGTTGAGCACGTTGCTGACCGTGCCGAGTGACACACCCGCGTACCGCGCCACTTCCTTGATGTTGGCGGATGCCATGTCCCCCTCGACCCGAAGCGTTGGTCTGCGCCGTCTGTGGAAAGTCGCCAGGCGATCCGGCGATCAGCATACATGAAACGATTCATCGAGCAGCCGAGGCGCGAGGCGTACGCGCCTGCGGCCCGCTGCCCGGAAGGGGCGTGCCCTCCGCCACGGGGCTCGCGGCGGAGGGCACGGTCCGGCTCAGGGGAGGTAGACCTTGGGCTGAGGCGGGGTGGCCATGCCGTCGCCGATGAAGAAGCTCGGGTGGGGCGGCTGGTTGTAGGCGGTGTTCTGCCAGGCCAGGGCGACCCGATACTGCGGATCGTGCAGCAGCGTGTGGATCTTGACGCTGGTGACGTGGGGCGTGGAGTAGATCCGCAGGGCCCGGTCGTCACTGGTGGGCCAGATGACCTCCTCGCGCCAGTCGCCCAGGATGTCGCCCGACAGCGACGGGGTGGACTTGGTGCCGTTGTTGGAGTGCACGTTGGAGCCGGTCAGCAGCCGGCTGTCGCCGCCGGTGCCGTACTTGTCGATGTGCGTGCCGTCCAGCAGCTCACGGACCGGGTCGCCGTCCCACCAGGCCAGGAAGTTCGCCGAGGACGGCTTGCGGCCCAGCGTGGCGCCGCTCGGGCTGCGCAGCGAGCCGTCGCGGGCCGACCAGGACTCGGCCCCCGGGCTGCCGGCCCAGATGTCGCCGGAGACGCCGCGGCCGTTGTCGCCGCCGGAGGCGGTGGACCACAGCACCTGCCCGGTGCGTGCGTCGGCGAAGTAGGAGCCGGGCTTGCTTGAGTCCTCATCGACCTTGAAGACCTCCAGCCCGGAACGGCGGGGGTCCAGGTCGCCCACGTGCATGGCGTCGCCGTGCCCGTTGCGGGTGTTCCACAGCGGAGCGCCGTTGTCGTTGATCGCCATCGCGCCGAAGACGATCTCGTCGCGGCCGTCGCCGTCGACGTCGGCCACCGACAGGTTGTGGTTGCCCTGTCCGGCGTACTGGCTGCCCGCGCTGTTGGAGTCGAACGTCCAGCGCTTGGTCAACCGCCCGTCGCGGAAGTCCCAGGCCGCGATGACGGTGCGGGTGTAGTACCCACGCGACATGATCAGGCTGGGCCGCTTTCCGTCGAGGTAGGCGGTGGCGGCCAGGAAGCGGTCGACCCGGTTGCCGTAGTTGTCGCCCCAGGAGGAGACGTTGCCGCGGGGCGGGTCGTAGTCGACCGTGGACATCGCCGCGCCGGTCTGCCCGTTGAACACGGTCAGGTACTCGGGCCCGGACAGGATGTAGCCGCTGGAGTTGCGGTAGTCGGCGCTCGCGTTGCCGATCGTGGTGCCGCGTCCGTCCACGGTGCCGTCGGCGGTCTTCATGGCCACCTCGGCCCTGCCGTCACCGTCGTAGTCGTACACCTGGAACTGGGTGTAGTGCGCCCCGGCGCGGATGTTGCGGCCCAGGTTGATGCGCCACAACCGGGTGCCGTTCAGCTTGATGCCGTCGATGTAGACCGGGTCGGTCACCCCCGACTGGGAGTTGTCCTTGGCGTTGGCCGGGTCCCACTTGAGCACGATGTCGAGCTGCCCGTCGCCGTCCAGGTCTCCCACGCTGGCGTCGTTGGCGCTGTAGCCGCTGCCGGGCGGGCTGATCGGCACGTCCAGATAGCCGTTGCCGAACCGCAGCGAGGCCTCCGAGGCCGGGCCCTCGCTGCCGCCGTCGACCGGCCGCACCGTGTAGGAGGCGTCGGCAGAGGCGCCCGAGTCCAGGTAGTTGGTCGAGTTCGTCACCGTGGCGATCCGGGCGCCGCCCCGGTAGACGTTGAACGACGTGCTGCGCGTGTCCGTGCCCAGCAGCCGCCACGACACCAGATTGCCGCTGCCCGAGCGGACGCTGATCAGGCCCCGGTTCAGATCCTCCATCTGCTTGGCGTCGCCCGGCACCGGCGTGGGGCTGCTGGTGGGCGAGGGGCTGGGGGAAGGAGTCGGGGTCGGGGTCGGCGTGGGAGTCGGCGTGGGCGTGGGAGTCGGAGTCGGCGTGGGCGTGGAGGTGCCGCCGTCGCAGACCGTCCCGTTGAGCGCGAAGGAGGTCGGCGCCGGGTTGGCGCCGTTCCAGGAGGCGTTGAACCCGAAGCCGGCGTCGCCGCCGGGGGGGATGGCGGCGTTGTAGCCCGCGTCGGTCACGGTGACGTCGGCGCCGCTCTGGCCGTGCGTGCCGTTCCACAGCTGCGTGATCTGCTGACCGGCGCCGAAGGTCCAGGTCAGCCGCCAGCCGTTCACCGCGTCGCCGAGGTTGTGGATGGTCACGTTGGCGCCGAAGCCACCCGGCCACTGATTGGTGATCTCATAGCCGACCCGGCACGCCACCGCCGCCGACGCGGGCGACTGAACGGCGACCCCGCCCAGGATCACCGCTGACGCGGCACCGCCGATCAGCGCACGGCTCCGCACTAATCGTGTGAAACGTTTCATTAACACGCCCCAATCAGATGTGGGTTCCTACGGGTCGTTCGGGGATCGTCTGGCCAGGATCCCGGTCCTCGCGCCACGGGTCGGACGCTGCATGAGCGACGGTCACATCACTGCCGCAAAGTGGTTCAGACGGTAAAAATCGCCGATCGCCCCGTCAACTCCGCGACGGTCGAGACGAGAATGCCATGGATAACCGGGCAAGTGATCGCGCAGCTCAGCGCGGCCACGATCCCCATTGCGGGGAACAATGGGGGATGAAAATTTCACACCTCCCACCAGATGTGGGCGCAACTTTTGGGATAGTGGCGAAAGTTCCTCAGCAGGTGAGCGTATCGGTGATATGCCAATGACTTTCGGTGCGCCATTCCCGGCCGCGGCGGACGGCCCGCCCCCATTTCGCGAAACCGGCCGTTCATCCGGCGGCCATCCGGCGGTCTGAAGCGGGTTCCTACCGGATCGCGGGCAGGCGGGACTCGGCGCGGTCCCAGGCGGTCTCCCCGCCCCGGGGACGGTAGGTACGCAGCGGTGCGCTGCGCCGGACGAGGTCGCGGATGTCGTCCACCTCGCCGCGGGCGCGTGCCTGCACCAGGCCGTTGCCCAGGGCGGCCGCCTCGACCGGTCCGGCGACCACGGGCAGCCCCGTGGCGTCGGCCGTCATCTGGCACAGCGTGGCGTTGCGCGCCCCGCCGCCCACGACGTGGACGACCTCGACGTCCCGGCCGCTGAGCCGTACGGCCTGCCGGAGGGTGCGGCGGTAGGCGAGGGCGAGGCTCTCCAGCACACACCGCACGGTCGCCTCCCGGCCGTCGGGCGGGCGCTGGCCGGTGCGCTCGCAGTACCCGGCGATCCTGCCCGGCATGTCGCCCGGCGGCAGGAAGACCGGGTCGTCGGGGTCGATCACGGCGGCGAACGGCCGCGCCCGCGCCGCAGCGGCCAGCAGCCCGGTGAGATCGGCCTCGCCCCAGGCGCGCAGGCACTCCTGGAGGATCCACAGGCCCATGACGTTGCGCAGGTAGCGGGTGGTGCCGTCGAGCCCGCCCTCGTTGGTGAAGTTGGCCAGCCGGCTCTCCTTGGTGAGCACGGGCGCGGGCAGTTCCAGGCCCACCAGCGACCAGGTGCCGGACGAGATGTAGGCGAACCGGTCGCCGTCGGCGGGCACGGCGGCCACGGCGGAGGCGGTGTCGTGCGAGGCGACCGCCGTCACCTCCGCGCCGCCCGGCGGCCCGAGGTCGGCGGCCACCTCGGGCCGCAGCGTCCCGATGGGCGTGCCCGGCGCGCGGAGCGGGGGCAGGATGCCCGGCGGCAGGCCCAGCGTCCGCGCCAGATCGCTTGACCAGGTCCGCGCGCGGACGTCGTACAGGCCGGTGGTGGAGGCGTTGGTGGCCTCGGCCCCGACGGCGCCGGTCAGCCAGTACGAGATCAGGTCGGGGATCAGCAGCATCGTACGCGCCCGGTCGAGGGCGGGCTCGGCGAGCAGCTGGTAGACGGTGTTGAACGGCAGGAACTGCAGGCCGCCGACCTGGTAGAGCCGGTCGGCGCCGAGCCTGGCCGAGACGTCCTCCATGATCCCGGCCGTACGGCGGTCGCGGTAGTGGACGGGGTTGCCGATGAGGCGCCCGTCGCCGTCGAGCAGGCCGTAGTCGACCGCCCAGGAGTCGACGCCCACGGACTCGACCGGCCCCGCGGCCCGCAGCCCGTCGAGGATCTCCCGGTAGAGGGCGAGCACGTCCCAGTGGAGCGTGCCGTTCACCCGGACCGGACGGTTGGGGAAGCGGTGCGCCTCCGTGATCCGCGCCCGCCCGTCCTCGACCCGCACGACCATGACCCGGCCGCTGGACGCGCCGAGATCGACGGCCGCGTGCGCGCTCACGCGCCCTCCCGTTCCGCCGCCTGGGCGCGGCCGGCGGTCGACTCCCGCACGACGAGCTCGGGCTGGAACATGACCTGCTGGTGCACGTGCGTCTCGGGGTGATCGCATTCGTCGAGGAGCAGCTCGGTCGCGATCCGGCCGAGCCGGTGGGTCGGCTGGCGGATCGAGCTGAGCGACACGGCGGACGCGGCGGCGAAGTCGATGTCGTCGTACCCGATGAGCGCCACGTCGCCCGGGACGCGTACGCCCGCCCGCAGCAGCTCGCGCAGGAACCCCACGGCGAGCAGGTCGTTGGCGCAGAACACCGCGTCGGGCAGGCCGGAGGCCAGCAGCGAGGCGGCGGCCCGCTGCCCCTCCCTGGCCGTCATGGCGGGCGCCTCGACGACCTCGATCGCGGTCTCCGGGTCGAGCCCGGCGGCGGCCACGGCCCGCTCGGCGCCCCTCCCCCGCTCGGCGCACTGGCGGATCGAGCGCGGGCCGCTGACGTAGCCGATCCGCCGCGCGCCGAGGGACAGCAGGTGGCCGATGGCCATCTGACCGCCCGCGAAGTCGTTGACGGCCACCGAGCACTCGTCGGGACGGTGCGCCGGATGGTCGACGAGGACGACGCCGATGCCACGCTCGCGCAGCGCGTCGAGCCGGGCCCGGTCGTCGTCCGACGGCGTGATCAGCACGCCGCGCACGCGCTGCTCGGCGAACACGAGCAGGTTGCGCTCCTCCTTGTCCCGCGCGCCCGCCGAGTTGCCGAAGATCACCGCGTAGCCGAGCTCGCTGGCCGCCTCCTCGACGCCGGCCGCGACGTCGGTGAAGAACGGGTTCCCGATGTCGATGACCGACAGGCCGATCGTCCGGCTCTGCCCGGCGCGCAGCGTCGAGGCCGATCCGTGCCGTACGAAGCCCAGCTCCCGGATGGCGCGCAGGACACGCTCACGGGTCTCCGGGGCCACCCGCTCCGGCCGGTTGAGCACGTTCGAGATGGTCCCGGGTGACACGCCGGCGCGGGCGGCGACCTCCCGGATGCTGACGGTCCCCACTGTTCTCCCCGGCCTCTCGGTCGCCGCTCCGATCCGGATCGGATTAAAACGTCTTACTCCCAGATGGCCAGACACTACCGCAGATCTCCTGACAGGAGCGGTGGAGCGGCGCCCCGGCATGGGTGGCCCATGGGGGACATCCGCGTCATCCACCATTGACAAGCGCTGATCGCCGGGCGTAACGTCCCGGGCGACTCGTACTAAAACGTTTTCATCGAGCATCGTGGCGCGCGCCATGCCCTGAGGAGCGTGACCTGTGGAGCGAGTCTGCTTCCTGCTGCGGGTCCGGCCGGACCGGCTGGAGGAGTACCGGGAGCGGCACCGCGCGGTGTGGCCCGAGATGCGGGCGGCGCTGCGCGAGACCGGCTGGCGCAACTACTCGCTGTTCCTGCGGGACGACGGGCTGCTCGTGGGCTATCTGGAGACCCACGACTTCGCGGCCGCCAGGGCGGCGATGGCCGAGCTCGAGGTCAACGCCCGATGGCAGGCGGAGATGGCGCCGTTCTTCGAACGGCTCGACGGTCGTCCCGACGAGGGCATGGTCGCCCTCCGCGAAGTTTTCCACCTTGACTGAATCGGGGATCTGATGAGGGACGACATCAAGGCGGCGTTACGCGGGCAGCGCATCGAGACGCCGTCCTGGGCGTACGGCAACAGCGGCACCAGGTTCAAGGTGTTCGCTCAGGCGGGCGTGCCCCGCGACCCGTACGAGAAGATCGCCGATGCCGCCCAGGTGCACGCGTTCACCGGGGTCGCGCCGACCGTCGCCCTGCACATCCCATGGGACAGGGTCGACGACTACGCGGGGCTCGCCCGGCACGCCGCCGCTCTCGGGGTCGGCATCGGCGCGATCAACTCCAATGTCTTCCAGGACGACGACTACAGGCTCGGCAGCGTCACCAACCCCGATCCGGCGGTGCGGCGCAAGGCGCTCGGTCACCTGCTGGAGTGCGTGGACATCATGGACGCCACCGGGTCGACGACCCTGAAGCTGTGGTTCTCCGACGGGACCAACTACCCGGGGCAGGACG
Organism: Sphaerimonospora mesophila; assembly: GCF_001417795.1. Lineage (NCBI taxonomy): Bacteria > Bacillati > Actinomycetota > Actinomycetes > Streptosporangiales > Streptosporangiaceae > Sphaerimonospora > Sphaerimonospora mesophila. The sequence continues at coordinate 240,765 of NZ_BCBX01000034.1, read as the reverse complement.
ACATCCGCGCCCGCCAGGACCGGCTCGCCGAGGCGCTCGCCGCCGTGTACGACCGGCTGGGCGAGGGTCAGCGGTTCCTGCTGGAGTACAAGCTCTTCGAGCCGGCCTTCTACATGACCGACGTCCCCGACTGGGGAACGGCGTTCGCCCACTGCGTCAGGCTCGGTCCGAAGGCCCAGGTCGTCGTGGACACCGGCCATCACGCTCCGGGCACGAACATCGAGTTCATCGTGGCGTTCCTGCTGCGCGAGGGCAGGCTCGGCGGCTTCGACTTCAACTCCCGCTTCTACGCCGACGACGACCTGATGGTGGGCGCGGCCGACCCGTTCCAGCTCTTCCGGATCATGTACGAGGTGGTGCGCGGCGGGGGTCTGCGGTCCGAGATCGCGTTCATGCTCGACCAGTGCCACAACATCGAGCCGAAGATCGCCGGTCAGATCCGCTCGGTGATGAACGTCCAGGAGGCCACCGCCAAGGCGCTGCTCGTGGACGCCGCGGCGCTGGCCGCCGCGCAGGCGGAGGGCGACGTGCTCGGCGCCAACGCCGTGCTCATGGACGCCTACGACACCGACGTGCGGCCGCTGCTCGCCTCGCTCCGCGAGGAGATGGGCCTGGATCCCGATCCGATGCGGGCCTACGCCCGGTCCGGCTACTTCGAGCGGATCCGGGACGAGCGGGTGGGCGGCACCCAGGCCGGTTGGGGCGCCTGACCCCACGATCACCACCATAGGGGGAAATGTCATGACCACGCCGGTCGAGCAGCTGCTCGAACGCGCCCACCTGCTGGGATCCGATCCCCGCAACACGAACTTCGCCGGGGGCAACGTCTCGGCCAAGGTCACGGCGGTGGACCCGGTCACCGGGTCAGACGTGGAGCTGATGTGGGTGAAGGGGTCGGGCGGCGACCTCGGCACGCTCACCGAGGCCGGCCTGGCCGTGCTCCGGCTCGACCGGCTGCGCGCGCTGAAGGGCGTCTACCCGGGCGCGGACCGCGAGGACGAGATGGTCGCGATGTTCGACTTCTGCGCGTTCGGCAGGCAAGGGGCGGCTCCGTCGATCGACACCGCGATGCACGGCCTGGTCGACGCCGCGCACGTCGACCACCTCCACCCCGACGCGGGGATCGCCATCGCGACCGCGGCCGACGGAGCGGAGCTGACCCGGCGCGTCTACGGCGACCGGGTCGTCTGGGTGCCCTGGCGGCGGCCCGGTTTCCAGCTCGGCCTCGACATCGCCGCGATCAAGGACGCCGATCCCCGGGCCGTCGGCTGCGTCCTCGGCGGGCACGGCATCACCGCCTGGGGCGAGACCTCGGCCGAATGCGCGGACAACTCGCTGTGGATCATCCGTACCGCCGAGGCGTACATCGCCGAACACGGCAGGCCCGAGCCGTTCGGGCCCGTGCTGCCGGGCTACGCGCCGCTGCCGGAACCGGCCAGGCACGAGCGGGCGGCGGCGCTGTTCCCCGTGCTGCGCGGCCTGTGCTCGACCGACGCCCGGCAGGTCGGCCACTACACCGACGGCCCCGAGGTGCTCGACTTCCTGTCGCGCGAGCGGCACCCGGAGCTGGCCGCGCGCGGGACGTCGTGCCCCGACCACTTCCTGCGTACCAAGATCGCACCGATGGTGGTGGACCTGCCCGCCGAAGCGCCGCTGGAGGACGTGGTCGCCCGCCTGGGCGAGCTGCACGCGGCCTACCGGAAGTCGTACCACGCCTACTACGAGCGGCACGCCGCCCCGGACTCGCCGCCGATGCGCGGCGCCGACCCGGCGATCGTGCTGGTGCCGGGCGTCGGCATGTTCTCCTTCGGCCGGGACGGGCGGACGGCCCGCGTGGCGGGCGAGTTCTACGTCAACGCGATCAACGTGATGCGCGGCGCCGAGGCGCTGTCGGTCTATGCGCCGATCGAGGAGTCGGAGCGGTTCCGCATCGAATACTGGGACCTGGAGGAGGCCAAGCTGCGCCGCATGCCGGCGCCCGGGCCGCTGGCCGCCCGGGTCGCGCTGGTCACCGGGGGCGGCTCGGGCATCGGCGCGGCCACCGCGCGCCGTCTGGCCGCCGAGGGCGCCTGCGTGGTGGTCGCCGACCGCGACCCGGCCGCCGCAGAGAAGGTGGCCGCCGAGATCGGGGCCCGTGCCCACCGGCCCGCCGACGCCGCCGTGGCCGTCCTGGCCGACGTCACCGACGAGATCCAGGTGGCCCGGGCCGTACGGCGGGCCGTGCTGGCCTTCGGCGGGGTGGACGTGGTGGTCAACAACGCGGGTCTTTCGCTGTCGCGCCCGCTGCTGGAGACCACGGTGGACGACTGGGACCTGCAGCACGACGTGATGGCCCGCGGCTCGTTCCTGGTCTCGCGGGAGAGCGCCCGCGTCATGATCGATCAGGGCCTCGGCGGTGACATCGTCTACATCTGCTCCAAGAACGCCGTATTCGCGGGGCCGGACAACGTCGCGTACGGCGCGGCCAAGGCCGACCAGGCCCACCAGGTGCGGCTGCTCGCGGCCGAGCTCGGCGGGCACGGCATCCGGGTCAACGGCGTCAACCCCGACGGGGTGGTCCGCGGCTCCGGCATCTTCGCCTCCGGCTGGGGTGCCAGGCGGGCGGCGGTCTACGGCGTGCCGGAGGAGGAGCTCGGCGAGTTCTACGCGCGGCGCACGCTGCTGAAGCGGGAGGTGCTGCCCGAGCACGTGGCGGCGGCCGTGTTCGTGCTCACCGGCGGCGACCTGTCCCGCACCACCGGCCTGCACATCCCCGTCGACGCGGGCGTTGCCGCCGCCTTTCCGCGCTGAGTCGCCCGCCCCCGCCGCGTCCGGTGGCGCCTCGCCGGAGCGGCGGGTGCGTCCGGGCCGGGCCCGGTGTCGGCACCGGCATCGGCTGGCGCGTTCTCCGCCGATAGGGGTTACATCCCGATTTCCTGTGAATTACCGCCTCCTGTCATCTGCCTGCTGCGTCGGGGAATCTTGGGCCTTGTGGAATCGGGAGAAGAACGTTTTAATCCCGATAACGCGTCGTGCGCACCGACGACGGACCGCTTCGCGATTTCGCACCACCGATCGTTCCCCACCCGCATCCACAGGGCAGGTAGAAGCACCGGTGAAATCTCACGTTCATACGTACACATCCGGCCGGGACATCGGCACGCGATGACCGGCTGGTCTATCCGGACCTACGTATTCTGCGACGAGCTGCTGTGGGCGGCCCGGCTGAATCTCCTCTGGATCGCGTTCACCCTGCTGGGCGGCGTGATCCTGGGCATCGGCCCGGCCACGGTCGCGGCGTACGCCGTGGCGAGACGGCACGCGATGGGTGAATCGTTTCACACCCGGCGGGAGTTCGCCGCGGTCTACCGCAGGGAGTTCGCACGCGGCTCGCTCCTGGTGCTTCCACTGGTGGCGGCCGGCGTCATCCTGGCCGCCGACTATCTGTACTTCACGGCCACCGAGGCGGCGGCGCTCCGGCTGACGACCTACACGGCCCTGGTCGCGCTGGTCGTGGTGGCCGCCCACCTGCTGCCGATGTACGTGCACTACGACCTGCGTCCCCTCGCGTGCCTGCCCAGGGCGTCGCTGTTCGCGCTCGCCCACCCCGCAGGCTCGGTCCTGCTGCTGTTCTGCCTGATGTCGGTGACGGTGGCGGCCGCGTCGTTCCCGGTCCTCGCGCTCACGCTCGCCGTGGGCGGCTGGATCCAGCTGAACACCTGGCTCTGCCTGCGCTTCTTCGCGGAGAACGAGGCACGTCTGAGCTCGAAAGGCAACCGATGAACACCATCCCCCACCGGCTGCTCGCCGGCGCGGTAGCGATAACAGCCGCCTTCGTCACGGCCGCCTGCTCCGCGGGCGACGAGCCGGGCCCGGGCAACGAGCTGACCGTGATGGCCCCCCTCTTCGGCACGGCTCCCGACCCCGGCGGCGAGATGCAGCAGGCGGTCGAGAAGCTGGCCGGGAAGAAACTGAAGATCACCTGGGTGCCCAACGCGGAGTACGGCGACAAGACCAACGTCACGCTGGCCTCGGACCGGATCCCCGACCTCATGGTGATCCAGGATCAGAAGAGCCCGTCCTTCGTGAAGGCCGCGGAGGCCGGAGCGTTCTGGGACCTCACCGACAAGCTGGACAAGTACCCCAACCTGAAGCCCAGGAACGAGCAGACGCGGCTCAACTCCTCGACCAACGGCAGGAACTTCGGCGTTTACCGGGTCCGCCCGCTGCTCCGCTCGGCCGTACTGCTGCGCAAGGACTGGCTGGACCGGCTCGGCCTGGATCTGCCCAAGACCACCGACGACCTCTACGAGGTCGCCAGGGCCTTCACCGAGAAGGACCCCGACGGCAACGGCAAGAAGGACACCTACGGACTCATCATCCCGAAGTGGCCGACCCCGGTCTTCAACGCCTCCAGCCCGTACAACGCCGTCGACGTCTGGTTCGGCGCCCCGAACGGCTTCGGCATGCGCGACGGCAGGCTCGTCCCCGAGTTCGACACCCCGGAGTTCTTCGCGGCCAACCGCTACCTCAAGAAGATGATCGACGAGGGCCTGGTCAACCCCGACTACGCCACGCTCGACACGGGCAAGTGGAACGACCCGTTCGTCCAGGGCAAGGGCGGCATCATCATCGACGTCAACGTCCGGGCGACACAGCTGTACGGCCTGCTGAGGGAGAAGTATCCGGACGACTACACCGGCATGCTCGCGATGACCGGCAACCTCTCCCGTCCCGACGGGCAGAAGTTCTCCCTGCCCTTCCTCGGCTACAACGGCATCATCGCGATCTCCAAGCAGCGCATCAGAACCGAGGAGCAGCTCGACGACACCCTCAGGGCCCTCGACCGGCTGGCGTCCGAAGACGGGGCGATCCTGCTCACCAACGGCATCGAGGGACGCAACTTCAAGGTCGAGGACGGCTATGCCGTACTGATCAATGAGGACGACCCCGCGGTCAAGACCATCAACAACGACGTCGACTGGGGCTTCATCCAGCTGGGCACCACGGCCAGCGTCGGCGTGGGCGGCGACGCCTACGAGCGCAAGCCGGCGAGCGAGGCCGAGCGGGACAACCTGCGGCTGCGCAAGGAGCTGGAGGAGCTCGACCTGCGGACCGCCGTGCACGACCCCACACTGCCCTATGTCTCGCCCACGCTGACGGCCAAGGGCGCGACCCTGCACCCGATCGTCAGCGACGCCCGGATCAAGTACCTGGCGGGCGAGATCACCGAGGGGCAGCTCAAGGACGAGATCAAGCGCTGGTACGACAGCGGGGGCGGCCAGGTCGTCGCCGAGTTCCAGGAGATGGTCACCAGGGGCGGCAGCTGATCGCGCGACGAAAGGAGGCCGCTGTGGCCACCGACCTGGCGCCGCCTCCCGTGACGGCGTCTCCCGCCCCGGCGCGCGGGAAGCGGCTGTCGCCGCGCACCGCGCTGCTACGCTACCGCTGGCTCTACCTGATGCTCGTGCCGGGTCTCGCCTACTTCGCGATCTTCAAGTACCTGCCGATGCGCGGCCTGACCATCGCCTTCCAGGACTTCGTCCCGTTCCTCGGGTACGGCGGCAGCGAGTGGGTGGGCGTCAAGCACTTCGAGGAGCTGTTCACCGGGCCCGACTTCGGCCGGCTGCTCGGCAACACGCTGATCCTCGCGGTGCTGACGGTCTTCTTCGCCTTCCCTGCCCCCATCGTCGTCGCGCTGTTGCTGAACGAGCTGCGGCTGAACGTGCTCAAGCGCACGATCCAGTCGCTGATCTACATCCCGCACTTCCTGTCCTGGACGATCGTCGCGTCCCTGACGTACCTGCTGTTCTCGGTGGACTACGGGGTGATCGCGAACTGGATCCACGGCATCGTCGGCGGCGCCAAGGTCGACTACGTCGCCCAGGCCGACTGGTTCCGGCCCATCATCGTGATGCAGACGCTGTGGAAGTCGACCGGCTGGGGCACGATCATCTACCTGGCGGCGCTCGCCGGGGTGAACCCCGTCCTGTACGAGGCGGCCCGCATCGACGGCGCGGGACGGTGGCGGCAGTTCTGGCATGTCACGCTGCCCGCGATCCGGCCCACCATCGTGGTCATGGCCATCCTCACCTCGGGCCACCTGCTGGACTCCAGCTTCGAGCAGATCTGGCTGATGACCAACTCGCTGAACCGGTCGGTCGCCGACGTGTTCGACACCTTCGTCTACTACATCGGCATCACCCAGGGCGGCTACAGCTACGCCACGGCGGTGGGCCTGTTCAAGGGGGTCGCCGGCGTCCTGCTGATCTTCGGGTGCAACTGGCTGGCCAAGCGCCTCGGTCAGCGCGGACTGTTCTAGGGGGCCCGGGATGTCCACATCGGTGCGGAACCACGGCTCCCTCGGCAGCCGGGTCTTCGACGTACTCAACATCATCCTACTCGTGGGGCTGGCACTGGTCACGGTCCTGCCGCTGCTCTACGTCCTGGCCGCGTCGTTCGCCTCGGAGTCGGAGATCGCCTCACGGCCGTTCTTCCTGTGGCCGGAGCGCGTCGTCACCGGCACCTACGAGTACATCTTCGGGACCGGCACCTTCGTCAGGGCGCTCCTCACCACCATCGGCGTGACGGCGGTGGGCACGGTGGTCCAGGTCATGCTCACGTTCACCATGGCCTATCCGCTGGCCAAGCGGTACCTGCCCGGCCGTGCGCTGGTGCTGAACCTGGTCATCTTCACGATCGTCTTCAGCGGCGGCATGATCCCGACCTACCTGGTCGTCCGCGACCTGGGACTGCTCGACAGCTACTGGTCGCTGATCCTTCCGCTGGCGATCAACCCGTTCTACCTGATCATCGTCAAGAGCTTCTTCCAGGAGCTGCCCCAGGCGCTGGAGGAGGCGGCCCGCATCGACGGCTGCAGCGAGCTCGGCGTCTTCTGGAAGGTCGTCATGCCGCTGTCCAAGCCGATCATCGCGACGTTCTCGCTGTTCTACGCGGTGGGGATCTGGAACGACTACATGTCGCCGCTGCTGTACATCGACGACAACAGGAAGTGGACGCTCCAGGTGATCGTCCGCCAGCTGACCGGGGCGGACGCGGAGAACGCCCTGTCCCAGCTCGACTCGGTCATGTTCCCCGTGGAGGGCATGAAGTTCGACGTCGTCGTCATCGCCACCCTGCCGATCCTGTTCTTCTACCCCTTCCTGCAGAAGCACTTCGCCAAGGGCGTCCTGATCGGCTCGGTCAAGGAGTGACCGGGGTCGCCGCCCCACCTGGAGGTTCAGATGAAAGCCACCCGACCGGAGGACCCGGCCGCCGCCGACGCCGTACCCGCGGTGCGGCTGACCTGGCTCGAGGGCAGGCCGGTCGACTCCGCCGTCTCCACCTGGGGCACGCCCTGGCCCCGGGGGGTCGTCCCGGCGGGGCAGGCGTTCACGCTCGGCGACGGAACCCCCGTGCAGAGCTGGCCGCTGGCCTACTGGCCGGACGGGTCGCTGAAGTGGACCGCCCACGCGATCGCGGCGGACGTGCCCGCCGAGTCCTACACCCTCCGCGGGGGCACGCCGGCCGTGCCCGCCACACCGGTGACCGTCGAGGAGCACACGGACCACGTGGACGTGGACACCGGCGTGATCAGGGCGCGCATCCGCAGGGGCGGCGCCGAGCTGATCGCCCATATCCGGCGCGGCGGCGTGGAGATCGCCCGCCGGGGACGGCTGGTCAGCCTCAGGCAGGCGGAGATCGACGAGTCCGAGGAGGCGAGGACCCCCCTGGAGCGCCGTGAGAGCGACATCGAACAGGTCGTCGTCGAGCAGGCCGGGCCGGTGCGCGCCGTGATCAGGATCGAGGGCCGCCAGACCGGGGAGCAGGGCGTGTCCTGGCTCCCGTTCACCGTGCGGCTCTACTTCTACGCGGGCGCGGAGTCCATCCGCATGCTGCACAGCTTCGTGTACGACCGGGACGGCCGGCGCGACTTCATCGCGGGGCTCGGCGTACGGTTCCGCGTGCCGATGCGGGACGCGGCCCACGACCGGCACGTCCGCTTCGTCGGCGCGGACCACGGCATGTTCGCCGAGGCCGTGCAGGGGATCACCGGGCTACGCCGCGACCCGGGAGCGGCGGTGCGGGCCGCCCAGATCGCGGGCACCCGGCTGCCCGACCCCGCCACCTGGAACCGGCGGGTCGCCGACCGCCTGCGGTACGTCCCCGAATGGGGCGACCATTCGCTCAGCCAGCCGTCGTCGCGGGGCTTCACGCTGAAGAAGCGGACGAAGCAGGGCTGCGGCTGGATCCCCGTCGACCAGGGCGGGCGCGCCGCCGGGCTGGGCTATGTGGGCGGCGTCAGCGGCGGCCTGGCCTTCGGACTGCGCGACTTCTGGCGGCTCCACCCGACCGGGCTCGACATCCGCGGCGCCCACACCGACGAGGCCGAGATCACCGTCTGGCTCTGGTCGCCCGACGCCGGGCCGATGGACATGCGCCCCTACCACGACGGCATGGGCCAGGACACCTACCCCGAGCAGCTCGACGGGCTCGACATCACCTACGAGGACCACGAACCCGGCTTCGACACGCCGTACGGCATCGCCCGCACCCACGAACTCACGTTCTGGGCGATGGCCGCCACTCCCCCGGCCGACCGCCTGGCGGCCATGGCCGACCGGCTCCGGACTCCCCCGCAGCTGGTCAACCCGGTCGAGCACCTGGTGTCCGCGCGGGTGTTCGGCGGCCTGTTCTCGCCCGTCGACCGCTCGAACCCGGCCAGGGCCGCGATCGAGGATCACCTGGACTTCCTCTTCGACCACTACCGGAGGCAGGTCGAGCAGCGTCACTGGTACGGCTTCTGGGACTACGGCGACATCATGCACACCTTCGACGAGGACCGGAAGGTGTGGCGGTACGACATCGGCGGCTACGCGTGGGACAACTCCGAGCTGTCGCCCGATCTGTGGCTCTGGTACGCCTTCCTGCGCTCGGGACGCGCGGACGTCTTCCGCTTCGCCGAGGCCATGACCCGGCACACCGGCGAGGTGGACGTCTACCACCTCGGCCCCTGGGCGGGCCTCGGCACGCGGCACGGCGTGCAGCACTGGTCCGACAGCGCCAAGCAGCTGCGCATCTCCACCGCGATCTACCGCCGGTTCCACTACTACCTCACCGCCGACGAACGCACGGGCGACCTCATGCGGGCGCTGGTCGACTCCGACCGGACCTTCCTGACGCTCGACCCGCTGCGGAAGATCCGCACCGAGCCGTACGCACCCGACCCGCACGCGCCGGCCATCGGCCTCGGCGCCGACTGGAGTGGCCTGGCCGCCGCCTGGCTCACCGAATGGGAGCGCGGCGGCGACCCCGTCGCCGAGCGGAGGCTCAAGGCCACGATGCGGACGATCGCGGCGATGCCCAACGGCTTCGTCACCGGCGAGGGCCGGTACGACCCGGACACCGGCGAGTTCGCCCCCGCCGGGCGGGAGGTGTCGGTCTCCCATCTGTCGGCCATGTTCGGCCAGGTCGAGATCTGCGCCGAGCTCATCGACCTGGTGGACATGCCGGAGTTCGAGAGGGCGTGGCTGCGGTACTGCCGGCTGTTCAACGGCACGGCGGCCGAGCAGGCCGCGGAGACCGGCGCCTCCTTCGGCGACCTCATCCTCAGGCAGGGCCACTCCCGGCTCACCGCGTACGCAGCGGCCCGGCTCGGGCGTGACGATCTGGCCTCCCGGGCGTGGCAGGAGTTCTACACCGGCGACGGCTACGGGCCGGATCTGCCGTGGCGGGCCGAGCGGGTCACCTCGACGCTCAACCCGACGGAGCAGGCCGCCTGGGTGTCCACCAACATCACCGCGTTGTACGGCCTGGCCGCCATCCAGAATCTCGCCCTGATCGGCGACCGGATCACCGCTCCCTGACGTGGCGTCCGGCTCGGCGCGGCCTGGCGTCCGGCTCGGCGCGGGAACCCGCGGCGTCGGCCGGGGTGCGAAACGTTACGGCCTTATCGGGCGAACGTTACGCGCGGCGAAAGCTTGACAGTGCGAACCGCCCCGTCTACTGTCAGCGATCAATCGCGATTTTCGGTCCCGTCATAATGTTAGCGCTAACAACATAGCCCGTCCTGTTCTGCGATGGTCGCCACGGCTGCCACGAGCCGGCGCGGACAGAGGCGACACCCGCGACCCATCGCATCTGGAGCTCGTAATGCCCTTATCCCCCCGCTCCCCTCTCCCCGTCGCACGCCCCCCGATCCCCGGGACCACCGCCCGGTCCAGAAGCATTTCGGTCATGACCGTCGGCGCGCTCCTGTGCGCCGGTCTCGTGTCCACCGGCGGTGTGGCGAACGCGGCCGATGAATGGTCGCCCAGATCGTCGTACACCTCGACCGACAGCGGCGCCGGCACCTACACCGTGCCGCTCCTCCGCTCCGACGTGCCGGACATCAGCGTGGAACGCGTCCCGGCCGCCGAGAACAAGGAGAACCGCGACGTCTACTACATGGTCAGCACGACGATGCATCTGAGCCCGGGTGCGCCGATCATGAAATCGTACGACCTCGTCAACTGGGAGATCGTCAACTACGTGTTCGGCCGGGCGGACATCGGAGACTCGTTCTCGCTGCGCAACGGTCAGAACTCCTACGGCCAGGGCCAATGGGCGTCGTCCCTGCGCTACCACGACGGCAGGTACTACGTCGTCTTCAACACGAACAACCTCGGCGGCGCCTACCTCTACAGCACCGACGACATCGAGAACGGGGCGTGGCGGCGCACGCCTCTCGGCCGTGGCCTGCACGACCCCTCGCTCTTCTTCGACGTCGACGGCACGCCGTACATCTTCTACGGCTCCGGCGGCACGAGCGCGGTGCGTCTCAACGCCGACCTGACCGCCATCGAGCAGGACTACCCGAACATCTTCACAGCCGGCGACTACGCCGGCCGGCCGTTCATCGGCGGACTGTTCGAGGGCGCCCAGTTCTACCACATCGACGGGTACTACTACGCGGTCATCATCACCTGGCCGCCCGGCCAGGGGCGCCAGGTCGTCATGCTCCGCTCGAAGGAACTGCTCGGACGCCACACCTCCGAGGGGGGCGTGAACACCTACGAGGCGCGCGGAGTGCTCAACTCCAACGGCTTCGCACAGGGCAGCCTCGTGCCCATCTCAGGCGCGGACGGCGGCACCGACTGGTACGGCATGTTCTTCCGCGACACGTTCCCGATCGGGCGCATCCCGGCGCTCATCCCCGCGACGTGGCAGGACGGGTGGCCGACCTTCGGCGACAACGGGGTCGTGGCGGTCGACGGCGAGTTCGCCAAGCCCATCGAGCTCGGCCCGGAGCAGGAGACGTTCGAGCGGCAGAAGAGCATCGTCGCCTCCGACGACTTCGCCAACGACGCGCCGCACAAGGCGTACATGGACGAGGAGTGGACGATCCCGGATCCGCCCAAGTACGACGACTCGCTCATCGGCGTCGAGCTCCTGCAGAACCCCGGGTTCGAGTCCACGCCGGTCGCGCCGTGGGCCGCGCAGTACGGCGCGACGCTGACCCGGGACACGACCGATCCGGCCTCGGGATCGGCGGCGCTCAAGGTGAGCGGCCGTACGCTCAACGGTTCCGGTCCGAACCAGTTTCTGAACGGGAAGATGCAGCGCGGTGTGACCTACACCGTGTCCGCCAAGATCAAGTACACCTCGGGTCCGGACAGCGTGCGGTTCAACCTCGCCGCCGACTGGGGCTCCGGCGTCCAGGTGATGTCGTCAGGGAACGTGCCACGCGGGCAGTGGACGACGGTCTCGGGCCAGTACACCGTGCCGGCGACGGCCAACGTGGACAACTTCAAGTTCGCGGTGGAGACGCCGTGGGCCAACCCGCAGCCGCCGTCGTCGAGCGTGGAGTATCTGATCGACGACGTCTCGATCGTCGGGCAGCCGGTGACGGCCGAGTCCCCGGCCGAGGCGGAGATCGCGTTCAACGGGTCGCGGCTCGACCCGGTCTGGGAGTGGAACCACGCCCCCGACAACCGCCACTGGTCGCTCACCGATCGCGACGGCTGGCTGCGGCTGACGACCGGCAGGGTGGTCACCGGCAAGTACGTCTACACGAAGCTCTCCAACCGGCCCGAGCTGGCCTGGTTCGAGGAGGCGCGGAACACGCTCTCGCAGCGTACGTTCGGGCCGCGGCAGTCGGTCGAGACCAAGATGGACATCTCCGGCATGAAGGACGGTGACGTCGCCGGCCTGGCCGCCTACAACCGCGGGTTCTCGTACGTCGCGGTCAAGCGTGCGGGCGGCCAGAACACGCTGGGCGTCGTCAACCGGGTGCAGCCGTTCTCCGTCGACCTCGACCAGGCGACGCTGGAGAACTTCGTGCCGGGCACGACGGTGTCGCTGGGGGACGCCACCCAGGTGCACGTGAAGGCCGACCTCGACTTCGCCTCGCCCACCGGACAGCTGTGGACGACGTTCTACTACAGCCTCGACGGGCTGGAGTGGACCCGGCTCGGCGACCGCGTCGGCCCGCAGACGCTGGACGGCACCCTCGCGCACTTCATGGGACACCGAGTCGGCCTGTTCAACTACGCCACCCGGCAGAAGGGCGGGCACGTCGACTTCGACCACTACCTGCTCAGCGACACGCTGACCGCGCAGAACAGGCCGCTCGACACGAGCGCCCTCGACGCGGCGATCGCGTACGCCGACAGTCTGGACGGGCGCGCCTACCCGAAGGACGCGTGGGCCGAGATGCGGACCGCGCTGGCCGACGCCAGGACGGCGCGGGCCGGTGAGCTCGGCACCCAGAACCAGATCGACGCGCCGGAGCGGGCGCTCAGCTACCAGTTGGCCCGGCTCGGCACGCTCAAGGCGGCCGCGCCGTCGCTGAACCTGTCCGTCACGGCCGGCACCCGGTGCGTCGGCAAGAAGGTGATGGTGACCGTCGAGGTGACCAACAACGAGGCGGTCCACGTGAAGGCGTCGGCCGAGTCGGCGTACGGCTCGGCCCCGTTCGGCGCGGTGCCCCCGGGCAAGACCAAGTCCCGCTCGTTCCCGGCCGGCGTGGCGAGCGTACCGGCCGGCCAGGTCACGGTGACGGCCTCCGGAACGGTGGACGGCGAGCCGGTGTCGGCGTCGCTGGACGCGAAGTACGACGCCCGCACCTGCGGCTGATCTCCGCCGGGGCGGCCCGGTGGTGGCGGCCCGGTAGGGATGGCCCGGTGGAGAGGGCCCGGTGGAGAGGGCCCGGTGGAGACGGCACGTGCCACCGGGCCACCCCGCCCTGCCTCTGTCCCTGTCCCTGTCCCCGTTCCTGCTTCTGTTCCTGATCCTGTTCCGGTTCGAGACCCCCTGCCCCGGGGCCCGCGGCCCGTCGGCCCTGGGCGTTCTACCACCCCCCATCCAAGGAGGACAGTTCGTGTTGAAGCATGTTCGAAGGGCGATCCGGCGACGGGTCGCCGCGGTCGCCGCGGCAGGCGCCGTGCTGGCGGCGGGGCTCGTCGCCACGGCGGCGCCCGTCCAGGCCGCCGGCCCGGACATCATCGTGAACGGCGGGTTCGAGGACGGCCTCGCCGGCTGGTTCGCCAACGACGGGAACGCGACCGACGGTGCGACGCTGTCGCCCACGACCGACGCCTACTCCGGTTCCGGCGCGGTGCTCGTCACCGAACGGAAGACGACCGGTTCCGGCCCGATGCAGGACCTCTCCGGCAAGGTGGAGGCGGGCAAGACCTACCTCGTCACGGCCCGGGTGAAGTACGAGAACCCCGACAGCCCGGCGACCAAGCAGTTCTTCGTCACGATGCACTACGGCGGCGGGACGTACACGAACCTCGGCACCGTGACGGTGCCGCGCGGGCAGTGGGGGCTGATCCAGGGCACGTTCACGATCCCCGCTTCGCAGAACGTCTCGACCGCGAGGATCTTCGTGGAGACGCCGTGGACGTCGAACCCCTCGTCGGCGCCGGACACGCACCTGATGGACTTCAAGGTCGACGACGTGACGCTCAACGAGTTCGTGCCGTCGCAGACCATCGAGGTGCTCGGCAAGAACCCCGGCGAGGGCAACCCGCTCATCTCGCACAAGTTCGGGGCGGACGGCAACGCCTTCGTTCACGGCGGCCGCGTGTACCTCTACATGACCAACGACACGCAGATGTACAACCCCGGTCCCAACGGGGTCTCCCCGACCAACACCTACGGCGGCATCAACACGATCACGGTCATCTCGTCCGACGACCTCGTCAACTGGGTCGACCACGGTGAGATCCCCGTCGCCGGTGCGAACGGGATCGCCCGCTACGCGAGCCAGTCGTGGGCCCCGGCGGTCGAGAGCAAGGTCGTCGACGGCAAGGAGAAGTTCTTCCTCTACTTCGCCAACAACGGCAGCGCCACGGGCGTCATCGTCGGCGACTCGCCGCTCGGCCCGTGGCACGACGAGCGCGGCAGCCTGCTCATCACGGGCTCGACCCCGGGCGCGTCGAACGGCAAGAACTGGCTGTTCGACCCGGGCGTGTTCGTCGACGACGACGGCCAGGCCTACCTCTACTTCGGCGGCGGTGGCGACGACGGGTCGGGCAGCTACGAGAACACCAACCACCCGAAGTCCACGCGGGTGATCAAGCTCGGCGACGACATGATCAGCACGAAGGGTTCGGCGGAGGTCATCGACGCGCCGCTCGTCTTCGAGGCGGGCCACGTGTTCAAGCGTGACGGCAAGTACTACTACTCGTACTCGTCGAACTTCGGGTACGGCGGCCCGATCGACCCCAACGGTCCGCCGACCGGGGCGATCGCCTACCTCATGGCCGACAGCCCGATGGGCCCCTGGACGGCCGACACGTACGCCGGCCTCATCTTCCGCAACCCCGGCACCTACTTCGGGGCCGGCGGCAACAACCACCAGTCGGTGTTCGAGTTCGACGGCGAGTACTACTTCACCTACCACGCCCAGACGCTCAACAGCCGGATCACGGGCGGTGCCACGCAGGGCTTCCGCAGCCCGCACCTCGCCAAGCTCGAGTTCGACGACGACGGCACGATCAAGGAAGTGAAGGGCGACTACAAGGGCGTCGAGCAGCTCCGCGGCCTCGACCCGTACCGCGTGATCGAGGCCGAGACGATCGCGTGGCAGCAGGGCATCACGACGAAGAAGATCGACGGAGCTTCGGAGGAGTTCGGTGCGCAGGCGCCGAACCTCGTGGTGCACGACATCGACGACGGCGACTGGACGTCGCTCGCGAAGGTCGACTTCGGCGAGGTCGGCGCCGCCGGCATCACCGCGAAGGTGCGCCCGCTCGTGGCCGGCGGGAAGATCGAGATCCGGCTGGACGGCCGCACCTCGCCCGTGGTCGCGACCATCCCCGTCGACGCGCCGCTCGGCGAGTGGACGGAGCTGACCGCCGACCTCGACGGCGTCACCGGCGTGCACGACGTGTACTTCACCTACGCCGGGCCCGGCGGCGACGATCTCTTCGAGATCGACTCCTGGGCCTTCGACGGCGGGAAGGGCACGGACACGACGCCCCCGACCATCGCGGTCTCCGGTGTCACCGACGGCCAGGAGTACGGCGACAGCCAGGACCTGACCATCGGCTGGACCGCCGATGACGCCGACTCCGGGGTGAAGTCGGTGACCGGCACGCTGGACGGTGAAGCGTTCGAGTCCGGAACCGTCAAGCCGCTGTACGAACTGGCCCTGGGCGAGCACACCCTGACCGTCACGGCCATCGACAACGCCGGCAACAAGGCCGAGCAGACGGTGAAGTTCTCGGTCGTCGCCTCGACGGACGACATCGCCGCCCTGATCGACCGCTTCGAGGCCGCCGGCAAGATCGGCGCCAAGAGCGCACACCGGCTCCGGATCAACCTCGCGACGGTTCGCGACGCGGAGCAGAAGGACAAGAAGATCGACAAGATCGTGAAGGAGCTGCGGAAGTTCCAGGACCTCGTCGACGACCCCAGGGTCGTCACCGACGCCCAGGTCCGTGACACGCTGATTCGGGACGCCGAGGCGCTGATCGTCCGGTACGGCGGCGCGTCGAAGTAGGACCGGCCACGAAGGATCACGGCATCGAGGGTGCCGGGCGACCGGAAGGGAACCCGGCACCCTCCGAAAGTTTCGGACACGTAGTCGGGCACGACCCCGCCTTTCCCCCGATTCAGCGGCTACATTGTCCGAAACATTTAGAGCTCGCGGCGGCGATTCGCCGTTAGACTGCGCCTTGTGACCGTATTCGACGAGTCGGCCGCGTCCGAGCCCGAACCGCTGACTCTCGCGCAGCTCGCCGAACTCGCGGGAGTGTCCACTGCGACGGTCTCGAAAGTGGTGAACGGCCGATCGGCCGTGGCGCCGGAGACCCGCGCCATGGTCGAAGCCCTCATCCGCAAGCACGGCTTCCGCAGGCAGCGGCGGCGCTCCAGCCCCGCTGCCGTGCTGGAGCTGGTGTTCCACGAGCTGGCCGGCGACTACCCCACGGAGATCGCCCGGGGGGTCGGGCAGGTCGCGCGCGAGCACCACCTGGCCGTGGCGATCTCCGAGCTGCAGGGTCATCACACTCCCGGCGGCGACTGGCTGGAGGACGTGCTCAGCCGCCGCCCCACCGGTGTGATCGCGGTCTTCTCCAGCCTGACCGATGCCCAGCGTGAGTGGCTCTCCACCCGCAAGATCCCGCTCGTTCTGCTGGACCCGACCGGCGACCCCGGCCATCTGGTCCCCTCCGTGGGCGCGGGAAACTGGAACGGCGGCCTCACCGCCACCCGCCACCTGCTGGAGCTCGGGCACCGGCGGATCGCCATCATCACCGGGCCCTCCCACGCCCTGTCCAGCCGGGCCCGTCTCGACGGCTACCGCGCGGCGCTGGACACGCTGGGCGTGCCCGTCGACCCCGACCTGATCTGCCCGGGCGACTACCGGATCGAGGACGGTCTGACGCACACATACCGGCTGCTGCAGCTGCCCGACCCGCCCACCGCCGTCTTCGCCTCCAACGACGGCCAGGCCATCGGCGTCTACCATGCGGCCTACCGCCTGGGGCTGCGCATCCCGCAGGATTTCAGCGTCATCGGCTTCGACGACATGCCCCCGGTGCGCTGGGCCGTCCCGCCGCTGACCACGATCCGCCAACCGCTGTCCGAGATGGCGGCGGCCGCGGCCAGGATGCTGGTGACGCTCGCCGCCGGCGAACCCCTCCCCACCAACCGCCAGGAGTTCGCCACGACCCTCGTCATACGCGACAGCACCGCTCCGCCGAAGCGATAGCGGATAGAAGCCGCCGGTGTTCGCCAACGCCGACGGCCCTCGGGGGGGATGCGCCATCCCCGAGGGCAGTGGGGGCCTCCGGCTCAGGGCTTGATCGCGATCCCGCCGTACGCCCAGGCATGGCCGCCGCCCGGAATGTGTTCCCGGTGCCCGTCCTCGTCCGGCCGCCACTTCACCACCTCGACGACGCCCGGATCGACCAGGTGCCAGCCGTCGAAGAACCGCATCACGCCGGCGTGCGTACGGGGCACCATGGGCGCGGTGCCGTTGTCGTAGGGCTTGGTGAACTCGTCCTCATCCACCTGGGGCGCGAAGTCGAGGGTGATGTGCGACAGCAGCAGGTGGCTGCCGGCGGGCACGGCGGCCTTGAACCGCTCCACCACGGCGTACGGATCCTCCTCGTCGGTGACGAAGTGCAGGACGCCCGCCAAGATGACGGCCACCGGACGCGTGAAATCGAGGGTGGCCCGAACCTCGGGATGGGACAGGATGGCCTCCGGCTGCCGCAGGTCGGCCTCGATCACCGTGGTCGTCCCGGCAGCGCTGCCGGTCAGCAGGGCCCGGCCGTGGACAAGGACGATCGGGTCGTTGTCGACGTAGACCACCCGCGCCCCGGGATCGATCGCCTGTGCGATCTCGTGGGTGTTGCCCTGGGTGGGGATGCCGGTGCCGAGGTCGAGGAACTGCGAGACGCCCCCCTCTGCGACGAGGTGCCGCA
This sequence comes from Sphaerimonospora mesophila, assembly GCF_001417795.1. Lineage (NCBI taxonomy): Bacteria > Bacillati > Actinomycetota > Actinomycetes > Streptosporangiales > Streptosporangiaceae > Sphaerimonospora > Sphaerimonospora mesophila. The sequence goes on along the minus strand of NZ_BCBX01000034.1, from coordinate 222,865 downwards.
CCGCCCGGCGGAGGAAGGCGCGGTGGGCGCGTACCCCCTCACGTGTGCCGGGAGACACCTTGATCAGTTTCTCGGCCGCCTCGCGGTCGGCCGCGAAGTTGTCCTTGCCGCCCAGCAGGTAGTCGTACACCCGGGCCGGGTGCGGCACCGTGGTGTTGATCCGCGTGGCGGCCTCGGCCCGAGCATCTGTCAGATCCTCCACCGTCACTCCCGGTCACTTCTCGATCTCATCGAATCTCCTCAGAGCCCCGCGGGCGCGGACCCGCGGCGTCGGCCGAAGCAGCTCCCGAAAGCGGGAACACGCCGAAGGTCGGTCGCACCCGCAGGAGTGGACCAACCCGTGGCACCGTATCCGGCTTGGGCCGGTCGGCGTGGGATAGCGCTAACAAACAATTTAAGCAGCTGTTGCAGTGGTCTGCCGCGTATACACCGTTACGGGGCCGCCCCGGGGGCCGCCCCGGTGAGGGCCCGACGGGTGGGGTCAGGCGCGGGTCCACTGCTGGTTGGTGCCTCAATGGCAGGTCCAGATGTGGATCTTGCTACCGTTGGCGGTGCCGTACTCGGCGACGTCCAGACACTTGTTCGCGCCCACGGCGGTGATGGTGCCGTCGGCGTTGAACCGCCACTTCTGGCGGGTAAGGGGTTTCCGCTCATGCCTGAGCCTCCTTTGCGGCTGAATGCGATAAGGGAGCGCGGATCGATGACCGCGGAGAACGCCAGGCGATCCGTCTCGGTACGTCGAAGACGGCGCATCGAAGCCGGCGCGATCGAGGCGGCGTGTTGAGACCGGCGCGTCATGACCACGGCCCCTGCCGTCCACCACCACAGAACCGGCAGGAGGAAGCGCCCTGAGAGCCAGTCTGGAAATCATGACGAAACGTGTCAAGGTCGCCGCGAGAAAGTTTCGCTCGCCCCCCTCTCGGCCGAGCCCGTACGCTGCAGTGATCTCGTGCGTCATCGATGTAAGTTTTCGGCCGTCCCCTTGACCGTCTCTTTCGCCGCTCTCGACGGCCGTCATCGCGATGAACGTTTCATCGCCGCGCCGCCGCCGACCGTACGCCCCCGCCTCGCCTCAGCAGTTGAGACGCGTCGAATGGCCGGAGGACCGCACCGACGAGGGCGCGGCCCTTGACGGCGCGCGCCATGTCGTATTTGCTGCGCCGCACCACCACCTCCATCGCCGAGGAAAGGATCACTTGATTAACAGGACCTGGTGTTAGCGCTAACAACCCATCGCCGGCGGCCGGTCGACCGGCGCCATTACTCCCCCGGAAGGCGGAGGAAAATGACCCCCCATCGTGTGTCACCACAAGGACGACAGAGGAACTCGCGAGATGTCGAGGCATAGGTCTCTCTTCACCGCCGTCGCGACCGCGGCACTGCTCGTTCTGAGCACGACGCAGACGGCGCTGGGCGACACCGCGACCAGCGCGATCACATCGCTCACCGAAGTCATGGCCGCCTCCTCGGGATGCGGCAAGACTCCGACGCTGAGAAGCGGTACGCAGTCGATCACGACCAGCGGGAAGAATCGCAGCTACATCCTGAGAATTCCTGACAACTATCAAAACACCACGCCCTACCGGTTGATCTTCGGGTTTCATTGGCGGGGCGGCACCGCCAATGAGGTCGACTCGGGCGGAAGCAGTGGGTATGTCTGGTCCTATTACGGACTCAGGGCGCTGTCGAACAACACCGCGATCTTCGTCGCTCCCCAGGGCTTCAACAACGGCTGGGCCAACTCCGGCGGCGAGGACGTCACCTTCGTCGACGACGTGATCCGCCGGATCGAGGCGGACCTCTGTGTCGACACCTCACAGCGCTTCGCCTCGGGCTTCAGCTATGGCGGCGGCATGAGCTACGCACTCGCGTGCGCCCGGGCGACCACCTTCCGCGCCGTGGCGGTCTACTCCGGCGCGCAGCTCAGCGGGTGCAGCGGCGGCGACCGGCCCATCGCGTACATCGGCCTGCACGGTCTCAGGGACCCGGTGCTCAACATCTCCGCCGGCCGGTCGCTGCGTGACAGGTTCGTGAGGAACAACGGCTGCACGCCGCAGAACCCGCCGGAGCCGGCGCAGGGCAGCCTGTCGCACATCGTCACCTACTACTCGGGGTGCCAGGCCGGATATCCGGTCGCCTGGGCGGCGTTCGACGCGGGTCACACCCCCAATCCCGTGGACGGGAAGTCCGGCGACTTCGAACCCGGCGGGAACTCCTGGACCAGGCAGGTGGTGTGGAACTTCTTCGCACAGTTCGGCGGCGCCACCCCGACGCCGACTCCCACGAGCACCCCCACGGGCGAGCCGCCGGCCACGAGCGCGCTGCGGGGCGTGGGGTCGGGCCGGTGCCTGGACGTCCCCGGCGCTTCCCAGACCAACGGCACGCAGCTGCAGATCTGGGACTGCCACGGCCAGTCCAACCAGCAGTGGACCGCCACCGGCGCCGGTGAGCTGCGCGTCTACGGCGACAAGTGCCTGGACGTCAACGGCGCCGGCACGGCCGACGGCACCAGCGTGATCATCTGGGACTGCAACGGGCAGAACAACCAGAAGTGGCGGTTCAACGCCGACGGCACCATCACCGCCGTGGGCGCGAACAAGTGCCTGGACGTGTCCGAGTACGGCACCGCCAACGGCAGCAAGATCCACATCTGGACCTGCCATGGCGGCACCAACCAGCAGTGGACCCGCGCCTGACCCCACCCGTCGGGCCCTCACCCGGGGCGGGCTCCCGGAGGCGACGTGTTCGCCCCCGGGAGCCCGCCGCGGCCCTGACCCGGCGGGCCGGACTCACCCCAGGCGATAGACCCGGGTGGCCGTTCCTCCGAAGACCTCGTCGCGCTCGGCGGCCGACAGCCCGGCGTCGGTGAGGAGTGCCAGCGCGGTCTCGGCCCAGACGGGCAGGGACCCGGCGAGGAGGCAGACGGGCCAGTCGGAGCCGAACATGAGACGCGAGGGGCCGAACGTCTCGAGCGCGACCTCGACGTACGGCCGCAGCCGCGCCGCGTCCCAGTCGTCCCGGTCCGCTTCGGTGATCAGGCCGGAGAGTTTGGCCGTCACGTTCGGTTCCGCTGCGAGCTCACGGATCAGACCGGCCCACGGTTCGAGCTTCCCGGACGCGATCGGCGGTTTGGCCAGGTGGTCCAGGACGAAGGTCAGCTCGGGCAGCGCGCGTACGGTCTCGATCGCGGCGGGCAGCTGATGGGGAACGACGAGCAGGTCATAGGTGAGCCCGGCCGCCGCCACCTCCCGCAGCCCGCCGCGGACGTCGTCGCGTGCCAGCCAGCGCGGGTCGCCTTCGCCCTGGACCAGGTGGCGGACGCCGCGCAGCAGGTCTCCGCCGGGTGAGGCGGCCAGTGCGGCGAGTTCGCCGGGGAGGCCGGGCCGGGTGAGGTCGGCCCAGCCCACGACTGCGGCGACGGTCTGTGATCGCGCCGCCAGCGCGAGGAACTCGCGCGTCTCCTGGGCGTCGGCCAGGACCTGCACGAGCACCGAACGGCCGATGTCCGCCTCCGCCGCGGTGGAGGCGTAGTCGGAGAGGGTGAAGTCCCGGCGGATGGGGGCCATCTGAGGGGGTTCGAGCCAGCTCTGCGGTCGCCGGGCGAGCTCCCAGAAGTGGTGATGGGCGTCGATGCGGGTCCCCTTGGGTGTCCCGGTGAGTGTCACAGCGCGTCGTGAGCCTCTCGTGCGAGTTGTCTCAGTGGTCTTCCGGTGGCCTCGGCCAGCCTCGCCAGGTCGTCGTGTTCGGGTTTGACCCCCCACGGTCCGTGCTTCATCCGCACGTCCCGGCCGTACAACCGCACGGTCTCGAAGTGCCGGGGCAGCGCGACCTTCTCGACCGTGGTGCGCCGCAGTCCCAGGCTGCCCGTCTCGGCCAGGACGAGTTCCTGCAGACCGTCGGCGAGTTCGACGGGCGCGAGCACGTGGAGGACATGCGCCGGCCGGCCCTTCTTCATGACCGCCGGGGTGATCCACGCGTCGGCGGCGCCGGCGGCCAGGGCGCGCTCGACGACGTACCCGAGGATCTCACCGGTCACGTCGTCGAGGTTCGTCGAGAGGACGACCTGCGAAACGGGCTCGGCGGCGGCCTCCCGCCCGAGCATCGCCACGGTCACGTTGGGCCGGTCGGACAGCTCGCGGGTGCCGGCGCCGTACCCGGTGGCGCGCAGTTCCATCTCCGGCGCCGGGCCGTACACCGTGCCGGCGGCACGGAGCAGCGCCGCCCCGGTCGGCGTGACCGCCTCCCCCGCCGCCCCGCCCCGCACCAGCGCGCCCTTCAGCAGTGCGAGCGTGGCTGGAGCCGGTACGGGAAGCACGCCGTGACGGGTACGCACCGTGCCGCCGCCCAGCGGTAGCGGCGCGCAGTGGACGCGCGTCACCTCCAGATCGCGCAGGGCCGCGGCGCAGCCGACGATGTCGATCAGCGTGTCGTGCCCGCCGAGTTCGTGCAGACGCACGTCGGCGGCGGGCACCCCGTGCAGCGCGCTCTCGACCTCGGCGATCGCGGTGACCGCCGCCTCCGCGACGGGCAGGCCGGCCCGCGCCGCCATCGCGATCAGCTCGCCCGCGCCGCGTTCGGTGGCGTCGTCGTCGACGTCGATCCGGACACGGGTGGCGGTCAGCGCACCGGTCCGCACCCGCTCGGCGTCCAGCCTCCAGCCGGTCAGCCCGGTCAGGGCGACGGCTCCGCGCACGGCGTCGAGGCGGGCGCCCGCGTCGAGGAGGGCCCCGAGCAGCATGTCGCCGGCCAGGCCGGTGAACGGATTCAGGAAGAGGATCACGTCGCACCTCTCGTAAGGCGGAAGGCCGCCAGCGCGGCGCCGAACCCGGAGTCGATGTTGACCACGGTGATCCCCGCGGCACATGAGGTGAGCATGGCGAGCAGGGCCGTCACGCCCTCCAGCGCGGCGCCGTAGCCGGTGGAGGTGGGCACCGCGATCACCGGGGTCTCGACCAGGCCGCCGATCACGCTCGCCAGCGCCCCTTCCATGCCGGCGATGACGATCACGCTGTGGGCCGCGCGCAGGTCGTCGACGGCGGCGAGCACGCGGTGCAGCCCCGCCACTCCCACGTCCCTGATCAGCGTGGTCCGCAGGCCGAGTGCGCAGGCGACGGCCGCGGCCTCCGCGGCCACCGGGCCGTCCGCCGTCCCGGCGGTGACCACGGCGACCGTGTGCTCGATCCGCCGTGCCTCGCGCCAGACCAGCAACCGGGCGTCCCGGTCGTAGCGGCCGCCGGCGACACGTCCGAGCACGGCCGTGGCGGCGTCGGGCTCGACCCGGGTCACCAGGACGGGCCCGGTGTTGCGGCCGAGCAGCACGGTGACGATGCCGACGATCTCGCTCGCCCGCTTGCCCGGGCCGTACACGATCTCGGGCAGCCCTTGACGCGTCTCGCGTTCGAGGTCGATCCGCGCGTAACCGAGGTCGAAAGCGCCGGTCACGCCACCTCCTCAGGCCGTGAGGTAGGGGATGGTCATGGGCCCCTCCGGCAGGACGCAGACCCGCCCGGGCAGGGCGCGTACGGCGGCCGCGATGTCGCCGGTCTGCTCCAGGTGGGCGGCGGCCAGGTCGGCGTCGTCCAGGTAGGACGTGTGCATGATCACGTGGGCGTGCCGCTGGATGCGGGCCTGGATCTGGACCTGCCACTGGTCGGACACGGTCTCGGCGCGGCGGGAGATCTCCGCCAGCAGTGCCTCCGGGGAGGCCGCCGAGGTCAGCACGTCCCGGTAGGAGCCGTGGTCGGGGAACCCGTCCCGGCACTCGGCCGCGCAGATGATCGTGCCACCGGGGCGCACGACCTGAGCGGCGGCGCTCATCCCCTTCACCGACTGGTACAGGTTCTGGTCCAGCGGAAATCCGGCGTTGGTGGTCACGACCACGTCGAAGGGCTCCGCGACCGGCCGCATGGCGGTGGCGCGGGCGGCGGCCGTGGCGGCGGCGTGCATCTGCGGCAGGTCGCCGCCGAACGCCCGCACGATCCGCTGTTCGCGGTTGAGCACGACGTCGAGGGCGAAGGTGACGCCGGTGGCGGCGGCGATGGCGCGGACGTCGTCGTGGACCGGGTTGCCCTCGATGACGCCCCAGGTGGCCCGGGGGTCCGCGATCCGGGCCGCGTCGTGCAGCGTGAGCACGGTCTCCAGGGCGGCGAGCCCGGGCGCGACCAGCTTGGGTCCGCCGGAGAACCCGGCGAAGAAGTGCGGCTCGACGAACCCGGTCGTGATGCGCACGTCGGCGTCCGTCCACTCCCGGTTCAGCCAGACCGGCACGTCCTTGCCGTGGCGACCCATCCACCTCAGCGACGAGGCGTCGCGCGCGTCGTGGTTGACGATCCGTACGGCGTCCACGACCTGGTCGCCGAACATCGCGCGCAGTTCCGTCTCGGTGTTGCCGCGGTGGGTGCCGGTGGCGACCAGGATCACGATGTCGTCGGATTCGACGATCCCGTCCAGCTCGGCCAGGATCGCCGGGATCATCAGGTGCCTGGGCTGCGGCCGGGTCCCGTCACAGGCCGAGATCGCCACCGTCTGCCCGGGCCGTACCCGCTCGCGCAGCGGCGGGCCCGCGATCGGCTCGCGCAGGGCCCGGCGGACCTCGGCGGCCTCGTCCGCCACGGCGGGCCGGGCGACCGGCGTGATCACCGTCGTCCGGTCGGCGGGCAGATCCACCACCAGCCCGCCGGTGCCGTAGGCGAGGTCAACCCGCATGCTCCAGCTCCCTCCACAGTTCCCCGGGCACGGGCGTGGCGGCGAAATCGAGATCCGCCCCCGCCTCGGCGGCGCTACGCGCCCCGATCAGGACCGTGGTGACGGCGGGGTGCCGGTGCGGGAACCGCAGAGCCGCGGCCGGCAGCGGCACGCCGTACGACGCGCAGACCCGCCCCAGCTCGCGCACCCGCGCCAGCGTCTCGGGCGGGACGGTTTCGTAGTCGTAGGTGGTGCCGCCGGCCAGGACGCCGCTGTTGAACACCCCGCCCACGATCACCGTCACGCCGCGCCGCTCGCATTCGGGCAGCAGTTCGCGTGCGGCGGAGCGGTCGAGCAGCGTGTAGCGGCCCGCCACGAGCACCGCGTCGACGTCGGTCTCCCGGACGAACCGGGTCAGCATCTCGGCCTGGTTCATCCCGGCCCCGATCGCGCCGACCACGCCCTGGTCGCGCAGCTCGGCCAGGGCTGGGTAGGCCTGCCCGGCGGCCTGCTCCCAGTGATCGTCAGGATCGTGGATGAACACCAGGTCGAACCGGTCGAGCCCGGTGCGCTCCAGGCTGTCCTCCAGTGAGCGCAGGACGCCGTCGCGGCTGTAGTCGCGCACCCGCACGTGCCCGGTCCGGCCGGGGAACCCCTCCTCCTCGCCTTCGCCGGGCACCAGGACGCGGCCCACCTTCGTCGAGACGACCGCCTGCGCGGCGCCGTCCGGCAGGCCCCGGAGGAAGCGGCCCAGGCGCTGCTCGGCCAGCCCGGCGCCGTAATGCGGCGCGGTGTCGAAGTAGCGGATCCCCGCCTGCCAGGCGGCGGCCAGCGTCTGCTCGGCCTGCTCGTCGCTCACCGGGGCGAACAGCCCGCCCAGCGGTCCGGTGCCGAGCCCGTACGGCCCGAGCCCGACCCTCACGACGACACCGGCCTCGGCCGCAGGCCGGCCATCCCGCCGTCGACGGCCAGCTCGACGCCGATGGTCGAGCCCGACGTGGGGCTCGCCAGGTATGCGACGGCGTGGGCGACCTCCCGCGCCGTCACCAGGCGGCCGTGCGGCTGGCGGGCGCACAGCGCGGCCCGCTCGGCCTCCGGGTCGGGGGCGGCCGCCAGCAGCCGTCCGACCCACGGGGTGTCGACGGTGCCGGGGTTGACGCAGTTGACGCGGATGCCCTCGCGGATGTGATCGGCGGCCATGGCCCTGGTCAGGGCGAGCACCGCGCCCTTGGACGCCGAGTACAGCGCACGCAGCGGCAGCCCGGCCGTGGCCGCGATCGAGCAGGTGTTGACGATCGCCGCGTGCGGGGACTCGCGCAGGTACGGCAGGGCCGCGCGGGTCACCCGGGTGATCCCCACCACGTTCAGGTCGAACACCCGCAGCCATTCGGCGTCGTCGTTGTCGGCGACCGTGCCCTGCGCGCCGATGCCCGCGTTGTTCACGAGCACGTCGATCCGGCCGAACCGCCCGGCGACCGCGGTGATCGCCCGGCGCACGGCGGCGTCGTCGGTGACGTCGCACACGAAGTCGGTGTCCACGAGATCCAGCACGGCCACCCGGGCGCCCCGCGCGGCCAGTTCCTCGGCGACGGCCCTGCCGATCCCCGAGGCGCCCCCGGTGACCACGGCGACCAGGCCGTCGAACTCCCCGCTTCCGCCCCGTCCGCCGGCCGTTTCGCTCATGCCTGGCCGACCCGCTGGCGCTGGCGGCCGAGACCGTCGATCTCCAGCTCCACCACGTCCCCTCGGCGCAGGTAGACGCTGGGACAGCGGCCGAGCGCCACCCCCGCCGGGGTGCCGGTGTTCACCACGTCACCGGGCTCGAGCACCATGAACTGGCTGAGATACCAGATCACGTGGTGGACGCCGAAGATCTGGTTCTTGGTGTTCCCGTTCTGGCGGAGCTCGCCGTTGACCCACAGCCGCAGCCCGAGCGCCTGCGGGTCGCCGACCTCGTCCGCCGTGACCAGCCAGGGGCCCAGCGGGTTGAACGTCTCGCACGACTTGCCCTTGTCCCACTGGCCGCCGCGCTCGTTCTGGAACTCCCGCTCGGAGACGTCGTTGGCGATCGCGTAGCCGGCGATCACGTCCGCCGCCTCCTCGGGCGAGGACAGGTAGCGGGCCGTACGGCCGAGGATCACCGCGAGCTCGACCTCGTAGTCGGTCTTCACGCTGCGCCGCGGCACCAACACCTCATCGTCGGGCCCGACGAGCGTGTTCGGCGCCTTCAGGAACACCACCGGCTCTGGGGGGATCACGGCCCCGGTCTCCTCCGCGTGGTCGGAGTAGTTCAGGCCGATGCAGACGATCTTGCCCGGTCTGGCGACCGGCGCTGCGATGCGCTCGTACGGCCCGGCCTCGGGCAGCCGCCCCTCCGCCAGCGCCGACCGCACCCGTTCGACGCCGCCTCCGGCGAGGAACGCTCCGTCGATGTCGGCCGTCAGCGACGACAGGTCGAGGACCCTGCCATCGGGCGCGAGGACACAGGGCAGTTCCTCGCCCGCCGGACCCACTCGCAACAGCTTCACGGTCTGCCTACTCCGCTGCCTGATCGGGGACGTGTCGTACCGAGCGTGGCAGATTCATTGGGTTGATGTAAACCCATTGTTGGGATATGTGCCGGTTTTCTTGACCGCTTCTCCAGGCACCCATAGTGTTTGCTTCATATTCATCGGATCAATTGGAGCCCGCTCATGCCGACGATCACCTCTGTCGACGTGATGGACATCAGGTTCCCCACCTCCGCCACACTCGACGGCTCGGACGCCATGAACCCGGACGGCGACTACTCGGCGGCGTACGTGGTGCTGGGGACCGATGACGGTGAACTGGCGGGGTACGGGCTGACGTTCACCATCGGACGGGGCAACGACCTGTGCGTGGCCGCCGCCCGGCAGATCGGGGCCCGGCTGGTCGGCCGCGACGTGGACGAGCTGGCGGTCGGCCTCGGCGGCCTCTACCGGGAGATCATGTCCGACAGCCAGCTGCGCTGGCTCGGCCCGGAGAAGGGCGTGGTGCATCTGTCGGCCGCCGCCGTGCTGAACGCCGCCTGGGATCTCGCCGCCCGCCGGGCCGGCAAGCCCCTGTGGCGCCTCGTCGCGGAGATGTCACCGGAGGAGCTGGTCGCGGCATGCGACTTCCGCTACCTGTCCGATGTGCTCACCCCCGCCGAGGCCGTCGAGATGCTGGCCGCGCTCGCCCCCACGCGCCAGGATCGGATCGCCGAGCTGGCCGAGCACGGCTACCCCGCCTACACCACCTCCCCGGGATGGCTCGGTTACGACGACGCCAAACTGCGCAGGCTGTGTCGTGAGGCCGTCGCCGAGGGCTGGACCCATGTCAAGCTGAAGGTGGGCGCGAACGTCGAGGACGACGTACGCCGCCTGTCGATCGCCCGGGAGGAGCTCGGCGACCGCACGCTGCTGCTCGACGCCAACCAGGTCTGGGACGTCCCGCAGGCCATCGCCTGGGTGAGGCGTCTCGCGCCGTACGAGCCGTTGTGGATCGAGGAACCGACCAGCCCCGACGACGTGCTCGGCCACGCGGCCGTACGCGAGGCGGTCGCCCCCATCGGCGTGGCCACCGGCGAGCACTGCCACAACCGGGTCATGTTCAAGCAGCTGCTGCAGGCCGGGGCGATCGACTTCTGCCAGATCGACGCCTGCCGGCTCGCCTCGGTCAACGAGATCATGCCGGTGCTGCTGATGGCCGCCAAGTTCGGTGTGCCGGTCTGCCCGCACGCGGGAGGTGTCGGCCTGTGCGAGCTGGTCCAGCACATGTCCGTGGTCGACTACGTGTGCGTGAGCGGCGGCCTGACCGGTCGGGTCCTGGAGTACGTCGACCACCTGCACGAGCACTTCACCGATCCGGTCCGGGTCGAGCGCGGGCGCTATCTGCTGCCCGAGGCGCCCGGCTACAGCGCCCGCATGCACCCCGAGTCCGTGGCCGCCTACCGTTACCCTGATGGCCACCGGTGGGGAGGGTGAGTGGGCGTCATCGAGACCGCGATCGACACGATCAAGCAGATGATCATCAGCGGGGAGCTTCGCCCGGGACAGAAACTGCCCGTCGAGAAGGACCTCGCCGAACAGCTCGGCGTCGCACGCAACACCCTGCGTGAGGCCGTCCGCGCGCTGATCGCCATGCGGGTCCTGCAGACGCGACAGGGCGATGGCACCTACGTCACCAGCCTCTCCCCCGGCCTGCTGCTCGACGGGATGAGTTTCGTCGCCGACATCCACCTGGACGCCGGGGCCGGAGAGTTCCTGCATGTGCGCAGGATCCTCGAGGCGGAGGCGACGGCGCTCGCCGCCGCGCGCTTCCCCGACGCCGACCTCGCCCGCCTGGGCGAGCTGCTCGACCGGGCCGAAAGCGTCGCGGCGCAGAGCCCGATCGACCACGAGAAGCTGGTCGCCCTCGACCAGGACTTCCACGCCCTCATCGCCTCCCACTGCGGCAACGCCGTCCTCGCCGCCGTCATCCAGAACATGTCCGGCCGCACCGTGCGGGCCAGGATCTGGCGCGGCATGAGCGACCCCGAGGCGGTGCAGCGCACCCTCAGGGAGCACCGCGCCGTCCATCGGGCGCTGCTGGCGCGGGACGCCGAGCGGGCCCGGATCCACGCCGCCGCGCATGTCCTCGGGGTCGAGGAGAGCCTCAACGGTTCGCGTTCTCCGGCAGGTGACGACGATGAGTGACGACCCTTCCTCCTCGGCGCGGGCGACGGCCGACGCGGTGCATGCGGCGAACGACTCCAGCGGCGCCCTGGAGCGCCTGACGGCCCGGTTGCGCGGGGAGAACGCGATCGTCGTCGCCTTCTCCGGCGGCGCAGACTCCGCGCTGCTCGCCTTCGCCGCCACCCGGGTGCTCGGCACCCGGGCGCTCGCCGTCACCGCGGTCTCTCCCAGCCTGGCCGCCGCCGAGCGGGCCGCGGCACGCGCGTTCGCGCGCCGCTACGGCCTGGCCCATGTGGAGGTGTGCACCGACGAGGCCGACCGCCCCGAGTACGCCGCAAACGGCGCCGACCGCTGCTATCACTGCAAGTCGGCGCTGTTCGACGCGCTCACCCCGCTGGCGGCCGCCATGGGCGCCCGGATCGCGCTCGGCACCAACCTCGACGACCTGGGTGATCACCGCCCCGGGCAGCGGGCCGCGACCGAGCGAGGGGCCATCGTGCCACTGGTGGACGCCGGGCTCACCAAGTCCGGCGTCCGCGCGGTCAGCCGCGAGCTCGGACTGGTCACCGCCGACAAGCCGGCGGCGCCCTGCCTGGCCTCGCGGGTGAGCTACGGCGACCCGGTCACGCCGGAGGTCCTGCGCCGGATCGAGGCCGCCGAGGCCGTGCTGCGCGATCTCGGCTTTCCGGTGTGCCGGGTGCGCGCCCACGCCGGCGGCACACTGGCCCGGGTGGAGGTGCCGCAGGCCGAGATCCCGCGCGTGTGCGAGCTGCGCGAGCGCGTCGACGCGGCGGTCCGCGGCGCCGGTTTCACCTTCTGCTCGCTGGACCTTTCCGGTTTCGCTTCCGGCCGCCTCAACGCGCTGCTGCCGCTGCTCGGCCCCTAGTTCGTGTTTCAAGGACATGCCCTGCTACGCACGGTCCAGATGGCGCCTCGCTGCGTTGTCGTCGTTGCCCGTAGCTCCGCTACCGGCTCCTCCTCCGCCTTGCGATGCATCCATCTGGGCCCGCACTCGCGACGGGCAGCACTTTTTCAACACCCCTTAGCCGGGCCGCTCTTCCCGGTCATTCCTGTGACCTGCCCCCGGTGAGGCGGGAAATCGCGAGCGCGGTGAGGATGATTCCCCCATTGAGCGCCTGGATCCACTGTGCGGGGACGCCCGCCAGGGTGAGGACGTTCTGGATCATGTAGAGCAGCAGGATGCCGGTGAAAGCGCCGAAGACCGTGCCCCGGCCGCCGTTGAGGCTCACCCCTCCGATGACGGCGGCGGCGAACACCGTGAAGATCGCGCCGTCGCCCTGGGCGGCGGCGACGGAGGCGAGCCGTCCCGTCAGCAGCAGACCGCCGATCGCGGCCAGCAGGCTCGCGGAGATCAGCACGATCCACAGCACCCGATCGGTGCGGATGCCCGCCGCCCTCGCGGCGTCGACGTTGCCGCCGATCGCGTAGAGCGCGCGGCCGAACCGGGTGAATCCCATGACCACGATGCCGACGGCGAACAGCAGCAGGCAGACCCAGATGGACGCGGGCATACCGAGCCACATCGTCGAGCCGAGGTAGGTCATCGACTCGGGGAGGTTGAAGAAGGTCTGGCCGCCGGAGATGCCGGTGAGCAGGCCGCGCAGCACGATGAGCATGCCCAGGGTGACGATGAAGCCGTTGAGCCCGAAGCGCACGATGAACAGCGCGTTCACCGCCCCGATCAGCGCTCCCACCGCGATGGTCACCGGAACGCCCCAGGCACCGGGCAGCAGCCCCAGTCCCGGTCCCGTTCCGGCGGCGACCGTCAGCCAGGCGGCCACGCCGGGTGCCAGTCCGAAGGTCGACTCGAGCGAGAGGTCCATCTTGCCGGCGATCAGCACGAGCGCCTGGGCGAGGACGAGCAGCGAGATCTCCGACATGGTCTGCAGGATGTTGATCAGGTTGTCGCCCTGGAGGAAGATCGGGTTGACGATCTGCCCGACGATCGCGATCACGATGATCGCGGGGACCAGTGCGAAGTCCCGCAACCGGGCCAGGGGGAGCGCGACGCGGCGCCTTCCCATACCGTCCGGCGCCGGGGAGCCCGGCGGGCGTCCCGTGGTGGCGTGAGCGGCGGTGGTCTCAGGCATCGAGGTCGACTCCTTCCATGGCGGCCACCATCTCGTGGTCATGCCAGCCGGCGGGCAGTTCGGCGACGACGCGGCCGTGGAACATCACCAGCACCCGATCGCACAGCCGCAGGTCGTCGAGTTCATCGGAGGCGATCACGACGCCCGTGCCGTTGCCGGCGCTCTCCTCGACCTTGCCGAGGAGGAACTCCTTCGACCGGACGTCGACCCCGGCCGTCGGTGTGATCAGCACGAGCAGGCGGGGCTCACCGGCCAGCGCGCGGGCCATGACGACCTTCTGCTGGTTGCCGCCGGACAGCCCCGCGACGGGCAGTTCGGGGCCGGGTGTCTTGATCGCGAGATTGTCGATCATTTCGCGGGCCAGCGTGTCCTTGCGCCGGACGCTGACGAAGCCCGCCGTGCCGAGCCGTTCCGGGACGGTCATCGTGACGTTGTCGGCGATCGACATCAACGGGACGAGCCCCTGATGGTGGCGGTCCCTGGGCACGAATCCGACACCGGCGGCCAGCGAGTCCGGCACGCTGCCGGGACGCGGGCGGCTCCCGGCCACCTCAAGGGTGCCCGACTGCGGGGCGCGCAGCCCGACGATGGTCTCGGCGACCTCGATCTTCCCGCTGCCGCCGAGACCGGCCAGCCCCACGATCTCCCCGGCACGGACGCGAAGGTCGACGTCCCGGTAGACCTCGCCGTGGCTCAGGCCCCGTACGTCGAGGACCACCGGGGCGCGCTCCGGGACCGGCACACGGACGGCGTGATCACGTAGGCGGGCGGCCTCGCCGGTCATCGCCGCCACCAGGTCTCCCTGCGACAGGCCCGCCACCGGCGCGGTGAGGATGTGCCGGGCGTCGCGGTAGACGGTGACCGTGTCGCAGACCTCGTAGATCTCCTGCAGGTGGTGGCTGATGAACAGGAAGGTGACCCCCCGCTCGCGCATCGCCCGCATCCGCTCGAAAAGCCGGGCGATCGCCGCGCCGTCGAGCTGTGCGGTGGGCTCATCGAGGATGACGAACCTCGCGCCGAACGACAGCGCCCGGGCGATCTCGACGAACTGCCGCTGCTCCACCCCGAGTTCCCCGGCCGGCCGGCGGACGTCGACCTCCACCGACCAGGTCTCCAGGAGCTCGGCCGCCTTCCGCCACAGGCTCTTCCAGCCGATCAGCCGCAGCCGGTTTCTGTCGTGCCGGTTGAGGTAGAGGTTCTCCGCCACGGTCAGCTCAGGGATGATCGTGGACTTCTGGTAGACGCAGGCGACGCGCTCCCGCCAGGCGTCGCGGTCCGCCGGCCGCGGAGCGGGGACTCCGGCGAAGCGGACCTCGCCGTCGTCGGGCGCCTGCAGCCCCGTCAGGATGGAGACCAGGGTCGATTTGCCCGCGCCGTTGCGGCCGACCAGCGCGTGGGTCGCGCCCGGTTCGATCGTGATGTGCGCACCGTCGAGCGCCAGCGTCTCGCCGTACCTCTTGGTGACGCGCGCGGCCTCCACCGCGGCGGGCCGCGCCGCGACGGCGGGCCCGTCACCGCGGGCGGGTGGCGGGCTCGCGGGCCCTCCCGCGATCTCTTCCATCGCCACGCCCCCTCAGCTCAGGTTGTTGCCCCACAGCGACGTGTCGTCGTACTTGACGCTGGGGACGCCGCCGTAGGTGCCGCCGTCGGCGGTGACCAGCGGCGCGGTCAGCTGGTCCTCCAGCAGTCCCGGCCGCACCTCGATGATGGTGCTGTCGTGATCGGTCCTGCCCGGCTGGAAGGTCTTGCCCTCGATCGCGGCCTTGGCGTAGAACAGCGCGTACTTGGCGTAGAGGTCAGCGGGCTGGGAGACGGTCGCGTCGATGTTGCCGGAGGCGATGTCCTTGAGCTCCTGCGGGATGCCGTCGTTGGAGACCACGAAGACGTGCTCGGGGTCGTCCGGCGGCACCAGGAGGCCACGCTGCTTGAGCACCTGCAGCGTGCCGGCGAGGGCGAAGCTCGACTGCATGTAGACGCCCTTCACGTCCGGGTTCGCGGTCAGGACCGTGGAGAGTTTCTGCGAGGCCACGGCTCCGTCCCAGTTCGTCGCCTCACCGAAAACCTTGATGCCGGGGTAGTTCTGCTTCATGCAGTCGTTGAAGGCCTCGGTGCGGTCGCGGCCGTTGATGGAGGCCAGGTCGCCCTCCAGCATGACCACACCGCCCTCTCCGCCGAGCTTCTCGCCCAGGAACCTGCAGGCCTTCTCGCCGTACGCGCGGTTGTCGGCGCGGACGACCATGAAGGCCTCCCCCGTGTCCGGCCGGGTGTCCACCAGCACGGCGGGGATCTTCTTGCTCTTGAGCTGCTGCAGTGTCGGGGCCACGGCCGCGGTGTCCTGCGGTGCCATCACCACGCTCCGCACGCCCTGCCCGACCAGGGTCTGCACATTGGCGGTGAGCTTCGCGATGTCGTTCTGGGAGTTGGTGGTCTTGATCTCCGCGCCGAGCCCACCGGCGAGCTTCGGAACGTAGCCGATGTAGGAGTTCCAGAAGTCCGTGTCCGAACGGGGGTAGTCGACTCCGATGAGCGGACCCCCCTCCGCGCCCGCCCGGCCGCCGGAGCCGCCGCAGGCCACGGCGAGACACCCCGATAATGCCAAGACCGCGGCGAGCGCGACCCGTCTGCCTTCCATCGTTTCTCCTTCTGAAGCACCGGGGCCGCCGTACCGTCGTTGACGGCGACAACGCTCAGACAGGGCCCGCGGCCCGGCGCGGCGGACCCCGGCGAGGTTCGCCGCGAACGCACTCAGCGCCGACAGGACATGGGATGTCTTTCTACGGCCAAACCCCGGTCAGTGTCCAGACCCCGGAGCAGAATCGCGAAAATCCGGGCGTTCACCGGCACTTGCGGGGGAATTAACGGATACGTCGCAGGGCCCTTCGGACCCGGATCGGCGTACACATCACATGTCCGCTCCCTCGGCCCGCGTGCGGCCTGTGTGGAGGACGCCCGTCTCCACGTACCAGAATTCAGGTATGTCGTTGACCGAGCAGGCGATCGAACGCATCCGGCAGCTCATCAAGGACGGGACCCTGCCCCCGGGCGCCCGGCTGCCCCCCGAACAGGAACTCGCCGCCGAGCTGGGCCTGTCCCGCAACCTACTCAGAGAGGCGGTCCGCTCCCTGGTCACCACCCGCGTGCTGGAGGTACGCAGGGGTGACGGCACCTACGTCACGAGCCTTTCGCCGGAGCTGCTGCTGGAAGGAGTCGGCCTCGCCGTCGAGATGATGCGGGGCGACGACCTCATCGAGATCACCGAGGTGCGGCGGCTCTTCGAGCCCGTGGCCGCCGGATTGGCGGCGACCCGCATCACCGCCGAGCAGCTCGCGGAGGTCGAACGGCACCTCAATGCGATGATCGCGGCGCAGGACGACGTAGAGGCGCTCAACCACCACGACGACGCCTTTCACCGCGCCGTCTTCGAGGCGACGGGCAACAAGTCGCTGTCCGCCCTGCTCGGCGGCATCGCCAGCCGGACGCTGCGATCGCGCGTATGGCGCGGCCTCGTCGAGGAGAACTCGGCCGACCGCACGATCGCCGAGCACGCCGCCATCTACCGCGCGCTCGCGCACGGCGACGCCCCCCTCGCCCAGGCCGCCGCGCTCATGCACGTCAGCACCACCGAGACCTGGCTGCGGGAGAACCTCGGCCGTTCGCTGATGGAAACAGCCGCGGAACCACTGAGGTGATCATGCCGATCCTCACCCGCCCGGAGGCGGGTCTCGTTTCGTAGACATCACACCCGCGCCTTCGGGTTCTCCGCTGAGAACCGATGGATACGACGCACGGGTTCCGCGTGATGCGGTCAGGCCGACGTGGCCGGACCGGCCGCGGGCGCGGTCGCGTGAAACGTTCATCTCGTCCGCCGCGCCTTCCGACGACACCCGCCTCGGGCCGCGGCCGGCCGAGAGCGCCGCCGACTCGGTTTCCCGCGGCGCGGACCAGCGGGCATTCCACGATGACGATGTGAGCGGCAGGTACGGAGAGATCCCATCTCTAGTGCCGGAATTGGCGCAGGATCCGCCGCATTCCGGGGATTTTTCCGCACCCATTGACTGAATTGATCACATGTTTGTAGCCTCCCCTTGCTCGGAGTCTCTTGGTCACAGCTCCGCCGAACACCCGCTCGATATCCAGGCAAGTGATCGAATCGATTCGAAATGTCACCCCCTCGAGCTTGGAGGACCGAAATGTCGGATTTATCGCGCAGGCAAGTGCTGAAATTCGGTGCGGCCGGAGCCGGAGCCGCGCTGTTGCCGCTGCAGTGGACGGCGGCCGCGCGGGCCGCGTCGGTGGCGCCGGCGGAGGTAAGCGCCGCGAACGATCTGGCGCTGTGGTACGACGAGAGCGCCGGCACGGAGTGGCTGCGTGCGCTTCCGATCGGCAACGGCCGCCTGGGCGCCATGGTCTTCGGCAACGTCGACACCGAGCGGCTGCAGCTCAATGAGGACACCATCTGGGCCGGCGGGCCGTACGACCAGAGCAACTCGAGAGGCGCGGCCGCCCTGGGGCAGATCCGGCAGCTGGTCTTCCAGAACCAGTGGAGCCAGGCCCAGAGCCTGATCGACCAGAACATGCTGGGCAATCCCTCCGCACAGCTCGCGTACCAGACCGTCGGCGATCTACGGCTCGCCTTCGGCGGCAACGCCGGAGTCTCGGAGTACAACCGTTTCCTCGACCTGACCACCGCCACCACGACCGTGTCGTACCTGCAGAACGGCGTGCGATATCGGCGCGAGGTGCTCGCGAGCGCGCCCGACCAGGTGATCGTCATGCGCCTGACCGCCGACAGACCCGGCTCGATCACGTTCTCCGCGACGTTCGGCAGCCCCCAGCGGACGACGCGCTCCAGCCCGGACGGCGCGACGGTGGCACTCGACGGCGTCTCCGGCGACCAGCGGGGCCTGGCGGGCAAGGTCAGGTTCCTGGCGCTGGCCCGGGCCGTCGCCGAAGGCGGCAGCGTCAGCAGCTCGGGCGGCACACTGCAGGTGAGGGCCGCCGACAGCGTGACCGTACTGATCTCCATCGGCTCCAGCTACGTGAACTACCGGGATGTCGGCGGTGACTACCAGGGCATCGCGCGGCGGCACCTCGACGCCGCCGACGACCGGACCTACGATGACCTGCGCGCCCGGCACGTCGCCGACTACCAGCGGCTGTTCGGGCGCACGACGCTCGACCTCGGCCGCACCGCGGCGGCCGACCAGCCGACCGACGTCCGGATCGCGCAGCACGGCAACACCGACGACCCGCAGTTCTCCGCCCTGCTGTTCCAGTACGGCCGCTATCTGCTGATCTCGTCCTCGCGTCCGGGCACTCAACCGGCCAACCTGCAGGGCATCTGGAACGACTCGCTGACCCCCTCATGGGACTCGAAGTACACCCTCAACGCCAACCTGCCGATGAACTACTGGCCGGCCGACACGACGAACCTGTCGGAGTGCTACGAGCCGGTGTTCCGGATGATCGACGATCTCACGGTCACCGGTGCCCGCACGGCCCGGGCGCAGTACAACGCCGGCGGCTGGGTGACCCACCACAACACCGACGGGTGGCGTGGCTCGTCGGTCGTCGACGGGGCGTTCTGGGGCATGTGGCAGACCGGCGGCGCGTGGCTCGCCACCATGATCTGGGACCACTACCTCTTCACGGGCGACGTGGAGTTCCTCCGCCGGAACTACCCGGCGATGAAGGGCGCCGCGCAGTTCTTCCTGGACACCCTCGTGCGGGAGCCGAACCTGGGGTACCTGGTCACGAACCCGTCGAACTCCCCCGAACTGGCCCACCATTCGGGCGTCAGCGTGTGCGCCGGCCCGACCATGGACAACCAGATCCTGCGTGACCTGTTCGACGGCTGTGCCAAGGCCGGCCAGGTGCTCAACGTCGACGCCGACTTCCGGACCCGGGTCCTGGCCGCCAGGGACCGGCTCCCACCGATGAAGGTCGGCTCGCGCGGCAACATCCAGGAGTGGCTGTACGACTGGGTCGAGACCGAGCAGAACCACCGGCACATCTCGCACCTGTACGGCCTGCACCCCGGCAACCAGATCACCAAACGCGGCACCCCCGCCCTGTACAACGCCGCACGCCGGACGCTCGAGCTGCGCGGTGACGACGGGACGGGCTGGTCGCTCGCCTGGAAGATCAACTACTGGGCGCGGATGGAGGAGGGCAACCGGGCGCACACCCTGCTCCGCCTCCTGGTGACGACGGCCCGGCTCGCGCCGAACATGTTCGACCTGCACCCCCCGTTCCAGATCGACGGCAACTTCGGCGCCACGTCCGGCATCGCCGAAATGCTGCTGCAGAGCCACAACGGCGAGCTGCACGTGCTGCCCGCACTGCCGACCGCCTGGCCGAGCGGGAAGGTCCAGGGCCTCCGGGGACGCGGCGGCTACACCGTGGACGCGTCGTGGAGCTCCAACGGGGCCGTCGAGATCCTCATCAAGTTCGACCGCGACGGCACGGTGAACGTACGCAACCGGATCTTCACCGGGACCTATCAGGTGGTCGACACCGCGACCGGCGGTACCGTCGGCGTCACCGAACCCGAGGGCGACGTCATCGCGCTGACCGGCCAGGCCGGCCACACATACCGCATGACCGGATCCGCCGGGCCCGCGCCGTCGACCTACGTGCGGATCGCCAACGTCACCACCGGCCTGGTGCTGGACAGCGGCGGCAACGTCGGCTCCGGGTCGAACCTCAAGCAGTGGAACTGGGACGGCAGCCCCAACCTGCAGTGGCAGCTCGTGGACCTGGGCGGCGGGTGGTACCGCATCGTCAACCGCACCAACGGCATGGTCGCCGACAGCTGGGGCAACTCCGCCAACGGCGCCCCCGCCAGGCAGGCACCGTGGAACGGCGGCAACAACCAGCAGTGGCGCCTCAACGACGTCGGCAACGGCCGCTACCAGATCATCAACCGCGGGACCGGCACCGCCCTCGACGGCATGGGCAACCGCACCGTCGGCTCCACCGCGTCCATGTGGACGCCGAACGACAACACCAACAACCATTGGACCATCACGGGCGTGTGACGGCCGGGCGGCCCCGCCCCTCAGTCGGGATCACGACATGGTGGGGTAAGAGAAGGCCCCGGCGCACCGGAAAGGTGCACCTGATCCTGTGCGGATCCGATCCAGGCGATCGCATCCTCGCAGGTCAGGTGCACCTTCTTCATTTCACCGGTCTTGCCCGGCCGCCCGCAGGCGGAGCAGCGGAGGTCAGCGCTGCAGTGTCAGCAGACCCGGCCGGTAGGGCAGGAGGCCGTAGTCGCCGCCGGAGTTGGGGCTACGTCCCTGGTAGAGCAGCTGCAGGTTGCAGGGATCGACGGTCTTGGTCTGGTCGGGGTTGCTGCGGACCAGGTCGCCGTGGCTGATGTCGTTGGTCCAGGTGGCGCCGCTGTTGGCCTTGCCGGCGAAGGGATTGCTCTCGGTGGCGGCCTGCGGTGTCCACGTGCCGTCCAGGCTGGTGGCCGTGAACGAGCGGAAGTAGCGACCCTGCGAGCCGATCGCCTCGACGAGCATGAGGTATTTGTTCTGGCCCTGGAGCTTGTAGACCTCGACTCCTTCGAACAGGTTGTTCGTCGAGTCGCTCATGATCGTCGTGTAGTTCGAGCCGAAGCTGCCGGGGAAGTTCCCGATGGGCATGCTGGCCCGGTAGATCTTGCCGTTGTCACCGGCGAAGAACAGGTACATGTTGTTGCTGTCACCGATGAGCGTCTGGTCGATGGGTCCTGTTCCGGAGCCGGAGATGCTTCCGGTGAACAAGGTCTGCTGCGATGACCAGCCGTTCGGGTTGGCGGGGTCGGTGGAGGTCCGGTAGGAGAAGGCCGTCCCACCCCACTGGTAGGCCAGCACCCAGATGTTCTTCGGGGCGAAGTAGAAGAGCGTGGGCGCGACGGTGGAGAAGTTCATCGTGTTCTGGGGGGCCGAGGCCATGTCGGACCAGTTCGAGAAGAGGCCGAAGTTCATCGAACCCCAGCTCGAGCCATAGTCGTGCGTCGTCGCGTAGACGAGATGCTTGCCGTTGTAGACGACGTTGGTGAAGTCCTTGAGCGAGACCCACCCCGACTTCGGGTTCGCCAGCGGGCCCGTCGAGGTCCAGCGGTACGTCGACGGAAGAGCACACGTGCCGGTCGGCGTGGGCGTGGGCGTGGGCGTGGGGCCGGGGGTCGTGGTGCCGCCGCTCCAGGTCCACTTCTGGTTGTCGCCGTTCCAGCAGGAGTAGAGCTGGAGCTTGGTGCCGTTGGCGGTGCCGCCGCCGACCGCGTCGAGGCACTTGCCGGACTGTACGCCGACGATGGTGCCGTTGGAGTTGAGGCGCCACTTCTGGTTGTCGCCGCCCCAGCAGCTGTAGATCTGGATCACCGCGCCGTCACCGGTGCCGCCGGCGTCGAGGCATTTGTTGCCGTAGACCCGGAGCTCCTGGGCGGAGGTGTAGGTCCACTGCTGGTTGGTGCCGCCGTGGCAGTCCCACAGGTTCAGCTGGGTGCCGTCGGTGGTGCTGTAGTTGGGCACGTCCACGCAGCGGCCGGAGCCGACGCCCTTGATCAGCCCGGAACCGCCGCCGGGCGGGGTCGTGGGCGTGGGGGTGGGGGTGGGGGTAGGCCCGGGCGTGGCGGCGTTGAGTGCGTTGAGCACGGAGGTGTAGGCGGGCTTCTTGTTGCCGTTGCCGTCGAAGAGCAGCGGGGTCTGGCTGGAGCGCCAGGAGTCGCTGTCGCGGACGCCCCACACGGTGATGCCGACGCAGCGCGGCACGGCCAGGCAGTCGTTGACGATGTTGGCGTAGGTGGTGGGCGAGGCGCCCTCCACGTCCAGTTCGGTGATCGCGACGTCGACGCCGAGGGCGGCGAAGCTCTGCAGCGTGGTGCGGAAGTTGGGGTTGTAGGCGCTCTGGTTGTTGAAGTGGCCCTGGAAACCGACGCAGTCGATCGGCACGCCGCGCTGCTTGAAGTCGCGGACCATGTTGTAGACGCCCTGGGTCTTGGCCCAGGTCCAGTTGTCGATGTTGTAGTCGTTGTAGCAGAGCTTGGCGGCCGGGTCGGCGGCCCGCGCGGTGCGGAAGGCGACCTCGATCCAGTCGTTGCCGGTGCGCTGGAGGTTGGAGTCGCGGCGGCCGCCGGAGTTGCCGTCGGCGTAGGCCTCGTTGACGACGTCCCAGTAGGGGATCTTGCCCTTGTAGTGGGCCATGACCCCGTTGATGTGGTCGATCATGGCCTGGCGCAGCGCGCTGCCGGACAGCGACTGCATCCAGCCGGGCTGCTGGGAGTGCCAGGCCAGGGTGTGGCCGCGGACCTGCTTGCCGTTCTGCACGGCCCAGTTGTAGATCCGGTCGGCCTGGGTGAAGTTGAACTGCCCCCGGTTGGGCTCGGTGGCGTCGATCTTCATCTCGTTCTCGGCCGTGATCATGTTGAACTCACGGTTGGCGATCGAGGAGTAGGTCGAGTCACCGAGCCTGCCGGCGGCGATGGCCGTACCGAAGTACCGCCCGCTCTGCGCGGCGGCCGCGCCCAGCGTGCTCGCCGCGGCGTCGGCGGGAGCCGACACCGCCACCAGAGCCGTGGCAGCGCCGAGGATGCCGAGGGCGCCGGTGGCCAGAGCCCGGCGTAACCGGGTTCCAGGCGAGGGTAAGGCGTTGCCCATTTCTGAGCCTCCGTAACTGCATCACGAATAGAGGGGGAAGCGCGGGGACGTCCCCGCGGGCTCGACGCCGCGTCCCGCCGATTCGGGTGGACGCACACCACCAGGGCGTCGCAGACGCGCGGTCTCCCTGCCATCAGTCGGCTGTGGGGACCGCTTTGGAGACCAAGTGTGGAAACCCCACCGAAACTTGTCAAGAGCATAAGAGAAACTTTCGCCCCACCTCTTCTCCGGCATGCGAAGCTCCACCCGATGACACGGATTAATGTGGGTGGAAATTTTCGGCGTCCCGCAGTGCTGACGCCGGAAACGTCGGTGAAAGTTTCACCATCCGGTCCGCACCGGTCGGGTGCGCCGGCGCGAAGACTCCCAGGTGGGCCGGGATCAGGCCCCGCGCGGCCGGCGCGCGACACATCGGACCCTTGACATCTGCTCCGTCCCTCGTGTGTGCTCCACCCCACACCACCTCCACCCGTCCGATGGAGAAGGGACTCGACCGATCGATAGAATGTGAGCGCTAACATTCAGGGTGTACCACTAGAAATCCGTCATATCCGACCGAAACACCCTGCTATGGGTACTTATCCATGAGTGCTGAAATATCGCATTCTCAGCTATTAACTTAAGCACCGGCTCAGAAGCTCCGGGTCTACGGGTCTACGGGGCACATGCCCGGACTCGGGCGGCGCCGGCGACCACGCGGTGATCCGGCTCTACTCCTGCTGGGGCGGCGACGACCAGAGGTGAACCTGGAGCGGGCGCTCCTGACGTCGCACCACCGTTGGCGGAGATGGCCGGGAACCCCGGGGGCCCCGGCCATCGGTCCGTACGTCAATGGCGGCCGCACGTCGACGGACGTGGACGTCAGGATCCGCGTGGGGCGACCAGACCGGATTCGTAGGCGAAGACCACGAGCTGAGCGCGGTCGCGGGCGTGGAGCTTGGTCATGGCCCGGTTGATGTGGGTTTTCGCGGTCAGCGGGCTGATCACCATGCGGTCGGCGATCTGGTCGTTGGACAGGCCCCGCGCGACCAGGGCGACGGCCTCGCGTTCGCGGTTGGTCAGCTCTTTCACCCTCGTGTCGACCCCGGTGTGGAGCGGCTGGGTGACGTATCGGTCGATCAGTTTGCGGGTGATCGACGGTGCGAGCAGGGCGTCGCCGCGCGCGGCCACCCGTACGGCATGCAGGAAGTCTTCCGGCCTGATGTCCTTGACGAGGAATCCGGCCGCGCCGGCGCGCAGCGCGTTGAAGACGTATTCGTCCAGGCCGTAGTTGGTCAGGATGACGACGTGCACCCCGGCCAGGGCCGGGTCGGCGGCGATGCGCCGCGTCGCCTCGATGCCGTCGACGACCGGCATCTGGATGTCGATGAGCGCGATGTCGGGCAGGTGTTCTCTGGCCAGCGCCAGGCCCTCCATCCCGTCGCCCGCCTCGGCCACCACCTCGATGTCGTCTTCGAGGTCGAGGAGCGCGCGGAATCCGCTGCGCAGGAGCGGCTGGTCGTCGACCAGCAGAACACGGATCATGATGTTCCGTCCACGGGAATTTCGACCTGGACGGTGAATCCTCCCTCGTCGCGTGGCGCCGCCCGCAGCCTGCCGCCGAGAGCGGTGACCCGTTCGCGCATTCCGAGCAGCCCGACGCCGGGCACCGAGACGTCTGCCGGCGTGGCCTTGCCGTCGTCGTCGACGCGTATCGCGAGGGCGCCGGGACGGTAGCCGATGCGGACCGATGCCGTCGCGGCGGCGGCATGCCGGGTGATGTTGGTCAGCGACTCCTGGACGATCCGGTAGGCCGTCCGGTCCACCTCGGCGGGCAGGTCATATCGTCGTCCCTCGATCGTCAGTGTCGTGTCGAGGCCGGTCGTCCGGGTCCGGTCCACCAGTTCCGCGACGTGGTCGAGCCCGTGCGGGGGGCTCTCTCCGTCGTCGCGCAGCACCTCCAGGGTCGCGCGCAGTTCCCGGGCCGCCTCACGACCGGCCTCCCGGATCGCCAGCAGGGCCTGCGGCACCTGTTCCCCCCGTTTGCGCGCCACGTGGACGGCGACCTCGGCCTGCACCTGAATGATCGAGATCTGGTGGGTGAGCGAATCGTGCAGTTCGCGCGCGATGTGCAGTCGCTCCTCGTCGACGCGGCGCCGCGCGGTCTCCTCCCGGGTGCGCTCGGCCTCGTCCGCCCGCCGCTCGGCCTGCCGCAGCGCTTCACCCGCGGCGCCGGCCGCGATCAGCCAGGCCAGTTCGAGGGCGCCTCTGGCCCGCGCGAACACCTCGCCCGTGTCGTGCAGGCCCGAGGCCAGGGCCGCGAGAGGGAGAACGGCCAGCATGGCCACGCTCACCGCCACCGTGACGGTGCGCTGTCCCGCCCGCACCGCCGCGTACACCGCGAACAGGTACGCGACGGCGGGCACGTCGAAGCCGGCGGCCTGGTAGCCCAGCGCGCACAGCCCGGTCACGACCAGCACGGTGACCGGAGCCCGGCGGCGTGCGACGAGCGTCAGGCCGCCGACCGTCAGCAGCGCGTAGCCGAGCAGGGCGAGGTGCATGGCGGGGTGCCGCCCGGCCAGCCCGGTGACCAGCAGGGTCGCCGCCACGCCGACGGCGGTCGCCCAGTCGATGACAGCCGCCCGGACGCCGCACCGTCCTGTTCTCATGCGCCGCACCCTAGCCGGATGCGCGCGTGGGCGACTCCTGCGTACGGATGGTCGGCCGCTACCGCGTCCGCGGTACCTTCGCCACTCCCGTGGCGGCCTCGCCGGCCGGCTACCGCATCGGCGGCAGCCCGGATTGCCTGCGTCGGCCGGACGACCCGCGATGGTCCCGGCGGACATGATCTGGCGTGGCCCAGTCGTAGGAGAAGAAGGAGCACTCATGTCCGTCCGTCATCTGCTTCCCGTAGCCGCCCTCGCCCCGCTCGGGGCGCTGGTGCCTGCCGCACCGGCGGCCGCGCGCGTCTTGGCCCGGACCGCCGACGTCGATGCCTACGCATTGACCGCCGGGCGGGTGTGGTCCGTGGTGGCCGTGCTGCTGGGGCTGGTCGGCGTGGTCCTCGGCGGGCTGGCCCTGGCCCGCTCCACCGGTCGCATCGGCACCGGCAGCGGGAGAGGCGGAGCCGTCGCGGCCCTGGTCGCGGGGGCGGCCTGCGCGGTCATCGGCGGGCTGGTCGTGGCCGCTGCCGAGGGTGGCCCCGGCACCGGCTACGGAATAGTCGGCGGCTTCATCGCCCTGGCGGTGGGACTGATCGCCATGCTCCTCGGCGGGCTCACGCTGGCCCGCGCCCGCCGTACCGGCTGACCGCGGCGCGCACCCGTGCTCCGCCGCGAAGCACGGTGCCGCGCTGCGGGAGAATGCGGACATGGTTGAACAGAGCATCTGGATGCAGAAGGTCGCCGCCGACCCCGGTCACTCCACCTGGTACATCGAGCGCTTCCGTGCCATGGCCCGCGCCGGCGACGACCTCGCCGGGGAGGCCCGCCTCGTGGACGCCATGGTGCCGCGCGGCGCCCGCATCCTCGACGCCGGCTGCGGATCCGGCCGGGTCGGCGGCGCGCTGGCCGAGGCCGGTCACGACGTCGTCGGCGTCGACGTCGACCCGGCTCTGATCGAGGCCGCCGAGCAGGATCACCCGGGGCCGCGCTGGATGGTCGGCGACCTGGCCGAGCTCGACCTTGCCGCGCGGGGCGTCACCACGCCGTTCGACGCCATCGTCTGCGCCGGGAACGTGATGGCGTTCCTCGCCCCGAGCACCCGGCGCGAGGTGCTGAAACGGTTCCGGGCGCACCTCGCGCCGGGCGGCCGGGCCGCGATCGGCTTCGGCGCCGGCCGCGACTACGAGTTCTGCGATTTCTTCGCCGACGCGGCGGCCGCCGGACTCGAACCCGACCTGCTGCTGTCCACCTGGGACCTGCGTCCGTTCACGGACGACTCAAGCTTCCTGGTCGCCCTCCTCCGCCCCGCCTGACACGCGCGGCCCGGGTGAGAGCGGGCGGAGCGGCGTCAACGCAGGTGTCGGCTCGCAGGTCGTCGACCCGAGCGGCACGTCCGCGACGCGGGCGATCTCCCGGTGCGTCGTCGCCGCGACGCGGCTCGGCGATCACGTGAAGCGCGGCGTCGATCAGCTGGTCGCGCCGTCCGGGGCCGCCGTGAAACGGACTCCGTCCCTGACCAGGGTGGCGAAACGGGCGGCCACGCCACCCCAGGCGGCCCGCGCGAGCGGGTCGTCGGTCACGGCGGCGGCGTACAGCCCGTCGAGATCGAGGCCGCGCCGACGCGCGTGCTCGGCGTCCCACTGCCGGATGCGTTCGGGCCTCGCCTCGGGGTGGAACTGCACGCCCCAGGCGCGATCGCCCAGCCGGAATGCCTGGTAGGGGCAGCGTCCGGTCTCGGCCAGCCAGACCGCGCCCGGCGGCAGGGCCGTGATGGCGTCGACGTGGTTCTCGATCGCCGGGACCGCGGCGGGCAGCCCGCCGAAGACGGCGTCGCCCGCCGCCTCGGCCCGCACGGTGATGGACGTGCTGCCGTGCTCGGGCGCCCCGGCGTCGCCCTGGACCTTCCCGCCGCCGACCGAGGCCAGCATCTGCCCGCCGAGGCAGATGCCGAAGAACGGCACCGACCGGGCGAGGGCCTGCTCGACGAGGGCGCGGGCGGCCGGCAGCCAGGGCGCCCTGTCGTCGTCGTCCGGCAGGTAGCCGCCGCCGAGCACGATCAGGCCGTCGTGCTCCAGCCGTGACGGGAGGGCGGACCCGTCGAAGGCGGTGGCCACGTCGACGGCGACCCCGGCGGCGGCCAGCCATTCCCCGAATCGTCCAGGGCCTCCGCTCGCCTCGTTCTGTACGGCGAGCACACGCGGCATCTCCGGCATGAGGCCTGACTTTACCTCCCCCGCCGGCGTGCGCACCCGCGAAGTCCGCGGCCGCCGTACCATCCGGCGCCGGTACGATCGCCGGCGCGGCGAGCCTGACCGCCGGCTACCGGATCACAGCTGCTCGCCGAGCTTGAAACCGCGCTCGACGTCGCCCACCCGGGTGTAGGAGAAGCCGTCGGCGCCGACCGTCACGGCCATCTCGCTGGCCTGCGTGCGCTGCACGACCGGTACGGGGTCGCCGTCCAGGTCGAGCACCGCCGACGCCTCGGTGTACCAGCTCGGGACGACCTGGTTGCCCCACCAGTCACGGCGCTGGTTGTCGTGGACGTCCCACGTCACGAGCGGGTTGTCCGGGTCGCCGGTCCAGTAGTCCTGCGTGTAGATCTCCACGCGGTGACCGTCCGGGTCGAGGATGTAGAGGTAGAACGCGTTCGAGACGCCGTGCCGGCCCGGGCCGCGCTCGATCCGGTCGGAGATCCGCAGCGCGCCCATCTTGTCGCAGATCGCGATGATGTTGTGCTTCTCGTGGGTGGCGAAGGCGACGTGGTGCATGCGCGGGCCGTCGCCACCGGTCATCGCGGTGTCGTGGACGGTCGGTTTGCGGCGCATCCACGCGGCGTAGACGGTGCCCTCGCTGTCCTCGATGTCCTCCGTCACCCGGAAGCCGAGATCCACCATGTGCTTCGCCGCGCGCGGCACGTCCGGCGTGACCTGGTTGAAGTGGTCGAGGCGGACCAGCGCGCCCGGGATGTGCAGGTCGTAGCGCCAGGCGAGGCGCTCGACGTGCTCGACCTCGTAGAAGTACTCGATCGGGAACCCGAGCGGGTCCTGGACCCGGACCGCGTCGCCGATGCCCTTGACGAAGCCCTCCTTGCGGCGCTCCACCCGGCAGCCGAGCTCGGTGTAGAACGCGACCGCCCGGTCGAGCTCCTCGGGAGCGCGGACCCGGTAGGCGAACGCGGCGACGGCGGGCACCGGGCCCTGCCGCAGCACGAGGTTGTGGTGGATGAACTCCTCGAACGTCCGCAGGTAGATCTCGTTCTCGGTCTCCGCCGTGACGACGAGGCCGAGCAGGTCGACGTAGAACTCGCGTGACTTCTTCAGGTCGGTGACGACCAGTTCCATGTACGCGCACCGGACGATGTCGGGCGCCGGGGCCTTCGGGGTGGGGATGTCGGCGGTCATGGCGGTCTCCTCGCTCATTTCTGCGTCCTGAACGACGTGGCGGCCTCGGGTCCGCGGCCGAACCGGGGCGAGTGGGCCTCGTTCAGCGTGATGTGCACGGCCTGCTGGTCGGTGTAGAAGTCGATCGACCGGTAGCCGCCCTCGTGGCCGAGGCCGGAGGCCTTCACGCCGCCGAACGGGGTGCGCAGGTCGCGCACGTTGTTCGAGTTGAGCCAGACCATGCCGGCGTCGATGCTCTGGGCGAAGGTGTGGGCGCGCCGGAGGTCGTTCGTCCAGACGTACGCGGCGAGGCCGTACATGACGCCGTTGGCGAGCCGGAGCGCCTCCTCCTCACCGTCGAACGGGGTGATCGCGACGACCGGCCCGAAGATCTCCTCCTGGAAGATCCGGGCGTCCGGCTCGACGTCGGCGAAGACGGTGGGGGCGACGTAGTTGCCCTCGGCGAGTCCCTCCGGGCGGCCGCCGCCGGCGACGAGACGGGCCTCGCTCTTGCCGATCTCGATGTAGCTCATGACCTTGGCGTAGTGCTCGGGGTGCACGAGCGCGCCGACCTCGGTCGCGGGGTCGCGCGGGTCGCCCACCACGATGTTCTTCGCGCGCTCGGCGTAGCGCTCCACGAACTCGTCGTAGACGGACCGCTCGACGAGGACGCGGCTGCCCGCCGTGCAGCGCTCACCGTTGAGCGAGAACACCCCGAACACCGTCGCGTCCAGCGCCGCCTCCAGGTCGGCGTCGGCGAAGACGACGGCCGGCGACTTGCCGCCGAGCTCCATCGAGAGGCCCTTGAGGTGCGGCGCGGCGTTGGCAAAGATGATCTGCCCGGTACGGCTCTCGCCGGTGAACGAGATCAGCGGCACGTCGGGGTGCTTCACGAGCGCGTCGCCGGCGTCCTCGCCGAAGCCGTTGACCAGGTTGAAGACTCCGTCGGGCACGCCCGCCTCGCGGAAGATCTCCGCCCAGAGCGAGGCCGACAGGGGGGTGAACTCGGCGGGCTTGAGCACCACGGTGTTGCCGGTGGCCAGCGCCGGGGCGAGCTTCCACGACTCGAGCATGAACGGGGTGTTCCACGGCGTGATGAGGCCCGCGACGCCCTTGGGCTTGCGGTTCACATAGTTGACCTGACGGCCGGGCACCTTGTAGGCGTCGTCGCGCTGGGCGACGATCAGGTCGGCGAAGAACCGGAAGTTCTCGGCGGCGCGCTGGGCCTGGCCGAGCGCCTGCGTGATCGGCAGCCCGGTGTCCCACGTCTCCAGTTCGGCGAGCCGCTTGTCCTGCGCCTCGACCAGGTCGGCCACCCGGTGCAGCACCCGCGAGCGCTGGCGGGGCAGCAGCTTCGGCCACGGGCCGTCGAAGGCCCGCCGCGCCGCGGCCACCGCGAGGTCGACGTCCGCTTTCTTCCCGGCGGCGGCCTTGATGTAGACCTGGTCGGTGGCGGGGTTGAGCACGTCGAAAGTGTCGCCGTCGACGCTGTCGACGAACTCTCCGTCGATGAAGTGCCGGATTCGATCCGGCAACCCGTGCGGGGCGTTCTGGCTCAATGGTCGCTCCTGGCTGAGGTGGGTCGGTGTGGTCGGTGGTCAGCGGCCGGCCTGGTAGGCCAGCACCGCGTCGAGGGTGCCGAGCCGGTGGTCACGGGCCGCGAGTTCGATGGTCAGCGGCGTCTCTCCGGCTTCGATCAGCCGTAGCAGCGCCTCGTGCTCTTCGACGGACTCGTGTGCCCGGCCGGGCACGAAGCCGAAGACGGAGTCGCGGAGCAGGGCCAGCCGCTTCCACCCTCGCTGGACGAGGTCGGCGATGTGCGGGTTGGGACACTGCTCGAAGAGCACCGTGTGGAAGGCGAGGTTGAGCTCGGTGAACCGCTGCGGGTCGAAGTCCTTCAGCGACTCGGCCATCTGGTCGTTGATCGCCCGGGCCCGGGCGATGTGGTCGCCGGTGACGCGGGGCGCCGACAACGCGGTCGCGGCGCCCTCCACGAGGGCGAGCGTCTGCATCGTGTGCAGGTACTCCTGCTCCTGCATGAAGGCGACCTGGGCGCCGACGTGGCGCTCGAACGTCACCAGGCCCTCCGCCTCGAGCATGCGGATCGCCTCGCGCACCGGGACCGTGCTGACGCCGATCTCCCGCGCGATGGCATCGAGGACCAGGCGGTATCCGGGCGAGAACCGCCGGGTCTCGATCCGCTCTTTGATCCAGTCGTAGGCGAGCCGGGACTTGCTCCTGGTCTGGGTCACGACCGTTCCTCCCGCCAGGCCCGATAACGCCGGCGCCACTCGTCGCCGAGCGGGAAGAGGCCGTCGACGGGATGACCCTCCGCCACCCGCGCGGCGATCCAGGCGTCCTCGGCCTCCTGGTCCGCCGCTCCGGCGGCGACCTGCTCGACGAGCTTCCGCGGGATGACCACGACGCCGTCGTCGTCGCCGACCACGACGTCACCGGGCAGCACGGCGGTGCCGCCGCAGGTGATCGCGGTGTCGACCTCCCACGGGACGTGCCGCCTGCCGAGCACGGAGGGATGGGCGGCCCGGGCGTACGTCGGGAGGCCGATGCCCGCGACGGCGGCCGAGTCGCGTACGGCCCCGTCCGTGACGATCCCGGCGGCGCCCAGCGTCTTCGCGCGCAGCGCGAGGACGTCGCCGACGGTGCCGGCGGTCGCGTCGCCGCGTGCCTCGATCACCAGCACCTCGCCCTCGGCGAGGGAGTCGAAGGCCCGCTTCTGGGCGTTGTAGCCGCCGCCGTGCGAGGCGAACAGATCCGGCCGGTGCGCGATGAACCGCAGGGTCCGCGCGATCCCGATCATCTTCGTCCCGGGGACCAGCGGGCGGACGCCGTCGATCGAGGAATGCGGATGGCCCAGCTTGCGCAGCTGCGCGCTGATCGTCGCCACGGCGGCGGAGGAGAGCTTCTCGCGCAGCTCGTCGCTCAGGGTGAACGGCGTGGGCACGGTGACGCCCGCCGTCTCGGCGTCGCCCCACGCCTCGACGCGCTGCAGGTCGTCGACATGCGGCTTGGCGCCGTAGTCGGCGAACGGCGTCGTTCCCTCGACCACCCTGGTGACCAGGCGGCCGGTGCTGGGCGCGCCGGGGGCGGTCGGCGCGTCGACCTCGACCTCCACCACGTCGCCGGGGACCGCGACGGAGGAGCCGGCCGGGGTGCCGGTCAGGATGACGTCGCCGGGCTCAAGGGTGATCAGCTGCGACAGGTCGGCTACGAGCGTCCCGAACGGAAAGACCAGGTCGGCCGTCGTGTCGTCCTGCTTGAGCACGCCGTTGACCCAGGTGCGGACCCGCAGGGCGGCGGGGTCGACCGACGCGGCCGGGATCACCTCCGGGCCCAGCGGAGTGAAGCCGTCTCCCCCCTTGTTGCGGAGGTTCGAGCCCCTGTCGACATGGCGGAGGTCGTAGACGCCCCAGTCGTTGGCCGCGGTGATCCCCGAGATCGCCGCCCATCCCTCCGCTGGAGTGACCCGGCGCGCCCTGGTGCCCACGATCAGGGCGATCTCGCCCTCGTACGCCAGGAGCTCGGTGCCGGCCGGGCGCTCGATGACGTCGCCGCTCGCGGCCATCGACGAGGCCGGCTTGAGGAAGAACGACGGGTGCGCCGGGGTGCGCCCGCGCTGTGCGATGCGGGACGGGTAGTTCAGATGCAGGGCGATGATCTTGCCGGGCCGTCCGATCGCGCTCACGAGGTCTCCTTGGTGGACGAGGTCTCCTTGACGAACTCGGCGGCGAGCCGCTCGCTCCCGCGGGCGAGCAGCTGGACGTCGGCGCCGACGAGGATGAAGTCGGCGCCCGCCGCGAGGTAGCGCCGGGCGAGCGCCGGTGCGAAGGCGTTGAGGCCGGCCTTGCGGCCGGCCGCCGCCGCGGCCCGGAGGCAGTGCTCGACCGCGGCCACCACCTCGGGGTGGTCCTGCTCGCCGAGCACGCCCATCGAGGCCGCCAGATCGGACGGTCCGACGAAGATCCCGTCGACTCCGGGCGTGGAGACGATGGCCTCGACGTTCTCGACCGCCTCGGCCGACTCGATCTGGAGATAGAGCGAGATGGTCTCGCGGGCGGTGCGCAGGTAGTCGGGGACCCGGTTCCAGCGGGACGCGCGCGCCAGGGCGCTGCCCACGCCCCGGACGCCGCGCGGCGGATACTCGACGGCGCTCGCCATCGCCGCCGCCTGTTCCGCGGAGTGGACCATCGGGATCAGCAGGTTCTGCGCGCCCAGGTCGAGGTAGCGCTTGATGACGACGGGGTCGCCGACCGGCGGGCGTACCAGCGGAGTCACCGGATGGCCGTGGACGGCCTGCAGCTGGGCGAACAGGGACTCCAGACCGTTGGGGCTGTGCTCGGCGTCGATCAGCAGCCAGTCGAGCCCGCTGCCGGCGCAGATCTCGGCGACCAGCGGGCTGCCGCTGCAGACCCACATGCCGATCAGCGGCCGGCGGGCCGCGGCGAGGGCGTCGCGGAACGTCGGGTCTACTCGAAGCGACACGTGATCGCCCCCAGGTCGCCGTAGTCCGCGTGTACGGTGTCGCCGCGCTCCACCCACATCGGACGGGTGAAGGAACCGGAGAGGATGATCTCCCCGGCCGCGAGCGTGGTGCCGTGCTGGGCGAGCTTGTTGGCGAGCCAGGCCACGCCCGTGCCCGGGTGGTTGAGCACGCCGGCCGCGACCCCGGTCTCCTCGATGGTCTGGTTCCGGTAGAGCAGCGCGCTCACCCATCGCAGGTCCACCGCGTCGACGGCGACGGGGCGCCCGCCGACGACCATCGCGCCCATGGCCGCGTTGTCGCTGATCGTGTCGACGATGGTCCGGCCCCGCAGCTCGATGTGCGAGTTGAGGATCTCCAGTGCCGGGACGACGTACCTGGTGGCGTCGAGCACGTCGAACAGCGTGCAGGCCGGGCCGGCGAGCGGTTTGTCCAGCACGAAGGCCAGCTCGACCTCGACGCGCACGTTGGAGAAGTCGTCGTACGGAATCACGACGCCGTTCTCGAAGACCATGTCGTCGAAGATCACCCCGTAGTCGGGCTCGGTGATCCCGGTGGCGGCCTGCATCGCCTTCGAGGTCAGACCGATCTTGTGGCCGACGATCCGGTGGCCCGCCTCGACCCGGCGTTCCGCCCACAGCGCCTGGATCGCGTAGGAGTCCTCGATCTCCATCTCGGGGTGGCGGGCGCTCAGCAGCGGTACGACGCTCCGCTCGCGGTCGGCGGCGAGCAGTTCGTCGGCGATCCGCTCGATCTGTTCTTGCCGAAGCACTGGTTTCACTCTCCGTTACATCCTTCGACTACGGGACGACCATGAGGATCAGGAGGACCTTCAGCACCGCGATGGCCGCGCGACACGAATCATATACGATCTGGCATCAGGAACGATACATTAAACGTATTCAACATGCTCGATCGACCCGCACCCTCCTCGCGGCGGGGGCCGGACACGGGGTCCGCTATCGAACCTATTAAACATGTCTAATATGCACTATTGTTGCCCCTGCCGCGCCACGTGGTGGGTGGTGCCGCTGCATCGAACGGGAAGGTCAGGATGAATCTGAGTGCCGGCGAAGCACCCGGTGGCCGCTCCGCCATCGGGCTCGAGACGGGCGTGCCGGGGCTGCCCGCCGACCTCGACGGACTCGTCGTTCGTGAGCGGCTTCGATGACGGCGATGCGGCTCGACCAGCCGCTTGAGACCGGACCGGCAACGCGGACGCACCTGTCCCTGCGTGTCGCCACCCTGCACTGGGAGGCGGCGGGCATCGTGTCCGTCGTGCTCGCCTCGGCCGACCGGGCGCCGCTGCCGGCGTGGACGCCGGGCGCGCACGTCGACGTCGAGCTGGCGCCGGGGCTGGTCAGGCAGTACTCCCTCAGCGGCGATCCCGCCGACCGCTCGTCCTACCGGATCACCGTGGCCCTCGATCGCGGCGGCCGGGGCGGGTCGAGGCACGTGCACGAACGGCTCCGGGTGGGCGAGATCCTGCAGGTGAGCGAGCCGCGCAGCACGTTCCCCTACGTCGACGCCCCGTGCTACGTCTTCCTCGCCGGCGGCATCGGCATCACTCCGCTCCTGCCGATGATGCGGCGGGCCACCGCCGAGGGGCGGCCGTGGGAGCTGTATCTCGCCGTCCGTTCACGCGATGCCGTCCCGTTCCGTGACGAGCTCGGCGGCGCCGGCGACGGCCGCGGGGCCGTACACGTCTTCGCCTCGGACGAGGGACGGCGGCTCGACCTGCGCGACGCCGTCGCGCGGGCGCACCCGTCGGCGGCCGTCTACTGCTGCGGGCCGGAACGGATGCTCGTCGAGGTGGAGCGGCACGCCCGTGAGCTCGGACACGAGGTCAGGGTGGAGCGCTTCCAGGCCAAGCCGTTGAGCGAGCCGCTGCGCCAGGGTGCCTTCGTGGTGCGCTGCGCGCGCTCGCAGCGGTCGGTCACGGTCGAACCCGACCAGAGCGTTCTCGACGCCCTGGTGGGCGCCGGCGTCGGCGTCCCGTCTTCCTGCCGTGAAGGCGTCTGCGGCACCTGCGAGGTGGCCGTGCTCAGCGGCGCCGCCGACCACCGCGACTCGATCCTCACCGACGCGGAGAAGCAAGCGAACGAAACGATGATGGTCTGCGTCTCGCGGGCCCTGACAGAGGAGCTGGAACTCGATGTCTGACGCCACGACGACCCACGGCGCCGAAGCCGCACTCGACACGGGAACCGCCTACGGGCTGAAACTCGGCTCGCCGCTGAACGAGCTGGCGCTGATCGGCCCCGGCACGCCGTACGGGGAGGTGATGCGCCGCTACTGGCATCCGATCTCCAAGTCCGAGAAGGTCACCACCACCCCGCGCCGCGTCAAGGTCCTGGGCGAGGAGCTCATCCTCTTCCGCACCGGCCGCGGCCGGCCCGGCCTGCTGCATCCGCGATGCATCCACCGCGGCGCCTCGCTCTACTACGGAGGGGTGGAGGAGGACGGCATCCGCTGCTGCTACCACGGCTGGGTATTCGATCCGGCGGGCCACTGCCTGGAGCAGCCGTGCGAACCCGACCTCGGCCAGCATCGCGACAAGGTCCGGCAGCCCTGGTATCCGGTGCAGGAGCGCTACGGACTGGTGTGGGCCTACATGGGGCCCGCCGACAAGAAACCCGTCCTGCCCCGCTACGACGTCTTCGAGGACATCCCCGAGGGCGAGCACCTCATCGTCAACGACGCCGGCGTCGGCGGCGGCGGGCCGGAGGTGCTGGACTTCAACTGGATGCAGCACTGGGAGAACGTCATGGACCCCTTCCACGTGCCGATCCTGCACGCGCGGTTCAGCGGTGAGCAGTTCACCCCGGAGATGGCCGTGATCCCCGAGGTCACGTTCGAGTACACACCGGTCGGGGTCCGCTCGACGCAGATCAGGAAACTCGACGACGGCCAGGCGCTGCGCCGGCGGACCGAGGTGATGTTCCCCAACCTCCGGGTCGTGCCCAGTCCCCGGCTCACACCGGGCCAGACCAACCTGATCGGCTGGGTGGTGCCCGAGGACGACACCTCCTTCCGCATCTTCACCCTCGCGGTCCACGAGGACCCCGACTTCCTGGTCAAGCTGCGCTCCACCTTCGGCGGCAGGCCGTGGGCCGAGCTCGACGAGGAGGAGCACCGGCGGATGCCCGGTGACTACGAGGCGCAGAAGAGCCAGGGGCCGATCTCGCTGCACTCCGAGGATCACCTCACCACCACCGACCAGGGCGTGGCGATGCTCCGCCGGATGATGGCCAAGCAGGTCCGCGCCGTCGCCGCCGGGAACGACCCGGTCGGCGTGATCCGCGACCCCGCCGACGAGGTCGTCCACATCACCGGCGGCAACTTCTTCCTCACCCCCGAAGAGGCACTGGCGGAAGGACTCGTGGATGCCTAGCCCCGTCGCGCTGCTGGCCAAGTACACGCCGGCGGCCGTCACCTCCGGTACACCGCTGGCCGTGCTCGGCGTCGACGGCGTCGTCGTCCTCGACGGCGAGACGCGCGTCCCGGCCCGGCTCGAGCATCTCTCGGCACGGGGGAAGTGGGTGCGCGACCTGCGGGTGCCCGATGGCACCCGCGAGGCGGTCGCCCACCTGGCGCGGCGCTACGGCATCGTCTGGGCCTCCGAGTGGGGGCCGAACGCGCACCTCGCGCTGGCCGAGGTTCTCGGCCTCCCTGCCGATCCGTGGCCCTACCTGCCGTTGCAGTTCAACAAGCTCGCGGCGATCCGGCAGTACGCCGGGGACCGGCCCTGGGTGTGGATCGACGACCCGGTCGTCGACCTCGACCCGCTGCCCGACGATCCGGGCGGCGTCGTCGTCCGGGTCGATCCCGCCAAGGGACTGGTGGGACTCGACCTCTCCGCGATCGACGAGGCGGTCTTCGGCCCGGCGTCGTGACCGCGTCTCGCGTGCACGTCTCGTGAGCACGTCTCCTCACGCGTCGTGACCGCGTCTCCTCACGGAGCCGGGACGACGCGGAAATCGTCGTAGACGGTCTGGTGGCGTCGCACGGCGTCGGCGGCGGCGGCCCGGTCTCCCGCCACGATCGCGGCGATCAGGTCCTCGTGGATCTGGAGCCGGACCCGGGAGTTGGGCGGGATGCCGTCGTCCGCGACGTAGAAGTCGTCGTGCGACTCCACGTACGCCAGCAGGTTGAGATAGACCGTCTTCAGGACGGGGTTGGGCACGATCTCCGCGATCCTGCGGTGCAGCCGCCAGTTGTTGCGCAGGCCGGCGACCCGGTCACGCCAGGTCGCGCGGAGCTGTTCGAGCAGCCGGTCGAGGTCTTCCGCGTCGGCGGCGGAGCGATGCTCGGTGGCCGCCTGCACGACGGCGGGCTCCAGCGCGTCGATCACCCGGACGCAGTCGATCGCGGTGCTCGTCACGTCCTGCAGGTTCAGGAATCCGTTGCCGATCACGGCCTGCGCCGTCCGCTGGGCGACGAAGACCCCGCCCTGGGGACCGGTGCGGGTCGTGATCAGCCCCTTGGCCTCGAGGACGCGTACGACCTCGGCGATGGTGGTCGGCGCCACGCCGAACCTGCCGGCGAGCTCCGCACGGGTGCCGAGCCTGCTGCCGACCCGGAGCCGTCCCTCCGTGATGTCGTCTTCGATCTCCGACGCGACGGCGTCGACGGCTGAGCGCCGGCGGGCAACGGCTCGTGAAACAGACATGGTGCATCCAGTATCTCAGGCCGGTGGCGTCCGGGCGGCCGACGCGGAACCGGCCGGGGCCGCGGCCCCGCGTGGGAGCCGCGGCCCCGGCCGCCGACGGTTCAAGCGGTGGGCACGCCCACCACGGTCTTGATCTCCAGAAACTCCTCGATGCCGTAGCGCCCGCACTCGCGGCCGACGCCCGACCGTTTGTAGCCGCCGAAGGGCGCGGCGACGTTGAGTCCCGCCCCGTTGACGCTCACCATCCCGGTGCGCAGGCGGCGGGCCACCGCGAGCGCCCTGGCCGGGTCGGCCGACCACACGCCGCCCGACAGCCCGTAGTCGGAGTCGTTGGCGATGGCGACCGCCTCGTCCTCCGTGCCGTAGCTCATGATCGAAAGGACCGGGCCGAAGATCTCCTCGCGTGCGATGGTCATCTCCGGCCGCACGTCCGAGAAGATCGTCGGGGAGACGTAGGCGCCCGGCCCCGCCGGCTCCGCGCTCTCCGCGCCGCCCGCGATGAGCCGGGCGCCCTCGGCGATGCCGGCGCGAATGTGGTCCTGGACGATCCGCTGCTGCCGCCGCGACGCCTGCGGGCCGAGCCTGGTGGCCGGATCGGACGGCGGGCCGGGCACCCATCCCGTCGCCGCCTCGGCCGCGAGCCGTTCGACCTCCTCGAGCAGGTGCGCGGGGACGAGCAGCCGGGTCAGCGCGGCGCAGATCTGCCCCGCGTTCGCGAAGCACCCGCCGACCGCCTGCGGGACGACGGACGCGAGGTCGGCGTCGTCGAGCACGATTCCGGCCGACTTCCCGCCGAGCTCCAGCGTGACCTTCTTGATCGTGGGCGCGGCCAGCTCGGCCACCCGTGCTCCCGCCCGTACGGATCCGGTCAGCGTGACCACGTCCACCAGGGGATGCGCGACGAGCGCCTCCCCGGTGACCGGTCCGTCGCCCGGCACCAGGTTGAACACGCCGGCGGGCGCTCCGGCCGCCTGCACGATCTCGGCGAAGACGTAGGCGTCCAGCGGGGTCAGCTCGCTCGGCTTCAGCACGACCGTGCACCCGGCCACCAGGGCCGCGCCCACCTTGAGCGCGATCTGGTGCAGCGGGAAGTTCCACGGGGTGATCGCGGCGACCACGCCGGCGGGCTCGCGTACGACCAGGGCGCCGCCGACGACCTCCTCGGCCGTGTGGTCGCGCCCGGCCTTGACGATCTCGTCGAGGTCGGCCAGCGCGACGCCGAGCTGCGCCTGCCTCGCGAAGGTGATGGGCGTTCCCATCTGGAGCGTGAGCAGCGCCGCCAGTTCCTCGCGCCGCTCCTCGACCCCGGCTCTGATCCGCTCGACCAGGGCGACCCGCTCCCCCATCGGAACCTGGGACCAGCTCGGGAAGGCCGCCGCCGCGGCCCGGACCGCCGCGTCGACGTCGGCGGCCGAGGCCACCGGGACGCGCCCCACCACCCGGTCGGTCGCCGGGTCGACCACGTCGAGCGTGCCGGAGCCGTCCCCGCGCGGGGCGGTCCACTCCCCGCCGATCAGCAGACGGTCACGTGTGATCATGACGCCTCCAGCGGCGCGGGGCGCGGGACGCCCTCGTGGATCAGGTGCCAGGGGCCGGGGAACTCGCCGACGGGGGCCTCGACGAGCACCGGCTCACCTGCGTCGAGC
Source organism: Sphaerimonospora mesophila (assembly GCF_001417795.1). Lineage (NCBI taxonomy): Bacteria > Bacillati > Actinomycetota > Actinomycetes > Streptosporangiales > Streptosporangiaceae > Sphaerimonospora > Sphaerimonospora mesophila. The sequence continues at coordinate 182,909 of NZ_BCBX01000034.1, read as the reverse complement.
GCCTCCTTCAGCACCGTCTCCAGCTCCTCGGGGCCGGTCGCCCGGGCGGCGGCGATGCCGAAGGCGTCGGCGAGCCTGGCGTAGTCGGGGTTGACCAGGTCGCTGGCGAAGTAGCGGGCGCCGAAGCGGTTCTTCTGGATCCGCCGCACGTTGCCGAAGAATCCGTCGTTGAAGACCACGGTCACCGTGGCCAGGCCGTACTTCTTCGCGGTGGACAGCTCCTGCAGCGTCCAGGAGAAGCCGCCGTCACCGGTGATCGAGACCACCGGCCGGTCCGGGTCGGCCGCCTTCACGCCGAGGGCGGTGGCGAAGCCGTACCCCAGCGTGCCCTGGTAGCCGGGGGTGAGGTAGGTGCGCGGCCGGTAGACCGGGAAGCACGCGTTGGCGGCGTAGCCGACCTGGGTCAGCTCGCTGACCAGCACCCCGTCCTCGGGGAGCGCGGCGCGGATCGCCCGCAGGTAGGCGCGCTGCGGCGCGATGTCGGCGTACTGCTCCTCCAGCCAGTCCCGCACGGCGGCGAACTCGGCCGTGCGGGACTCGCGGTCGAGGCCGCGCAGTTCCTCGGTCAGGGCGGCCAGGGCCAGCCGGGCGTCGCCGTGCACGGCGAGCTCGGGGGTGCGGGGCTCGCCGAGGTCGGCGGCCTCCGCGTTGATCAGGACCAGGCGGGCGCCCGCCGTGTCGACCTGCGAGCTGAAGGCCGTCACGAACCGGGTGCCGATCGCGAGCACGACGTCGGCGTTCTCCCGCAGCCGGCGGAACGCCAGCGCGTCGAACGCGAGCGGGTGCCTGGCGGAGATCGCGCCGCGGCCGTTCTCGCTCACCACCACCGGCGCGTGCAGGATCTCGGCCAGCTCGCGCAGCTCCGCCGAGGCGTCCGCGGCGATCACGCCACCGCCGGCGTAGATCACCGGCCGCCGCGAGCCGCGCAGCAGTTCTGCCACGGAGTCGATCAGCTTCTGGTCCGGTACGGCGGGCGCGGGCGGGGCGGCGTCGGGGATCTCGACGTCGGCGGTCGCGGCGAGCACGTCCGGCGGGATCTCCAGGCCGACCGGGCGGGGCCGGCCGGAGCGCATCTCGGCGAAGGCGCGGTGGACCAGGCCGGGAATCTCCTCGGGGCGGGAGGCCAGGGCGCTCCACTTGGTGAGCGAGCGCAGGATGCCGCTCTGGTCGGGGATCTCGTGCAGCGCGCCGAGCCCCCTGCCGATGGCCCCCGAGTCGATCTGCCCGCAGATGTAGAGCAGCGGAGAGGAACAGGCGTACGCGGTGGCGAGCCCGGCCAGGCCGTTCAGCATGCCCGGTCCCGGCACCGTCATCGAGACGCCGGGCCGTCCCGTGGAGCGGGCGTAGCCGTCGGCCATGTAGGAGGCGGCCTGCTCGTTGCGCACGCAGGTGAACGCGATGTGGTCGCTCGCGTGGTAGAGCGCGTCCGCCGCGTGGTCGAGCTGCACGCCCGGGATGCCGAATACCTGGCTGACGCCGTTGGCGGCCAGCGAACGGGCGAGAGCCTCGCCGCCCGTCATGTTCATGTATCTCCTTAGGGAAGCTCATCGGCGGGGGACCGGGTGGGACGCACGGGGGCGGGAGACGCGGAGGAAGATCGTGTCCCTGGCGGCACGCTCGGCCTCGGTGAGCACCGACTGAGATGCTCCACCCCACCCTGACTTCATAAACCATATATATGGTTATGGCAGTAGAGGGAGAGTGTCAACCATTTGTATGGTTCCTATGGATCGAGGACGCGTGGAAGAGACTCCGCCACCGCGGCGAACGATCTACAGTTGACGGGTCGCCGTCGAGGGAGAAGCCGGAATGTACGACGCAGACGCGGTCACCCAGGTGACCTTCGACCGCAGCGACGCGCGGTCGTCGATCGCAGAGACGCTGGTCGAGCGCCTCGAGAACGCGATTCGCCGCAACCGCCTCGCGCCGGGCCACCGCCTGGGCACCAAGGACGAGCTCCGCCAGCAGTTCGGAGTGGCTCCCGCGACGCTGGCCGAGGCGATCCGCGTGCTGCGGCTGCGCGGCGTGCTGGACGTACGCCCCGGGCCGGGCGGCGGCATCTTCGTCGCCGAGCAGTCGCCACTGGTACGGCTCGGCCACGACATGCTCCAGCTCGGCGCCGACGGCGCGTCGGTGAAGCACTGCCTGGCCGTCCTGGACGTGCTCGACCAGGAGGTGGCGCTCGACGCGGCGGCCCACCGCACCGAGCAGGACATCGACGAGCTGGTCGAGATGGTCGAACAGCTGCGCCGGTCCTGGCCGGACGCCGCCGAGGCCCAGCGCCGCAACTGGGACCTGCACCGCAGGCTCGCCATGATCTCCCCCAACATCCTGTTGCGGACCATGTACACCCGGCTGGTCGACTACATCAGCAGAGAGCTGTCCTCGGCCATCTCCGCCGAGGACTTCCGCAAGGGCTCGGCCGACCGGCTCCAGGTGCACGTCGATCTGGTCGAGGCGGTCATCCGCGGCGACCAGCGCGGCGCCGAGGCCATGGCCCTGCGCCACCGCGGGCTGACGCGCGACGACCGCTGATCTCGGCGACCCCCGGAGGGGCCGGCGCCCGCGGGCGCCGGCCCCTCCGTCGTCTTGCGAATCAAGGGAAACCATTATATAGATTCATGTGATTTCTTCTGTCCTAGGGAGTGAGATGACCGTCAAGCACCGTGCCGCCATCGACGCGTTGGTCGCCTACAAGCCGGGCCGGGCTCCCGCGGCCGGCCGTTCCCAGGTCAAGCTCTCGTCCAACGAGATGCCGTTCGGGCCGCTGCCGGCCGTGCTGGAGGCGATCTCACGGGCCGCCGCCACCCTGAACCGCTACCCCGACTTCCACCGGGTGGAGCTGACCGAGGCACTGGCGAAGCGGCACGGTGTGGATCCCTCGCAGGTGGTCGTGGACAACGGCTCGGGCGCGCTGCTGCAGGTCCTGGCCTCGGTCCTCGCCGGTCCCGGCGACGAGATCCTCTACGCGTGGCGGGCCTTCGAGAGCTACCCGATCGTGACCGCCGTCTCGGGGGCGACCGCGGTCACCGTCCCGCTGGACGACCGGTACACCCACGACACGGCGGCGATGGCGGCCGCGGTGACCGACCGGACCCGGATGGTCATCGTGTGCAACCCGAACAACCCGACCGGCACCGTGGTGTCCCGCGCCGAGCTCGACCGGCTGCTCGACGCGCTGCCCGACGACGTGCTGCTCGTGCTGGACGAGGCCTACCGCGACTTCGTCACCGACCCGCACTCGCCGTCCGGCGTCGACCTCGTCGCCGAGCGGCCCAACATCGCCGTGCTGCGCACGTTCTCCAAGGCGTACGGCCTGGCCGGACTGCGGGTGGGCTACTGCGTGACCCGGCCGGAGACGGCCGAGATGGTCAGGAAGGCGATCGTCGGATTCTCGGTCTCCACCCTGGCCCAGGCCGGCGCCCTCGCCGCGCTGGCCCCCGAGGCCGCCGCCGAGATCGAACGGCGCATCGCGCTCGTCGTCGGGGAGCGGACCCGGGTGACCGACGAGCTGATCCGCCTGGGCGTGCCCGTCGTGCCCGGCCAGGCCAACTTCGTGTTCATGCCGATCCCCGACGGCCCCGCCAAGGCCGCCGCTTTCGAGGAGCGCGGGGTGATCCTGCGGGCGTACGGCACGGACGGGCTGCGGGTCACCATCGGCGCTGCCGAGGAGAACGACCGCTTCCTCACCCTCGCCGCAGAGCTGCTGCGGCGGTCCTGACCCGTGGGCGCCGGCGCGGCGGACCGACGCGCGCCGGCGCCCACGTTTCAATCCCGGACCGCCCGATCCCTGGCCGCGACGTGCCGCAGCGCCAGCGCGGCGAGCGCCGCGGCCTGGTCGGCGAGCACGCCGTCGTCGAAGACCGCCCGAGGCGAGTGGTTCATCTCGGCCTGCGCCGGGTCGAGGTGAGCGGGTGTCGCCCCCAGGAACACGAAGGCTCCGGGCACCTCGTCGAGCACGAACGAGAAGTCCTCCGAGGCCATGATGGGCGACTCGAGCCGTTGCACGCGGTCGGCCCCGAAGGTCTCGGTCAGCGTGTGGAGAGCGGTCTCCGCACGCTCCGCGTCGTTGACGGTGACCGGATAGACGACCTCGAACTCCGTCTCCGCGCGGCAGCCGTGCGCCTCGGCGATACGCGTCGCGAGCGCGGGCAGGTCGGCCGCCAGGCGTTCCGCCGACGCCTTCGACATGGTGCGGACCGTCCCGGCGAGCTCGGCGCGCTCCGGGATCGCGTTCAGCACCTCACCCGCCGAGAGCTTCGCCACCGAGATGACGACCGGGTCGAACACCGAGACGCGGCGGGTGACGTACGTCTGGAGCGCGAGCACGATCTCGGCGAGCACCGGCACCGGGTCGACCGCCTCATGCGGGCGCGAGCCGTGTCCGCCCCGTCCGGCGACCCGGACGCGCAGCACGTTCGCACCGCCCATGAGCGGGCCGGGGCGCGTGGAGAACGTGCCGGGCGCACCGGGCAGGACGTGGATGCCGTACGCCGCCTCGACGCGCTGTCCGGCCGCGTCGAGAACCCCCTCCTCGATCATCAGGGGCGCTCCCCCGCCGGCCTCCTCCCCCGGCTGGAACATGAGGACGACGGAACCGTGGATCCGCGATCGCCGGGCCGCGAGCAGCCGCGCCGCGCCGACGAGGCCGGCGACGTGCAGATCGTGGCCGCAGGCGTGCATCGCGTCGTTCCGCGACGCGAACTCGAGGCCGGTCTCCTCGCGGATCGCGAGCGCGTCCATGTCGGCCCGCAGCAGCACCGAGGGGCCGGGCCGGTCCCCGCGCAGGACGGCGGTGACGGAGCTGAGGCGCTCACCCGTACGGATCTCCAGGCCGAGGGGCTCGAGCGCCTCGATGATCGCCGCCTGGGTGCGCGGCAGCTCGAAGCCCACCTCGGGTTCGCGATGCAGCCGGCGGCGGAGTGCGATGAGGTCTTCCGCCAGTCCGGCGGCGTCCTCACGCAGCGACTCGGGCGTCGACGCGCTCATCGCCCGGCCCACCGATCCGCCACGATGGGCGCGCCGTTCTCGACTCGGTAGACCTCCCGGCCGAGGATGTGGACGCGCTCGACGGTCGAGCCGAGCTCGAGCGGGTCGCCGCTCCACACCACGACGTCCCCGTCGCGGCCGGGCTCGATGGCGCCGACGCGCTCGTCGAGCCCGGCGATCCCGGCGGCGGCAGAGCTGATCGCCGCTATCGCCTCGTCCCAGGTCAGTCCGGCTCTCCGGGCGACGGCCGCCTGCAGGACGAGGGCATCGATCGGCACCACCGGGTGATCGGTGCAGATGGCGGTGCGGACGCCGGCGCGCGTCAGCGCGACGAGATTGTTCACGGAGGCCTCTCGGGTCTCGACCTTGCCCCGGGTGGTGAGCACCGGGCCGAAGATGACGGGCACGCCGCGTTCCGCCAGCTCGGCGGCGTGCCGGTGGGCCTCGGTGCCGTGGTTGAGCACGAGGCGGAGCCGGAACTCGGCGGCGATCCGCAGCGCGGTCGCGATGTCGTCGTGGCGGTGCGCGTGCTGGTCCCAGACGAGGTCGCCCGCGAGCGCGGCGGCCAGCACCTCCTTGCCGAGATCGCGGGCGAAGAACTCGCCCTTCTCCCGGGCGTCGGCCCGCCGGGCGGCGTACTCTCCGGCCTCGACGAGCGCCTTCCTGATGACGAGCGCGATGCCGAGCCGCGTGCGCGGCATCTGGCCGCGCTCCCCCCAGGCGTTCTTGGGGTTCTCGCCCAGTGCCGACTTCACCCCGACGGGATGCTTCACGACCTGCTCGTCGACGGTCCGGCCGCCCCAGGTCTTCATCGCCACGCTCGTCCCGCCGATCGGGTTGCCCGATCCGGGCTTCACGACGACGGTCGTGACCCCGCCCGCGAGCGCGTCCCGGAACGCGCGGTCCTCGATGTTGACGGCGTCGATGGCCCGCACGGCGGACATGTCGGGTGCGCTGACCTCGCTGGCGTCCGCGCCCGCCGGGCCCTCGCCGTCCTCGTGGGCGCCGATGTGGGTGTGCGTGTCGACGAACCCGGGGAGCACCCAGCGCCCGTCGGCCGCCACGATGGGGACGCCCTCGGGTACGCGCGGATCGTCGTCGACGCGCTCGATGACGCCGTTTCGCACCAGGACCGTGCCGCGGTCGATGACGCGGCCGGTGCCGGTCACCACGCGGCCGCCGACGAATGCGACCTCCGCCATGCTCACTTCCCTTCCCTGCCGTTGCCGAGCGCGGCGGCCGTCCGCCGCGCGAGTGTGCCGAGACCGGGTCGCGCGGACGCGCGCCCGGCGTCGCCGATCACGCCGTTCCCTCGCGGACGAAGTCCCTGAGGTCGGCCGACAACGCGGCCAGGCTGCGGGGATCGGTGTACATCATGTGCCCGGCCGGGTAGCGCCCCTCGCGCAGGCGCCCGGCCGGCAGTCCGTACTGCGCACGCAGATGTTCGAGCGAGCCGACGGTCGTCAGCGTGTCGAAGTGCCCGGTGCCGAAGAACAGGCGCGCGCCGGCGTTGGCGCGCAGCAGCGCCACGAGGTGGGCCGGGTAGTCGAACATCGCGAAGGGCGAGGGCAGCGCGCTGCCGCCGAACCGCGCGACGGCCGCGCCCTCGAGGTAGTTCCAGCGTTCGTGTGCGGCGACCGCGACGCGGTAGCGGTGCTCGCCCGCGATCCCCAGGTGCTCGGTGAACAGCCGCCGCGCCGCGGCGTAGAAGACGGGACCGAGTCGTACGGACGCGGCGTCGACGTGCGGCTCGCCCGCGCCGGCCGGGGCGGGCAGGGTGTAGCGGGCGTCGGTCAGCCCGAGCACGAGCCCCCGGTCGGCCAGGAGCAGCCTGCGGTACTCCTCCTTGTCGACCCGCAGCCGGCGCGCCCGGAGTTCCGCCGGGCCGAGCCCGGTGAAGCCCGCCAGCCGCTCGACGACGGGGTCGGGCATCTCGCCGGTGAGCAGCGCCGACGCGTACTCGTCCACGGCGAACGCGTGCGCCAGGCGCACCACCTCGTCCAAAGTGAGCGCGCCGTGCGCGCTCTTCCCGTGGTACCACGCGGTGGCGGCGAGCAGCGGGAGCGCGGCGACGAACCCGACCGGGTTGCCGGGACGCTGGGTGGTCTCCTGCGCGTTCACGCACTGGCCGAGCATGGCGACGCCGGAGACCGCGACCGGCTCCTCGGCGGTGAGCAGGGTCGTCGCGGTGAGCGCGGCCCGAATCGTGCCGTAGCTCTCGCCGAGCAGGTAGACGGGTGATTCGAGCCGGTTGTGGCGCTCCAGCCACGACCGGACGATCTGCGCGGTGATCACGGCGTCCCGGTCGACGCTCGAGATCGCGGCGGGTTCCACGCCGTCGGCGAGCCGGCCGAAGCCGGTGTCGATCGGGTCGATGAACACCAGGTCGCCGGTGTCGATGAGGGCGTCGGGGCTCGGCGCCAGCGTCTCCCGCGCGACCGGCGCGGCGTCGAGGTCGCCGGGAACGGCGGCGCGCCAGGGGCCGAGCCCGCCGAGGTGGAGCCAGACCGACGAACATCCCGGCCCGCCGTTGAAGAGGAAGAGCACCGGCCGCTCCGCCGTCGCCGGGTCGAGAACGTACGCGAACGTCCACGCGTCGCCGAGCGTGCACCCGGACTCGTCGGCGATCGGGACGCGCTCCGCCGCCGCGGTGAAGTCGATCGGGGCGTCGCCGATCACCGCGGAGTGCCGACTCGTGTAGTGCTGGGGCATGTGAGGGGACCTCGCGAAGCGTTCGCATAAATAGTTATAATCATTTACGATCATAGGAAACGGGAGTCACAGGTGTCAACAGTGGCCGGGACGCGGCGGCGAGGCGCGAGGACGAGCCCGCACCCCGCGAGAACCGACACCGGCGCCTTCGCGAGAACCGGCACCGACGCTAGATTATTCGTCATAATCGTATGAATTGATTGGAGCGGGATGACCGAGCTCGAAACCGCGGGCGGCGCGGAGGAACGCGTCGAGACCCGGCACGCGATCCGATTCGGCGAGCGCACGCTTGAGTACACCGCGGCGGCGGGAACCGTCCTCGTCCGCGACGACGACGGGCGCCCGAGGACGAGCATGTTCTACGTCGCCTACTCCGCTCTCCGCGAGGAAGGCGCCCCGAGGCGGCCGATCACCTTCCTCTTCAACGGCGGACCCGGCTCGGCGAGCCTGTGGCTCAACATCGGCGGGTTCGGGCCGAAGCGCACACCGACCGCGACCCCGATGGCGACCCCGCCCGCGCCGTACACCGTCGGCGACAACCCGCACAGCCTGCTCGATCACAGCGATCTCGTCTTCCTCGACGCCCCCGGGACCGGATATTCGCGCCTGCTCGGCGACACGCCGGCCGCCGAGGTCTGGGGGGTCGACCAGGACGTCGACGCGTTCGCCCGCGCGATCATCCGCTACCTCACGCTCACGAACAACTGGAACGCCCCCCGGTTCCTCTTCGGCGAGTCGTACGGCACGACCCGGGCCGCCGCGCTCGTGCATCGGCTGCAGAACCAGGGGCTCGACTTCAACGGCGTCGTGCTGCTCTCGACCATGCTCAACTGGGCGGAGAACCACCTCGGCCTCGACCAGGAGCACATCAACATCCTGCCCTCGTTCGCCGCGACCGCCTGGTACCACGACCGGTCGCGCATCGGCGCGACGAGCGTCGAGCAGGTGCTGGACCAGGCGCGCGAGTTCGCCCAGGGCGAGTACGCGACCGCGCTCCAGCTCGGCGACCGGCTCCCCGCCGACCGCGAGCAGGCGGTCGCCGAACGGTTCGCCGCGTTCACCGGCCTCGACGTCGACCTCGTGCGCCGGCGCCGGTTCCGCATCGGCATGGAGCCGTTCCGCTACGCCCTCCTCGCCGACGAGGGCCGGGTCGTCGGCCGCTTCGACACCCGCTTCGTCGCCGATCACCAGTACGTGGTCGGCACCGGCTCGCACGATCCGGCGACCGACGACGCGGCGACCGCCGGCGTGAACAGCGCGCACCTGTCGGCGTTCCGTGAGCACCTTGTGAGCGATCTCGGCTACACGAGCGATCTGCACTACCGCCACCTGTACAACATGGTGATCTCCCGCGCCTGGGACTGGCACCACAAGGCCCCCGGCATCGACGAACCGATGCCGGTGCCCGTCGTGAGCCTCGACCTGTCCGCGGCGATGCGCCGCAACCCGAACCTCAGGGTCGCGGTGATGGGCGGCGTCTACGATCTCGCGACCCCGTTCTTCGGCGCCGAGGTCGACATCGCCAAGCTGTACCTCGCCCCGCGGCTGCGCGAGAACATCGAGTTCCGCTTCTACGAGTCGGGCCACATGACGTTCGTCGACGAGGTCGTCGTGGCCAAGATGAAGGCCGATCTCGCGGCCTTCTACGCCCGATCGACCGCCCACACCCCGGTCGCCCCCTCCTGACGGCCCGGCGCCGTCCCCGGCGATCCGGCGCACCGGGCAGACCCCGGACGCGCCGGATCGTCCGGCATGTGATCTCCGTACGGCGGTGCCTCCCGTCGCCGTCCTCACCCCGGGCCGAGGTGCCGCATCGCCAGCGACGCGAGCGCGACGGCCTGGTCGGCGAGCACGGCGTCGTCGAAGACGACGTGCGGCGAATGGTTCGGCGCGGCCGTCTCGTGATCGATGTCGCGCGGTGTCGCGCGCAGGAAGACGAAGGCCCCGGGCACCTCGCGAAGGACGTGGCTGAAATCCTCCGATCCCATGACGGGGGCGGGTGAGACGCGGACGCGGTCGGCGCCGAAGGTCTCCGACAGCGTGGCCAGCGCCTCGGCCGCCCGGGCCGGATCGTTGACCGTCGGGGGGCACAGCACCCGGACCTCCACGTCGGCCGCGCACCCGTGGGCGGCGGCGACGCCCCTGACGAGCCCGGGCAGCTCGGCCCGCAGCCGGTCGAGCGCGTCCGCCGACAGCATGCGGATCGTCGCGCCGAGCCTCGCCTCGTCGGTGATGATGTTGCGGGCGGCCCCGCCGGCCTGCAGTTGCGTCGTGCTCAGCACCACGGGGTCGAAGACGTCGAACCGGCGTGTCACGAACGTCTGCAACGCCTGGACGAGCTCGGCGGCGGCGGGCACGGGGTCGACCGTGAGGTGCGGGGCGGAGGCGTGGCCGCCCCGGCCCCGGACGACGACGTCCATCTCGGCGCACCCCGCCATGATCGGTCCGGGACGCGTCGAGAAGACGCCGAACTCGCCCGGCACCACGTGGATGCCGTAGGCCGCGACGGGGCGCGCCCCGGCCGCTTCGAGCACCCCCTCCGCGATCATACGGGCGGCGCCGTCGCCGAGCTCCTCACCGGGCTGGAACATGAACACGACGTCGCCCGCGAGCGTCTCCCGCCGCCCGTGCAGCAGCATCGCGGCGCCGACGAGCCCGGCCACGTGGAGGTCGTGCCCGCACGCGTGCATGGCGTCGCCGCGCGCCCGGTAGGGCAGGTCGGTCTCCTCGCGCATGGGCAGCGCGTCCATGTCGGCGCGCAGCAGCACGGCGGGCCCGGGACGGCCGCCCCGCAGCACCGCCACGACCGAGTCGAGCTCAGCGCCGAGCGTGATCTCGAGATCGAGGCCGGCCAGCGCGTCGACGACCCGCCGCTGCGTCCTCGGCAGCCTGAGGCCGAGCTCGGGGTCGGCGTGCAGCTCGCGGCGCAGGCGGACGAGCTCGGGCAGGATCCCGCCGGCTTCCTCGCGCATCAACGGAGCCCCTCCTCGTCGGCGAAGCGCAGCAGGTGATCGGTGCCCGCGTGCTCGATCCGCGGGATCGCCGACACCAGCGCCCGGGTGTAGGGCTGCCGCGGATTCGCCACGATCTCCTCCGAGTCGCCGTGCTCGACCACGCGCCCGCGGCTCATCACCACCGTGGTGTCGGCGATGTAGCGTACGGCGGCGAGGTTGTGGGTGATGAAGATCATCGAGAGTTCCAGCTCGCGCTGGAGGTCGCGGATGAGGTTGAGCACCGCGCCCTGGACCGAGGCGTCGAGCGCCGAGGTGATCTCGTCGGCGACGATGAGCCGCGGGCGTACGGCCAGGCACCGCGCGATGGCCACGCGCTGCCGCATCCCCCCCGATATCTGCGACGGGTACTGGCCGGCGACCGCCGGCTTGAGCCGTACGAGATCGAGCAGTTCGCGGACGGAGGCGGCCCGCCGCCTCCCGTCGAGATCACCGTGCGTGGTCAGTGCCTCCTCGATCGTCTCGCCGACCGTCATGCGCGGGTTCAGCGACGAGTAGGGGTCCTGGAAGATCATCTGTACGTCTCTGGCCCGGCGGCGACGGTCGACGCCGCGGGTCCGCAGCAGGTCGTCGCCGTCGAGCGTGATGCGCCCGGAGGTCGCCCGCTGCAGCCCGGCGACCGTGCGGGCGACGGTGGACTTGCCCGACCCCGACTCGCCGACCAGGCCCACGATGGTGCCGTGCGGCACGGTCAGGGAGACCCCGTCGACGGCGTTGAAGGCCCGGTGACGGTGACCGAAGGTCACGACCAGGTCCTCGATGACGAGCTCGGCCATCAGGCTCCCACCTCCTCACGTCCGGGCGCCGCGTCGGTCGCCATCGCGTCCTGCGGATGCCGGCAGGCGACCCGGCCGCCGTGGCGGTGCTCGGTCAGGACCGGGACCTCGGTCCGGCAGTCGTCGGTCGCGAACGCGCAGCGAGCCGCGAAGGCGCATCCGGTCACGGGACGCGACAGGTCCGGCGGCTCCCCGGGGATCGTCACCAGCGGCTTGGTCCGGTCGGTGCCGAGGTCGGGAAGCGATGCCGCGAGCGCCCTCGTGTACGGATGCGCGAGCCGCTCCGGGGTCGCCAGGAGGGCGATGTCGACGTCCTCGACGATCCGGCCGGCGTACATCACGAGGAGCCGCCCGCAGAGCTCGGCCAGGACGGCGACGTCGTGCGACACGACGATGGCGGCGGCGCCGGACTCGGCGCACTCGCGGCGCAGGAGCGCGAGCACACGCCGCTGGACGGTCACGTCGAGCGCCGTGGTGGGCTCGTCGGCGATGATGAGCGACGGCGAGCCGATCTGCGACATCGCGATGAGCGCGCGCTGGCGCATCCCGCCGGAGAACTCGTGCGGGAACTGCTGGGCGCGGCGCGCCGCATCGGGGATCCGCACGTCGTCGAGCGCTCGGACCGCCATCTCGTGCGCCTTCGCGCGGCCGGCGCCGCCGTGGACCCGGGGAATCTCGGCGAGCTGGGTGCCGACCCGCAGGGCGGGGTTGAGCGCCGTGAGAGAGTCCTGGAACACCACGCCGACGCGGGTCCCGAGCACCCTGCCCGCCTCGGCCGGCGTGCGGCCGGTCAGGTCCTCGCCGTCGAACCGGAGCCGCCGGGCGGTGACGGCCGCGCCCGCCGGGGCGAGCTGCGCGATCGACATCATGGTCACGCTCTTGCCACTGCCGGACTCGCCGACCACGCCCACGATCTCGCCGGGGAGGATGCGGAAGGAGACGTCCTGGACGGGGCGGATCCAGCCGTCCGGCCCGGGAAAGGAGACCGAGAGCCCGTCGACGTCGAGGAGCGGGGCGGTCTCGGTCTCGGCGCGCTCGGTCTCGGCCGGCGTCGGCGCCGGCCGCTCGGCGACCGGCGCCGGGCCGAGGCGGCGAGGCGGCAGCGCCCTTCCGTGCTCGCGGTTGCGCAGCTGTGCGGCGAGCGACTCACCGAGCATGCTGAACGCGAGGCCGGCGAACACGACGGCGACGCCGGGGCCGATCGCGGCCACGGGCGAGTTGTACACCTGGCCGAATCCCTCGCTGAGCAGGCGGCCCCAGTCGAAGTCCGGCGGCTGCACGCCGACGCCGAGGAAGCTCAGGCTGGACAGCGCGAGCAGGCCGCCCCCGATCGAGGTGGTCACGTTGACGATGACGGGTTCCGCGATGTTGGGCAGCACGTACCGCGTGAACTGGCGCCGCCGGGAGACGCCGAGCATGCGCGCCGCGGCGAGGTACTCCGAGCCGCCGACACGCGAGGAGAGCGTTTGGGCGAGGCGCGCGAACGACGGCGTCATCGTGAGCGCGAGGGCGACCACCGCGGTCGTGGTCCCCGGCCCGAGGAGGATCACCGTGAGCATGGCGACGAGGAGCACGGGGAACGCGAGCCACGTGCTGATGACGCTCGCGAACCAGCGCTGGGCGCGGGTGCCGAGCACCGCGGGCAGGGCCCCGAGCGCCAGGCCGATGCACCCGCCCATGAGCGTGGCCGCGACGGCCATCACCAGCGAGAGCCGCGTGGCCACGAGCGTGCGCAGGAGGATGTCGCGGCCGAGCTTGTCCGTGCCGAGCGGGTGCTCACCGGACGGGGGCAGCGCGATGGCGTCGGGGTCTGCCGCCACGGCCTCCTCTCCCCACAGGACCGGAGCGAACACGGCGAGCAGGACGAGCACCCCGAGCATGCAGACGGCGATGATCGCCATCGGCTGCCGCGGCGGTCCGGAACGGCGCTTCGGCGGTCCGGAACGGCGGTTCGTCATGAGGTCTCCAGGAGCGAGGTGCGCCGGTCGAGCAGGGAGAGCACGAGATCGATGAGCAGGTTGACGACCAGGATGATCGCGGCGTACACGAGCGCGAGGCCCTGGACGATGCCGTAGTCCTTCGTGGTGATGGCCCCGACGAAGGCCATGCCAAGCCCCGGCCAGTTGAACACCTGCTCGACGAGCACGCTGCCCGCGATCATCGCGCCGAGCAGCGTCCCGCCGATCGTGAGCGTCGCCGTGAGCATGTTCGGCAGGGCGTGCCGGAAGTAGACCATCCAGGCGGGCAGCCGCTTCGAGCGTGCCGTGCGCACGTAGTCGTCCTTGAGCGTGTTGAGCGCCTCGATCCGGGCGATGCGCGACACGGACGCGGCCGCCGAGACGGACAGGGCGATCACCGGCATCAGGTACGAAGCGGGGCCGGTGCGCCCGGCGACGGGCAGCGCGTGCAGCGTGATGGCGAAGACGATGACGAGGAGCACGCCCAGGAGGTATTCGGGGATGGCGGCGATGAACGCCGTGACCCCCGTGAAGGCGGTCTCGGCGCCGCGGCGGCGGTTGCCCTGGGTGATGACCGCGATGCCGAGGCCCACGGGGACGGCGACGAGCAGCACGACGAGGAAGGCGAGGCCGGCGAGCTCGAGCGTGGCGGGCAGCCGGTGTGAGACGAGCTCGGTGACCGAGCGGCCCGTGATGATCGAGACACCGAGATCGCCGCGGAACAGTCCCGTGAGGTAGTCGAAGTACTGCACGATGAGGGGATCGTTCAGGCCGAGCTGCTCCCGCCGGGCCTGCACCACGCTCTCGTCGGCGGTCGCGCCGAGCGCGGAACGGACGGGGTCTCCGCCGGCCATCCGCAGCACGAGGAACGCGACCGTGACGATCACCCACATGGCGACGAGCATGCGACCCGTGCGACGCAGGAGGAAGAGGAGCCACCGGTTGCCGCCGTGGCGGCGACCGGTGGCGGATGTCGAGCGCGTCATCAGGCTAGTTCGACACGCGCAGGCTGGTGGGCACCACGAGCGTGTTCGAGTTCAGGTTGAACTTGACGCCGTTGCCGTAGTTGGTCTCGGTGGACTCGTACAGCGGCAGCACCTCGAGGTTCTTGACCAGCGAGCGCTGCGCGGCCTCCCAGCTCCCGCAGCTCTCCTCGCCGGCGTGGCCCTGGGCCTCGGCGGCAAGGTCGAAGAACTCCTGGTTGGTGTTGTAGGTCCAGTTGCCGCCCTTCGGGGGGAAGTCGCCCGAGAGGATGCCCTGCCACGTGTTCGGCAGGGTCGTCGAGATGGGGGCCCAGATCAGGTCCCAGTCGCCACCCTGGAAGATCACGTCCGTGTACGACGGCGACGGCGTCGGGGTCGCCTTCACCCCGATCTCGGCGAGCTGCTGCTGGATGAGCTCGATGCCCGACACGGTCGACTTGTCGGAGTTCGCGGGGTAGAGCAGCACGAGCGACAGCGGGGTGCCGTCCTTCTCGCGGGTGCCGTCGGCGCCCTTCACCCAGCCGGCCTTGTCGAGCGCGGCCGCGGCCGCGTCCCGGTCGAAGGCCGTGAGCGCCGGGGTGATGTCGGTCGCCTTGCACACGTTGCTGTACGACGTGGTGAGGCTCTTCATCGGCGCGCCGCGACCACCCGTGCTCACCTTGCCGACCGCGTCGCGGTCGATGGCGCCGGCGAGCGCCTGGCGGACGGCGAGGTCGTTGGTCGCGCGCCCCTTGGCCTGGTTGAAGAACACCAGACCCGGGCGGGCCGGCACGTTGATGGCGTTGAGGTTGAGCGAGTCGAGACGCTCGCGGTCGTCGCCGCCGACGAGCCCGAGGTTCACCTCGCCCGACTGGAGCATGTTGGCGATCGTCGACTCGCTCTCGACGACCTGGACGGTCACGGTGGCGGGCAGGCCGGGCGTCTTGGCGGTCACGCCACCGGGGCCCCAGGCGTACTCGTCGCGGAGCTTGAGCGTGTAGCTCTGGCCGGGTGACGACTCGGCGAGCTTGTACGGGCCGGTGCCGAGCCACTCGGTGTCGAGCCGGCCGGGGTCGGTCGAGCCCGCCTGGCAGACGATCGGCATGAGGCCGATCGTGGCCAGCAGGAAGCTCTGCGGGGTCTCGCTGTGGAACGTGACGGTACGGCTCGCGTCGTCGGCGTCGATCTTGAGTCCGGTGGCCGGGAAGTACACGCCGCGGTACGGGGACCCGGTCTCCTTCCGGTCGGCGTACTCGAAGCTCGCCTTGACGTCGCTCGCGGTCAGCCGGGAGCCGTCGGCGCAGACGACGCCGTCCTTGAGGGTGAAGCTCACCTCGGTGGTCGACTCCTCCCACTTCTCGGCGAGCAGCCCCTGGGGGTCGGCACCGGCGGCGAAGGACACGAGCGACTCGTAGCCGAATGCGGCGAGGCTCTGCGCCGCCACGGTCGCGTTCTTGATGGGGTTGAGCTGGCCAGGATCGCCGGTGAGCGCGTACGTGACGCTGTCCGACGCCGCCTCGCCGTCGCCTCCTCCGGTGCAGCCGGTCAGCGCGAGCGCGCTCACACCCACGACACCGAGCAAGGTCACAATGCTTCGTTTCATGGTGGTCCTTCAACACAGACGCGCCGTGCACGCGCCCGGCCCTAAATGAATGTTATGAATTATGTGGTTACTGATGTTTCGACGGTGTAACGACCGCCGCCCTCTTTCTGGCGGGCGCCGGCCCGCTCGCGGCCGTCGGCGAGAAGATCATCACCGGCCCGTTCCTCCATCCGAATCCCCTCCCACTGGTGGCGGAACACTGTATTCGTTACAATCATTCACTGCAACCATGTGCGAGAACGCTCACGACGGGCTCGGCCGAGCGGGCGGCACGGCACAACCGAAGCGGGCGACGCGTGATCGGGTTCACAGAGACCGGCGTACAGAGACCGAATTCACCTGGAGGAGGGCATGCGGACGCTCTCATCCCGGCGCGGCCCCTCGGCCACGACCATGAACGACGACGATGAGCGGACCACCGCCGCCCTCGACGCGGCGCGGGAGCACGACCAAACCGGACGAACTGTCCACGGCGGTCGGTTATGGCTAGTTTCCGGGACATCCCGGCATGAAGCGTACCGGGCCTCGTCTCCGCCGCCGGCGGGCGGGGTGAGCACCGCGCCGGCGTGTTCTCACGACGCGGACTCCTCGGCGTACGCGGTGGCCTGGATGCCGTACAGATCGGCGTACCGCCCGTCGAGCGCCATGAGCTCGGCGTGGGTGCCCGACTCGACCAGCCTGCCCCGGTGCAGCACCAGAATCAGATCGGCGCCGGTGACCGTGGAGAAGCGGTGGGAGACGATCACGGTCACCGCCCCGGTGCGGCGGCCCAGCACCCGGGCCCTGGCCATGTGGCGCTCGAAGATGGCCTGCTCGCTGGGGGCGTCCAGGGACGCGGTCGGCTCGTCGAGCACGAACAGCAGCGGATCCTCGCGCATCGACGCCCGGGCCAGCGCGGTGCGCTGCCACTGCCCCTCCGACAGTTCCACCCCGCCCAGCTCGGTGCCGAGCTGGGTGTCGAGCCCGTCGGGCAGCGCGGCGGCGATGTCCTGCGCGTCGGCCTCCCGTACGGCCCGCTGGATGCGGCCGCGATCGGTCAGGTGCGCCAGATCGCCCAGGCCCACCGTCCGGGCGAAGGTCGTGTGGAACCGGCCGAAGTCCTGGAAGGCCGCGCTGATGCGGGCACGCCAGCCCGTCGTGGAGATCGCGTCCAGGTCGAGCCCGTCCACCAGGATCCGCCCCGAGTCCTGGCGGTAGAGTTTGGCGAGCAACTTCACCAGGGTCGTCTTGCCCGAGCCGTACTCTCCGACGACGGCCACCACGGCGCCGGCCGGGAGAGTGGCGCTGACGTCGTCGAGGGCGGGGCGCCCGGTGCCGGGGTAGGAGTAGCTCACCGACTCCAGCGCGATGTCGGTGCGCAGCGTCCTGGGCGGTGCGGTCGCGCCCTCGGCCCTGGCCCGCTGGGCGGCGACGTAGTCGCGCAGCCACAGGAAGGGCTCGATCAGGCGGCCCGCGCCGGCGGTCGAGGTGGTGCTGGTCACCGTGTTCTGCACCTCGTCGGTGGCCGGTGATCCCGCCGCCAACGGAGGTGATATCGCCCCGCCGCCGCACGCTGAAGCCGGCCTCAGCACGGGATCGCGGCGCCGAGAGGTCCGTACGCGAGTCGGGTGACGCGGAGCGGGGTGAGGTCGGCGTCGGTCATGATCGGAATCTACCGACGATACGGTCCTCTGACAACGAATCCGACTCCGGTGAATATCACGGTTTCGGCGACCTCCTTTACGTTGTAGATTTCCGAATCATTTGATCACCGGCGTCGATTCCCCAGCGGAGAGTCACGAAAGCCGCTCAATCACCACGTATGCACTTCAACCGCCGCGATCCGACCTACGCTCTCCCCTGTCCCCATCCCCTCCGTATCTGGAGTCACAGGTGAGACTCTCCTCTCGGATGCTTGCCGTTCTCGCGTCGTCCGCCGCGCTGGTCGCCCCCCTCACGATCGTGACGCCCGCCGATGCCGCCGCCCGACCGGCGAAGGTCCCCAAGGGCGCCGTATCGGTGCGGGTCAAGAAGATCGTCGACGGGGACACCATCGACGTCGTCAACAGCAGGGGCAAGACGCTGCGGGTCCGCCTGCTGGAGATCGACACTCCCGAGCGAGGCCAGTGCTGGTTCCACGCGGCCACCGCGCGCACCGCCGCACTGCTGCCGGTCGGCAAGCTCGCCTACGTCTTGAAGGACAGGGACCCCAAGGACAGGTACGGACGGCACCTGTTCTACGTGTGGAACTCGGGCGGCTCGTTCGTCAACCGCGCCCTGGTCCGGTACGGCTACGCCAAGGCGGTGCTGTACAAGCCGAACGACAGGTACATCAAGGTCATGCGTGCCGACCAGGCCAAGGCACGGGCCGCCAGGCTGCGCATCTGGTCCGGCAAGTGCGAGACCGCCGCCGGAAGCCAATCCCCCACGAAGCGGCCGGCCCCGACTCCGACCTCGACGAAGCGAGCGACCCCGAGCCCGACTCCCACCCCGGCCCCGCCCCCGTCCTCGGGAACCGACCCCAGATTCTCCACCTGCGCTGAGGCCAACCGGAACGGATACGGGCCCTACTACCGAGGCAAGGACCCCGAGTACTCCTGGTACCAGGACAGGGACGGCGACGGCATCGTCTGCGAGCGCTGACCCGCCGACCCCGAGAACCCGCCGACCCTGATCGCGAGTCGGAGTCCAACCGGACTCACGGCTCCGATGGCTCGTGGGGCGGTCAACGCCTCCGTCCTCCATGACCGCGGTTCACAGCGATCTGAGCGACGAAGGCGTTGACCGGTCCGCGTTACGTGCCGGTGGCGACGTAGGGGGCGATCCGCCGGCCGAATGTCACCGGATCGGCGCCCGTCACCACGGCGCCCAGCAGCACGGCTGCCGCACCCGCATCCCGCAGGAGAGCGAGGTCACGCGGCTCGAGTGCGTGCTGGCTCGGCACGACGACAGGGACGTCGGCCGCCGACGCCACCGCCTCCAGTCGCGCCAGGGTCGCCAGCGTCAGCGGCGTGCCGTACCGCTCGGGTTCGAGCGTGGAGAGCTCGAGCGCCTGGACCCCGCGCCGTACGAGGGCCCGGGCCTGGGACGGGCCGTCGCCCGGGCCCAGGGCCGCCATGGCCGTCACCGGTCCGCACGCCTCGACGTAGTCCGCCGGCGCGTCGGCGGCGTAGACGTCGAAGTAGTCGAAGCCCATCTTCTGTGCCGCGATCATCTCCTTGACCGGCACGGACCCCGCCGCGCCGACGACGAGGCCCGTCGGAATGCCGAGCGCGAGGATGTCGCGCAGGCGCTCGTACTCGGCGTCCAGCGATCCGAAGGACGTACCGGAGGCCCGATGCCGGACGTTCGTGTGCACCTTCAGACCGTCGGCTCCCGCCTGCCGCGCGGCCTCGGCGAGACCGGTCTCGTTACGCGGCAGGCTGACCAGGACGGCCAGGCGCGATTCGGGCAAACGCATTTGGAGAACCTCGCCTCAGTAGTAGGTGACGTTCGGCCAGCTCAGCTCCACGCCGTGCCTGACCATGGATTCCTGGACGTCGGCCAGCAGGCCCGGCGTGGCGGTGACCTGGTGCGGCTCGGTGCCACGGGCCACGCAGAACGACGCGAGGTGCCCGGCCGCCTCGCCGACGGTCCACTCGACCGGGTGGAGCCGGTAACAGCCGTTCGTGATGTGCGTGGTGCTGATGTTCTTGCCCGCGGCGATCACGTTGCGCATGCGTTCTGGGACCAGCGCGCGCATCGGGATCTGGAACGGCCAGGCCGGTACGTCGATGTAGTTGTCCCCGCCGGTCGAGGGATGCAGGTCGATCCGGTACGCCCCGATCCCGACGCTGTCGTGGTAGGACACCGCGCCCTCCGGGCGTACGGCCACCGCCAGGTCCTGCTCCACGATCCGGTACTGGCCGCGGATCCGCCGCGACTCCCTGAGGTACGGACGCATCGCCAGGCCGTCGGCCGTGCCCGTGACGTCGGGCCGCAGCCGGAGGCCGGGCCAGCCGCTTCCGCCGTCGGGCCGGGGGGCCTCGGTCTGCAGCCAGTAGAGGAAGCTCAGGCTCTGGGCCCGTGCGGCCGCAGTGTGGAAGGCGTCCTGCTCCGGCGTGCCGCCGATGAGCGGCCCGCCCAGATAGTCGATCATCGGCCAGTTCACGATGGTGACATCGCTGTCGAACATGCCCGGCCGGAAGTGGTTCCGGGCCAGGATCCGGCGGAACGTCCACAACTCGTCCGAACCCGGATCCTTGCTCTGGTCGGCGACGATGCCGGTCGGGTCGTCGTCGGGGTTCGGGTTGAACGCGTAACGCCGGGGTTCCAGCGTGTGCGGGTGGGGTGCGACCCAGCCGAACTGAGGGCCGTGCCACCACTCGGGCGCCAGGTCCCGCCACGAGGCGTAGTCGTCGGGCTTGTCGATCGTGTGATCCTCCCCGGCGTGGTGCGAGAGCGCGAAGCACACCGACGCCGCCTGCATGTTCGACGGCTGCGCGGTCGCCGCCGCGTGCGGCTCACCGGTGTCCGCCTGTGACTCGGCGCCGGTCACGAACTCGGTGCCGGTGATCGGCAGCAGGTCCCCGGCCTCGGTCGCGTCGAGGATGAACGTCGCCGCGACGGTGACGTCGCGCCGCGTCCGGACGTCACGGAAGCTCACCGCTCTCACGTGATCGCCGTCGACGTCGGCGGCGACGGGGACATGCCGCCGCAGCACGACGATCTGCCCGGACGCCTGCCACGGCGCGAGCAGGGCCTCGATCACCGCGAGTGCCACGCGCGGCTCGTGGCACAGCGGGCTGACGCGGCCCGCACCGGGATTCAGATGCACCTGCGCACGCGAGGCGGATCGCAGCGGATACCAGTTCCGGTAGTACTCACGGATTCCGTCTCGCAGACGCCGGTAGCTCGCCGTGCCTCCGAAGGCCTCGATCCAGGGGTGCTCGTCCGGCGGGACGAGCTGCGTGGTGAGCTGACCGCCCAGCCAATCCGACTCCTCGGTGAGCACGACGCGCGCACCGTTCCTGGCCGCGGCCAGCGCGGCCGCGACGCCGCCCAGCCCTCCCCCGGCCACCAGTACGTCTGCGCGGAACTCTGTCACTTATGATCCCTTTCGATTAGGGCCGCTGGTCTGTCCAGCGACGAAGGTGCACGGCAGCACGACCGCTTGCGGGTCGAGCTCCGCTTCCGATTCGAGCTGCTCGACCAGCAGCTCGACGGCACGTGTCCCCATCTCCCGCCGCGGAATGCGAAAGCAGGTGAGTTCCGGACCCGGTATCGCGTCCGGTGGGTCGTTGAGCGCCGCCACCGAGCACGCGCCGGGCACGTCGAGACCCATGCCGCCGAGCAGGTCGAGCAGCCGGAGGGCGACCACCGACTCGTGGGCGACGAACGCGGTGGCCCCGGCGTCCAGCAGCCGGCGGACCTCCTCGGCCGAGGGTCCGGCCTCCTTGGTGACCGGCAGGACGAGCCCGTCGGTGTCGAGCCCGTGCCGGCCGCGGGCCGCCCAGAACCCGGCGTCACGATCGGCGGACGGTTCGCTCGGATCCGCCGCGGTCAGATAGGCGATGCGCGCGTGCCCGAGGCTCACCAGGTGGTCGACGACCTCCTCCGTCGCGGTCGCGTAGTCCGCCGTGACGTACGTGATGGGGCCGGGAACGTCACGACGGCCGATCAGCGTGAAGCCGAACCCCTCGTCCCGCAACCTGGCGATGTCGTCTCGGTTGGTCTCCTTGCCGAGCAGCACGCACCCGTCGGCCAGCCGCAGCCGGTTGACGCCGTCGCGGTAGATCGACCTGCCGCCGTCGGAGCCGGTGGCGCTGGTGAACATCAGCATGTCGTAGCCGAGCGCCTCGGCAGCGGCCTCGATGCCCACCAGGAACGGGTAGTAGAAGTCGCGGTGGTTCATCGGGAACATCGACTCGAACGTGTAGACGCCGATCAGGTGGTTCATTCCGCCGGCCAGGCTGCGCGCCACGGGATCGGCGACATATCCCAGCGATCGGGCCACCTCGAAGACACGCCGCCTGGTCTCCGGGGGGATGCGGATCGTGTCCGACTCCCTACCGTTGATCACGATGGAGACCGTGGTCTGCGAGACGCCGGCCAGCTTGGCGATGTCGGACTGGCGTGGCCTGCGTCGAGGTACGTCCTTCAACGGCGATCATTCCCTTCCTTGAGTTGCTCCAGCTCAAAGGAGATCTCGAACGGACGATCCCACGGAAAGCGCACGCTGCCCGGCACGATGCGGAAATCATCGGCGGGCGGGCCGAGCTCGGCGAGACGGTCCTCCAATGCCCGCGCGACCCGATCGATCCGGCCGGCCGTCCCCGCGGCGAGGATCTCGCGCCGTGCCGAGGACTGATATCCCCAGTCGTCGATCAGACGGTGGGTGATGGTCCTGGCGTGCTCGGCCAGTTGCCGGTCGCCGACGGCCAGCAGCCGGCCGCACCCCTGGGCCAGTGCGCTGCCGATCGTGTTTCCGGCCGTGTTCCATGCCGCGTAACCGGCGAGGCGCGGGAGCAAACCGGCGTCGCGCAGCGCCATGACCAGCGCGGGGTCGGCGCCGTTCGCGTCGGCGACGTCCGCCACCGCGACCGGATGCCCGGCGTCGGCCAGGTCGCGCAGACGCGCGACGAGCCGCGCGGCGTCCTCGCCCGCTCGCTCCGGCAGGTCCGACGGATCGCACCAGTCGCGCGGCGGCGTTCCCGGCGGGTGCACGGCGAGCACCAGACCGGCCCGGTCGAGGTCGTCGACCAGGTCCGCGCCGATGGAGGCGACCTGGCCCGCGATCGTGTCGCGGACGGGCACGTCCTCGTACGGCGCGACGCGCCCGAGAGCGGCCTGGTCGAGGCACATGACGGCCACCTTGGGGCGCAGTCCGGCGTGCTCCAGCGCGGCCCGCGTGGTCAGCACTGCGCCGGCCTCGTCGGCTCCGGGAAGGCAACGGACCCGGTCGCCCACGTCGAGCCGGTCGATCCAGTCCTCCAGCCACTCCCGTTCGCTCGTGGACACGCTCTCGACGGCGCTGTCCTCGACCAGGATCGACAGCGTGTCGAGGACCCCTTCCACGACCAGCTCGATGCAGGCCAGGTGCAGAGCGTGCAGGCGCATCCGCCGGGTGAAGAAGTCCGCGACGAACGGGGCGGGGATCGCCGTCCTGGCCCGCGCCGCCGCGTTCGACCGCCCGTGTTCCGCGCGGTAGAGCTCCTCCGACAGGGTGAAGAACCGCCGGCCGTACCGGTCCCAGTATTCGGGCTCGGCCCCGGCGCCGTCGAACCGCTTCGTCCGCATCAGCGTCACGAACGCGTGGACGGGGCGTTCCGGTCGCCCGGCCCGGATCCGGCGCAGCACGCCGAGCCTGGCCTGCGCCTCGGCCAGCGGCTCGGTGGTCCGCCGCGAGGCGACGAAGCCACCGTAGGCGAGCTGGTTGACGCTGACGACGACCGCGTCGCTGCCGATCGCCGAACTCTCCAGCCACCGGGCCGTGTCGTCCGTGTCCGCGGGCACGCCCCGGGGTGGGAGGAGTCCGGCCGGCGGGAGACACAGCCGTGTCCCGGCGGTACGGGCCAGCCCGGCGACGTGATCGGTGTTCACCGGCCGGTCGTCGAGGGGGAGCAATGTCACGACGGGTGTCTTCCGGCTCATCCCTTGACCCCTCCCGATCCCAGACCCTGCACGAAGTGCCGCTGGCCCACGATGAAGATCACGATGACGGGCACGATCGCGATGATCGTGCCGGCCATCAGCGGGCCGTACTGGATCACCCCGCTGCCCGCGAACGAGCTGAGCGCCAGCGGCAGCGTCTGCATCTGCGGCGACGACACGGCCACCAGCGGCCACAGGAAGTCCTCCCACGCGCCGGTGAAGGAGAGGATGGCGATGGTGGCGACGATCGGACGGGCCAGCGGAAGGTAGATCTGCCAGAAGATGCGCAGCTCACCGGCGCCGTCCAGGCGGCCGGCGTCGGCCAGCTCCGGCGACATGTCGAGGAAGTACTGCCGGGCAAGGTAGATGTTCAACGGCTGCACCAGCATGGGCAGGACGAGTCCGGCGTAGGAGTCGAGCAGCCCGCTGCCGCCCTGGCCGAACAGGTCGTTGCCGCCGGCCAGCGGGAAGCCCTTGACGATGAGGAACAGCGGGATCAGCTGCACGACGGCCGGCACCATGGCGCTGCCGAGCACCGCGGTGAACAGCAACCGCGATCCGCGGAAGTCGATCCGTGCCAGGGCATAGCCGGCCGCCGTGGCGGCGACGCAGTTCCCCGCGACCGTGAGCGCCGCCACGATCAGGCTGTTCGTCATCGCCACGGGGATGTTCGTGGAGTTCCAGACGTAGGAGAAGTTGTCCAGCGTCGGCTGCGCCGGCAGGAGCCTCGGCGGGTAGCCGAACACCTCGGTCTTCGGTTTGACGGCCAGCGACACCATCCAGATGAACGGCATCGCCACCAGGATCGTGATGGCCCCGGCGACGAGCGTCCGTTGCCGGCCGCTCCCGCCGATCCTCGGTCGCGCGCTCACCGCCCGCCTCCCTTCGTCATCGTACGGATACTGAGGTAGGCGAGACCGAAGATCAGGCAGAACAGCAGGAACGCCATGGCGCTCGCGTTGCCGAGACGGTAGTGCTCGAAGGCCTCGTTGTAGATCAGCATGTTGACGACGGTGGTCGAGGACAGGGGGCCTCCGGAGGTCAGGATGTAGATCTCGGAGAAGGACTGGGCGAGGTAGATGAGGTCGACCACGACGACGTACGTGGTGATCGGCACGAGCAGGGGCAGGATCACGTGCCGCAGCGTCCGCCAGCGCCCGCATCCGTCCACGGACGCGGCCTCCAGCAGCGAGTTCGGGATCCCCTGCAGCCCGGCCAGGAAAATGATCATGCTGCCGCCGAGGGCCTTCCACGCCCGCATCACGATCAGTGACGGCAGGGCCGTGTTCTCGTCGGTGAGGTAGTTCACCGGCGGCAGGCCGACCAGATCGAGCAGGTAGTTGAACAGTCCGTCATGGGAGTACAGCCACAGCCAGATCATGCTCACCGCGACGAGCGGCACCACACGCGGGAGGTAGAGCACCGCCCGGAACAGGGCGACGCCCGGGAAGCGGCCGTTGACCAGGAGCGCCAGGGCGAGCGCCGCCGGCACGGCCAGGACCAGCGTGCCGAAGGCGTACTGGACGGTGACCCAGATCGCCTGCCAGAACTGGCCGGAGGTGAGCACCGCGAGATAGCCGTCGAACCCGTGGAACCTGGGCCCGCCGCGCTCGACGGGGTTGTACGAGGTCAGGCTGAGGTAGAAGCCGTACCCGATCGGGACGATCGTCACCAGCGCCAGCGTGATCACGGCCGGCAGAACGAGAATCCAGCCCGCTCTGCGCTGGGTCGCGTAGAGCGAGCGCCGTCTGGCCCGGCGTACCGGTCCGGCGGGGTCGGGCCCGGCCGATGCTCCCGCCGGCCGGGTCTCAGTCACCATGATGTGGCTTCATCCGTTCGAGTCCGGCGATCAGTTCTGCTCGAGCTGGGTCGCGGCCTTCGCCGCCGCGCGGTCGAGCGCCTCGCCTGCGGTCACCGTGCCACGCAGCGCTGCTTCGATCTCCGCGGCCAGCGACTCGCGCAGCTGCGTCCATGCCGCGACGTTGGGGTTCCCGCGGAATCGGGACGCGGCGTCCATGTAGGGCTTGATGTACGGCTTGGCGGACAGCTCCGGATCGGCGGCCAGGGAGGCCCGGGCCGGAATGCCGCCGACGACCTGGACGTACGCCTTGGCGTTCGCGGGCTCGAGCAGGAACGCGATGAACTCCCACGCCTTGTCCTTGCGCTTGGAGTCTGCGCTGATGAACAACCCGTTGCCGGCGCCGCCGAACGACGCGGTCTCGGCGTCCTTCAGCGGCGGCGCCACCCTGATCCGCGAGGCGACGTCGGGAGCCTGCTCGTGAATGCTCTTCAGCGTCGCCTCGTCGATCACCGCCATGGCCGCCCGCCCGGTGGCCAGCGGGTGCTGCGCCCCCGCTCCGGTCGTCGCCTCGCCCAGACCGGTGGACACCGTCTGCGCGCCGTTGTAGAGATCGACGAGGAATCCGAGCGCCCGCTTGCCCGCCTCGGAGTTCCACGTGATCTCCGTGCCGCTCTCGCCGAGGAAGTCCCCGCCGGCCTGGAACAGGAAACTACCGAACGCCTGCGACATGCTCGTCGGGTTGTCGGCGGGGACGATCACTCCGGATCGGGTGATGGAGTCGCCCTTGCGCACGACGAGCCGCTCCGCCGCGGCGCGCAGCTCCTGCCACGTCCCGGGCGGGGAGTCGGGGTCGAGGCCCGCCTCCTCGAACAGGTCGGCGCGGTAGGCGAGCAGGTGGCCGAAGCCTCGCAGCGGCATGATGACCTGCTTGCCGTCCACCTTGCCCTGGTCGAGGAACGTCAGGTCCGCCACGTCGTCGGCGGGCAACTTCGCGAGATGGTCGTCCAGCGCGATCACCCGGTCGTTGGCCGCGTACCCGGCCGCCGCGGCGTTGCCGTGGCCGAAGACGTCCGGCGCCGTACCGCCCGCGAAGGCGGTCGACAGCCGCGTGGACAGGTTGCCCCAGTCGACGAACTCGACCTGGACGTCGACATCGTGCTCGGCTTCGAACGCCGGGACCAGCTTCTCGTTCACCCAGGCGATCTCCTCCGGGAGATTGCCCGGGAACCAGACCCGGAGAGTGCCCGCGTCCTGGCCACCGCCACCGCCCGCACCGGCGCCGCCACCGCATCCGCTCAGGGCCAACGCCATGACGAGACCGGCTGCCAGGCGCGAAACACCGCGCACCTTCGTGATCATCTCTGCCTCCTTCACGGACCGCACTGTGCTCGATCATGCGTGCCCGATAATGCGCATCATCTTGGTGGTGATGCGCATTATCCGTCAAGGCTGGATATTGACAGGCCCGGCCTCGGCTGGAAACACTGACGGCACCGCAGGCGTGATAATACGCAACACCAGAAGGAGGAGCCGTCTCATGGTTCCCGCTCGCCGAGCAGCCCGCTCGGACACCCCGCACGCCACCACGGCCCGCCGGCGCCGCACCGCCAGACCGTGGTGGGCGAGCATCGCGATGATCGCGTTGCTCGTGCCCGCCACCACGGCCAACGCGGCGCCCCTCGCGAAGTCCCCGTCGCCGGACGGCGGCGCGCCGTCGGGCATCACCAACATGGCGGGGGCGCCCATGCCCCCGCACGCCATGCCGGAGAACAGGCCGCGTCTCATCGCACAGTTCCACGTCGAGATCGACAACGTCACCGGCGGCGCCATCGAGCACGTCACGCTGGACGGCCGGCGTACCGTGCTCGGGCACGTCCAGCGGCCGGCGACCTCGACCGTCAAGGCCAACGACGGGTTCTGGGCGTCGAAGTATTCACGCGCCGTCGACGGCACCGCGGGGCACCTGCTCGCCACGTCGGTCTACGTGCTGCGCTCCAAGGTGTGGCCGGAGGAGAGCTACGACCCGCTGCGCTACGAGAACTTCGACCCCGCCACCGGCGAACGCGACTGGACCACCAGCCTCCTCAACATCCGCCCCGACCGCTACATCGGCGCCGACCACGGCAAGTGGCTGGCCGACACCATCTACACGGACATCCCCGGAGGCTCGGGAATCTTCGGTGGAAAGAGCTCGCTGCCCACGGGCTCACCGCTGACCTACTTCGACGAGGCGAAACAGTCCTGGCTCCCCATCGCCGATCACTTCCGCGGCGACCCGGACGCGGCTCCTCCGCGGCGCCTGCGCTTCACCGCCCACCGGCCCGTGGTACGGAACTCCTCACCGACCTACATCGAGTTCGAGAACTGGGCCGCCGGTGACACGGTCGCGGGGCGTACGCACTCGCGGAACGGCGGGATCTACGTCGGCTACGCCCGGGGCCACAAGCGCCGGATCGCCGACGTCGTCCAGCGCGTCGAGGGCATCGGGCGCTTCGGCGGGACGGAGTTCGCCCACGTCGGCCAGATGGACACCAACCACCCCGGCGCGCTGACGTTCTCGACCTCGCCGTACGTCGGGTTCAGCTGGGACGAGAACGTACGCGGCGGTTTCCAGATAGTCCCCGCCAACCACGTCAAGTTCCTGAGCAACGACCTCGGACAGAACTCCTTCATCGACCGGCCTCAGTGGCTCATCGTCGGCCCGATCGGCTCCGATCCGAAACGGCTCAACGACGACCGGTACATCATCGACGGCAAGCCCTCGTTCTCGCCCGGCTGGGAGGCCGTCGCACCGGTGTTCGGCATGTACGCCAGGACCACGTTCGACCCGGACAACCTCGCCGAGTCCACCTACTTCGAGGTCTCCTACGACCACGGCGAGACCTGGCAGCAGAGCCCGCAGTTGGTGGGAGTGCACGACCCGAGCAACTGCCAGGCGCAGACCTGTCCGCAGAACTGGACCAACATCCGCGTTCACCTCGTCTATCCCGACGGCCCCTGAGAGCGCTCGCAGGCCCGTCGACCGCACGCGGTCGACGGGCCGGCGTAGCCGCCCAGATCCCCCCCACCCCCGAAATGAGGAGATGACGTGATCGCGAGGATGAACCGGAGATCCTCGACAATCGCGCTGTCGATCGCCGCCGTGCTGACAGCGGGCGCCCTGACGGTGGCCGCGCCACCGCCGGCCGCCGCCGCGGCGCAGGACATCGAATGCACCGGCCATCGAGCGATGGGGGCGACCGTCACGGCGTCCTCGACCTACAGCTCTAGTTACGGCGCGAAGAACGCCATCGACGGCACGTGCGCGGAGTCCTCGCGCTGGATGTCATCGGCGAGCGACGCCACGCCCACGTTGACGATCGACTTCCCGGCCCAGACCCGAATCGGCACGGTCGGGATATACAGCGGCTCTGGCTGGCCCAACCCCTATGCCGACACGGTTCTCGTCGACTTCACCGTCGAGGCCAGGACCGACGCCGGGTGGGTGACCGTCGGAACGGCGACCGACAACACCAAGCCCGTCGTCACGTTCACCACCGACATCGTGGCCGGCGCCGTACGGCTCGTGGTCACCAGGAAGTCGCGGCACAGCACGGACGCGGCCCGCGTGTACGAGGTGGTCGTCCGGGCACCCGGCGAAGGGCCGCCCACGCCGCGTCCCACGGCCGTCGACGACTCCTACACCACCCCGGAGGGGACCGAGCTGACGGTCGACGCACCCGGCGTGCTCGGCAACGACCGCTTCCCCGACGGCACCACGCCCACGGTGGCGGCCTGGACCGAGCCGGCCCACGGGACCGTGACGACGGCGCCGGACGGTTCGCTCCGCTACCGGCCGGAGCGTGAGTACGTCGGCGTCGACACGTTCACCTACGAGGTCGGCGACGGCGCCGAGCGATCGACCGCGACCGTCACGGTCACGGTGACCGCCGGGCCGGACGAGTCGGGTCCGGCCGAACTCACGATCTCCACGATCTCCGGCAGGGCCGACATGGTCACCGGAGACGACTCGCTGCTTCGGATCGAGCTCCCCCGCGCCGTCCCGCGTGAGAGCCTGCGCGTGACGCTGAACGACCGGACCGACATCACGTCGGCCTTCACGGCCGGGCCGGGCGCCGACGAGCTGATCGGTCTGGTGACCGGCCTGCGGATGGGCGAGAACACGGTCGAGGTCTCCGCGCCTGTCCCCGGCCGGCCGCGTGCCTCGATCACACTGGTCAACCACCCGGCGCAGGGCCCGGTGTTCTCCGGACCGCACCAGCAGCCGTTCGCCTGCGAGACGGCGGCGTTCCGCATCCCGGTGATCGGCGGGACCCTCGGCGAGCCGCTCGACGCGAACTGCACGATCGAGCCCCGGGTCGACTACTTCTACCAGTCGTCCACCGGCAACGCGTACAAGCGCTGGCCGGCCGGGGCCACCGCCTACCCCGCCGACCTGGCCAGGACGACCAACTCGCTCGGGGTCACCGTTCCGTTCATCGTCAGGATGGAGACCACCACCGCCAACCGTGCGGTGGTCCAGATGAGCATGCTGCACGACCCGCTGGCCGAGCCCGAGCCGTCTCCGACGGCGCGCCCCGCGGGTTGGAACGGCCGGGCCGTGTTCACCCTCGGCGGCGGCTGCGCGGGCGGGTGGTACCGCTCGGGCAGCGGCACCGGCACCGTCACCGACCCGTTCCTGCTCGGCCGCGGGTTCGCGCTGATGTCGTCGTCGCTGAACGTGTTCGGCAACAACTGCAACGACGTCACGGCGGCCGAGTCGGCGATGATGACGAAGGAGCTGTTCATCGAGAGACACGGGCCGGTCGAGCACACGATCGGCTACGGCTGCTCCGGCGGGTCGTATCAGGCCCACCAGATCGCCGACAACTACCCGGGCATCTTCGACGGCATCGTCGTCGGCTGCTCGTTCCCCGACGTCGGCATCAGCACGGTCAACTTCCTCACCGACGCACGTCTGCTCGACACCTACTTCAGGACCGGCGCGACGGTCCCGTGGACGGACGAGCAGAAGCGCCGGGCGTCGGGCTTCGCCACCGCCGCCATGGTGTCGGCGATGTCACGGGGCGCCTCCCGGATCGACCCGCGGCACGAGTGCGAGATGGTGCCCGAGCGGTTGCGGTACGACCCGGCCACCAACCCGACCGGCGTCCGCTGCGGTGTCTACGACCATGCGATCAACGTGTACGGCGCCGACCCGGCCACCGGCTTCGCCAGAAGGCCGCTCGGCAACGTCGGCATCCAGTACGGGCTCGGCGCCCTCAACGAGGGCCACATCACACCGGAGCAGTTCCTCGACCTCAACCAGCGCGTCGGCGGCCTCGACGCCGACGCGAACGTCGTACCCCGGCGGACCGAGGCCGACCCCGAGGCCACCCGGATCGCCTACCGGACCGGACGGGTGACCAGCGGCGGTCGTGGGCTGGCCAAGACACCGATCATCGATTACCGCTCCTACTGGGACGACGTGTCCTGGGGCGACATCCACGTCCGCTATCACACCTTCTCCATGCGGGAACGGCTGAAGGAGGCCAACGGCACGGCGGCGAACCACGTCAGCCTGCTGGAGGACGCCCGATACGGCCTGTTCAGCACCGAGAGTCCGTTGGTGCGGCACGCGGTGACCCAGATGGACCACTGGCTGACCAACCTCGACGGCATGCACCCGGGCGGCAAGCAGATCAAGCGGATCGCCGCGGCACGGCCGGCCACCCTGGTCGAGGGCTGCAACACCCGCGACACCGAACCGCGGTTCATCGCCGAGTCTCTCGACCGCGACCCGGCCGGCGAGTGTGAACGGCTGTATCCGACCGCGTCCTTCCCCCGGGAAGTGGCGGGAGAGGACGTCACCGCCGACATCATCACGTGCCGATTGACCACGCCGCGACGCGACGCCTACGCGGTCGAGTGGACCGACGAGCAGTGGAACCGGTTGCGCACGATCTTCCCCCGGGGAGTGTGCGACTACTCCAGGCCGGGGGTGTTCCAGCAGCGGACGGGAGCCACCTGGCAGCGCTTCTGACGGCGCCGGCGACCGCATGGATCCGACCTGATCAAGGCGAGGGGGGACCATCCCGGCATGGTCCCCCCTCGCTCACGTCGCCACATCGGGGTGATCAGCGGTCGCCGTAAGTCGATGGCGAGGGGGAGACCGGCCATGGCATGGTGTGGGCGCGTCTGTGCAGATCTTGCCGCGGAGTGCGGACGAGGTGTGTCCGCCAGGGCAGGGGCTCGGCCTGCCCGGTTCCGCGCTGATGGGCGCCCGCGACGCGATGGAGACGGAGACATGAGCTTCGGCGCCCACGCCCGGCGGATGCGTGACCGGAATCTTCCGTACGGCGCGCGGTATCACGCGCTGCGCTGCGCGGTGGAGCGGTACATGCCCCTGGGGTTCAACGCCACCTGGGCCTACGTCACCGGCCGCGCCGGCGACGTCCGTACCGACGAGGCCGCCCTCCTGCGCGCGCTGGACGTGCTGGAGGTCAGCCGGGAGGCCCGGAAGGTGGAGCTGGCCGAGTTCGCGCGCCGCCGCAGCGCTGACAAGAGACGACGGCACAGTCGTACGGTCTCGGCTGAGAAGATCCGCTATCGGTACGGCCGGCGCTGGCCGGGCCCCGACTCCCACGAGGCGACGCTGCGGACCGTCACCGCGCGGTGGGAGGAGTACACGCGGCTGCCGTTCCCCGACGTGCCCGCGGCGCTGAAGGACGATCTGGTGAATCTGGACACCCGTATCGCGGGTGTGATCTGGAGCTACCTGGACGCAGGGGGGCGGCTGCGCCCCGGCCACCGGCACCTGCTGCGAGACGGCCTGACCGACCTTCATGGACGTCACCTCGCCTACCCCGGCTCCTTCTACGCCTTCTTCGGATTGCGGGAGATGGCCGATCTGATCGCGCATGACGCGCTGCCGCTGATCCGCCCGGCGTGGGCGGGCGACGCCGGGGAGATCGCCGAGATCTTCCTCGCCGCCCGTGCCGGGATGACCTATCTGCCTCGTCTGCACTCCGACGAGCAGACCCGGGCCTGGATCAGCGAGGTCATGCTTCCGGCGTCCACCGTGTGGGTCGCCGAGCTACGCGGTCAGGTCGCGGGCTTCGCCGCCCTGCGCGGCGAGTCGCTGGAGCATCTGTACGTCACGCCGGCCGCCCAGGGAAACGGCATCGGCAGCGCGCTGCTGGAGGAGGCCAAGAAGGCACGACCGGGCGGGCTCGGCCTGTGGGTGTTCCAGCACAACACCGGTGCCCGCCGCTTCTACGAACGCCACCGTTTCCGGCCGATCGAGGAGAGAGACGGCAGCGGCAACAAGGAGAACCTGCCGGACGTCCGCTACCGGTGGCGGGACCTCGACGAACCCCGGCGAACGGAGCCGACCGGGCTCGACGCGTCGCTCACCTGTGCCTTCCCCGACGCGCTCGCCGGCGATGTCACCGCAGTGGTCGACGCACTCCCCATCGCCGGCCACTCCCCCATGACATCCTTCCGGGCCATCGTGGGCGACGACCGCCTCACCATCCCGGGACGGATCTACCACCCGGAACCCGCGCCCGAGACGCTCGGCCGCCTGTCACCGCTTCGGTGCACGATCCTCCACTGCCTCTACACCCGCCACCACGACGGCCACGTCCGCCAACGCCACCTACGGAAGATCGTCGGCTCACTCGAACCGTGGGTCCTCCCCTACGTCGTGCACCTGATCGGGGAGTACGTCGTGGAGATCCTGACCGACATCCACACCGCACTCGGGGACCTCACCACCCCGGGCTCCCCCGTCCGCCAGGCCTACGGGCGCTTCCTCGCCGACAACCCCGAACTCCTCGCCCTCATCGAGCGACGTGTGACGAGTTACTG
Organism: Sphaerimonospora mesophila; assembly: GCF_001417795.1. NCBI lineage: Bacteria > Bacillati > Actinomycetota > Actinomycetes > Streptosporangiales > Streptosporangiaceae > Sphaerimonospora > Sphaerimonospora mesophila. Next base: position 149,635 of record NZ_BCBX01000034.1, on the reverse strand, counting down.
GGCCTGCCACCACCGGTGGGCCTTCCCCCGCCTGGCCGGCCACCCCGGGCATCTGCTCGTCACCGCCATGCGCGCCGCCGAGGCTTCCGTACGCCGATGAGCCGATACGCGGAGGCAGCCGACCGTTCACCGCGTGCTGAGAGGAGACAGGTCATGGGGACGTGGCGTCACTCGACCCCGGACGCCGGTCGCGATCAGCCGGCCCCGACCGGCGAGCGGCGATCCGACGCACCTCGTGGAGTCGCTCTGTGAAACAGATCCGTTTCCATCGGCAACGGCCTTGGTGGACACGCCGCCTCATAGCGGACTTCGAGACAGGTCGTGGGACTCCACGATCGTGTACGCGATCTGGAGCACTAGCTCGATCCGCGCGTCCTGTGGCATCGACCGCAGCACCGCGGGCTCACCGGGAAGGACGAACAGACCACGCTGCACGACCGTCATGGCCGCACTGGCTCGAGCCATGCCCTCGGCGTCGGCGTCAGCGCTCGCGAGGAGCTCGATCAGGCTCGCGACGTGCGCGGTGATCCGCGGCGAGATCTCGGGGTGGGAACTGACGTTGAAGTCCCTGCTGAGGATGCTCACCACGCGCATGTCCGAGCGGAGCAGGTCGGCGTATCGCGACAGGAGCGCACGACGCGCGAGGACGTCGTTGACGCCGGTCTCGGCGCTCTGAGTCAGCAGCTCGTCGATGCGATCCAAGAAGGGGGAGACGAGCGCGATCAGCAACTCGTCCTTGCTCGCGAAGTAGTAGTAGAGCGCGGCCTTGGTGATGCCCAGTCGAGACGCGATCTCACTCAGCGGCGCACGAGTGAAGCCCATCTCGATGAAGAGTGAGGCCGCCTCGTCGAGGATTCGGTCGCGCGTCGTGGGGCCATCGTGCACGGAACTATGCCGCGCCATGCTCACCCTCCTCGTCAATTTTACCCACTACTGGCCCATTTCCCCGCCTCTGCGGAACGACCGCTAACATCGTAACCGCCAACGCGACCTGCAACCCACCCAAGGTGATCGAGGCGAGGGGAAGCCCCAGCAGCGACGCCAGCCAGCCGTATAGGAGTGCGCCGACCGGTACCATCCCGCCCCAGGCGAGCACGTGCAGACTCATCACACGCCCGCGGGTGTGCTCGGCGACGACCGTCTGCACGATCACGTTCAGACCGGTCATGATCGAGAAGTTGAGGATCGAAACCGCGACCGCGAGCCCGAGCACGACCAGGTACGACAGGGCGTTCATCATCGCCGCGAGCAGCAAACCCAACGCTGCCATCTGCACGGCGATCCCCCGGATCTTGGGCACCGAGCTCCGCCAACTCGTGAAGAGGGCACCCCCTACGGCGCCAATGCCAGTGGCCACGACCAGCGCCGTGAAGGTGGCGTCGTCCCCGCCGAGGATGTCGTAGGCGACAACCGGCAACTGCGACACGTACGCCGAGGCAAGCACGGCGGTGCCGGCGACCATGATCAGCGCCTGTCCCGCAACCGGGCGCTCCCGCACGTGGTCGATGCCCTGGACGATGCGGCTCCAGGTGCTCGGCTCGCCCAACAGCGGTGACTGTCGCGGGAGTTTGAGTCGCGCGATCACCCAGCCCGCGAAGCCGCTGACCGCGGCGTAGACGGCGAAGACCGGGCCGGGGCCGATGATGACCAGCACCGGCGTGACGAGTCCGGGCCCGACCACGCGGGCGACGTTCATGCTCGCCGCCTGCAGGCCGACGGCGCTGGGGACGTCGGCAGGAGGGACGGTGTTCACGACGATGGCCTGGGAGGACGGCGCAGCGAGCGCCATGAACAAGCCGAGCCCGAATGCGAAGGTGTAGACCACCAGTAGCCGCTCACCAGCGCCGAGCGCGAAGAGGAGCACCATCACCAAACTCGTCAGACAGATCAGGATCTGGCTGAGTGCAACGACCCGGCTCCGAGGGAAGCGGTCTGCGACGACGCCCGCCCAGGGCGAGAAGACCAGGAGCGGGATCAGGTTGAAGAAGTAGAGAAGGCCGAGCAGAAACGGGTCACTGTCGGTGATGCGCGCGGCGAGCCACTGCAACGACACGTTGGCCATCCAGAACCCTACCTGCGTCAGAGCGAACGACGCCCAATAGGCCCGGAACAGCGGGTGCCGCAGGCTACGAAGGGGACCTTGGGACAGAGCCCAGGTGCCGAATCGGCCGGAACCAACGCCACGACGGGAAGCGGCATCGTCAGCCGTCATGAGTCGCCTCGTTCTCCTCCACGTAAAACTGGCGGGCCGTTTCGTTGAGCCGGGTTAGGAGGGCGGCGAGGTCGGCGATGTCGACAGCTCGCCAGTCGCGGGTGATGTCCCCCAACGCCTCGATGCGCACCGATCGGAGGGTCGCCAACGCGGTCCAGCCTGCTGCCGAAAGGTTGACGGTAGAGCGCCGCCGATCCTCGGCGTCCTCGGCGCGATAGATGTACCTCCGGCCCTCCATGCGGTCGACCAGTCGGCTGGCCGTAGACGAGTCGACGTGCAGGACACGGGCCAGTTCGCCGACCGACATGCCCCCACCGGCACGGCCGAGCGCGTTGAGGGCGCGGTAGTGGTCGAACTCGATCGTCGTGTCGAGTCGCTCGCCGAGGAACCTGCGAACCCCAGGGAGGTTCCAGAGCTTCCGGACGAGCAGGAGGGCATGGTCGAGGTCGGCCAGGCTGGTACGTCGAGACGGCGGCATCCCTACATGTTACAACCATATTCCATGTCTTCTGCATTGAATTTCGACATCCAACAGTCGAATCAGCAGGCGAGCCACTCCTTGACGGCCGGTAAGTAGGTTCCTATGATATGCGATCATCACGGCTCCAGAACTCGGCCGGCGGAGAGAGGAAACCCCATGAGCCAGACCACTCTGGACGAACAGCTCCAGGCGCGGATTGAGCCGTTCCTCGGCAAGACCGGCCCCACGCGATGGTCGGTGCGGCCGATCGAGCGGTCGGCCGTCTGGAACTTCTGCGAGGCCGTCGAGGACGCCAACCCCGTTTACTGGGACGAAGAAGAGGCGGCCAGGAGCCGGTTCGGACGGCTGATCGCCCCGCCGCAGGCGCTGATGGCGCTCAACATGCAGTCGTGGTGGCTGCCGGAGTTCCTGCGTGAGCGGGCCGCCGAGCAGGAGGCCGCGCTCGGCCCCTCCCCTACCTTCCTCGCTCACGAGGTAGTGCGTGAGTTCGGCTTCGTCACCGCCACGAACGTGACCCGGGACGAGGAGTACCTCCAGCCTTTCGGGCCGGGCGACGGACGTATCGGCCAGCGGGACCGCCTCATGAGCGTCAGTCGGATCAAGAAGACGAAGGTCGGGCCTGGGGTCTTCCTGACGACCGAGATCGACTTCCTGATCGAGGCCAAGGACGAGCCGATCGCTCGCGCGAAGAACGTCCTGCTGCTCTACGACGGCACCAAGCAAGGCAAGGAGTAGCCACCGCCGATCCGCCCAACGTCAGGAGACACGACAGATGACGACCCCCAGCACTTCCTCGAAGGAGAACGTCGAGGCCGGCCTCGAACTGCCTCCCCTTCACTTCGACGTCTCGCTCACGACGCTCGCCAAGGACGTCGCAGGCACCCGGGACATCTATCCGATTCACCACGATCGCGAGTTCGCCAGGTCGAACGGCGCACGCGACATCTTCCTGAACACCATGTGGTACCAGGGCTTCCTGGGCCGCTACGTCACCGACTGGGCGGGCTCCAACTCCTTTGTCCGCAAGCTCGGCTTCGACATGCGCGGCACGAACTGCCCCGGCGACCGCCTCACCGCGCACGGCAAGGTGCAGCGCGTTTACCGCGAGGACGGGCGCGCGCTCGCCGACCTCGACGTACGGATCGACAACCAGCACCAGCAGGACACGGTGGTCGCTCGCATCACCGTTGAACTGGGCTGAGACATCAAGGTCGACAGGTAGGAGAACACCACTATGTATCTCGCCTACACCGACGAGCAGATAGCACTCCGTGACGAAATTCGCGGCTATTTCAAGGACCTCATCACGCCGCCGGTCGAAGCGGCGATGGCGACCGAGGGCGGCCACGCCGGCCCCGTGACGACCAGGATCCGCCGACGGATGGGTGCGGACGGCTGGCTCGGCGTCGGCTGGCCGAAGGAGTACGGCGGCCGCAACATGACCGCCCTGGAGCAGTTCATCTTCTTCGACGAGGCCAACCGCGCGAAGGCGCCGCTGCCGTTCATCGCGCTCAACACCGTCGGCCCGACCCTGATGGTCTACGGCACCGATGAGCAGAAGGCGCGCTACCTGCCGAAGATTCTCTCAGGTGAGGAGGACTGGGCGATCGGCTACACCGAGCCCGAGTCCGGCACCGACCTGGCGTCGCTGACCACACGCGCGGTCCGTGACGGTGACTCCTACGTGATCAACGGCAACAAGGTGTTCACCAGCGGCGGCGACGTCGCCGACTACATCTGGCTCGCCGCCCGCACGGGACGGCAGGAGGATCGACACCGCGGCATCTCGGTGTTCATCGTCCCGACCACCACACCCGGCTTCCGTACCGTGCCGCTCCACGTGGTGGGCGGGGGGCACACGGCGTTCTCGTTCTACGAGGACGTCCGAGTGCCGGTGGAGAACCTCGTCCTCGGCGAGAACGAGGGGTGGCGGCTCATCACCAGCCAGCTCAACCACGAACGCGTGTCCCTCGCCGCCAACGCGGGACGCTGGTTCCAGTCCTTCGACGACACCCTCAGCTGGGCCCGCACGACGAAGACCACCGGCGGCACACCGGTGGCCGATCTCCCGTGGGCGCAACTCCTTCTGGGGCGCGCCTACGCCATCATCGAGGCCGTCCGACTCCTGAATTGGAAGATGGCCGCCGCTCTGAACGAGGGAACCCTCACCGGTTCGGACTCCTCGGCCGCCAAAGTCCTCGGCACCGAGGCGCACCAGGAGGTCGCACGCCTGCTGCTGGAAATCGTCGGCCAAGCGGGCTACCTCCGTGACGGGTCGCCGGGGGCCGTCCTGAAGGGACGGCTCGAGCAGGAGTACCGCGGCGCGATCGTCGGCACCTTCGGCGGAGGAAACAACCAGATTCAGCGCGAGATCATGGCCTGGACCGGCCTGAAGATGCCGAGGGGGAAGCGATGACCGCCGCAGCGCAAGAGGATGCCCCTGTCGCGCAGCACCGGCGCCCCTGGCCGGCTACTAACGAGGACACCCAGTTCTTCTGGGACGGCCTCGCCGTCGGCGAGCTGCGCATCCAGCAGTGCAACGAATGCAAGGTGCTGATCCACCCGCCCCGGCCACACTGCGCACAGTGCGGCTCCTTCGACCGCGGATACCTGGTCTCACGCGGGGCCGGAACGGTTTACAGCTATGTGGTCTTCCACCACCCGCTCGTCGCCCCGTTCAGCGAGCCCTACTCGGTCGCGGTCGTCGAGCTCGCTGAGGGCAGTCGCCTCGTCTCGCAGATCATCGGCATTCCACCGAGTGACGTGCGGGTCGGAATGTCGGTAGCCCTCGAGCTCGTCGAGGTCGAGCCCGGTCTCATCCTTCCGCTATTCAGGCCGACCGAAAGTTGACGGAGCAAAAATGGACTTCACCCTGACAGAGGAGCAGGTCGCCGCGGCGTCCGTCGCGAGCGACATCTTCGGACGTGTGTCCGCGAGCCGGGTCGACGCGCCGCCGCCCCCGACCGGTGACGACTGGTTCGACAGGGACACCTGGAGGGCACTCGCCGACCACAATCTGCTCGGCCTCGCGATCGCGGGAGACGTCGGCGGCAGCGATCTCGGCATCCTCGAGATCACGAGTGCCCTGATCGAGCAGGGCAAGCACCTGGGACGCGTCCCGCTCGCGGTCACCGCCGCCGTCGGTGGGCCTGCGATCGACATCTTCGCCGACGCCGAGCGGCGCGAGGCGATCCTGCCTGGCGTCGTCGAGGGGCGCACCATCGTGTCGGTAGCGCTCGTCGAGCCGCAGGGCTACGACCCGTTCACCGTCACGACCACGGCGCACCCGACCGACGACGACGGCTGGCGACTCGACGGGGAGAAGGTGTGCGTCCCGTTCGGCCAGTTCGCCGATCTGATCCTCGTTCCTGCGAGCACCGGACAGTCGTCGACCGGGGTCTTCATCGTGGACCCGAAGACAGCCGGGGTTACGATCACCGAGCTCGCGACGACCAACGGCCAGCCCGAGGCCTCGCTCAAGCTCGACGGCGTCGCCGTCGACGCGGGCGGACTGCTGCACGGTGACGACGTGCTCGGCTGGCTCATCGAGCGAGCGACGTTGGCCGGCTGCGCCGTCCAGCTCGGTGTCGCGGAGCAGGCGCTGCAGATGACGGCTGCCTACACGTCGACGCGCGAGCAGTTCGGCAAGCCGATCGCGATGTTCCAGGCGGTGCTGCTCAGCGCGGCGGACGCCTTCTTGTCCGTCGAGTGCATCCGCTCGACTCTCTGGCAGGCCGCGTGGCTGATTTCGGTGGGCCGGCCGGTGGGCAACGCGGTCAGCGTCGCCAAGTTCTACGCCTCCGAGGGCGGACAGCGGGTGACCGCGACCGCGCAGCAGCTCCACGGGGGAATCGGCGTCGACCTCGACTACCCGCTGCACCGCTACACGCTGTGGTCCAAGTACAACGAGCTCGCGCTCGGCTCGGGGCACGTGCACCTCGCCCGCATCGGCGCCGCGCTGGCGAAACAGTAGAAGGTGGCCACGACATGCACAGTGAATTCTCCGACAAAGCGGCGATCGTCGGCATCGGGCAGACCGAGTTCTCGAAGAAGTCCGGCCGGAGCGAGCTACGTCTTGCGGTCGAGGCGGTGAAGGCGGCGATCGCAGACGCAGGCCTCGATCCCGCCGACATCGACGGGATGACGACCTTCTCCCACGACACCAACCCCGAGATCGACGTCGCGCGAGCCCTGGGCATACCCGAACTCAAGTTCATGTCCCGCATCCACTATGGCGGCGGCGCCGCCTGTGCCGTGGTCCAGCAGGCGGCGATGGCCGTCCTGACCGGCGTCGCGAAGTACGTCGTCGTCTACCGGGCCTTCAACGAGCGATCGGGACGCCGGTTCGGCGTCGGCCAGCGCAACCAACCGACCGGAGGGGACGCCGAGCAGATCGCGATGAGCTGGCTCCTTCCGTTCGGCCTGGTGACGCCGGCCAGTTGGGTGGCGATGTTCGCTCGCCGCTACATGCACGAGTTCGGAGCCACCAGCGAGGACTTCGGCCGCGTCAGCGTCGTCGACCGCAAGCACGCCGCGAACAACCCGAACGCGTGGTTCTACGGCAAGCCGATCACACTAGAAGACCACCAGAACTCGCCGTGGATCGTGGACCCGCTGCACCTGCTCGACTGCTGTCAGGAGAGCGACGGCGGTGTCGCCCTGGTGGTGACGACGGCCGAGCGAGCCAGGGACATGCCGAACGTGCCTGCGTACATCAGGGCGGCGGCCCAGGGCGCGGCCGACGACCAGCACATGATGACGAGCTACTACCGGCCCGACGACAAGATGGTGGAGCTACCCGAGATGGCACTCGTCGCGCGGCAACTGTACGCGACCAGTGGGCTCGCGCCGGAGGACATCAACGCCGCGATCATCTATGACCACTTCACGCCGTTCGTCCTCCCTCAGCTCGAGGCATTCGGATTCTGCGGCAGGGGCGAAGCCAAGGACTTCATCCGCGACGGGAACCTTGAGCTCCACGGATCGTTACCACTCAACACCCACGGTGGGCAGCTCGGTGAGGCGTACATACACGGGGTGAACGGCGTGCTCGAGGCCGTGCGCCAGATCCGGGGGACGTCGTCGAACCAAGTCGACGAGCTCAGCAACGTCCTGGTCACCGCCGGCACCGGGGTGCCGACGAGCGGGTTGATCCTCGGCCGCCAGTGACATCGACGGCAACCGGCGTAGGACCGCGCACCCACACCAACGCGATCCGCTGCCTCGTCGCCTGCGCTCTCGGATCGGCTCTCGGCCAGACGATGGTCGTCCCAGCCCTGCCGTCGATACAGGAGCGCACGAGTGCCACCGAGACCGGGGTCGCGGCCATCATGACCTGGTTCCTCCTGGTCGGCGCGGTCTCGATGCCGGTCTCGGCACGGCTCGGCAGGAAGTACGGCGACCGCCGAGTCGTGCTCGTCCTGATGACGCTCTACGGGCTGGGCTCGCTCGTCGCGACGTTGGGAATCATGGCGGGCAGTCTGTTGACCATTGTGGTCGGACGGGTGATCCAAGGCGTCTCGGCGGGCGTGATACCGCTGTCCTTCGCAATCATCCGGAAGACGGCGGAGCCGAGTCGGGTCGGCGCGAGCATCGTCATGGTCAGCTCGATGCTCGCACTCGGCGGCGCAATCAGCTTGCCGATCGGGGGCGTCGTGATAGACCACCTCGGCGTGAGCTGGATCTTCGCTCTCAGCGTGCTCACGGGGTTCGGTTCCGCATTCGCCGTCGCTGTCCTGGTGCCCCCGTCGGCCCGCGAGCCCGACGTCCGCCTGGACATCCCGGGCGCGCTGCTGCTGGGAATCGGGCTCGCCGCGCTCCTGCTGGGCCTCGCCCATACAGCGGTCGCGGGCTGGTTCGCGCCGACTGGCGGTGGCCTCGTACTGATCTCAGTGGTGGCCCTCGTGGCCTGGGTCCCTTACGAACTCCGGGTCGTGTCGCCGCTGGTCAACGTCAGAACCCTCGCGCACGGCGTCGTGCTGCGCACGAACGTCGTCACCTTCTTCATCGGATCCGCGGTCTTCGGCACGTTCTTCCTGCTGCCGCTGCTTCTGCAGATCCCGGTGGAGAACGGTGGTGCTGGCTTGAGTGCGACAGAGGCCGCGCTCGTCGCGGTGCCCGTCGCCGTGGTCAACTTCGCTGTCTCGCCGGTGCTCGGCCGCATGGGCACCCGGCGGAATTTCCGGCTACCTGTGATCTTGGGCTGCGTTCTCGGCACACTGACTCTTGGCCTGATCGCCGCCGCCCCAGCAAACGTGCCGGTCATCGTGACGGCGGCCCTGATTTGGGGAGTGGCATTCGCCGGCGGTATGGCTGCGATCAGCAATCTCCTCGTCCAGGTTGTAGACGAACGTCAGACAGCCGAGGTGGCCGGGATGAACATCATCATCCGCAACGTCGGAGCTGCGGTGGGGACGCAGGTCGCCGCGACCATGATGGATGTCGTGATCTCCAACGGTGGCCTTCCCATCCGGGGTGCGGCCGCGGCCTTCGGTGCGGCCGCCGTCATCTGCCTGGCGGCGACCGCTGCCGCGTGGTTCATTCCGAAGGCGACTACTCAGGACGCTTGACGATGCAGATGCCGCTCGCTTCGGCCACCACACGGTCGCCGATGAGCGCTTGTGCCCGTACCGTCACCTTGCGGCCCTCGACCGCCACCGTCCTCGCCTCGAAGTCGACCCGCTCGCCGATCGGCACCGGTCCGAGCAGCTTGACCGTGATCGTGCCTGTCATGCCGATGCGACCGGACGGGACCTGGCCGAACGCGAGCACCTCGTCGAAGACCGCCAGCAGCACTCCGCCATGCACGTTGCCTGCCGGCCCTTCATGCGACGAGCGGAAGACAGCGTGACATCGCACGACGTCCCCGTCCATCAAGAATTCCCGCAGGGGTGCGGCCAGTGCGTTGCTCCGGCCGCTGATCGGCCCACGCTCGATCAGGAGACGGTCCTCGGCGACACCGTTCTGGGGACCGCCGAGCTCGGACAGGCTCGGGATGCCGGCCAGCACTTGCTCGGCCGTTTCGCACGCCGCCTGCACGACAGCGAGCTGCTCCGCGGTCGCACGGCTGACGTCGATCAGGGCGACCTGGTCGACGATGCGCCGCACGGCGTCTGCTAGCGCGTGCTTCGACGCGCGTCCGGGAGCCGTCTCCGCGAGCGGCATCCACGGGTGCTCGACCGGCCGGGGATCGATGAGCCCACTCGTCATCTCTCAGACCCCTCTCGGTACCGTGCCGATGACGTTCGCGTCGGTCAATCTCGCGAGCTGGTCGACGGTGAGGCCGAGCTCGCCCACCAGGACCTCCTCGTTGTGCTCGCCGAGGAGCGGAGCGGGCGAGCGATGTGGTGCCGGAGGCGACGGGTCGAACGAGTAGGTCATCGGGTACCTCGGGAACAGCCGCGGGCCGGAGAGCGGGTGCACCAGTTCCTGGTAGAAGCTCCGGGCCACGAGCTGCGGGTCCTCGTTGAACCGGTCCGGGGTCAGCACCCGGGCCGCTGGGACGCCGACCGCCTGGAGTCGTGTGACCATCTCGTCGGAGACCTGCTCAGCGAACCATCCGCGCAGCAAATCGTCCAACTCTCCGCTCCGGCGCCGGCGCTCGTCATGCGACCCCAATGCATCCTCGGCGAGCCCGGCCGGACGGCCGTCGAGGGTAAGCAGGGCGGCCCAGTCACCGTCGTCCCGGATGCTGAGCGCGACCCACTCGCCGTCTTCGCACGGGTACACGCCCTGCGGCGCGAACACAGGGTGCTGGTTGCCCTGACGCCCGGGTGCCCGGCCATGCGTCGACCAGGCGATGACCGACTCCGCGGCCATCGACGCGCCGACTTCGATCTGCGGGATCTCGACGAACTGCCCCTCACCGGTGCGATCGCGGTGCTCGAGCGCCGCGAGCAGAGCGACGGCCGCGTGCATGCCCACAGTGGGGTCGATGTAGCCGCCAGGGGTGAGGGGCCTACCGTCGGGATAGCCGGTGACCCACGCGAGACCCGCGAGCTGCTCGAATGCGTTGCCCCAGCCGACGTAGTCGCGCCAGGGACCGGTGAGGCCGAACCCGGGCAGCCGAACGATGATCATGCGTGGGTTCAGCTCCAGGAGGGAGCCCTCATCGAAGCCGAACTGCTCGACGACCCGCGCCGCGTAGTTCTCCACGAACACGTCGCCGGTCTCGCACAACCGACGCAGGAGCCGCCTGCCCTCCTCCGCGCCGAGATCCAATGTGACGTCCCGCTTGTTGAGATTCGTCGCCTGCCACATGAGACTGCGGTCGAACCAGCGGTCGCCGAGTGCCGGGACCGTCGAGGTGAACCGGAACCCGTCGGGCCGTTGGATCGACTCGACCTTGACCACGTCGGCACCGTACGCACCGAGGTAGGCCGTCAGGTACGGCGCAGCCCAGAAACTGCCCAGGTCGACGACCCGAAGTCCGTTCAGGGGTAGCTCGCTCATCGCGCTCTCTCCACTCCAGTGAGTCCCAGTTCGTCCAGCACGGCCCCAGTCGCCTCGCCCGCCTCGCCTACGGGCCGCCGAGTCACCGCTGGTGTCCTGTTCAGACGCCACGGCGGACCGGGGATCGTGAACGGCTCACCGTCGTCGTCCAGTTCGCTGAAGAAGGGGCGCTCGACCCACTGAGGCAACGAGGTGGCCCTCCCGCCCGCCGCGACGGGAACCACGGGGATGCGCAGGGATTGTCCGAGATCGACGACCTCGTTAACGGTGCGGTCGCTGAGCCAGTCCAGCAACCGGCGCTCGAAGGACGCAAGGTCACCCTCACCCCGTACCAACTCTTGTTGCTTGTCGGTGAAGTCGGCGAGGTCGGTCAGCAGGCAGGCGTCGACCCACTGCTGTCCGGTCAGGATATTGATGCCCACCCAGCCGTCCTTGCACGGCCTGATTCCGAACGGCGTCCACGCGGGGCCCGTTCCCGCAAGGCCGAGCTCGCGGTTCGTGTCGGTCATGAGTCGGGTGTACGGGATCGTCGCATGGATGCACTCGAACAGTGAGAAGTCGATCGTCGCACCCGTGCCGTTCCGTCTGGTCCAGGCACGCGCGGTCATCACCGCCGCCGCGATGAACGATCCGGCGATCCAGTCGTACATCTGCCCTCCGACCTGTACGAGCGGAAGGCCCGGCTCCTGCCTCGTGGTCACCCAGCCGGCTGCCGCCTGGAGAACCAGCGGCGTGGCGGGCAGATCGCGGTATGGCCCGGTGTCGCCCCACGGCGACACGTGAACCAGAACCGGAGCACGTTCGAGACCGCTCACGTCGTCGTCCTCGACGCCGAGAACTCGAAGGGTATCGGTGCCCAGGCTCTCGATGACGACGTCGCAGGAGGCGATCAGCCGACGCATGATCACGGCCGCCTCGGGGCTGTCAAGGTCCACGACGACGCTGCGTTTGCCTCCGCTGAGGAAGGAGAATGTGCGACGCGCAACCACCGGATCATCGGCGAAGCTTCCGCCCGACGAGCGCAGCGGATGCCCGCCGACGGGCTCGATGAGGATCACCTCGGCCCCGAGATCGGCCAGCAGGCGGCCGGCGTACGGCACGGCGTAGCCGCTGCCGCCGAGCTCGAGGACACGTACGCCCTGCAAGGCGGTCTGGCTGCCGTTGCTGCTCATACGCCCACCGCCTCAGTCGTGGTCCGAACCATGGGCATCCCCCGGAGCGGGAAGTGACAGGCGACGAAGTGCCCGTCGTCCACCTTCTGGAACTGCGGCTCCTCGACCGCGCACACGGCTTCTGCGCGAGAACAGCGGGTGCGGAATCTACAGCCGCTCGGCGGGTTGAGCGGCGAGGGCACCTCGGCCGGCGCTTTCTCCTCGCTTCGCCGGCGGATCGTGGCGTCGGGCACCGGAACGGCGCTGATCAGCTCGCGCGTGTACGGATGCGCCGGGCGCTTCACGATCGCGTTGGCGTCCGCGATCTCACAGAGCTTGCCCAGGTACATCACGGCGACGCGATCGCTGATGTTCTTCACGACCGCTAGGTCGTGCGCGATGAACATCATGCTCAGGCCGTATTGCTCCTTCAGGTCCTCCAACAGGTTGAGGATCTGGGCCTGTACCGAGACGTCGAGCGCCGACACAGGCTCGTCGCAGATCAGCAGCGCGGGCTCCATGATCAGGGCTCGCGCGATGGCGATGCGCTGGCACTGTCCGCCCGACAGCTCGCTCGGATAGCGGTCACCCACGGTGGCGGAGTCGAGGCCGACCTGGTCGAGGACCCGCGCGACCTTCTCGAGACCGTCGCCGTGGTCACGGTCCCAGATGGCGAGGGGCTCGCGTACGCTTTCGCGGATGCGCCGCCTCGGGTTCAGCGAGGAGATCGGGTCTTGGAAGATCATCTGGAGCTTGGTCCGCTCACGCCGCATGTCGCGAGGCGAGAGCCTCGTGAGGTCCTTGCCGTCGACCAGGACGGATCCCGCGGTGGGGCTCGGGAGCTGGAGGAGCGCCCGTCCCGTCGTCGACTTCCCGCAGCCCGACTCGCCGACGAAGCCGAGCGTCTCACATCTCCTGATGTCGAAGGAGATCCCTGCGACTGCCTGGACCTTGAGCCCGGCTCTTGCCGGGTACTCGACCAGCAGGTCCTCGACCCGCAGCAGCACATCCTCATCGTCGCGCAGGTGCGCGGTTCCACTGCCTGCCATCACGCCCCCAGTACCGTCATCGACGACATGCTGGTTCCGGCCGCCGTGTGGCCGACCGAAAGATTCTTCTCGAGTGCTTCCTGGCCCTTCTTCGTGCCCACCGGGAACCAGCAGGCGAAGGAGTGTCCAGGCCGGTCCGACACCGCGAGGTCAGGCTCGTCGCTGAGGCACTTCTCCTGTGCGTAGGGGCAACGCGGCGCGAACCTGCAGCCTTTTGGTTCCCCTGTCAGCTGGACGGGCCGCCCCGGGATCGTGAAGAGGCGGCTGTGGTTCGGCGCGTCCATCGTGGGGATGCTTCGCATAAGCGCCTCCGTGTAGGGGTGGCGCGTCTCGTTGAACAACGACTTCGTCGGCGCGATCTCGGCGATCTTTCCGGCATACATCACCGCGACCATGTCCGTGCGGCCGGCGACGACGCCGAGATCGTGCGTAACGAGAATCATCGTCATGTCACGTTCGGATTGCTGCTCGTCAAGCAGGTCGAGGATCTGCGCCTGAACGGTCACGTCCAGGGCCGTCGTCGGCTCGTCGGCAAGCAGGAGCCGCGGGTTGCATGAGAGCGCGATCGCAATCGTCACCCGCTGGCGCATGCCTCCGGACAACTGGTGCGGAAACTCGTGCGCGCGCTTCTTCGGCTCCGGAATACCGACGCTCTCGAGGAGTTCGACTGAGCGGATCCGGGCGTCGGCCTTCGACATGCCTAAGTGCAGGGTGAGCACCTCGGTCAACTGCCGGCCGATCGTCAGCACGGGATTAAGGGAGGTCATGGGGTTCTGGAACACCATTGACATGTCCTTGCCCCAGTAGCGACGGCGCTCCTTCGGGCTGAGCGTGTTGACCGCGACACCGTCGTAGGTGATCGAGCCGCCCGCCTCCACCTTCCGCCGAGAGCGCACGAGGCCGAGAATCGACCGGGAGAGGATCGTCTTCCCCGACCCGGACTCACCCACCAGACCGATGGTCGAGCCCTCGTCCACCTTGAACGAGACACCGTCGACAGCTCGCAGCAGACCGCCCGATGTCTTGAAATAAGTTTTCCAGTCGTCCACGACTAGAAGCGGCTCTCGGGCATTCATATTCTCGGGTGCAGCCTTTTCGACCGTGGCTATCATGCATTACCACCCCTGTTGTCGTTCTCTTCGCGAAGCCGGTCGCCGGCCAGGTTAAAGGACAGGACGGTCAGGAACATGAAGGCGCCGGGAATGAAGGTGATCCAGGGCGTGGTGCGCAGTGAATCACGACCTTCGGCGATCATCAGCCCCCAACTCGAGGCAGGTGGCGGCACACCCACTCCGAGGAAACTGAGCGATCCCTCAGCAACGATCAGCAACGCGACCACGATGAAGGCGTATGCGGCGACAGCCGGAACGATGTTGGGCATGATCTCTCGAAGGAGCACTCTCCGATTCAAGGCGCCGATCGACTTCGCCGCCGTCACGAATTCACGTTGTGCGTAAACAAGGGTGCTCGCACGAGTGAGTCTGACGAATGCTGGGATGCCGAGGATTCCCAACCCGATCACTAGATTGCGGATGCTCGAACCCAGAGTCGCCATTAAGGCCAGCAGAAGGACAAGCGCCGGGAATGCCATCAGAGCATCGGTCGCAGCCATGATGACCTTCTCGAGCCAGCCTCGGAAGTAGCCGGCGAGCATGCCGAGCAGACCGCCGACGACGATGCCGATCACCACCGCGCTAAGCGTGACGATCATCGAGATCCTCGCACCGAAGATCGCGCGTGCGAGGAGATCGCGCCCCAGACTGTCAGTACCGAGGATGTGACCAGGTGACCCTGGTGGCACCGCCACAGCCTCATAGTCCTGCGCGGCAGGGTCCACCAGGGGCAGCAGCGGCGCGAGGACCGCAGTGACCCCCACGACGGTCAGCCAGGTGACAGCTACCCAGAAGAGCGCACCAAGTCCTTTCAGCCTGGCAAGCGATCTGTTCTTCGGGGCGACCGCGGCGTCATCGGTTTTGGTATCGCCGGAGGAAGGAACGACGACGGACGCTTCGCCGTGCGGCGTCTTACCCGCGAGCCTGCTATGAGCCATCGAAATCACTCCTCTCTTACGCCGACCGGTGGCGGACGCGGGGGTCGATGAGGCCATAGGAAAGATCCACAAGCGCGTTGACGACGATGTAGGCCGTCGCAACGAAGATGACCGTGCCCTGGAGCATCATGAAGTCGCGCAGGAAGATCGACTGGATCATGAGCTGACCGATGCCTGGAACTACGAAGAGCACCTCGACGATCACAGAGCCGCCGAGCAGCCGACCGGTGTTCACACCCGCGAGTGTGATCAATGAGAAGGACGACGGACGCAGCGCGTGCTTGAAGAGGATATGTGCCGTACCCAACCCCTTGGACTGAGCCATTGTGATGTAGTCCTCTTGAAGCGTCGCCGTCATGTCAGTGCGAAGCAGTCGTTGGTAGACGGCGGCTACCGGAATCGCCATTGTCAAGGCCGGCAGGAACGCGTGATGCAGGTTCTCCAGGGGAGACTCGCTGAATGCGATCCAACCTGTCGTCGGGAACCAGCCCAGGCCGAGTGTCAGGTAGTAGATCAGCAGCAGACCGAGTACGAACTCGGGCACCGAGATCATCGCAAAGGCGCCGCCGGTGGTGATCCGGTCGAACACCGTCTTGACCCGGTAAGCCGCGAGCGTCCCCAGCGGGATCGCGAGCGCGAGCGCGATCAGCTGCGCCAACACCATCAGCTCGAATGTGACGGGTAGGCGGTCGAGAATCGTTCCCATGACCGGTGCCCCGCTCCTGTACGAGTTGCCCAAGTCGAACTGGAGGGCGTTGCCGAGCCAGGCTCCGTACCGGACGAGGAACGAATCGTCCAGCCGGAGGTCGGCACGGACCGCTGCGATCGTCTCCGGTGTCGCCTGCTCACCGAGGATCGCGATCGCCGGGTCGCCGGGCAGCAGTTCCTGGAGCGAGTAGACGACAAGGGAGACGACGAACAGCGTCCCGAGCGCTGTCGCCAGTTTGAGGGCGAGAGCCCGTCCGGTCGCCATCCAGCGCGCTCTGTGGTGCGGACGCGTTGGCGTTCGCGACCGCACAACGGTCTTGGTCATGGACTTCACTTCGCGATCCACAGGTAGGCCGGGTTCCAGTCGGTAGGACTGCTCGGGGCGACGTAGCCCTTGATGTCCGGCTGGGTGATGACCGAGAAGGTGTCCCCCCAGTGCCACACCATCGGCAGGTCCTGGGAGATGATCTCCTCGAAATCGGCGTAGGCCGCCTTGCGCTCCTCAGGGTCGAGCGACTGGCGCCCGCGGATTAGAGCCTCGTCAGCTGCCGGGTTGCAGTAGCCGAAGAAGTTGGACGTCGTCGGTCCGTCGCAGGTGAAGGACGGGAAGTAGATAAGGTCGGGGTCCACACCGTTCTTCGGGAAGCAACCGACCTGGAAATCCTTCGCGAACGTCGCAGCGACGTACTGCGCAACGTCGGGCGTATCGAGCTTCACGTCCATGCCGACCTGAGTCAGCATGTTCTGGATAAGCTCGATGTAGCGCCTGCGATCCGGAGCGTTGTGGCAGCCGAGCGTGAAGGACAGCGGTCCCTTCTCAGCCTCGAACTCGGCCACGAGCTTCTTCGCAGCCTCCGGATCGTAGTGCGGCCACTTCGCCTTGCCGGTGTACCAGAACGAGCCCTCGCGGAACGGGCCGTACATGCCCGGCATGCCGCCCTGGAAGAGCGCCTGGTTGAGCGCGTCGATGTTCACCGCGAGAGCAGTTGCCCGTCGGACCCGGATGTCGTCGAACGGAGGCGTCTTGACCTGGAACACAAGCCCGGTTCCGCCGACGCCGCCCGACGGCTCGTGCAGGACCGCGAGGTTCGGATTGTCCCTGGCCCACTTGAGCTGGTTGGGCTCCTGGAACCACGCCGCCTCGACGTTGCGGCCCTGGAACGCGGCGAAGCGCGTTTGGGTGTCACTCATCGGGATTTCGTGGAACTCGTCGAGATACGGAAGGCCTTTCTGCCAGTAGTCGGGGTTCTTCTTCAAGACGGTGACCTGGTCCGGGTTCCACTTCTCGAATTTGAACGCACCGGCACCAACTGCCGACGTCCGGCCGTAGTCGTCGCCGGCGGCCTTGATCGCAGTCGGCGAGGCGATCGCCCCTGCAGCGGTGGTCAAGTTCACCGGGAACGAGGCGATCGGAGTGGCGAGCGTGAACACCACCGTCAGCGGGTCCGCCGCCTCCACCTTGGTGATGCCGGAGACGTACGAGCGGGCCGACGAGGCGTTGTCGGGGTTCAGGTGGCGTTCGATGTTGTAGACCACGGCGTCCGCGTCCAAAGCCGTGCCGTCGTGGAACTTGATGCCTGGGCGCAGCTTGAGGGTCCATGTCTGGGCGTCGGCGCTCTCGAGCGACTCGGCCAGGTACGGCTGGACGGTACCGTCCTCGGTGTACTGCGTCAGGGTGTCGTAGATTCCGATCATCGAAGCGTCGAGGGTGCCGCGCTTCAGCGGGTCGTAGCTCGTCTGGGTACCGACGGACGCATAGCGGAACACTCCGCCGTATACGGGCTTGCCATCACTGGCACCCTCGCTCGGGCGCGCTCTGTCCGGCTCCGAGCCGCTCGAAACGCACCCGCTGAGCAACGTTGCACCGAGAAGCGCGGACACCGTGAGGGCTACCCAACGGCTCTGGCCTCGAACTCTCCGGACCTGCATGCCAACCTCTCCTCGTCCATCGCGTTGACCGACTCGGTCGGTGCGTGTGATTATGGACACGTCCTAACCGGCCGGTCAATAACTAACTTTGGCCCATCGCAAGCTGTGGTCCGGGTTGTGATTGGTTGATTTCTTTTGATCTTTTGCGGCGACAACCCATCGGTCCCGCAGATCGGTACGCGTGCCGAGCTCCCCTGCCCGCCGGTCGTCGTGCCTGCTTACTTCGAGATCCTTGATGACATCGAGCCACAGGAAATAACGTGAGCGATGATTCGCTGAGGAGCGTTTGATGGACAATCCGCTCGATGTGCAAGACCTGGCCGACGGGGCCGCGCGCGTCACGGGCGAGGAGTCGTCGCCGGCGGTTGTGGTCACCGACTTGAGCACCACCGACTGGTCCGATATTGCGCTCACGAGCGCGGCCATACGGGAGCTCACCGAGCCAAGCGTGGTCGTGCTCGGAGTGTCCGATGTCGCACTTCCGGAGGCGGCGACCGATCTACTCGAGCACCTCACGCTGACGTTCGCACCGGGTGGACCGGGACGGACATGGGTCGCGGCGCCCGAGATCGACACGGCCGTCGCCACCGCCGTCGCGGCGCCGATCGCGAGTATGACCTTGGCCATGCTGCTGCGGTCCACCGCACGGATCCCCGTGCGCGACGGTCTTCAGTTGGAGTCGCTCGCCTACTCGACACTGCAGTCCGGGCCGGAGTTCGCGGCATGGCTCGCCACACGCCCTCGGCGCGAGATCACCCTCCAGACTGACGTCGTCCGCCTCGACCGCGACGCTCACGTCCTTACGATCACCCTCAACCGCCCGGAGCGACGCAATGCCTTCGGGCGCGAGATGCGGGACCGCCTCATCGACGCCCTCGAGCTTTCCGCGCTCGACCCGTCGATCGAGCAGGTCGTGCTACGTGGTGCGGGTCCTGTTTTCTGCTCCGGCGGCGATCTCGACGAGTTCGGCACCGTGGCGGATCCGGCGACCGCACACGTCCTGAGGACGGGACGCAGCGCGGGCTTGGCCCTACACGGCATCCGGGACCGCGTGTGCGCCGTCCTCCACGGTACGTGCATCGGCGCGGGTATCGAGATCCCCGCCTTCGCCGGAAGGGTCGAGGCTGCGGACGACGCCTCATTCCAGCTCCCCGAGTTGTCGATGGGGCTGATTCCCGGGGCGGGTGGCACGGTGAGCATTACCCGCCGGATCGGGCCGTGGCGCACCGCGTACCTCGCGCTCACGGGCACGCCGATCGACGTCGCAACCGCGATCGACTGGGGATTGGTGGATGCGCGGACGTGACCTCGATGCGCTGCGAGACTGGGCGGACTCGGGAGCGATGGCACTTACCGGACGGCCCGGTGGACCTCCCCTCGCTCCCCCCGGTCGTGCCGCCACGATCGTACGGCGCGCGCTCGAGCGGCTGAGCCTCGACCTACCCGATCTTCTCGCCGAACGTGCCGCTCTCACCGGTCTTCGCCGCAACGGCCCATGGTCACCCGGCGGCAGGTTCCGCCTGTTGCGAGCCGCCGACGGCTGGATCGGGCTGAGCCTGGCCAGGAGCAGTGACGTCGAGCTCATCCCTGCCTTGGTTGAGGAGTCGTCAGCCAGAGACGACCCGTGGGCGACGCTGAGCGCGTGGGCGCTGGGGGTGACGGCTCAGGCCGCCGACGACCGCATGGCGCTCCTTGGGTTCCCGGGTGGTGCGGTGCCCTCGCCCGCCCCTCGGCGTCCCGGGGTGCGGCTGACGAAGCTCGGGCGGCGCTCGCCGCGTGCGAATCCGCTGATCGTCGACCTCACCAGCCTCTGGGCCGGGCCGCTTTGCGCGCGCCTGCTCGGACTCCGAGGAGCACGTGTCGTTCATGTCGAGAGCAGCACTCGCCCCGACGTCGGAAGGCGCGTGACGCCCGCGTTCTTTTACCGTCTGCGGGCGGGCCACGATCACGTGACACTGGACTTCCGCACGGAGCTCGGGACCCTCCGCGATCTGATTGCAAAGGCCGATCTCGTGTTGGAGGCGTCGCGGCCGCGGGCGCTGCAGCAGCTCGGCGTGCTGGCGGAGGAAGCGGTCACGGCGGGGACCTCGTGGCTGTCGATCACCTCCCGGGGGCGGCAGTCGAACTCGGTAGGTTTCGGCGATGATGTCGCGGCGAGCGCGGGTGTGGTCGTCGACGACGGAGATGAACTCTTGCCCGTAGCGGACGCCCTGGCCGACCCGCTCGCCGGCGTCGCCGCGGCCCTGGCGGCCACCGACGTGCTCGCCGGCGAGGACGCGTGCCTCGTCGACGTCTCGATGCTCGACGTCGCCCGCGAGTCACTCGATGGCTGGTTCGCTCACCCGCCGCACCGGGTGGTGAAGCGCGGCGAAGAGTGGTGGATCGAGACCGCGACTGACACCTTCCGGGTGTGCGAGCCGACGGCGGGTGAGGTCGCGCTGTCGTGAGAACGCTTATCCGTAACGTAGAGGTCGCAGGTCGCCGGGTGGACGCGCTCATCGACGGGGAGCGGATCGCAACGCTGACCGAGCCCTCGACAATCACGTCGGCGGTGCCAGACGACGTGATCGACGGGGCCGGTGGTGCGCTGTTGCCAGGGCTGCACGACCACCACTTGCACGTCCTCGCGATCGCCGCACGAAGCCGAAGCGTCGACTGCGGTGGCGACGGCGCCCTGGCCGCACTCCGCGATGCCGACGGCACCGGTTGGATCCGTGGCACCGGCTATCACGAGGGGACTCTCGGTCATCTCGACCGTTACGTCCTCGACGCCTGGGTGCCCAACCGGCCGGTCCGGGTACAGCATCGCAGCGGAGCCCTCTGGGTCCTCAACTCCGCTGCCCTCCGGATCGTCAGTCTCGACGAATCCGACGACGTCGAGCGCGTGGACGGCGAGCCCACAGGAAGGCTGTGGCGGTACGACGGGCGCCTGCGCCAGGCATTGCCCGACGACACACGCGTCACGCCGGAGGAGATCGCCGCCGTCGGCGTGCGGCTGGCGTCCTACGGCATCACGGGTGTCACCGATGCGACTCCGGACCTGGACGAAGAGGCAGCCGCACTCATCGGCCGGTTGCCCCAGCGTGTCACACTGATGGGCCGCTCTCCGGGAGCCCCGGTCAAGCTACATCTCCGCGACCATGACCTGCCTTCGTTCGACGACGTCCGGAAGCGGATTTCGGCCGCTCGCGAGAGCAATCGCCCGGTTGCGGTTCACTGCGTGACCGCCGAGTCGTTGCTGCTCACGCTTAACGCCCTCCAGGAGGTCGGTGCCCGTCCGGGCGACCGGATCGAGCACGCCTCGGTCGTGCCGCCGGGAGTCGAGGGATGGATGGCGCGGCTCGGCGTACGCGTGGTCACCCAGCCCGACTTCCTCCGGAGCCGCGGGGCCGACTACCTTCGCAGCGTGGATCCCGGTGACCTCGAGTACCTCTACCCCTACGCGGGCCTCGAGGCCGCAGGCGTGCCCGTCTGCGCGTCGAGCGATGCGCCGTACGGCGAGCTCGACCCGTGGAAGGTGATCAAGAGCGCTGCAACGCGCGAGACGACCGAGGGGGATGTCATCACCGCTGCCGAGTGCGTGACCGTCAGCCGTGCGCTGGACGGCTACCTGTCGCCGGCAGACCGGCCAGGTGGCGTGGCCCGCACCGTCCAAGTGGGAGCAACCGCCGACCTGATCCTCCTCCACGCGCCGCTGGCCGAGCTCCTGGCCGACCCGCGATGCGACCTTGTCCGCGCAACCTGGATCGCGGGCAGGAGGGCGGACAGGCCCTAACTCTCCACGGCAGAGAGCCGTCGCCAGGCTCCCTGCTCGCCGGGGGACTCCTCGACGAGTCCCTGGAGAGCAAGACTCTGGAGGTGGGCGAGGGTCTCGTCGAGCGCGATAAGGATTCGCAACGCACTCATGTCCTGCCACGGCGTCGACCACTCCATCGACTCCGCGACCTGCCAGAGCGACATCGGGGGGCCATCTATAGCCGTAAGGACCTCTGCGAGGCGGTCTACGTGGTGGGTGACCAGGTCGAGTGCCCGCTCACGCACGCCCACGAATCGGTACTCGTGCGCCGGATACGCAACCGATGGACCGAGGTCTGCGACCTTCCTCAGCGACTCGACGAAGCGGGTGACCGAGTCGCCGTCGAAGCCCCGCACCCCAATGTGCGGAGTGATCCGCGGGAGCATGTGATCGCCGGTGAGTAGCGCATCGAGCGGGAGCACCCGGTAGCAGAGGTGGCCGGGCGTGTGACCGGGCGTCCAGAGCGCGCGGATCTCCCACCCTGGTACCGGGATGAGGTC
Organism: Sphaerimonospora mesophila; assembly: GCF_001417795.1. Lineage (NCBI taxonomy): Bacteria > Bacillati > Actinomycetota > Actinomycetes > Streptosporangiales > Streptosporangiaceae > Sphaerimonospora > Sphaerimonospora mesophila. The sequence goes on along the minus strand of NZ_BCBX01000034.1, from coordinate 127,308 downwards.
GCCGTCCTCGAAGAGCCGGTCCGCCTCAGCGTAGGCGCTCTCCTGCGTGGCCGGAAAGCTCAGCACCTCACCCAGGCGTGGGTCTCCCTCGGGCGCACCCGCCCCGCGCAGCACGGTCGCGATGTCCACGCGATCGCGCGGCTCATGCCGCATGCTTGCCACCATCGCGGCCTCGGCGGGATGCATCCCGATCCAGCAGCCGGAGGCCTCGCGGATGCGCGCGGCAAGGCCGAAATGGTCCGGGTGCGAGTGCGTGACCATGATGCCCCGCACTTCGCTCACCGAGCTACCGATCGCGGCGAGCCCGGCCTCGAGCGCGGAGTAGCACTCGTCGTTGCCCCAGCCGGTGTCGACCAGGTACGGACCTTCATCGGATTCGAAGGCGTAGGCGTAGACGTAGCGCAGGTCGGGGATCGGCAACGGCAGTGGGATCACCCAGACGCCGGGAGCGAGGAGCTCGACCGGTGGCATCGACCGAACGGGGCTGCGCTTCCTGGCCGACATCCCACATCCCTTCATTAGACGGAGTCCTACATCACATGCCATGTTATTGACCGGGGGGTTAGTAAGTAATAGCGTGACGTACAGCATAAGCCCTTAGCAAGCGCTGTCTCCGGCCAGGGACAGCCGTTCACACCGCAGGGAGCCTCGATGAGCGATTCCCCCCGAATCGGCGCCAAGCTGAGTTGTCGGAGTTGCGGCTCAGAGATCGTCGTAGTGAAGTCGTCCCAGAGCGCGTTCACCTGCTGTGATCAGCCGATGGTCTCCAAGGCAGCCTCCGCGACAGGAGCCGGACATGATGCAGCTCGGTAAGCGATACACCTGTGGGTCCTGCGGGTCCGTCGTCTTGTGCTGCACGGCCGGTCCTGGCGAGGTGCACTGCTGCGGTCAGACGATGGCGCCGATGGAGGCCAAGAGCCTGCCCTCGTCGGACTGAGCGGGAAGCACATGGACTCGGCCAACATCATCACCATTCTCACCATGGCGGCGCAGGGGTTCGGCGACCGCATCGCGCTCGGCTCTGCCGACAACGGCACGACGTTCGCGGACCTGCTCGCCCTCTCCGGGCAGATCGGTGGCTGGCTCGCCGGAGTCGATGCCGACCAGTTGGTCCTGGTCGACGTGAACTCCGACCTGATGCCGGCGCTCTTGTTCGGATCGGCGATGGCCGGCAAGCCGTTCGTGCCGGTGAACTACCGCCTCGCGGACGACCGGCTGCGCCGCGTCGTCGAGCGGACCAGTCCCGGCCTCGTCATCGCAGAGCCCTCAGCGATGGAGCGGGTCAGCGGCATCGCCGGCGTGACCGTGGTGCCGCGCGACGCCGTGCCCGACGCCGCCGCCCACGCGGAGCCGCTGCTCGAGCCGCTGCAGGGTTCGGACATCGCCGTTCTGCTCTTCACCAGTGGCACGACCGGCGAACCGAAAGCGGCCGTGCTCCGACACGACAACCTCTTCTCCTACATCGTCAGCACCGTGGCCTTCCTGTCCGCCGGTGCGGACGAGTGCGCCCTGATCAGCGTGCCTCCGTACCATATCGCGGGCGTCGCGGCGGTGCTCAGCTCGACGTTCTCGGGGCGCCGGATCTTCTACCTTGAACAGTTCAACGCCGATGACTGGGTGAAGGTCGCCGAGGAGCAGTCGGCCACCCACGCGATGGTCGTGCCCACAATGCTGGGTCGCATCATCGAGGTCCTCGAGCGCACCGGCGAGCGGCTCCCCGCCCTCCGCCACCTCTCGTACGGTGGCGGCCGTATGCCGCCGGCCACAATCGCCCACGCTCTCGAACTCCTCCCGCACGTCGACTTCACCAACGCCTACGGCCTCACCGAGACGAGCTCTACGATCGCCGTACTCACCCCTGACGATCACCGGGTCGCGAGCGCAAGCACCGACCCCGCCGTCCGGCTGCGGCTCGCGTCCGTCGGCCGTCCGATTCCGTCAATCGAGCTAATGATCGCCGGGTCTGACGGCAAGCGCGTTGCCCAGGGCGAGCCTGGCGAGATCTGGGTGCGCGGTGCCCAGGTGTCGGGCGAGTACCTGGGTGTCGGCAGCACACTCCGGGACGGCTGGTTCCGCACGCGCGACGCCGGCCGCCTCGACGCTGACGGGTACCTCTACGTCGAGGGTCGCCTCGACGACGTCATCGTCCGCGGCGGCGAGAACATGTCGCCCGGCGAGATCGAGGACGTGCTCCTGCGGCACCCCGCTGTGAGCGAGGCGGCCGTCGTCGGCATCCCCGACTCGGAGTGGGGCGAGACCATCGCCGCCGTGGTTGTCTGCCACGAGGGTGAGTCCGTCAGCGAGGAATCCCTCAAGGAGTGGGTACGAGCGAGCCTGCGCTCGTCCAGGGTCCCAGGAGTGGTGGTGTTCCGCGACACCCTTCCCTACTCAGAGACCGGCAAGCTGCTGCGCCGTGAGATCCGCAGCGAACTGTCGCCCGACCTCTAGACCGGCCGACGTCAATCGGCAGCGCCGACTATGCGGTCTTGTCGAGGCGGTCTTGTCGAGCCGTACCCGCCGGAACCCCGGCGGGCACGGCAGACGTGACATCGGCGCTCGCGAACTCCTTCGACATGCTGTCTCAGCCGGTCACGCCTCGTCTTTGATCTCGCAGATGACGGCGCCCGCTCCGACCGTCGCCCCCACCTGCGCGGACAGGCCGAGCACGGTGCCCGCCTTGTGGGCGGTGAGCGGCTGCTCCATCTTCATCGCCTCCAGCACGACGATCACGTCACCGGGCGCGACCTCGTCGCCGTCGGACACCACGACCTTGACGATGGTCCCCTGCATGGGACTGACCAGGGAGTCGCCGCTCGCCGCGGCCTTCTTCGCCGTGCCCGCGCCGGACCGCCGGGGCGCCGCCTTCCTCGGCTCGGCGCGGCCCGCCGCGCCCAGTCCCGCCGGCAGCACGACCTCCAGGCGCTTACCCGCCACCTCGACGGTGATCCGGTCGCGTTCCGCGGGCTCCGCGGACCCCACCTCACCGTCGTACGGGGCGATCGTGTTGCCGAACTCGGTCTCGATCCACCGGGTGTGCACGGTGAAGGGCTCCCCGGTGAACGCCGGATCCTCCACCACCACCCGGTGGAACGACAGCGCGGTCGGCATGCCGTCGATCTGGAACTCGGCCAGGGCACGGCGGGCCCGTTCCAGCGCCCGGGCGCGGGTGGCGCCGGTGACGATGAGCTTGGCCACGAGGGAGTCGAAGGCGCCGGGCACGGTCTCGCCCTGCTCGTAGCCGGAGTCCACCCGGACGCCGGGGCCCGAGGGGGCGCGCCAGCGGGTGATGGTGCCGGGGGCGGGCAGGAAGCCGCGGCCGGGGTCTTCGGCGTTGACGCGGAACTCGATGGAGTGGCCGTGCGGCCGAGGGTCGTCGTAGCCGATCTCCTCTCCCGCGGCGATGCGGAACATCTCCCGTACGAGATCGACCCCGGTGACCTCCTCGGTCACCGGGTGCTCCACCTGGAGCCGGGTGTTCACCTCCAGGAACGACACGGTGCCGTCCTGACCGACGAGGAACTCGCACGTTCCGGCGCCGACATAACCGGCCTCGCGCAGGATCGCCTTGGAGCTGTCGCGCAGCAGCGCCTCCTGCTCGACGGTGAGGAAGGGGGCGGGGGCCTCCTCGACCAGTTTCTGGTGGCGGCGCTGCAGGGAGCAGTCCCGGGTGGAGACCACGACGACGTTGCCGTGCGCGTCGGCCAGGCACTGGGTCTCCACGTGCCGGGGCCGGTCGAGGTAGCGCTCCACGAAACACTCGCCCCGGCCGAACGCCGTCACGGCCTCGCGTACGGCGGACTCGTACAGGTCGGGGATCTCCTCCAGGGTCCTGGCGACCTTCAGGCCGCGCCCGCCCCCGCCGTAGGCCGCCTTGATGGCGATCGGCAGTCCGTGGCGTTCCGCGAAGGCGACGACCTCCGCCGCGCCGGAGACGGGATCCGCCGTGCCCGCCACGAGGGGAGCGCCGACCTTCTGCGCGATGTGCCGGGCCTGGACCTTGTCGCCGAGCGCGACGATCGCCGCGGGCGGCGGCCCGATCCAGGTGAGCCCGGCGTCGATGACGGCCTGGGCGAAGTCGGCGTTCTCGGCCAGGAAGCCGTACCCGGGATGCACCGCGTCGGCGCCGGACCGCCCGGCCGCCTCGATGACCTTCCCGATCGACAGGTAGGTCTCCCCCGGCGTGGTGCCGCCGAGCGCGTACGCCTCGTCCGCCATGCGCGCGTGCAGCGCGTCGCGGTCCTGGTCGGCGTAGACCGCCACGCCGGCGATGCCGGCGTCCCGGCAGGCCCGGATGACCCGGACGGCGATCTCGCCGCGGTTGGCGACCAGCACTTTTCGGATGGCCGTGCTCATATCAGTCCTCCAAGGCTCCATCTCGACTCCCGCCATCCCTGCGAGCCGGTCGCGAGGGGACGGCGCAGCGCGTGCCGGCGGGCCGCATCGCGCCAGCCGGAGGGCGCCGGCGGCGCGGCGGGGCCGGGCCGCCGCGCCGCGAGCAGCGCCACGGCCAGCGCGGCCAGTTCCTCCGGGCAGCGGGACGCCTTTCACCACCTGGAACCCGGGTGTGCCACGGAACTCGGTCACAGCGGGATGTTCCCGTGCTTCTTGGGCGGCAGGACGGCCCGTTTGCCACGCAGCATCCGCAGCGCGCGGACGACCTCGCGCCGGGTCTCGCGTGGCGCGATCACCGCGTCGACGTAACCGCGTTCGGCCGCCAGGTATGGCGTGGCGAGGGTGTCCTCGTACTCACGCACCAGCTCGGCCCGCAGTGTGTCGGGGTCGCCCGCCGCGGCGAGCGTTCTGCGGTGCAGGATGTTGACCGCGCCCTGGGCGCCCATCACGGCGATCTGCGCGGTCGGCCAGGCGAGGTTGACGTCCGCGCCGAGGTGCTTGGAGCCCATGACGTCATAGGCTCCGCCGTACGCCTTCCGGGTGATGACCGTGACCAGCGGGACCGTGGCCTCGGCGTAGGCGTACAGGAGCTTGGCCCCCCGGCGGATGATGCCGTTCCACTCCTGTTCCGTGCCGGGCAGGAATCCGGGCACGTCCACGAGCGTCAGCACCGGGATGCCGAACGCGTCGCAGGTGCGTACGAACCGGGCCGCCTTCTCCGAGGCGTCGATGTCCAGCGTGCCGGCCAGCCGCATGGGCTGGTTGGCCACCACGCCGACGGAGCGGCCCTCCACGCACCCGAAGCCGACGGCGATGTTGGGCGCGAACAGCGCCTGCACCTCCAGGAACTCACCGTCGTCCAGCAGGGCGGCGATGACCTCGTGCATGTCGTAGGGCTGGTTGGGCGAGTCGGGGACGAGCGTGTCGAGGGCGAGGTCGCCGGCGCCGATCTCCAGGTCCACCGGGAACTCGAACGGCGTCCGATCGTCGAGGTTGTTCTGCGGCAGGTACGACAGCAGCGCCCTGGCGTAGTCGAGCGCGTCGTCCTCGTCCTGCGCGAGGTAGTGCGCGTTGCCGCTGCGGCTGTTGTGCACGCGGGCGCCGCCCAGTTCCTCGAAGGTGACGTCCTCTCCGGTGACCGTCTTGATGACGTCGGGGCCGGTGACGAACATGTGCGACCCCTCGTCCACCATGATGGTGAAGTCGGTGAGGGCCGGCGAGTAGACGTGCCCGCCCGCGCAGGCGCCCATGATCAGGGAGATCTGCGGGATCACCCCCGAGGCGTGGACGTTGCGGCGGAAGATCTCGCCGTACAACCCCAGCGAGACGACGCCCTCCTGGATGCGCGCGCCGGCGCCCTCGTTGATGCCGACGATCGGCGCTCCGATCTTCACGGCCAGGTCCATGACCTTGCAGATCTTCTCCCCGTACACCTCCCCCAGGCTGCCGCCGAAGACGGTGAAGTCCTGGGAGAAGACGCAGACCGGGCGGCCGCCGACCGTGCCGTGGCCGGTGACCACCCCGTCACCGGGGACACGGGTGCGCTCCATGCCGAAGGACGTGCTGCGGTGCACGGACAGGGCGTCCAGTTCGGTGAACGAGCCGGGGTCGAGCAGCCGCTCGATCCGCTCACGTGCGGTGAGCCTGCCCTTGGCGTGCTGCTTGGCGGCCGCCCGTTTCTCACCGCCGCGAACCGCCTCGTCCAGGCGTTCTTCAAGGCGGGCGAGACGGGCCGCGGTGCCGTGCGGTTCCATCGATCACCACATTCAGGGGACTAAGACTCAGTTTCATGGTGACAATACTCAGTCTCATGGCAATGGACAACACCGGGGTCCGCGACAATGGCCGCATGGCCACACCGCCCATCAGTCACCGCCTCGCCGAAGCGGCGGTGGCACTGTTCGACGAGAACGGGTACGACGAGACCACGGTCGACGACATCGCCGCCCGGGCCGGGGTGAGTCGCAGCACGTTCTTCCGCTACTACCGGTCCAAGGAAGACGCGATCTTCCCCGACCACGACACGCTGCTCGCCAGGGTGGACGCCCGCCTGCGCGCCTCGACCGCGGACACCGCGATCGTCGCCGTGACCGACGCGGTCCGCATCGTGCTGGCGCACTACGTGGAGGACGCCGAGGTGTCGCTGCGCCGCTACCGCCTCGTCGGCCGCGTCCCGGCCCTGCGCGACCGGGAGATCGCCAGCGTCGCCCGCTACCAGCGGCTGTTCCGCGAGTTCATCGGGACGTGGCTGGCCGACTCCCCCGACGCCGGCCTGCGCGCCGAGCTGATGGCCGCCTCGGTCGTGGCCGCGCACAACCAGGTCCTGCGCGGCTGGCTACGCGCCGGCGGCACCTACGACCCCTCCGGCCCCCTCGACCACGCCCTCGGATACGTGATCGCGACCTTTCACCACCTCGAACAGCCGAAAGAGCCCGGGGACGACCAGATCGTCGTGGCCGCCTTCAACCGCGCGGCCTCCCCGCAGGCGGTCATGGAGGCCATCCAGGCCCATCTGAGCTCTCACCCCTGAGCAGATCGCGCAAGGCGCGAACGGGCCGGCGGTCTCAACCGCTCCGCTCGAGAAAGCTCAGCACCCGCGGGCCCGCGATGTCCCGGAACTCCTCGAAGTACGCGTGCCGAGCTCCGGGGATCAGCTCAAGGGTCGCGTCCGGGATGCGCTCCGCCAGCAGGTGCGCGTTCTCTACCGGGTTGAGCCGGTCGTCGGTGCCGTGGATGACCAAGGTCGGTGCGTCGATCTTGGGTAGGAGGTCCCAGGCGTCGTGCCGGTTGCTGGCCCGCAGGTGATGCGCACGGGCGTAGGACGGCATCCCCGGATCGCCCAGCGTGTTGTACGGACCGGGATGCGCGGCCCGCCAGGCGGGGGTGTACATCAGATCGAGGAGCGCGGCGCGGGCGGCCGCGGGGTCGCTCGACGCCAGGGCCCGGCGAACGCCGCCGTCCCGCTCCACCGCGCGCGGGCCGCCGGGCGAGGTGCACCCGAGGACCAGCGAGCGCACCCGGTGCGGCTGGTCGATCGCGAGCCACTGCGCTACCCGGCCGCCCATCGACGTGCCGTAGACGTCCGTCCGCTCGACGCCGAGCTCGTCGAGCACCGAGCGGACGTCCGCGGCGAAGAGCCGGGTGCTGTAGGGCAGATCCGGCTTGTCGCTCTCGCCCGCGCCGCGCAGGTCGATGGCGACGGTGGTGCGCACCGCGTCGAAGTCGGCGCGGACGAGATCCCACCAGTGACGGTTGTTTGCCTGGCCGGGGAGGAGGACCAGCGCCGGTCCCGCCCCCTGGACGTCGAACGCGATCCGCGTCCCGTCCTCAGCCGAGGCGTAGGGCATCCGACAGCACTCCTTCGAGTTCGGGCGAGCGCAGCAGCTCCGAGTGTCCTCCCGGGAAGACGTGCGCCGCGCATCCGCCGTCGGTGACCTCAGCCCAGGCGGCGATGCTCTCGGCGGAGGTCAGCGGGTCGTCGTGCCCGCGGGCGGCGAGGACCGGGCAGGACACCCGTGGACACCCGGCGCCGATCGACTCCCTGAGCAGCCGGAGGTCCCGCAGCGCCGTCTCGACCACGATCTCCCGCCACTCGTCGGCCGCGGCCTGCAGTCCCGGGTCCACCGCAGCGAGATACCCGGCGGTGCCCTCGATGTCCCGGGTGGCCTCCTCGGGGATGGTGAGCAGGCTCGGCGCGGCGGCGCCGATGACGACGAGGCCGGTGAGCTCGACCCCGGCCTTCTCGAGGGCCACGGCCGTGGAGTGGGCGACGTAGGCGCCGAAGCTGTGCCCGACGAGCGCGCACCTCGGCGGGTGCCGTCGCAGCACCTGCTCCGCGCAGGCGTCGACCAGCTCCTGGTACGACCCGGCAGAGCCGCCGAAGCCGCTGCCGAAGCGGCCGGGATAGCGCATGAGCCACGCCGAGGCGCCCAGGCCCGCCACCAGTGGCCGCAGTTCGCCGCCGAACGACCCGGCGCCGGGGAAGACGACGACATCCTGCCCGTCGACGCTCACCGACTCCTCCTTCTCCTGCCACATCTGCCGCCCGAGCCGCCCGAGCGACGGTCAGAGTTCGAGCCGAAGCTCGTCCATCACCATCGCCGTGCTGATCACGCTGATCGTGAAGTCCCACTTGTCCGCGGGGCCCTGGTCCGGGCCGGCGTCGAGTGCGCCGGGGTCGAAGACCCCGCACGCCGCGACGAGCTCGCGCCACCCGTTCCAGGTGCGTTCATCGGTGATCTCACGCAGCCCGTACGCCGTGAAGCCGTGCTTCCCGCGCCGCAGCACCGAGTCCGGGACTATACCGGCATACGCCGACCGCAGGCACGCCTTGCCCTCGAAGTCCACCATCTTCGCCTGGTCACTCGTGCGCAGCGCGGCGGCGACCACGGAGTTCCCGAGGAACGGATACCGGCCCTCGACCGAACTGCGCATCACCATCGCGTCGCCGTGGTCGCCGAGCAGATGACCCGAGAGCTGGACGTACACATCGGAGATGGAACGGAGCTGCATCTGCGAGAGCGACCTCACCTCGTCCTCGGAGAACGGGATCAGCCGGGTCCGCCAGAACTCCTGGCCGGCCAGGGCCTCGCGGGCCCGCCGCGTCAGATAGGTGTCCCTGCGCCGGTCCACCCGCCGCCAGTCGACCTCCCAGCCGAAGTCGGCCCGGCCCCAGGCCTGCTCGTTCTCCGGCCGGGCGGTGCGCCGCGACAGGGGCGAGCTGTCGAAGGCGTAGGAGTCGTAGCCGAAGAAGAGCTCATCGGCCCCTTCCCCGGAGACCACGCCCTTGACCCCGGCGGCCCGGACCGCGCCGGCCAGCATCATCGCCGAGACGTTGTACGTCTCGCGCTGCGGATAGCAGCAGTGCCGGACCATCTCCTCGAAGGCGGAGACGACGTCGGAGCGACTGCACTGGATCTGCTCGTGCTTGCTGCCGGCCAGCTCCGACACCTCGCGCTGGAAGCGGCCCTCGTCCAGCGCCGGGTCGTCGAAGACCACGGAGAACGTCCGGATCGGCCGGTCGAGCAGGGCGGCCGACTCCATCAGGATGACGCTGGAGTCGAAGCCGCCGCTCAGGTAGGCGCCGATCTCCACGTCCGCGTGGAGACGGTCGCGCACCGACTGCCGCAGGCACTCACGCAGCTCCGCGCCGGACGGGGTCTCGGCGGCCGGCTCGAACTCGCCGTACCGCCAATAGCGGTGGGTCTCCGGCTGCCGGTCGCCCGCCCGGAACAGTACGGCGCAGCCGGGCGGCACGGCGTGCACACCCCGGACGAGCGTACGCGGCGCGACGATGTTCCCCAGCGACAGGTACTGGTCCACCGCGCCGACGTCCAGCCTCCACGACCGGTCGATGCCCTGGACCAGTGCCTTGAGCTCGGAGCAGAAGTGCACGCCGGAGTCGGTGACGGTGTAGTAGAGCGGGCAGATCCCGAACCGGTCGCGGGCCAGGATCAGCGCGTTCTCCGCCCGATCGAGGATGACGGTCGCGAACTGCCCGTCGACCAGGCTCAGTCCCCCGATGCCGTGCCGGGCCACCAGCTCCGGGATGACGGCCACGTCGACGCCGTTCGCCAGGTGGTCGGCGCCGACCCGGCGGCGCAGCTCCCCGGCGTTGTACACCTCGCCGTTGGTCATGGCGACGTACCGGCCGCCGCGATCCTCCGCGGGCTGCCAGCCGTCGGCCAGGCCGTTCATGCCGAGCCTGCCGAGCTTGACGGCGAGCGACTCGGTGTTCAGCGAGTAGGTCTCGTCCGGTCCGCGGTGGACGAGCCGGGAGTGCATGGCGGCGACCACGCCGCGGTCGAAACGGCCTGCCGGGGAGTAGGTCCCGCACACGCCACACATCGCGGCTACACCCCCTGCCCGGTCAGCCGGTCGGTGAGCGCGCGCAGGTTCTCCGCCCGGAGCACGTCACGCACGCCGGCGTCCATCCAGCCGAGCTCCTTCAGCTTGTTGACCAGCAGGACCGTGGAGGCGGAGTCGCCGCCGAGCATGAAGAAGTTGTCGTCGGCGGTGGCGTCGGTGACCCCGGTGAGCCGCCGTACCAGTTCCAGCACCTGCTCGGCCGGGCCCAGCTCGGCGGGCTCCGCCCGCGCCGCCCTGCGGCTCGTCCGCAGGGCGTCCCTGTCGACCTTGCCGTTGCGGGTGTACGGCATCGCCTCGACCTGGGTGATCACGGAGGGGACCTTGTAGGCGTCGAGCACCGCCTCGAGGTGCGCGCGCAGCTCCCGGGAGGTCACCGAACCCTGGTAGTAGCAGACCAGCGCGTCGTCGCCGGTGCCGCCGGCGGCCTCGTCCGCCTCGTGCGCCTCGGCCACCACGACCGCCTCGGCGACCCCGTCGAGGCGGCAGGCGGCGTTCTCGACCTCGCCCGGGTCGAGGCGGTAGCCCCGGACCTTGAGCTGCCGGTCCAGCCGCTCGACATAGTAGAGCCGGCCGTCACGGCGCTCGACGATGTCGCCCGTCCGGTACACCCGGCGCCCCTCGTCGTCGAGGAAGGGTCGCAGGCCCTCGGCGGTGAGATATCCGACGGCGACGCTCTCGCCCCTGATGACGAGCTCGCCGCGCTCCGCATCGGCGGAGCCGGCGCCCTCCCGGGACGGCAGGGGGGCGATCTCGTAGGCGCAGTCGCCCACGATCTCGCCGAGTGGCACCGACGCGGTGCACTCGCCCGGGTCCAGCACGCCGGTCAGCAGGTTGCAGACCGTCGTCTCGGTCAGCCCGTAGGCGTTGTGGAAGGCCGCCACGGCCGACCAGGCGCGCAGCACGGCCGGACGGCACGCCCCGCCGCCGTTCACCACATGCCGGAGAGTCATGCCGCTCGTCGGCTCCGTCGCCGTCAGCGCGAACGGGGTGGTCTTCAGATGGGTGATCCGGTAGGTCCTGAGGGTGTCCCGGAGCACCGTTCCCGGACTGAGCATCGTCTCGGGCACGATCACCAGGCAGGCGCCGGACGTCAGGGTCCAGAGGATCTCCGTGATGCAGCCGTCGAAGGTCAGGCGGGCGAACTGAAGCGTGCGCGACCGTGTGTCCAGCTCCAGGACCCGCACGTGGTCCTCGATCATCGGTGCCAGCGGGTCGGCGCGGACCAGCACGCACTTGGGCTCGCCGGTCGAACCCGAGGTGTGGATGGCGTAGCCGATCCGGCCGTGGCCACGCACGGGTTCCGCGCCGTTCGCGCCGCCGCCCCACTCGGCCGGAGGAGGGACGAGCTCGGCCGCCGGGGAGCCGGGGGTGCTGCGGGCGAGCAGCCGTACGCCCAGGAGGGAGACCTTGGTGGTGTTCGAGGACTCGCTGTCACGCGGGTCGATGAAGACGAACGGGCGTCCGGCGACCAGCGCGCCGACCATGGCGACGATCGAGGCGGAGGTCCGCTCGGCCTCGATCCCGAAGAACTCGTCGGGGGCGGTGAGCGCCTCCAGCCGCGCGGCGAGGTCGGAGGCGTGCTTGCCCAGTTCCCGGTAGGTGAGCACCCCGTCCACGGTCTCGATGGCGTCGCGCTCGGCGTGCTCCTCCATGGCGCGCAGCAGCGCGTCGACCAATGATGTCTGCCGACCGGTCATGGGTCAGCCCTTCACCACGTGCGAGAGCGTGCCGACGCGCTCGACCACGGACTTGACGGTGTCCCCGGATCGGAGCGGGACGGCGCCGGGGGTGCCCGTGCAGATCACGGTGCCGGGCGCGAGGGTCCGGCCGGCGGTGAAGTACTCGACCAGGTACCCCAGGTCGTACTTCATGTCCGAGACCAGCGCGGTGGCGACGACCTCGTCGTTCCGCACCGTCGACACCCGGAGGGAGGCGAGCTCGTCCGGGGCGAACTCGTCCATCGTCACCAGCTGCGGGCCGATGCTGCAGAAGGTGTCGAAGCCCTTCGCCCATGGGATGTAGCGCGGGTTCTCCCGAATGACGTCCTCCGCGGTCAGGTCGAGGACGGCGGTGACGCCCGCGATCACCGACCGCCACTCGTCGCGCGGCACGTCCTTGCACTCGCGGCCGATGACAAGCCCGAGCTCCGCCTCCGCCGTCACCGTGCCGGCCCGGGCGGGCAGCACGATCTGCCCGCCGTTGTCGATCAGGCAGTTCCGCGGCCGCAGATAGGAGCCCGGCCCGGACTTCGGCTGCTCGGTGTTCAGATCCTCGGAGTGGCCGCGGTAGTTGAGGCCGGCCCCCCAGATGTCCCCGTGGTCGGAGACCGTCAGCGCGGACTCGAGCGGATCCTCGGCCGGGGCGGTGGATTCCGGCGCCGCGTCGAGCAGCGCCTCGAGTCTTGCCCGTGCGGGGTCCCGCAGCAGGTCCGTGAGGTGGACCGGACCCTCCGTGCCGGAGACCGGCAGCCAGTCTCCGCCGCGGCTCACGCGCACCTCGTCGCCGCGGGCGGTCGCGAATCTAGCCAGTCTCATGCGTTCCTCCAGGGCACCTTGGGCTTTCGGGGTTCACGGTGTTCACAGGGAAGCGCCGGCCGCGTCCCGGCGGGAGATCCGCTCCGCGGCCGCGTGGATGTCGTTCTTGCCGACGCTCGTCTGCGCGAGGCCGGCGGCCGTCTCCATGAGCGAGGCCGCGTCGACCTCGCACTTGACGCACAGCTGCTCGATGAGGGGGAAGAACCCCGAGTGGACGCCGATCACTCCGCCGAGCACCTGCATGTTCCGGTCGTCCGGAATCACCTGCAAGGTGGTGCGGCACAGCTCCGCCAGCCGGGCGAGCTCCTTGTAGTCGAAGCGGTCCTCACCGGTGACCTGCAGGATGCCGGCCAGCGACTCGAGCTGGGCGTTGCCCGCGCCGCGGCCGATGCCGTTGAGCGTGCCGTCGACGATCGTGGCGCCCGCCTCGATCGCGGCCACGCTGTTCGCGGTGGCCATGCCGAGGTTGTCGTGACCGTGGAAACCGACGACGTCGAACAGCTCACCAGCGACCGTCACGTACTTCCGGACGTCGTCGGGAAGCATCGAGCCGTACGAGTCGACGATGTACAACCCGGCGATCCCGGAGGGCACACCGCTGAGCAGGCCGGGCAGGTTCTCGGCGGGCGTGACGCTGGTCTTCATCAGGTTGAGGTAGACCTGGTCGCAGAGCTCCATGGCCTGCCCGATGTAGTCGAGGTTGTCGGCGACCTGCTCCGCCTCCATGCCGATGCGGACGAAGGACATGCCGGCCGAGCACACCTCCGCCAGCGTGCTCAGCCGGCTGAAGCCCGGTTGGGCGAACATGCCCCAGTCCGTGTGCGTGAGCTCGGCTCCGGCGATCTCACACCAGCGGTGGACGTCGATGTTGCACGGGGTGATACCGGTCCGCTCAGCCTCCAGGCCAAGCCCGTGTCCCAACTCGACCTTCCGGATCGGCGTCAGGTCGAGGCGGCCGAGCAGCTCAATCACGAACTTCTCGTCGAGCTGGAAGTCGACGGCATAGGAGCCGTCCCGCAAGGTGGTGTCCAGAAGCTCCACGCCTGCCGTTGTGAGCTTCGGTGTCAGCACGCTTCCCAGTTCGGGCATGATTGCACTCCAAAAGCCGAAGGTCCATGATTGGCCAACTGAAGGCGACGCGAATAAAGGGCGACCGAAAGTCGTTTTCGGAGTTCACCTGCGAAGCCTCGAATTGCGAGTGACGAACGGCGGCAGCTCCAGAGAAGCTAGCACGGCCTCAACAGGGTAATCAACGCATCCGAAGTGAAATCGTCAAAGCACTCTCGGTATACGGCGACGACAACGGCGCAGGTATTCGGCGATCCATGACGCCGGGTCTGGACAGATCATCAACACCTATGATTGGCTGGCCCGGCATGTAAATCGAGGACACGTCAGTTCTCATTATTCGAACTCTGATACCTCTGACCTGGGGTGTTGATTCGGTATACCGTTCTGTGAAGGGTTTCGATGCGTACTACGTTATTAGATGACCTGCGGACCGCCCTCCCCGAACAGGACGTGCCGGCGGTCGAAGAGTGCGCCACCAAGCTCCACAACAGCCTGCCCCGGCCCGACGACCTCCCCTCGAACACGGTGATGGTCGCGTACGGCGGCGGCAAGGACAGCGCGTATGCGGTCGCGTTCATGCGCGCGGTCCATCTCGCGCTCGCCGAACGTCACGGCGCCACATTCCGACTCCGCGTGGTGACCATGCGGCACGGCGGCATGCCCTACCAGGTCATGCTCAACATCGACCGCACCTATCAGGCGCTCGGCCTCTACGGCGACCCCGACGCCGAACTGCTGCTCATCGAGGGCGACCAGGTCAGGCCCTTCGAGCGGGACCGCGGCATGCCCCACCGGCTCATCGAGTTCAACCGGGTCGACATCCTGATGTCCGGTCACCGCACCTACGGCGACGGCCGTGCGACGTTCTGCAACGCCTGCAACGTGAACGTGGCCAACTCCTTCGGTGTGGCGGCCCGGCACGGCGAGGGCGTGGACCTGATCATCACCGGGGACTCGCCGCAGGAGCAGCGGGACTACGCCCTGTGGATCCGGCAGCTCGCCCGCGGCGCCAAGCTGAAGCCCGCCGACAGCCGGAAGGGTTTCAAGGGCACTCTGGAGACCATCGACGGCCTGGCACGCGGCTACTTCGAGGAGATCCACGGCGCGAAGAACGCGGAGCGGGTGCGGGAGCGCGGGGTCGACCACGACATCTCCGAGCGCCTGGAGTTCTTCTCCATCTACGACTACACCAGCTACGCCTCGGGAGCGCACTGGAGCCTGCTGACGGACTTCCTCGGCTTCGTCTTCGACGAGATCGCGTTCAACTTCACCGAGTCCGACTGCGCCAACCCCGCGCTCATGGCCCATCTGCGCGGGCTGCGCACCGAGCACGTGTACAAGCGCGGCTACGACGAGGGCATCGCCCAGTACGCGGACTTCGCGCTGGAGCTGATGCGGCGCAAGCACTTCCCCGAGCACCTCGTCGAGCAGATGCGGCAGCGCTACGCCACCGAGGTCGGGATCAAGTCGATGCGCGAGGCCGCGACCCGGTACGGCGAGGACGCGTTCAACCTGACCACCTCGCACCTGGTGTGCATGGTGTACTCACCCTTCGCCGGACAGGCCGAGAACCTGCACGACTACCTCGCCGGGGAGCACCCCGAACTGCTGCCCGACGAGGACCGGATCCGCGCGCTGCTGGCCGGCGGCGAGGAGGACCGCGAGCTCGCCGCCCGCCTGGAGTGGATCAGCGGTCTGAGCATCACCGACCTGCGGGCCCTGTACGACGGGCCGCTGTGGTCGCCGTTCACCGAGTCCCCAGAGCTGCCCGGGCTGCTACCGAAGATCATGAGCAGCGACCCGCACCAGAAGCGCATCAAGGTCAAGCGCAACCCCCAGGGCGACCAGGTCATGGACCGGGTCGCGGGCCGCTAGCCATCGCCGGGACACGCCCATGGATCTAGGACTTTCCGGGCGTACCGCGCTCGTATGCTCCTCGACGAGCGGGCTGGGAGAGGCGATCGCCCGGACGCTGGCGGCGGAGGGGGCCAGGACGGTGGTCTGCGGACGGCGCGGGGAGCTGGCCAGGCGGATCGCCGCCCGGCTACCCGCCGCCGCGGGCGTCGAGGTGGATCTGCTGGCCGAGGACGGCCCGGCCCGGCTGCTGGAGGCGACGGTCGCCGCCTTCGGCCCGCCTGACGTGCTCGTTCTCAACGGACCCGGCCCCAAGCCGGGTCCGGCGAGCGGTCTCGGCCTGGCCGAGGTGGACGCCGCGCTGGACGCCACGCTGCGTCAGCAGCTGCGCCTGGTGGCACTGGCGCTGCCGGCGATGCGGGAACGGGGCTGGGGCCGCATTCTCGCGGTCGGGTCCAGCGGGATCGCCGCTCCGATCCCCGATCTGGCGCTCTCCAACCTGGGCCGCGCCGCCCTGGCCGGCTATCTCAAGACCCTGGCCGCCGAGGTCGCGGCGGACGGGGTGACGGTGAACCTCCTGCTGCCCGGCCGGGTCGAGACCGAGCGCACCACGGCGATCGACACCGCCAACGCCGAGCGCACCGGCCGCAGCCTCGCCGAGGTGCGGCGGGCCTCGCTCGCGGCCATTCCCGCGGGTCGCTACGGCCGACCGGCCGAGTTCGCGGCGGCCGCCGCCTTCCTGTGCAGCGAGCAGGCCTCCTACATAACGGGGACCGCGATGCGCTGCGACGGCGGCTACGTTCGCAGCCTGTGACGCGGCCGGCGGCGGAGCACACATCGCGTTTATCGGAAATGCGCATTCTTGATAAAATTCGATCGTGCCCACGGTCAAGAGCCGGGAGGTCGCCGCCTGGCGGCCTCCCGTATGCGGAATCAGAGAAGTGCTTCATGCGCGGATAACCGATCACGTCTATCCGATGCACACGCATACGGCGTGGACGCTCCTCATCGTCGACGACGGCATTGTTCGTTTCGATGTGGACCGCCATGAACACAGCGCGCTGGACCAGCTCGTCACGCTTCTCCCGCCGCAGGTCGCGCACAACGGCGATTCGGTTTCCCCGCACGGGTTCCGGAAGCGGGTGGTGTATCTGGATCCGGCTTTGCTGGGCGACGAACTCATCGGCGCCGCCGCGACCAGGCCGGTGATCGTGGACCCGAAGCTGCGGCAGCGGATCGATCTGCTGCACGTCGCGCTGAACCGGGACGGCGAGGCCCTGGAGGCCGAGAGCCGGCTGGGGTTCATCGCGGAACGCCTGCGCGAACATCTGAGGGGTGCCCCGCACAGGTCGCGCAGGCCGACCTCGACGATCGCGCGGCGGCTCCGCGATCTGATCGACGCCCGGCTGGTGGAGGGCCTGACCCTGGCGGAGGCGTCGGAACTGCTGCACACGCACGCCACGCAGCTCGTCCGCTCATTCACCAGGGAATTCGGCCTGGCCCCGCATCAGTACCTGACGAGCCGCCGGGTGGACCGGGCGCGGGAACTGCTGCTGGAGGGCATGCCACCGGGACTCGTCGCGGCTGCCACCGGCTTCTACGACCAGTCGCACTTCGCCCGCCACTTCCGCAACACGCTGGGAACCAGCCCGGGCCGTTACGCACGCTCGGTCTCCGGCTCGGCCTCCGTCTCCGGCATCGACCGCAAGCGGCTGAGCGGCGAGAGCAGCACCCCGCACAGGACGAAGACCACCGAGCCTGCGGTCGACGCCCACAGGGTCTGATGCACCCCGAGGCCGCCCGCGAGCAGCCCCGCGAGCAGGCCGCCGAGCGCGCCGAGCCCGAACATCACGGCACGCACCGCCGCGTTCATCCGCCCGAGGAGGACGGGCGGCGTGACGTTCTGCCGGATACTGATGATCAGGATGTTGACGGTCGTCAGTCCCAGCGGCCCGAGGAACCACGCGATCGTGAACAGCGTGTCCACCAGGACATCCGGGCCGGCCGCGGCCGGCAGGAGCAGCATCGGCACGAACGCCACGACCAGCGCCCAGGCGTAGACGCGCCCGAGAGGCAGCCGCTGGGTCAGCCGCCGGCACACGATGCCGCCGATGATCCCGCCGCAGGCGCCGACAGAGAAGATCAGGCCCAGCACCGAGGCCGGGACGTTCCGATCGCGCACGGCGTACAGGATGAACATCGGCTGCGTCGCGGAGAGGAAGAAGTTCGCCAGGCCGCCGACCAACGCGATCCACCGCACCAGGCGGTTGCCCACGACGAACTTCAGTCCCTGCACCAGCTCGGTGCTGATCCGCCGCCCAGGCGCGGCCGGAGCCGGGGGCTCCTCCCTGGCGCGGATCAGCAGCAGCGAGATCACCGAGCCGAGGTACGTCCCGGCGTTGACGGCCATCGCGACCGGTGCCGTCAGCAGGTTCACCAGCGATCCCGCCAGGCCGGGCCCGACCGCGTCCGCGCTCGCGGAGGTGGTCGCCAGCTTGGAGTTGGCGTCGACCAGGTAGTCGGGGTCGCGGATCAGCGTGGGAACGAACGACATCCAGCTGATGTCGAAGAGCACCGCGCCGATGCCCACACCGAAGGTGATCACCAGCAGCCACGGCATGTCCAGCCGGCCGAGCCAGGCCAGCAGCGGCACCAGCCCGATCAGCACCAGGCGGAGGGTGTTCGCCCCGATCATCGCCGTACGCCGGCGATGGCGGTCGACCCAGACCCCGAACAGCGGCCCGAGCAGCAGATACGGAATCATCTGCAGGAACCGCAGGACGCCGAGCTCCTCGGGCTGCGCGTCCAGGGTGATCACCGCGGTCAGCGGCAGCGCCAGCACGGTGATCTGGGCGCCGAACAGCGAGAAGGTCTCCCCGGACCAGAAGGTGAGGAAGTCCCGGTTGCGCCACAGGCTCGGTCCGGCCGTGGTCCCGTCCGTGGACGCGGGGGTCTGCGTGGTCATCACCGCGCTCCTTCCGGCCGCATGGACGACACCTCGCGCAGCGTCTCCCGGACGGCCGCGCCCAGCGCCGTCAGGCCCGCCCCGCGCCACATCGAGAAGTGGTCGCCGGGCACGGTGACCGTGCGCACGTCCCGCGCCACGTCCGTCCACCGCAGCGGCCCGCGCGGCGAGCCCTCGCTCTCGACGACCAGCACCGGCCCGGGGTAGCCGGGCTCGGGCGCGTACCCGTGCAGGGCCTCGACGTTGCGCCGGAAGACCTCGAACCGGCGGCCCAGGGTCTCGCCGTCCAGATCCTCGGGGATCAGACCGGCCCGGCGGAGGAGACGCCAGGCGTCCTCGGCCGGCGCGTCCGCCGGCCACGCACGCAACGCGTCGGCCACGGCCTCCCCGGCCCGGCCCTCCCCCGCCTCCCTGACCAGGTTGACGGCGAACCCGGCCAGCACCGCCTCCCTCGACGGGACCGGTTCCGCGTGGTGCATCAGTGCGTCGACCAGCACCACGAGGGCCACCGGACACCCCCTGGCCAGCAGCCGGTGGGCCATGGCCCAGGCGACCGAGCCGCCCATCGACCAGCCGAGCAGGCACACCTCCCGCCCCGCGCGATCGTCGTCGACCGTGCGGGCGTATCCGTCCGCGAGCCGGCGCAGATCGGTGGGCGGCAGGCCGTCGCCGTCGTAGCCGGGCGCCTCGATGCCCACCACCGGCCGGCCGCCGAGCAGCCCGGCCAGCGGCAGGTAGGTGTAGGCGGAACCGGAGGCGGAGTGCACGCAGTACAGCGGCGGCAGTTCGTCGCCGCCGCAGAACGGCAGCAGGAGATCAGCGGACACGGCCGGTCCCCACGCCGGCGCCCGTCTGTTTCGCGGACTTCGCCGCCACCAGCCGGTCCACCTCCGCCGCGACCGAACGCGCCGTGGCGTCGGCGAACATCGCCCGCAGCCGGATCTTCACCCCGAACTCCTTGCCGAGGCGGCTGACCACGCGCATCGCCTGCAGCGAGTTGCCGCCGACCGCGAAGAAGGCCGCCGTCGCGCTCACCCGCTCCACCTCGAGCACCTCGGCGTAGATGCGGGCGACCGCCTCCTCCGTACGGCCCCGCGGGGCGACGTAGTCCTCCTCGGGGTCGGCGTCCTCCGGATCCGGCAGGGCCTTGCGGTCCACCTTCCGTGCCGTGGTCAGCGGCAGGCTGTCCAGCGCCACCCACGCGGTCGGGATCATGTACTCGGGCAGCCGCTCGGCCAGATACGCGCGCAGCTCGGCCGCGTCCGGGACCCGGTCGGCGGCCGGCGACGTATAGCCGACCAGGCGGTTCTCACCCCGCCGGTCCGGCCGCAGCGTCACCGCGCCGACGCCGACGTCGGGATGCGACATCAGCGCGGACTCGATCTCCTCCAGCTCGATCCGCAGTCCCCGCAGCTTCACCTGGCCGTCGCCCCGGCCGAGGACCTCCAGCTGGTAGTCCCGGTTCCAGCGGACGAGGTCGCCGCTGCGGTAGACCCGGCCGCCGGGGTGGAACGGGTCCTCGACGAACGCCTCGGCCGTCAGGTCCGGCCGGTTGAGGTACCCGCGTGCCAGGCCCTCCTCGCCGCCGATCAGCAGCTCTCCCGGGACACCGCGCGGCACGAGCCGGCCGGCCTTGTCGACCACGTACATGCGCCGGTCGGTGAACGGCGTGCCGATCGGCGGCGCGCTGCGGGCCGGCTCGTGCGGGCACTCGTAGGAAGTGCAGCCGACGGCGGCTTCGGTGGGCCCGTAGCAGTTGATCAGCCGGCGCCCCGGCAGGTTCCACTTGGCGACCATCTCGGCGGGCACCGCCTCACCGCCCGCCATGATCTTCCGCAGCCGCGGGTACGGCCCGCCCTCGACCAGCGCCAGCATCGCCGGCGACATGCATATGTAGGTGACCTCCCGCGCCCGCATGAGCGCCGCGAGCGCGTCGGGCGAGGCGCCGGTCTCCTTGTCGACCAGGACCAGACTCGCCCCGGCGGTGAGACCCGCGAAGATCTCACCCTGGGACATGTCGAAGGCCAGCGCGGCCAGCTGGAGCATCCGGTCGTCCGGTCGGAGGTCGAACACTCGACGGTAGGAGGCGATGAACGACTGCAGCGCCCGGTGCTCGATGAGCACCCCCTTGGGCCGGCCGGTCGAGCCGGAGGTGTAGATCACATAGGCCAGGGAGTCGCGACCGGCCTCCTCGGCCCACACCTCGCAGTCGATTCCCGCCTTGGCGATCGCCTCCCGCTCCCGGTCGACCTCGATGACCGACCAGCTCTCCGAGTCCGGTATGCCGTCCCGCACCCGGCTCTGCGTCAGCACCAGCGGCGCCGCGGTGTCCCTGAGCATGTACTCCAGCCGGCTCGTGGGATGCGAGGGGTCCAGGATCGCGTACGCCGCTCCGGTCTTCAGCACGGCGAGCAGCGTGACGAGCGCGTCGAGGTCGCGCTCCATGGCCACCGCGACGACCTGTCCGTGCCGCACCCCGCGGCCGCGCAGGAACGCGGCGAGCTCGAACGCCCGCTGCTCCAGCTCCCGGTAGGTCAGGCTGTCGTCCTCGTACATCGCGGCGACGTGGTCGGGCTGCTCCAGCGCGCGCCGGGCGATCGCGGCGTGCACCGGCTCGTCGGCGTGGGCGAGCATCTCGCCGGTGCCGGCGGCGAGAAGCTCCTCGATCTCCTCGTCGTCGAGCAGCGCCAGCTCCGACACCCGCCGGGAGGGCTCCGCGCAGGCCGCCCTCAACGCCTGTGCCAGGTGGCGGGCGAGCGCCTCGATCCGCCAGTCGTCGAAAAGGTCGAGGGCGTACTCGGCGAGCAGCCGCAGCTTGTCGGCCGACTCGACGAAGGTCAGCGCGAGATCGAAGCGCGCACCGAGCGACGGCATCTCGACGGGTTCGGTGGTCAGCCCCGGCAGGTCCAGCCCGGTGCCGGCGGTCTGCTCGGTCAGGAACTGGACGCAGACGCCGAACAGCGGGTTGCGGCCGGGATCGCGATGCGGCCGGAGGCGGTCGACGACGCGTTCGAAGGGCACGTCCTGGTTGTCGTAGGCGTCCAGCAGGGTGTCGGAGATCCGGGCCAGCAGCTCCCGGAAGGTGGGGTCGTCCTGGAGGCCGGTGCGGAGCACCACCATGTTGGTGAAGTACCCGACGACCTGCTCGAGTTCCGGGTCGGTCCGGCCGAGCGTCGCGGTGCCGAACGAGACGTCCTCCTCGCCGGTGTACCGCCCCAGGACCACGGCCAGCGCGGCGGCCAGGACCATGAACAGCGACACGCCCTCGGCCTCGGCGAGCGCGCGCGCCGCCGCGAGCAGCTCCGGCGGCAGGTCGGTGCTCGACGTACCGGCGGCGAAGCTGGGTTCCGCGGGGCGCGGCCGGTCGGCCGGCAGCTCCAGCGGAGTGACGCCGTCCAGCCGCTGCCGCCAGTACTCGAGCTGCTCCTCCAGCTCACCGCTGTCGAGGGCGGCGCGCTGCTCGGCGGCGAAGTCGGCGAAGCGCACCGACGCCGGCTCGTCCGCCGCCGCGCCGCCCGGCTCGCCCTCCGGTGCTTCGGCGCGGAGCGCCGCGGCGTAGGCGTCCTGGAGCTGCCGCAATATCAGGCTGGTCGACCACCCGTCGGTGACGATGTGGTGGAAGACGAGCGACAGCACATGCTCCTCCGCCGAGAGGCGGAACAGCTTGAACCGGTACAACGGCCCGCCCACCAGGTCGAAGGACCGGGAGACGTGCTCGCGCAGCTCCTTCGAGAGCCGGGCCTCGCACGCCTCGGGGGTCTCCTCGTCGAGCAGGCCGACCGGCAGGTCCACGGCGGACGGCGGGGCGAACACCATTCCGGGCGTCCCGTCGAGCGTGCTCACGGTCCCGCGCAGCGACTCGTGCCGCCGTACCAACTCGGTGAGGGCGGCGCCCAGCGCCCGACGGTCCAGCGGGCCGTGAATCCGGTGGGCGACCGCGACGTTGTACGTCGCGAGCCCGGGCGCCATCTGCTCCAGAAACCAGAGCTGCTCCTGTCCGACCGACAGGGGAACCCGCGCTGACGCCTGCGAAACCTGATCAACGACCACTGTGCCCGCTCCAAACCGGTGAGACCTCGGGCAGTCCTGTCGGCTCTGCCCGCTCTACCGTGCCGACTCCCGGCGGCCACGTCTTGTACGTTCTTGACGCTCACCGCGTCGGATCCCGCACCTCCCTCGACGTTTCGTCGGCCGACATGTCGTCAGACGCTTTAACATGCCTGCGTAAACTCGAAGGCACCCGTGTGGAGACGAACATGACGAGTAAGGTCCTGGTGATCGGCACGCCGGTCGACGACCTGCACGAGCGGCGGCTGAGGGCCGTCGCGGCCGCCGGCGAGAGGCTCGGTGCGCTCACCGGCTCCCCGGCTCCGAAACCCTCCGCCCCCGTCGTCGAGCTGCTGCGGGCGCTGGCGTCCGCCGGTCGGATCGCGGTGAGCGCCGACAACGACGACGCCGGGCCGTGGACGCTCTCCTACGTGCCTTCGCCGGCCGCGCTGGCGAGCGTGGCCTCGGGTTCCGCGCCCTCCTGGGGGGCCCGGGTGGACGCCAAGCAGCAGAAGACGCTGCGCCGGACCCGGGGCGCCGAGTTCCGGCTCCCCTTCGCAGATCCCGCGACCGGCGCGGCGAGCGGCGGCTTCCTGAGCACCTTCACCACCGACTGGTCGCCGTTCACCGCGGCCTGCGCCGTCGTGGTCCACCCCGACCACGAGGCGCTGGCGGGCACCGAGGTGCGGCCGCGTCCCTACTTCAGCGGCCGGTTCGTACGCCACCCGCTGCACGGCGATCTGCTGCCCGTCTGGGTCGCGGACTGGGCCAAGCCCGAGTTCGGCACCGGTGCGGTCATCGTCAACCCGGCGCACTCGGTCGCCGACCTTGAGTTCGCGCACGCCATCGGGCTGCCGATCCGTTTCGGCCTCGGCGAGCACGAGCCCGGCGCCGACCCGGAGAGCTGGCTGACGCCACCGGTCATCAAGACCGGCGTGGCCGTACGGGCCGGCCGGCACGACGGCCTGACCCCGGAGGAGACGATGCGGGCCTACCTCGCCGACCTGGTGGCCGCCGGGCACGGCGAGGCCGCCGAGTCCGTCTCACTCGGCCGGGCGCCGCTCGCCGTGCTGAGCGCGGACCCGGCCGGCGAGGTGCGCTGGGCGCCCGCGCTGCGGGCCCGCAGCCTCACCGAGGCGGCGGACGGGACCGCCGCGGTGTCCGTGTCGGTCGAGCCGACGCCGCTGCTCACCGCGGTGGCCGAGTACGCGGCGGGGGCGGCGACGCTGGTCTCCTCGTCGGAGGCGGTCGCGGCCGATCTGCTGTGGCTGCGCCTGCTGACGCTCGACGTCGAGGTCGAGAGCCCGCCGGTCGCGGTGCTGCCGGTGGCCCGGGTCGGCTCGGCGCAGAGCGTGGAGCCGAAGTGGCTGGACGGTTCCCTGCTGGTGGCGGGGCGGATGGACGAGACCGTGTCGGTCAAGGCCCAGCTGGGCGAGCAGATCGGGCGGATCGCCGGTGATCACGAGACGGCGGCCGCGGCCTCCGGAGAGCCGGAGCCCACGGCGTCCAAGGCCGCCGTGAAGATCTGTGCGGCGCTCTCCGCCGCCGACTTCCCCGGCGCCTTCGGCTTGGCCGCCGCCACCGCCAAGACGGTCCGGCGCGGGGGCGCGATCGGCGAGTCGGAGCGCAACGCGTTCCTCGCCGCCCTGCATGTGCTCTTCGGGCTCCCGCTGCCCGAGAACTTCTCCGCGGCGGCGCTGGACGGCTCGTTCGGCAAGTGAGCGTCCGGCGCGGCGACGGAATCGCTCGCCCCGCCCACGACGGCGGTGCCGGGGTCCCGGGGCCCCGGCACGTCGTCGCCGTGCGGATCAGCACGGCGTCCGAGGCGGTTCAGGTGGCGGATGCCGCCTCCAGCCACAGGTCGGCGGGAGTGCCCAGCCGGACGGATTCCACGGCTATCGCCCGGTAGGCGGTCGCGGTCGTCGAATGCGCCAGCATTCCCCGTACGCCGTGCAGCTGGAGCGCGGTACGGCTGGCCAGGCGCGCGTGTTCGGCCGCGACGGCCAGGACCTCCGCCGTGGAGCACCGTTCGCCGCGGTCGATCTCCCATGCCGCTTTGTGCAGGACCAGTCGCCAGCCGACCGCTTCGCCCATCAGCGTCGCGAGCCGATGCGCGACCGTCTGGTGCCGCACGAGCGGTTTGCCGGACTGTATTCGCGTGTTGACGTGTGCCCGGGCCACATCCAGGATCCGGTCGGCCATGCCCAGCAGCAGCGCCGCCTGGCGGATTCTCGCCGCGGCGAGGGCACGCTCCCAGTGAGCCGTGCTCACCGTCAAGGGCCGGGCCGCGGCTCCGTCGAACCGCAACCGCGAGGCGGGCATGCCGAAGTGGTCGATGGACTCGACGGAGCAGGTGCCGGTCTCCGGCACCACCAGGTGCCACCCGACGGTGCCGTCATCGCGTACGGCCCGCGCCACGCACAGTCCAATGTCGCCGCGAGGCAGCGGCTCCGACTCGCCCCACAGCCTCCCGTCCGACGCCACCCGCGCGCTCGCGGGGCCGGGCGCGCCGACCACCACCGCGTGCCGTGCTCCCTTGTTCAGGTCGGCGACGACCTCCGCGAGGTGTTCCGTGGGCATGTCGTCGCCGTCGAGCAGGTCGAGTGCGAACGCGGTCGCGCGGTAACAACCGAGCGGTTCCAGCCCGTACCCCAGGCGTTCGTTCACGACGATGTCGGCGCTGAGCCCCAGCGCGAGGCCGCCGAAACGTTCCGGTGCGTTGAGTGTGGGCACGCCGATGGTCGCCAACTGGGCGTACGGCTCGCCGGTGCGGGTCAGCACCGCGTCCACCGCGTCCCGCAGACGCTCCTGAAGCGGATCGAGTCGCAGGTCCATGGCGGTCAGTCCCCCGTACGGCCGTGGTCGAATACGTGTGCGCTGCTCGCTATGTCGAGCATCACCTCGGAGGCACCGCCGGAGATCGTCATTCCGGGCGCCTCCCGGAACGCCGCCTCGAGCACTCGATCGCCCGCGTCGGGTCCTGGCTCCAGCAGTTCCAGCCCGAGCGTGTCGGACGCCCACCACGCGATTCGCTGGGCGGTCTCGCTGCAGTGCCATTTCGCGAACGACGACTCGGCGATGTCGGCGTCGCCCTCCTGCAGGTGCTGCATGACCTGGCAGCTCAGCAGCTTGCTGGCCGCGATCCTCGTCCGGTGACGCGCCAGGTCGGCGCCGACGAGGCCGGTCGGCGGGCCGTCTCGGGTGAGGCGCTCGGCGGCCACGTCCAGCCAGTGCTTTCCCCGCGCGTAGTAGTCCAGCCCGGTGCGTTCCGCGGCGAACATCTGCGTGATCAGCGACCACCCCGCGCCGACCCGGCCGAACAGCGCGTTCTCGTCCACGTGCACATCGGTGAACCAGATGTCGTGGAACTGCTCGTCGGCCAGGCTGGGGAGGGGGCGGACGACCACGCCGGGTGCGTCCATCGGCACCAGGAACAGGCTGATCCCCTCGTATCGGCTGCCCTGCGGATCGGTGCGCACCGCGCAGAGCGCCAGGTCGGCGTAGGCGCTCTTGAGGTTGTAGGTCTTGCGTCCGTTGATGACCCATCCGGTGCCGTCGCGAACCGCCGTCGTGGTGATGCCCGCCAGGTCGGAACCATGCTCCGGTTCTGTGAACAGGATGCACGCGGTGACGTCCGTGGCGGCCATCGCGGGCAGCAGCGTCCTGCGCTGCCGTTCGCTGCCCGCCGCCAGGATCAGAGAGCCGACGTTCTGCACCGAGATGCAGTACAGGTTCTGTGGTATGCCGTAGGCGACGAGTTTCTCCAGCAGCGCCACGGTCGCGGTGAAATCGGCGTTCCTGCCGCCGTACTCGACCGGCCACGATGGCGCGAGGATGCCCGCGCCGCCGAGGTGCCGGTACAGCTCGCGGACGTCGCCGTCCATCCCGTCATGCCGTTCGCGGACGTCCCGCAGCAGCCGCGCGGTCTGTGGCGCCCTCAGGACCTCGTCGACCTCGGCCGCGAACTCGACGGTCTCCGGTGGGACATCGAAATCCATTGTCGAGAGCTCCTCGTCGGTAGTCTGCCTGGTTCCGCTGATCGCCGTTTCCGGCGCACCCGGACGGCTCAGGAATGCTCCACGACATCGGCGGAGCGGGGCGTCCCCTGAGCCTCCCGGACCGCCGCGTGGACGGCCCGCACGATCTCGGACCGGTTCTCGGTGAGGAAGAAGTGCCCGCCCGGCAGCACGGTGAGCCGGAATCCGCCCGAGGTGTGGTCCGCCCAGGGCCGCATCGCCTCCGGTGACACCTCGGGGTCGCCGTCCCCGCACCACGCGGAGATCGGACACGACAGCGGCGGTCCCGGGCGGTACCGGTAGCGCTCGATCATCGCGAAATCCGCCCGGATCATGGGCATGAGCACGTCCAGCAGGTCGTCGTGTTCGAAGATCGCCTCGTCGGCGGCGCCGTACTCGCGCAGCATCTGGACGAACTCGGGGCGGGGCAGGTCGCTGACGGGGGCCGGCGGGCGGACGATCGTCGGCGTGGGGCGACCGGTCACGAACAGGTGCCGGACCGGCCGGCCGAGGGCGCCGAGCCGCCGGGCGACCTCGAACGCGAGGATGGCGCCCATGCTGTGCCCGAACAGCAGGACCTCGGTCGGCTCGCGCACGATCACGTCGGCGATCTCGTCGGCGAGCGGATGCATGTCGGTCGCCGGCGGCTCGCTCATCCTGGCGCCGCGGCCGGGCAGCTGCACCGGCACCAGCTCGATCGGCCCGGTGAAGTATCGCTTCCAGTCGGCGTAGTAGTTCGAGGAGCCGCCCGCGAAGGGAAAGCAGTACAGACTGTGACTCGCGGCGGCGGAGCGGAGCCGATGGTCGAACCACGACCGCGCGTCGCCGCGCTGGGTCGAGTGGCCGCTCACCGCACGGCCGCTTTCCTCGGCGTCAGCCGCAGCGGCATGCTCTTGTAGCCCGACACGAAGTGCGAAGCGACGTGCTTGACCTCACCGGCGATCTCGACGGTCTCCACCAGGTCGAGCAGCTCGTCGAGGAAGATCTTCAGGCTCGTTCTGGCCAGGCCGGCGCCGATGCAGTAGTGCGGTCCCACTCCGAAGGCGACGTGCCGGTTCGGGTTCCGCGCGACGTCGAACGTGTAGGGATCCTTGAAGACCCGCTTGTCGCGGTTGGCCGCGCCGAGCCAGGCGGTGACCGGTTCGCCGGCCCGGATGGTCTGCCCCCGCAGCTCCACGTCCCGGACGGCGTAGCGCATCAGTGCCGTGACCGGCGACGCCCAGCGCAGGACCTCCTGAAGGCACGTCGGGCGGAGGTCCGGATTCTCACGCACCGCCTGGAACTTCTCGGGGTGCTGGGCCATCAGCGTGAACAGGGTGCCCAGCGCGTGCGGCATGGTGACGTTGGCGCCGATGAGCAGCACGAAGCCGTTCAGCACCGCCTGCCGTTCCGACAGCGGTCCCTCGGTCAGGTCCATCGCCCGCAGCACGCCGATGACGTCGGGGTCGGCGTCGTCACGGGAACGGCGCGCGAACTCGTCGCGGAAATGCTCGAACAACTCGTGCCGGGCCTGGCGGACGGTCGCCTGCGCGCTGCCGACGGAGTAGGACGGGTCGTCGTACGCGATCGTCATCATGACCAGTTCCGACAGCCGCTCCCACGACTCGGGGGGCAGGCCCATGATCTTGGCGGAGACGGCCATCGGGAACATCATCGCCGGCTTGGCCATGTCGTACACGTCGCCGGCTTCGAGCGCGGTCATGATCGTCTGCCGCGCCAGCTTCCGGATGGACCGCTCCTGGCCGGCGACCACGGCGGGGCTGAACGCCTTGTTCAGCGGTTCCCGGAACTCACGGTGTCTCGGCGGATCGGTGTCGGCCAGCATGTCGTCGGTCGCGATGTCCGGCGTGTTGAGGTCGAGCACGCAGAGGATGGTGCCGCGCCGGGAGGAGAACTCCGTGTGGCTGCGCAGGACCCGGCTGACGTCCTCGTGGCGGGTCACCACCCAGAACGGTTCCCGCCCGCCGCCGGGGTCCGCCCGGTAGACCGGCCGGTTGTCGCGCAGGTGCGCCCACAGCGCGTGCATGTCCGTGGAGGCGTGGAAAGCGGAGTCGAGCAGATCGGGATCCTGGAACCGCACGGGACAGAACGGCGGCGTAGAGATGATCATCAACGTGCCTCTCGGATTCGATGAACCTGAGCGCAGCCTTCACGTGCGTCGATCCGGCGTCCGCGTCGGGACTCCACCCCCGGGCATGGACGGTGGTGCGGTCCACGTGGGCGGTCGTGAACTCGTCGGCTTCTGTTCGCCCACCGCGGCGTCGTCACGCGTCCGACGGGATCGGGCGCCGGGAAGGACGGCCCACACCTGGCAGAGCTGCGAGCTGCCACCGGAGCCGGTCACTTCGAACATTCCTCTCCGTCGTTCTCGACATAGCCGCCACGATGTTGTTTTTGCTGATTTTTATCGCTGAGGCAACAGTAATCGAGGAGTCTACGAGAGGCAACCGGTCAGACCCTACAAAACACAGCTCAGACGATCCGTACTCGCCGCTGCCGTAGGTACTCGTAGAACGGCAGATGGTGCTCGTAGAAGCCGCGCAGCAGGGGATCGGTGTCGATCGTCCGGTCGTAGGTCGTCCGCCGGCGTCGCACCGTCGAGCTGGCGCCGACGTCGACGTGCCAGGGAGCGGACTGGCGCCATTCCGGCCGGTCCCCCGGCCGCCAGCTCAGCATGCCGGCGTCGAAGGGCAGGCCGACCGCCGAGCAGTACGCACGCGCGGTCCGCTCCGGATGGTCGACGAAGTCGTCCGAGTCGAGGACCACCGCGTCGCCACCGGCGTCGAGCACCGCCCGGTAGATCCTGTGGAGATACTCGACGCCGACCTCGTGGACGGCCATGTCCGGCTTCATCGCGGCGAACGACGGAATGATCTCCCGCGGATCCCGCAGCAGGAACGCGTGCCGGGTGTTCCGCAGGAAATCCGGGCGTTCGAACACGACGTCGTATCGGCAGTCGGTGGTGTCCTTGAAGAACACCGTCCGCCGCTCGGAGAGCTCGAGCAGGACGTCGATCAGACGGCCGGTGGAATCCAGCACGAGGCCGTCGGCCTCGGTGCTCCCGTCGTTCGCGATGTTGCAGAACGGCTCGTGCAGGCAGAGCAGGTCGCGGCGTTCCAGCATCATCCGGAAGAAGACCGTGGAGCGGGAGCGGGGCGCGCTCCACAGGGCGAGCGGCGAACGGCGGCCGGTGGTCGTACCTATCGCTGCGACACCTCCCGGTGGCCGCCGGCCTCCAGCGACTCGATCTCGGCGACCGCCCAATCGACGATGAATCCCGCGACGTCGACTCCCGTCGCGTCGATGGCGCCGTGGAACTCGGGCGTGTGGTTGACCTCGTTCGCGTACATCCGTCCCTCCCGGTCGATCAGGAGGTCGACGCCGAGGAAGCCGCCCCCGACCGCGTGCGCCGCCGCCACGGCGAGTTCGGTCAGTTCCGGCGTGATCGGGCAGGGCGTCGCGGCGCCCCCGATCGCGGTGTTGGTCCGCCAGTCGTCGACCGCGTTCTTGTAGATGGCGCACACCACGCGATCGCCCGCGACGTAGGACTTGATGTCGCGGCCGGGCTTGTCGATGTGCTCCTGGAGAAAGAACACGTGCTGCTGCGGATTCGGCAGGGCGGCCCGGTGCTCGAGGATGGCCCTGCCCTGCTCGTCGTCATGGACCCGCGCCGTCAGGTGCCCCCACGATCCGGTCACCGGCTTGACGACCACCGGATGGCCGAGCTTGGCCATGGCGTCCAGCGCGGACGGGACGCCCCAGGCGGCCGCCGCACGCGGGATCGGCAGACCGGCGGCGTGGAACGCCAGCGCGGTGCGGAGCTTGTCGCCGCAGACGTCGAGCACCCCCGGGCGGTTGAGCGTGGGAACGCCGAGCGCGCCGAAGGTCGCCGCGACCGACGTGGCGCGGCTGTGGCTGACCTCCCGCATCAGCGCGGCGCGATAGGGCGGCCGGCCGTCGGCGAGCAGCACCGTCAGCTTCCGCGGATCGACGTGTTCGTAGCGCACACCGCGTCGCTCGAACGACTCCAGGATGAGCCGCTCCTCCCGGCGGACCCGCGACGCGACGACGGCTATCGGCATGCCGGTTCTGTCCACGATTCCCCTTCTCGATCTACGCCGTGGCCGGGACCGCCGGCCGTTGATCAGGTCCGGCGGGAGACCGCGTCCGCCGCGAGCTCGAGCCGGTCGAGCGCCACCTCGAGGCGGCGGACGAGCTCGGCGCCGTGTGCGCGCAGTTCGTCGTACCGGTGCCGGCCCCACACCCGCGCGTGCGCGCCCGTCATGCGCACCCCGGTCCAGCCGTGCGCGACGGCGTCCACGCCGGCCGCGGCCTCCGCGAGTTCGCGGATCCCCCATCGCGTCCCCTCGCGGCGGAGGAACTCCGCGTGCAGACCGGCCTGTGCCTGGATGTTCCAGCTGATCACGTACAGCTCGCTCAGCGCCTCGGCGGCGTCCGGACCGGGCGTGAGCGCGTACAGCTCGTCGAGGTAGCGGCGCAGGCCGGCGACCCCCGTCTGCGTGTCGCCGGCGGAGCCCGGCCGGTATCGGGCGAGGTTGTCCCGGATCACGTGCCCGAGCCAGTCGAGGCCGGGTTCCGGTACGGGTCCCCGCATGAGTGCGCGCAGCCAGCGCCGGCCGCTCGGGCTGGCGCTGAAGAACACGTCGGCGTCGTCGGCCGGGTTGAGCGAACCCCAGCTCGCCAGGAAGTCGGCGATGGGGATCGCGCCCTGGAATGCGGGCGGCTGCGCGTCGGAGACGAACACCTCGGTGTCGGTGATGTCGTACACCACCAGCAGATGCGCGGCGTGCACGTCGTGGAAGGCGGGACGGAACGGCAGCCAGTAGTTGTCCACCGCGGCGATGGGCAGCACGCCCTCCGCCAGCGCGTGGCGTAACTCGTCCAGGCCGCCTTCCCCGCTGCGATGCCAGGTCGACTCGAACGGATGGAAGAGCGCGAGCCGTTTGGCGAGCGAGTCGGGTTCGGCGAAGAAGTAGTACTCCTCCGAGGTCCAGGAGCCGGGGCTGCGGCGGAACTCCCACGGTGCGCCGAGCACGGTGACCGGGTCGTGACCGTCGCGTAACAGCACGGTCGCCAGGGTCGCGTGCAGGCAGCTTCCCAGGTCGCGGGTCCACAGCCGGATCGCCTGTGCGGTCTCGCTCATGCCGTCGTCCCGTCCGCCCGCCGTACGTCGATCCCGGTCAGCAGCGTGACGGCGAAGACGTGCAACGCGACCGATCGCGGCAGCCGCAGCGCCAGCGCGCGGCCGTGACGCGGCATCCCGACCCTGGACAGCCACATCGTGGTGGGCAGGCCGTGCTGCACGTGGTGCGGATAGTGCATCCGGGTGGTCCGGAACCCGGGCAGTTCGCCGAACACCGGCGTGCCGTCCAGGAAGTCCGAGACCCCCACCCGCAGCGGATCGGCGTACCCGTCGTCGTAGTACGCCCAGAGCGTGTCCTCGCTGCGCCGTTCGGAGGCGGCGAGCAGGTAGATCCAGTCGTACCGGGCCGGCGGGATGTCGATGATCTGTCCCTCGCACCGCACGTTGTCGCCTTCCGTGTGCGCGTTCGCCCACTGGAAGGGGATGCCGGCCACCTCGACGAGCATGCCGGGCGCGGGGAGCTCCTCGGCGGGGAAGGAGTTCCCCCACGCGTTCAACCGCCCGTCGCCGAGATCGGCGGCGCCGGTGATCGCCCGGTTGTTGAGCAGGTCGTCGATGCCGACCAGGAGGAACTCCGGAGACGACGTGGTCGCCCGCACGCTTCGCACGGGGCGACCGGCCGTCGCGGGAAGGGATGCCGGATGCGTTGACAACTGGCTCATCGAACCTCCGGTCACTGCAGTGAGCGGTACGTGCGCCCCGCCACCCGGGCGGGGTCCGGCACCGTGTTGAAGTCGAGGATCATGGTGTCCCGCCAGCCCGGACCGCTCGGATCCACCGCGCGGATCTCGCTGACCGCGTGCTCCATCGTGGTGTCGCTGAGCACCAGGACCTCCAGCGGCTCGGTCATGGTCACCGAATGACGCGCCTCCGGCTCGCCCCGCTGGAAGATCTGGTTCTCCCCGCCGACACAGTGGTGGCGGCCGATCAGATAGATCAACACGTACGAGTGCCCGTCCGAGTGCCGGCCCTCCGGCGCGGGTTCCGAGGCCTCGTGCGGGTCGGCGATCACGCGGATGAAGTGGACGCCGAGTTCCCAGTCACGTGTCCCCGCCACCTCGTTAACGAATGCCACGGACTCCCGCAATATGTGGAGGAATCCGGGGCTCACGAGCGTCGCGTCGGTCAGGGGCGCGAACACGCGCAACTGGTCGCCGAACACCCGGTTGACCGCTTTCTTCTGGAAGAACTCCGAGCCGCTCAACGGCTCCAGCGTGCCGTCGCGGTGCGCGAGCAGCCTGCAGTATCGGCGATTGCGGCGGCACCGCGCCGAGCCCAGGTAGGCGTCCGGGACCAGGTCGTCCCAGGACGCCGCGAACCGCTGCCAGTCGTGTCCCTCGGCATGCAGGCGGCCGTGCGCCCAGCCGCGCTCGGCGAAGTCGTCGGCGCGCAGACCGCCGAGCATCGATTTTTCGATCATCTCCGCACCCTCACCCGGACGTCCGAGTGCGTCCGAGCGGGTACGGCTCCCGGCGGCCGGCCGCGGCGGCACACCCGGTTGCCCAGTCGGATTCATCCATGAGTGGCTTCCCCTCGGCGGTTCGACGTCAACGAATACCGGCCGGCCCAGAGCCGTGCGCTACTCCCCGGCCCGTTCCCACCGCGGGTGCCGGTGGTGTGGACCCTTCTCACGCAACCACGAGGCGGGACCCACTGTCGACAATATGTCTACACAACAGACCCCACAGTCTTCGTAGTGATAATACTACATACTCACATCATTGTCCTGCCTGATCCGGGAGCGTCCTGTCGCTTCCGAACTCCCGACCAGGAGTTTTCGCCGCACCGGTCGGGTGTGGACAGGAGACCGTCGCACGTGTCGTATCCGCGCCGTCCATCGATCCGTTCACCGCGGCGGCCGTACCCGGGAGCGGCAGGGCGCACCGTCCCGGGCTCCGGCGGGGCCGCGGCGGTGAGATCGTCACCGCCGCGGCCCGCTCATCCGGCCGGCGGTCAGCCGACCGTCTCCGCCACGGCGGCCGCCCGCACCGGCGGCTCCGGTGCCGGGGGCGGGTCCTCCCCGGCGGGTTCGGCCGAGGCCCCGCCGACCTCGGCGACGAGGTGATCCGCCAGTGCGCGTACGGTCGGGTTGCTCCAGAGGATCGTGGGCGGCAGATCCACCGCGAAGCACCGGTGCAGCCGCACCCGCAGGGCCACGGTGAGCACCGAGTCGACGCCGAGTTCGAGCAGCGGCCGGTCGATCGCGATGTCGTCCGGTGCGAGGTTGAGCTCGGCGGCCACCTGCTCGTGCGTCTCCGCCAGCACCTTCTCCGCCAGCTCGTGCGGCGGCACGGCGGACCAGTCCACCGCACCGCCGCCGGAGCTCTCCGCCCCGGACTCGGTGGCCGACAGACCGGCGAGCACCGGCAGGGTGTGGTCGGGCATCACCCGCATCACCGCCACGTACGGCGGATCGAACCGGTCCGCGTAGGTCCAGCTCCGCAGCGCCTCGGTGACGGTGATGCCGCCCATCCCGCGGGACTCGGCCTCCAGGATCGTCGTCCTTCCCGTGCTCTCGCCCATTCCGCGGCCGATCCACTGCGCCCACCCGAAGCTGGCCGTGCCGGTCTCGCCCTGGGCCCGCCGCAACACGGCCAGCCCGTCCAGGAACGAGTTCGCCGCCGCGTAGCTGACCTGGCCGGTGAGCCGGACCAGTTGGCCGCACGAGGAGAACATGGTGAAGAAGTCGAGCGTGCCGGCCGGGAACAGGCGATGCAGGACCATGGCGCCGTCGGCCTTCGGTCCCATGGTCGTGTCCAGGTTCTCCGCGCGGGTGTTCTCCACCAGCGCGTCGGACACCACTCCAGCGCAGTGCACGATGCCCCGAACGGGCGGCATGTCCAGCGCGCCGGGATCGAGCGCGCGGGCCGTCGCCTCGGCGTCGGAGACGTCCAGCCGCAGCACCCGCACCGTGGCTCCGGCCTGCTCCAGCGCGGCCACCTCGGCGATCCGCGCGGCGACCGCCGGGTCGCTCACCCGGTCCCACTCCGACCGCGGCGGCAGTCCCCGCCTGCCGATCAGCACCAGCCGGCGTGCGCCCCGCTCGACCAGGTGCCGCGCCGCCTCCAGGCCGAGCGCGCCCAGGCCACCGGTGATCAGGTACGTCCCGTCCGGGCGGCAGTCCGCCGGCTCGCGCTCGGCGGGCCGGTCGATCTTCCGCAGCCGGGCGGCGAACACGCCCTCGGAGGTGACGGAGAGCACGTCCTCGGTGGGCGGCAGGGCCCCGATCACCGCGGCGGCCGAGGCCGGTCCCGCGCCCTCGGCGACGTCGATCACGCCGCCCCACAGGTCGGGACGCTCACCGGCGACGATCCGGCCGGCGCCCCACAGCGGGGCGTGCGGCAGCGCGGCCTCGGACGCGCCGGCGCGCACCCCCTCGGTGAGCACCCATACCGCGGGTCTGCGCCGCGCGTCCGGGATCGCCGCCACCCGCTGCACGGCGTCGAGCAACGTCAGCGTGCACCGGCGGGCCGCCCGCTCGGGAGGCTCCCCCGGCAGCAGCGCCTGCGGCGCCACGATCACCGCGTCGCCCGCGGCGAGCAGGCCGTCGCCGATCGCGGCCGGATCCGCCACCGTACGGCACTCCACGCCGCGCACGGCGAGCGCCTCGGTCAGCGCGGGCCAGCCGCCGGACCGCCCCACCAGCAGGGCCCTGCGCGGCACCGGCGCGTCGGCGGGAACCTCCACCGGCTCCCAGCCCAGCTCGTGCACCAGCTGGCGCGGGCCGACCGCGCCCGAGCCGACGTCCTGCACCTTGACGTAGCGCAGCCCCCTGGCCTCGCACACCACCGTGCCGCTCTCGTCGGCCACCACCATGTCGATGGTGTCCGGCGTACGCGGGTCGCGGGTGGTGTGCACCATGATCCGGCCCGGTGGGGCGCCGCGGAAGGCGATCCACTCCAGGTGCGACGACGTGCGCAGCACGGACGAGTCCTCGCTCATCACCAGCACGCCGCTGGCGGTCAGCGCGGCGTCGATCACCGCGGTCCAGCTCGACGGGTGCAGCTTCGGGGTGTGGTCCACGGTCACCGTGGCGAACTGCTCGTCCTCGCCGCGTACCAGCTCCTCCACCACCCAGGGGAAGGTGTAGCCGTCCACGCCCATCGCCCGGAAGATCCCGTCCACCTTCGCCCAGGTCCAGGACACCGGGCAGCGGGACCGGATCACGTCCGGGTCCTCCATCGGGGTGTCCCCGACCCGCGGCTCGCGTACCACGGTCGCGGTGGTGTGGGTCAGCCACTCGTCATCGTGTGCGGCCCCGCCGTCCTGGTCGCGCTTGATCCGGCTGGCGATGCGAACCTTGTCCTGTTCCATCACCACCTGCACCACCCGCGGCGGGTGCGCCGCCAGCGGGATGCGGAACACCACGTCGCGCAGCCCGCAGGGCGCCTCGCCTTCGCCGGTGGCCGCGCCGATGAACGAGTTGAGCACCACGGAGGCGGGCACCGTCTCCACTCCGACGACCATGTGCGACTGCACGTAGGGACGGTTGGACATGTCCAGCTCCGTCTGCCAGACCCGCTGCACCGGGGCGCTGGCGACGGTGGTGCGCCCGCCGACCAGTGTGTGCGAGTCCGGGTCGTGCCCCCGGCCCGCTCCCCGCTCCGGTGGCGTGTCCGGGAAGATCCAGTACGGCCGATGCTGCCAGCGCACCCCGGGGACGTCCACCAGATCACCGCCGTACGACCAGGTGACCGGGGCGCCCAGACAGTGCAGCCGGGCCAGGTTGGCCAGCATCGTGCGCTGCTCCGGCAGGTCCCGGCGCAGGGTGATCGCCACCTGGGCGTCGGAGACCCCGGCGTGCAGGGCGGTCTCCGTGATCGAGTGCGCCACCACCGGATGCGAGGAGACCTCGAGGAACACCCGGGCCCCGTCGTCCAGGGCGGCCCGTACGGCCTGGTGGAAACGCACGGGATCGGCCAGGTTCGCGACCCAGTACCCGCCCTCGCGTGGCGTGCCGGAGCGCGGGTCGGCCATGGCGGTGCTGTAGAGCGGCATCCGGGGGGCGACGGCGCGCAGCTCGCCGGCGGCCCGCGCGACCTGTTCCAGGACCTCCACCACGTGCGGACTGTGGAAGGCGACGTCGGTGTTCACCCTGCGGGCCTGGACGCCCTCGGCCGCGAGCTCGGCCACCAGGGCGTCGACCGCGTCGATGTCACCCGAGACCACGGTGGACAGGGGGCTGGCGGCGATCGCGGCGACCACGCCGTCCCGGCCGGCCACCCGCCGCTCGGCGTCGTCGAAGGCCATCGGCACCATCGCCATCGCGCCGCGCCCGGCCACCTGCTCCAGCGCGCGGGCGCGGCGGCAGGCGAACCGCGCCGCCTCGGCCCGCTCCAGGCAGCCCGCCACCGTGGCGGCGGCGATCTCGCCCACCGAGTGCCCGATCACCGCTCCCGGGCGCAGTCCCAGGTGCGACCACGACTCGGCGAGAGCGACCTGCATCGCGAAGGTCATCGCCTGGGTGCGGGTCACCGTCCACGGGCCGCCCGCCTCGATCGCCTCCCGCGGGGTCCACCCCAGCTCCTCCGCGTACACCGGGGCGAGTTCGTCGATCACCCGGGCGAACACCGGTTCCGCGCCGAGCAGCTCCCGGCCCATCCCGGACCACTGCGAGCCGTGCCCGGAGAACACCCAGACCGGTCCGGCGGCTCCGCCGTCGCCGAACGCGGACGCGGCCCCCGACCGCACGGCCGGCGAACTCTCGGCGTTCGCCAGCGCGTCCAGCCCGGCGAGCAGTTCGGCGGCGTCGCCGGCCACCACGGCGGCGCGGCGGGCCAGGTGCGAACGGCGGACGGTCAGCGTGTGGGCCAGCGAGTCCAGGTCGACGCCGGGGTTCGCGCGGATCCAGTCGGCCACCGCGCCCGCGAGGCCGCGCACGCCCTGTTCCGAAGCGGCGGACACCGGGAACACCCACGGCCGGGCCGGTCGCCCGGCGCGGTCTCCCCGGCCGTTCACCACGCCGGCACGCGGCGGCGCCTGCTCCAGGACGGCGTGCGCGATGGAACCGCCCACACCGTAGCTGGAGACCCCGGCGCGCCGGCCGTACGTGCCCTCGGGCCACGGCGTCGGCCGGCCGACCAGGCGCATCCCGTTGGACTCCAGGTCCAGCTCGGGGTCGACCTCGTGATGCAGGCTGGGCGGGATCTCGCCGTGCCGCATCGCGAGCAGCACCTTGAGCACGCCGGCCATGCCGGAGGCGGCCTCGACGTGACCCACGTTGGGCTTGAGCGTGCCGATCAGCAGCGGGTCGGCGCCGTCGCGGCCCGGGCCGAAAACCCGGCCGAGCGCCCGCGCCTCCGCCGCGTCGCCCAGCCGGGTGCCCGTGCCGTGCGCCTCGACGTACTGCACCGTACGAGGGTCGATCCCGGCCCGCTGGTAGACCTCCTGCAGCATCCGCCGTTGCGCCTCGTCGTTCGGCGCCATCATCCCGTCGGAGCGCCCGTCCTGGAACACGCCGCTGGCCAGCACCAGCCCGTGCACCGGGTCGCCGTCGCCGACCGCGTCCGACAGGCGCTTCACCACGAGGACGACGCCGCCCTCACCGCGTCCGTAACCGTCGGCCGCCTTGTCGAACGCCTTGCTGCGCCCGTCCGGCGCGGTCGCGGAGGCCGCGTCCAGCGCGACCACCAGGGCCGGCGAGGCCATGATGTTGATCCCGCCGACGATCGCCAGGTCGGTCTCCCCGTTGCGCAGGCTCTGGCAGGCCACGTGCAGGGCGGTCAGCGAGCCGGCGCAGGCGGTGTCCACCGCCATGCTCGGGCCGTGCGCGTCGAGGAAGTAGGAGATCCGGTTCGCGATGCCGTAGAAGGTGGTGCCGTTCACCGCCCAGGCGCCCGTACGGCCCAGGTCCTCCAGCAGCCGGCGGCCGTAGTCGTTGGAGTTCGCCGCCACGTACACACCGGCGTTGGAGCCCGCCAGCGAGGCCGGCGGCAGCCCGGCGTCGCACAGCGCCTCCCAGGCCAGCTCCAGCATGATCCGCTGCTGCGGGTCGATGTACTCGGCCTCCCGCGGCGTGATCTGGAAGAACTCGGCGTCGAAACCCTCGATGTCCCGCATGAACGACCCCTTGCGGGTGGTCCTGCGCAGGATCGCGCGGGTCTGCGGGTCGATCTCGTACGGATCCCACCGCCGGGCGGGCATCTCCCCCACCGCGCTGCGCCCGGCGCGCAGGAACTCCCACAACTGGCCCGGAGTGTCGAGATCGGGGGCGAACCGGCAGCTCATGCCGATCACCGCGAGCGCCTCCCCGGCCGGATCCCGGATCACCGGAGAGGTCCGCGAATTCTCAGCCAACGCGTATGCCTCCTTCTTCGCCCATCGCTCGGCGCAGGCTCAGCGGCCGCAGGTCGGTCCACACCTCGGCGATGTGCGCCAGGCAGTCGTCCTTCGGCCCGGCGAAGCCGTCGGCCGTCCAGCCGTCCGGGACGTCCCGCCCGGCGGGCCAGATCGAGTACTGCTCCTCGTGGTTGCGCACCACCACGTACGTGCGTTCGTCCGTGCTCACTGTCACTCCCATCGCGTGCCGCCGGCGGCGCCGGCCTGTCGGTCGGTCGTTTCCGGTTCAGTGGGCGGTGAAGCCGCCGTCCACCACTACTTCCGTGCCGGTGACGCCACCGGAGTGCGGGCCGGCCAGCCACAGGCAGGCCGCGGACACCTCGGCCGCGGTGACCAGCCGGCCGATCGGGTGCAGGGAGGCGGAACCGCGCTCGTAGTCCCGCAGCTCCGCACCCATGGCCGCGGCCACCGCCCGGGTGCTGCGGGTGCCGAGCGAGGCGTCGTCGGCGACGGTGCTCGGGCACACCGCGTTCGCCCGCACGCCGTGCCGTCCGTACTCCAGCGCGATGGACTTGGTCAGTCCGATCACGCCGTGCTTGGCGGCGACGTAGCCGGCGTACATCTCGAAGGCCACCCGGCCGCCGGTGGACGCGGTGTTCACGATCCGCCCGCCGCCCTGTTCGACCATCAGCGGCAGCACGGCCCGGCAACACCGCCAGGTGCCGCTCAGGTTGACGTCCAGCGCGAGCAGCCACTGCTCCTCGGTCAGCTCGTGCACCCGCCGCCCGCCGGGCCCGAGTATCCCGGCGTTGTTCAGCAGCACGTCGATCCGGCCGAACTCGTCCAGCCCCGCGGCCACCGCCTTGTCCACGCCGGACTGGTCGCGCACGTCGGCCACGCGGGTCAGCACCCGGCTGCCGAGCCTGCGGCAGGAGTCGGCGGTCTCCTCCAGCTCACGCCGGCCGGACATCGGATACGGCCCGGCGTCCGGATCGCAGAGGTCCACCAGGATCAGGTCCGCGCCCTCCGCCGCGAACGTCAGCGCGTGCGAGCGGCCCAGCGCGCGAGCCGCTCCGGTGATCATGGCGACGTTCCCGTCGAGCAGCATCAGGCCTCCAGGGGGTGAGCGCGGGCGTGCGGCACGCGGGCCAGTTGCCGCGCGAGCCTGGGCAGGGCGAGCGAGAGCACGTCGATCGCGCGGTACAGGTCGCTGAGCGGGATGTGCTCGTCGCTGGTGTGGTCGAGGTGGGCGTCCCCCGGCCCGTAGGCGGCCATCGGCACCCCCCACGGGTCGAGGGTGTTCATGTCGGAGGTGCCGGCCTTGAACTTGAGCACGGGACGGGCCCCCTGGGCGGCGATCGCGGCGCGCAGGTGGCTCACCACCGGATCGGCGCGCGGCCGGGTCACCCCGGGCACCCGCTCGTCCACCCAGATGCGGCTGTGCGGGCGGCTGCGGGCGAAACGCTCCAGCGCCGCGAAGTCGAACCCGGGCGGCACCCGGCAGGTCAGGAACGCCTCGGCCCTGGCCAGGTCGCCGTCCAGCCGGGTGAGCGTGCCGGTGGCCACACCGAACGCGACCGGGTCCTGTTCCTGCGACAGCCCGCGCAGGTAGCCCTGCACGTCCTGGGTGAAGCGGACGGCCCGCTCCACGGCGGTCGGCTCCGGGCTGCTGGTGTGCAGCGGCGGCTGCCGCATCTCGTAGCCGATGCCGATGCGGCCCTTGTAGCCGAGGCAGAC
This sequence comes from Sphaerimonospora mesophila, assembly GCF_001417795.1. Lineage (NCBI taxonomy): Bacteria > Bacillati > Actinomycetota > Actinomycetes > Streptosporangiales > Streptosporangiaceae > Sphaerimonospora > Sphaerimonospora mesophila. The sequence continues at coordinate 86,382 of NZ_BCBX01000034.1, read as the reverse complement.
ACCGTCCCAGCCGCTCGGCTCGCCGATCACCACCGCCGCCGGGCGCGGCACCGTGGCCATCACGTACCGGGCCCCGCGCGAGCCGGCCACCTCCTCGCCGACCGCGCCGACCACGTGCAGCCGCACCTGGCCGGTGCGCGCCGCGGCGCAGATCATCGCCACCATGGCGCCCTTGGCGTCCACGGAACCACGGCCGTACAGGAGGTCGCCGACCTGGCACACCGGCACCCGGCCGGGGACGGTGTCGATGTGCCCGAGCAGCAACACCGTCGGGCCGGCGGCCGGGCCGATCACGCCGTGCACGTTGCCGACCTCGTCGATGTGCGAGGTGAAGCCGAGCGCGGTCATCTGTTCCGCCAGGAAGCCCGCGACCGGCAGCTCCCTCCCGGAGACCGAGGGAATGCCGATCGCGGCCCGCAGCAGCCAGGCCGGGTAGTCCCCCCGCAGGTCGCTCGGGCGGACCCGGCCGACGGTCCGGACGAGGGAGGGCCGCCGGTCACCCATGCCGTCCTCCCTCGCGCACCCAGGTGCCGTCGCCGGCGAGGGCCCGCCGGATCGGCCGCTCGCGGTGGGCGGCCGCGATGGTCACCAGGGCGACGGTCCTGCTGGCCCGCAGCCCCGCTCGCACCTTGTGCCGCATCCGGCCCCGTACGACGTCCCCGGTCAGGTGGTGCGGGCCCACCTCGGGGATCCGGCTGGACGGGTCGCCGGGGTCGGCCAGGACCCCGGCCACGTCGGTGAGCAGCACCAGAGCGGATGCGTCCAGCGCCGCGGCCAGGCGGGCGGCCACCTCGTCGGCGTCGACGTTCAGCAGGTTGCCCGCGGCGTCGCCGGCCGGCGGGGACACCACGGGGACGTTCCCCCGTTCCAGCGCCAGGCGTACCAGGGTGGGATCGACGTGCTCGATCCGGCCGGACCGGTCGTCGCGGATCAGCACGGTCCGCCCCTCCCGCACCGACCGGATGGCCGTTTTGCGTGACGCGGTCACCAGCGCGCCGTCGGCGCCGCACAGGCCCACCGCCCGCACGCCGCGCGCCGTCAGCCCGCTGATGAGCTGCGGCTTGACCTGCCCGAGCAGGGCCATGGTGAGCACCGTGATCATGGCAGGGCAGGTGCGCCTGCTGTGCGTGCCGTCCGGGGACTCGATCACCTCGCGGCGTACGCCGAGCCGGTCGGCCAGCCGGTCGGCGGCGGCTCCGCCGCCGTGCACCAGCACCGTCGGAAGGCCGGCGGCGGCACGCTCCGCCACCTCGTCGAGCACCGGTCCCGGGTCGGCGCCGCCGCCGATCTTGACGACGATCACCCCGCCGGCGGCGGCCGGCGCGTCCCCCACCGGGGCCTGAGCCGGGTCGCTCACGACTCCGCCACGTTCATGTCTCTGGCCGTCACGTCCCGCTCTCTCCGATCAGGCAGGGTGCAGGCCGGGGAACCCCAGGCCCGCGTCCTCCGGTAACCCCATGGCCACGTTCAGGCTCTGCACTCCACCGCCGGCGGCCCCCTTCACCAGGTTGTCCAGCGCGGCCACCAGCACGATCCGCCCGCCGTCCTCGTCCACCGCGCATCCGATGTCCACGAAGTTGCTGCCCGACAGGAACTGCGGATCCGGCATCCGGTGCACCCCGCGGCCGCGCGCCACCACCCGGACGAACGGGAGGTCGCGGTACGCGCGCCGCAGCACCCGCAGCACCTCCTGGCGGGTGACCGGCCGCGGGGGCGTGACGTGGCAGATCACCTGCACACCGCGCACCGCCGGGACGGCCGTCACGGTCATCCGCGCCCGCACCCCGGCCAGTGCGGCGATCTCCGCCTCGTGCCGGTGACCGGCGGGCCGGTAGACCCGGAAGGCGTGCCCGCGTTCGGCGTGATGCGAGGCGGGCACCGGCTCGGCGCCGGAGCCCGAGGAGCCCGCGCGGGCGTCCACCACCACGTCCCCGGCCACCAGCCCGGCCCGCCGCACGGGAGCCAGGGCCAGTACGGCGGCGGTCGCCGTACAGCCGGGAACGCTGATCCGGGTGGCGTTCACGAGCTCACCGGCGAACAACTCGGGCAGGCCGGTCCGGTACGGGCCGCCGGACGCCGAGAGGGCACCGCCCCGGAAGTCGGGGCTCAGGTCCACGATCGTCCCGGCCCGCTCGACGACGCCGGCCTCCACCTCCGCCGCGGCGCCCGCCGGCAGCGCCAGGAAGGCGGTGTCCACCCGGTCCAGCTCCTGCGGGGCGTGGAAGGTCAGCCCGAGGTGATGCAGGTTGGGGTGCACCTCCGCCACCGGCCGGCCCGCGTGCCGGCGCGAGACGGCCTGCACCAGCTCCAGTTCCGGATGGGCGTGCACCAGCCGCAGCAGTTCGCCGCCCGTGTATCCGGCCGCGCCGAGGACGCTCACCTTCACCGGGCCGGTCCTCCGTGGTCCGCCATCAGGCCGTCGGCCGATGGTCCGGGACGGCGTGGCGTCGTCCCTTCGCTACTCACCCCAGTCCTCTTCGACCTCGGGGGCCAGCGCAAGCACCACGGGATCGACGGCCACCACCTCGAGTTCTGTCGAGCACTGCCGGCAGATCACGATCTCGGCGACCAGCAGGTCATCGGACCCGACCACGGTGCCCTGGCACTCTGGACACTGCGCACTCAGTGCAGTAGTCATGGCTTGCCTCCCGCAGATTGCGTGACTACTGTCTATATTCACAACACTGCAGAAACTAACACATGCTTCAACGACAACACACCCCTGAGAAATCCGCACTCTGAGAGATCGGGATTGCTCGATCGCGGACACGGCCGAAGCGATCGCAACCCGTCGGGGGCTGCCTCAGTGCTCGGTTTTGGCTGCTTCACATGCTTTTATGGCGCGATCAGGTGGGAGGCTCAGCCGGTGATGAGCGAGTTACGTGGTCCCACGGCGGGGGTGGTCCCCACCTTCGGCGTCGCCCCGCCGGCCCACCGGCACCGGGATGACGACTATGCAGAGTCTACATCGCGGCGGATCTCGTCTCGGGGGCGACAGTGTGGAGACTTCGGTGGGTGAACCCGCACGCGCCACGCTCCGTACGCCGGTGACCGGCGTCGGCGGCGGAAGCGGCCTGGCCCTGCTCGGCGGGCCCCGGGCCGTGCCGAGGGACACCCCGGGCGGCCGCTGGCCGATCGTCACCCCGGCGGACGAGCAGGCCGTGCTCCGGGTGCTGCGCAGCGGAAAGCTGAACGCGGCCACAGCGGGGGAGACGGAGGTCGTCGCGCTGGAGGAGGGATGGGCGCTGGCGACCGGAACCCGGCACTGCGTCGCCGTCGCCTCCGGCACCGCCGCCCTCCACCTGGCCCTGCGCGGCCGCGGGATCGGTCCCGGCGACGAGGTGATCGTCCCGGCACTGACCATGAACGCGACGGCCCACGCCGTGTACGCCGCAGGCGGCACCGCCGTGTTCGCCGACGTGGAACCGGACACCTACACCCTGGATCCGGCGGCCGCCGCCGCGGCCGCCGGGCCGCGTACGGCGGCGCTGCTGCCGGTGCACCTGCACGGCCTGCCGGCCGACATGCCCGCGCTGGGCGAGCTGGCCGACCGGCTGGGCGTACCGGTCGTGGAGGACGCGGCCCAGGCGCACGGGGCGCGGCTCGGCGGCCGCCGGGTGGGCGGGCTCGGCGCGGCCGGCTGCTTCAGCCTGCATCCCAACAAGAATTTGCCGACCTGTGGCGAGGGCGGGCTCATCACCACCGACGACGACGATCTGCGCGAGCAGCTGGTCCGGCTGCGCAACTTCGGCGAGTCGGAGCCGACCGGCGCGCGCGGCTACATCGCCCACCGGACCGCGCTCAACGCCCGGATGGCACCGGTGGCCGCCGCGTTCACCCGATCCCAGCTGGCGCGCTTCGACGAGAACGCCCGCCTGCGGGAGCCGGGGATCCGTGACTTTCTGGATCGGCTGGCCCAGCTGCCCGGGCTGCGGGTGCCGCGGATCCCGGCCGGGCGGACCCACGCCTGGCACATCCTGCGCCTCATGCCCGAGCCGGAGGAGCTCGGCCTCGGCCCGGAGCATCGGGCCGGTCTGCGGGCCGCCCTGCACCGGGTGTTGCGTGCCGAGGGCGTGCCGGTCTCCCAGTATCAGGTCGCCCCGCTGCCCGCGCATCCCGCGTTCCGGCGGGCCGGGCCGTCCGAGCCGGTCGCGCTGGAGGAGGTGGCCGAGCGCTTCCCGGTGACGGTCGCCGTCGTCGAGGGGTCGCTGTGCCTGCAACGCCGGCATCTCGACCCGGCCGCGGGGCCGCTGCTGCGGCGGTACGCCGACGGTTTCGAGAAGGCATGGCGGCACCTGGACCTGATCCGCCGGATGGCCCGCTCCCGCCCGGCCCCCGGCTGGCGCGAGGCGCTGAGCCGCGGCTGACCCGCCCCCGTGACCCGGATCGACCCCCACCGGAAGGAGCCCGACATGGCGGTGGCGACCACCGGCCCGTCGCATCCCCCGCCCCGGCCGCACGCGCCCGTCGACACGGACTCCCCGGCCCGGAAGGACCGTGCCCCCGCACCGTCCGCGGCCTCGATGGCTCAGCGCATCCGCCAGGATGTGATCCGGATGGCCGGCGGTCCGGAGGGCGCGCACGTCGGCGGCAGCCTGTCCTGTGCCGACCTGGTGGCCGTCCTGTACGCCGAGCTGCTGCGCCCCGGCGACTCCTTCGTGCTCAGCAAAGGGCACGCGGCGCCCGCGCTGTACAGCGCGCTGGCGCAGCTCGGCCTGATCCCGGCCGACGAGCTGGACGGCTACGCCCGGCCCGGCAGCCGGCTGTTCGGGCATCCGCCGTACGACCTGCCGGGGGTCGACTTCGCCACCGGCTCGCTCGGCCACGGCCTCGGCCTGTCGGTGGGGCTCGCGCTGGCCGAGCGACTGCGCGGCGGCGACCGGCACGTCTACACCCTGCTGGGCGACGGCGAGCTGCAGGAGGGCAGCGTCTGGGAGGCCGCCCTGCTGGCGGGGCACCGCGGGCTGCCCGGGCTCGTCGCGGCGGTGGACCGCAACGGACTGCAGATCACCGGCGCCACCGAGGACTGCGTCGCGCTCGAACCGCTCGACGCCAAGTTCGCCGCCTTCGGCTGGCAGGTGCGCGGCGTCGACGGGCACGACCTGCCCGCGCTGCGCGAGGCCCTGCGGCCGTCCCCGTCCGGTCCGGTCGCGGTGATCGCCCGGACGGTGAAGGGCCGGGGGGTGCCGTTCCTGGAGCGGCGGGTGGCCGGGCACTACGCCAAGCTCAAGCCGGCTCTGGTGCGCCGGGCCCTGGCGGCGCTCGGCCGGCTCGCGACGGACGGCGCGTCGTGAGCCGCGCCCCGGCCGCCGCGGACGCCGCCGGCCCGCCTGACGCGGCCGATCCGGCGGCGGAGCAGGACACGCAGGCGGCACTCGGGCCCGACCCGCGCGCCGCCTACCGCGAGGCCCTGCTGACACTGGCCGCCGCCGACCCGCGGGTGATCTGCCTGGACTCCGACACCGGCGGCCTGGAGAACACCTTCGGCGAGCGGTTCCCCGAGCGTTACATCAACGTCGGGATCGCCGAGGCCAACCTGATGACGGTGGCGGCCGGGCTGGCCCGGCGCGGCTTCATCCCGTACGTGCACACGATGGCCGCCTTCGCCACCATGCGCGCGGGTGAGTTCCTGAAGCTGGACGTGGTCGGCAACCGGCTGCCGGTGCGGGTGATCGCCACGCACGGCGGCGTGTCCGCCGCGCATTTCGGCACCAGCCACTTCGCCCTGGAGGACCTGGCGGTGACCCGCGTCCTGGCCGACCTGGCCGTCGTCGTCCCGGGAGACGCGCGCCAGATCGGCGCAGCCGTCGGCCAGTTGCACGAACTGCCCGGTCCCGGCTACCTGCGGCTGGGCCGCTCTGCCACGCCGGCGCCACCCGGTCCGGCGCCCGGCCTGCTGCTGGGCCGGGCCCGGGTGCTACGCGAAGGAGCGGACGTCACGCTGGTCGCCGCCGGCCCGCTGCCGCTGCTGTTCGCGCTCGAGGCGGCCGAGGTCCTGGCAGGCGACGGGATCGGTGCGCAGGTCCTGGATCTGCACACGCTGCACCCCGTGGACCGGGACGGGCTCCTGGCCGGATGCCGCGGCCGCACGGGAGTCGTGACCGTGGAGGAGCACCGCCCGCAGGGCGGCCTGGGCGACGCGGTCGCCGAGGTGGTGTCGGCCGAGCTGGCCGTGCCGCTGCTCCGGGTGGCCGTACGCGGCCGCCCGGGCACCCGCGTGGCCGACCAGCGGACCGCGCTCGAGGCACATGGCGTCAGCACCGGCGCGGTGGTGGACGCCGCACGAGGGCTTCTCGCGCGGGCCCCCTGAACCGGCCGCCCACTGCCAGGACAGGCGGACCCCAGGGCCCGCGAAACCCAACGACCGACCGGCGCCCCCGGTGCCGGTGACCCGATGACGAGGTGATGACGATGGCCGACGCGGCCCGGTTCCAGGACGAGGACCGCATCCGTTATGTGCAGAGCGTTTTCCGGCGAGTCCTCAAGCTCAAGCAGGAGACGTCCCCCGACGACGACTTCTTCGCCCTCGGCGGCACCTCGCTGACCGCCATAGAGGTGCTCGACCTGATCGAGGCGGAACAGGGCACGCGCCTGCCCGTACGGAACTTCTACCGGTCCACGGTCATCCGCGAACTGGCCGGTGAGCTCGCCCCGGACACCACCGAGTCCGCCGGAGGTGCCTGAGCATGCCGCCCCTGGCCCGCTTTTCCCGTCACCACATCGGTCGCTGGAGGTAGTCAGATGCAGGAACCCGCTCTCAACAAGGCGGCGGCGCCACCGGCGCAGGTGAGCCTCGGTCAGAGGTTGCCCTCCCTGACCGGGTTGCGTTTCGTCGCGGCGTTCATGGTCGTGCTCTGCCACATCGGGATCAACCTGCTGCCGCGGGTCGCCCCGGACCAGATACCCCTGATCGGGCTCTTCCACGGATTCGGTGCCGTCGGGGTGTCGTTCTTCTTCATTCTGAGCGGATTCGTCCTGACGTGGGTCGCCAGGGACACGGACACCGCGCCCCGGTTCTGGCGGCGCCGGTTCTTCAAGATCTACCCGAGCCATCTGGTGACGTTCGTCGCCGCGTGCCTGCTCGCGGCGACCGCCGGCCATGCCCTGTCGGCACGCGACACGACCACGACGCTGTTCCTGGTGCACTCGTGGATCCCGGACCAGCAGCTCCAGTACAACCTGTGGTCGAACACCCCGACGTGGTCGCTGGCCTGCGAGGTGCTCTTCTACCTGTCCTTCCCCCTGTTGCTGCCGCTGGTACGGAAGATCCGGGCAGGGCGGCTGTGGTTGTCGTTCGCCCTGACGTACGCCGCGATCTGGGCCGTTCCCCTCGTGGCCGGCGCGCTGCTGACCACCGGGGAGGTCCAGCCGGGCACCGGCCTGCCCTGGCTGCCCGTGTGGCTCATGACGTTCTTCCCGCCGGCGCGGATGCTGGAGTTCGTGCTGGGCATGGTGGTCGCGCAGATCGTCATCAACGGACGGTGGATCCGCCTGCCGCTGCCGGTGGCGATCGTCCTTCCGGTGATCGCGATGCTCGCGCAGGGCGTCGTCCCGCTGCGTTTCGGCTTCGTGGTGGTCACGGCCGTTCCGCTCGCCCTCCTGATCGGGGCTGCCGCCAACGCCGACGCCGTCGGCCGCGGCAGCGTGTTCGGCGGGCGGACGATGGTGTTCCTGGGCGAGATCTCCTACGCGCTTTACCTGGTGCACTGGCTGGTCGTGGCCTACGGCTGGATCGGCCGCACCTCCCCGACCTGGGGCGGGGATCCGGCGACGACCTCGACGTGGCCGATGGTGCTCACGCTGGCCGGGCTGACGATCGCCGCCAGCCTGGTGCTGGCCTGGCTGCTGTACACGCTGGTGGAACGGCCCGTGATGCGCCGGTGGAGTCGTCCCGCCAGACCTCGTCAGGACGTACCCGTCGCGACCTGACCTTCAGGCGAGAGAGCGTGGTCCTTCCGGCCGCAGATCCGGTCCGGGAGGACCACGTCACGTCTGAGACGCGCCGGCCGCGTTCAGCCCGCGATGCCGGCCGCCAGCGTGCGCACCGTCGGCGACTCGTAGATCGAGCCCACGCCGACCCGCCCGCCGAGGCGCTCGCTGAGCGCCTCCGAGAGTTGCACCGCACGCACCGAGTCCAGCCCGAGGCCGAAGAACGAGTCCTCCCGGCCGATCCTGGGCACTCCGAGCACGTCCGCCACGACGCCGGCCACCATCTCCTCCAGCCGCCCCTCCGGCGCCGCGTAGCCGGCACGGTCGGCGCCGAGGACGGCCAGCACCGCAGCGGGGTCGGGGGCGCCGCCGCGGTCGCGCTCGATCCGCGAGGTCACCGCCACCCGGGCGAAGATGCCGTGGCCGGCGAGCCTGGCCGCCACCGCCGCCCGCACCCGCTGCGGGTCCGCACCGGGCTCGGGCACCACCGCCACCGCGATCGTGCCACCACGCAGCTGGTCAGCCGCCAGGAACGGCTTGATCTGCTCGTTCGCCGGATCCGCGCCGATCAGCAGGTGCACCGCTCCCACGTGCAGGGCGCGGAGCAGCGCCAGCATGCCCAGCGCCGGATCGATCAGGGTCAGCCCGCGATGCCGGGCGGCCGCCACCAGGGGGCTGCCCTGGTTCATCCCCGGCCCGTCCCACATGCTCCAGGCCAGGCTCTGCGCCCGCCGCCCGGCCGCGGACCAGCGCTGTGCCCAGCCGTCCAGCACCGCGTTCGCCGCTGCGTAGGCTCCGAAGCCGGTGCCGCCGAACGTTCCGTTCACGGACGAGAACACCACGACCGCGGTGTCGGGCCGGGTGGCGAGCAGCCGGTCGATGGCCGCGCAGCCGCCGGCCTTGGGCCGCAGCATCCGGTCCAGCCAGTCCGCGGACTCCGACCGCAGCTCGTGCTCCGACAGCCGCTCCCACTGCGCCGCGACGGGAGCGCCCGCCAGGTGCAGCACCAGGTCGAGCGTACGGCCCCAGCGCGCCTCCGCCCCGGCCACCTCACGGGCCAGCGCCTCCGGGTCGGCCACGTCGGCCTGCCGGTACATGACCTCGCCTACCGTGCTCAGGATCTCCAGCTCCCGCCGGGCCTCCGCGTCCAGCGACGCCGCGGGGGTGCGCCCGACGATCAGCAGCCGGACCCCGTGCGCGGTCACCAGGTGCTCGGCCACGGTCCGCCCCAGGCCGCCCAGGCCTCCGGTGAGCAGGCAGGTGCCGCCACGCGGCAGCGCGCCGGCGGGCACGTCGAACGCCTCCGGCAGCGGCACGGCGCGCAGCCGCTGCCGCAGCGGGGCGCCGTCCCGCACGGCGACCACATCGTCGTCATGTCTCCGGCTCGCCAGCGCGGACAGCTCGTCCTCCCCTGCGCCGGGCGGGGCGTCTATCAGCATGCAGCGGGCGACCAGGCGCTCGGCGCGTGCGGTGCGCACCAGGGCGGTCAGCCCGGCCCGGCCGGGTACGACCCGGTCGCCGGGGGCGGCGTGCACGGCGCCCGTGGTGAGCACGGTGAGCTCGGCATCCGGCCGGATCCTGGCCACGGCCGCGGCCACGGCGAGGAACCGCGCCAGGACATCGGCGTCCCCGTCGGCAGGGGCGGTCGCGGGATCGCCGGTGGCCACGAACAGCACCTGCGGCACGTGGTCGCCGGCCGTGTCCAGCGCCCGCTCAAGGGACCGGGCGAGCAGCGCGGGGTCGGCGTCGGCCGCGACCCTGGCGTCGGCCACCCGGTCCGGCCAGCCCGCCGCCGGACCGTGCACGCAGGCCACCAGCGGACCGGCCGGTCGCTGCCGCAGCGGCGTCCCGGCCGGCTCCCAGCCGGTCGCGAGCGCCGCGACGCCGGTCCCGTCGGGGGCGACGTCCGGGGCGGCGTCGTCCGCCTCCCCGCCGTAGCACCGGTCGTCGAACCGACCGGCGCGCCAGCCTTCGAGCAGCCGCTCACGCTGGACCTTCCCGCCCTGCTGCCTCGGGAACTCCCGCTCCGTCACCGGCACCAGGTAGGTCGCGCGCAGGGCCAGGTCGCGGGCCAGGGCCGTGCGGATTGCCGCCACCACGGCGGGCACGTCATCGGTGCCGGGTACGAAGAACACCACCAGGGCGTCGGTGCCGGCGTCCTCGTCGGGCACCCCGGCCACCGCCGAGCAGGCCGGCCGTACACCGGGGACCTGCTCGACCACCGCCTCGATCTCGTGCGCGGGGAAGTTGGCCCCGTTGACGATGACGGTGTTCTTCTGCCGCCCGGTGAGGAACAACCGGCCGTCCCGGAGGAATCCGAGGTCCCCGGTGTCGAACCAGCCGTCCGCGGTGAAGCTCTCCCGGTTGGCCCGTTCGTTGTGGACGTATCCGTTCTGCACGGTCCGGCCGGACACGTGCAACCGGCCGACCCGGCCCTCTGGCAGCACGTTCCCGTGCGGGTCCACGATGCGCAGCGCCACCCCGGGCACCGGCGCGCCGACCTCGGTCACCACCACGGCGCCGGGGGTGCCGGCCGGCAACTCCCGCAGCACGCCGTCGAGCGAGGCGGGCTCCAGCGTGATGGTGCCCGCCGCCGGGTCGTCACGGTGCATGCGGGCGTAGGTGACGCCCGAGGAGGTCTCCGACATCCCCCAGCAGGGCACCATGGCGTCGGCCGGGAGCCCGTGCGGGGCGAGCAGTTCCAGGAAGCGGCGGGCCGTGCGGGCGACCACGGCCTCGCCGGCGTTGCAGATGTTGGTCAGGCTGCTCAGGTCCCAGGAGCCGGCGGCGAGCTCCTCGGCCCGCCGGCACACCAGCGAGAACGCGAAGTTCGGCGCCCACGTGCAGGTGGCCCGGAACCGGTCCACGCAGTCCAGCCACAGCAGCGGACGGCGGATCACCGACTCGGTCGGCACATTGACGTGCTCGCAGGTGAGGAACACGTCCCGCAGATTGAACATGATCATGCCGCCGACGTGGTCCAGCGGCATCCAGTTCAGGGAGATCTCGTGCTCGGTGAAGTCGTTCGCCTCGATCGCCGCGTAGGTCCTGGCGACGATGGTGCGATGGCGGTGCTGCACGCATTTGGGCGTGCCGGTGCTGCCGGAGGTGAGCAGGTTGACGATCAGGTCCTCGGGGTCGGGGACGTGCCAGTCGGCGGGTTCCGGGTCGGACAGCGTGCCGGCGTCCAGCACGCGCAGCGCCGCACCGCCGGGCAGCCGACCGGCCAGCGAGCGCACCCCGTCGAGCGGCCCGGCATCGGCGATCACCGGCGGACGGTCCAGCAGTTCCCAGGCCGACACCAGCTTGCGCACGCCCGAGTTGTCGGTGGCGTACTCCCGCGCGGGGGCGACCGGGGTCGGCAGGAATCCGCCGAGCACGCAGGCCCACCAGGCGGTGACGAAGGTCCGGTTGTCGGCGCACTGCAGCAGGACGGCGTCGCCGGGGACCAGGCCGTGCCGGCGCAGCCCGCCCAGCATCCTGCGGGCCTCGTCGTACAGTTCGGCGTACGTCTGCCGGTCGGTGCCGCCGTCCGGCAGCACATAGGTGGTGCCGCGGTCCGGGGCCACCCGTGCGGCCCTGGCCAGCGCCTGCGGCAACGTCGCCACCGCGTCCGCGGGTGGCACCGGTTCCGGCCCGCGCGTCAGCGCCGGCCGGTCGGCCGGGATCTCGGTGCCCGCCGGGACGTCGCCGGCGTGCCGCCCGGCCGCCGCTCGCCGCGAGCCGCGGGAGCGCAGCTTGCGGTCGTACACGGCGGCGGCGTCCTGCACGCCCGCCGTGCCGGCCGCGATCCTGGCGATGGCGTCCGGAGGGATCGGCGCCGTGGCGAGTGCGGGAACGGGGCCTGCGGTGACCGTGCTCATGCGGGTGTCCTCCCGTCCTGGGCCGCCGGAGCGCCGGCGGAAAGCTGCTCGCCGATCCGCCGGGCCGCCGCCGCGGTCAGATCGAGGACGAAGTAGTGACCTCCCTCGACGCTCACACCGGTGTGACCGGCGCTGGTCTGCTCGGCCCAGCCGGCCATGCCCGTCTCGTCCGCCAGGCCGGAGAGCGCGCGGATCGTGGTGATCGGAACCGGCAGCGGCGGGCGGCGCCGGTGCCGGTAGTTCTCCCAGAGCGCGAACTCGCCGCGCAGCAGCGGCAGCAGGAACTCCTGAAGCTCCGCGTGGCGCGCCACCGCGTCGGGCAGCCCGCCGCGCCCGCGCACGGCGGCGAGCAACCGCTCGTCCGGCAGCAGGTGCAGCGGCTCGGCCGGTGGCGCCGCCTGCGGAGCCGGCTGCTCCGCGACGATCAGCCGCCGTGGCCAGGTCCCGAACCGGCCGCCCATCTCGTGCGCGATCTCGAAGGCCAGCAACCCGCCGGCGCAGTGCCCGTACAACGCGTAGGGCACGGTGGTGTACGGGCGCAGGGCGATGGCGCACGCGGTGACCAGCCGGGCGATGTCGGTCGGCGGGGCCTCCCCCGACCGGTCCTCGCGTCCCGGGAGCTGGACCGCCAGGAGCTCCACCCAGGGCGGCAGCAGCGCCGCCATCCGCCGGTACACCGACGCGCCGCCACCGGCGAACGGCAGGCAGATCAGCCGGATCACGGCGCCGGGCCGGGGCACCCGGCGTACCCAGAGCGAGTCCGTGGCGTAGCCGACCGGTCCGATCTCGGCGGGCGCGCCCGAGGCGGCGACCGTGCTCATCGTGATCTCCTCCCCTCCAGTTCCGCGGCGAGTTCGGCGATCTCGGCGTCGCTGCGCCCCTCCACCAGCTCGAGTGCCTCGGCCAGCGCGTCCTGCTGCGACTCCCGCCTGGACTTCTCCGCGTCGACCAGCGCGGCCAGGCCGGACACCGTGGGGTCGGCGAAGAAGTCGGCGATCGACGGCGCCACCCCGAACACCGCGTTGACCCGGGAGGACAGCTGGATGGCCTGCAGGCTGGTGCCGCCGGCGGCGAAGAAGTTCACGTCGTTGCCGATCCGGGCGCCCAGCAGCGGGGCGAACACCTCCGCGCGCATGACGCGCTCGGTGGGCGTGCTGTTCTCCTCGTCGGCATCGGTGAGCTCGTCGACCGCGAACTCCACGGCGGGCAGCCGGCGCCGGTCGATCTTGCCGCTCGGGGTGAGCGGGACGGCCTCGATCGGCACCAGCACCGATGGCACCATCGCGGCCGGGAGCCGCCCGGCCACCGCGGAGCGTACGGAGTCCAGCTGCAGCTCGCCGGGGCGCTCGGGCACCACGTAGGCGATCAGCATGACGCCGGTCCGCGGATCGGTGACGACGGCCGCCACCGCCTGGGCGACATCGTCCACGGCCTGCAGCGCGGCCTCGACCTCGCCCAGCTCGATCCGCACGCCGCGGACCTTCACCTGCCGGTCGGCCCGGCCGACGAAGCACAGGTCCCCCGCGTCGTCCCAGACCGCCAGGTCACCGGTGAGATAGCGGCGCGACCCGGGCGGTCCGTCCGGGTCGGGCCGGAACCGGTCGGCGGTCAGGTCGGGCCGGCCCAGGTACCCGCGGGCCACCCCGAGTCCGGCGACGGCGAGCTCGCCGATCGCGCCGGGCGGCAGCGCGCCCGCCCCGGCGGCGTCCACGACGTAGGCGCGATGGTTGGCCATCGCCCGGCCGATGGGCGGCGACGAGGTCCACTCGCCCTCGCATTGCTTGGCCACCACGGTCACCGTCGTCTCGGTCGGGCCGTAGCCGTTCCAGAACGCGCATCCGCGGGCCCACCGGGTGGTCAGCTCGCCGGTGAACGCCTCGCCGCCCACGAACGCCACCCGCAGGTCGGGATACCTCTCGGGGGCGAGCAGTTCCATGACGGCCGGCGGCAGGTCGATCACGGTGATCCGCTGCTCGCGCAGTACGGCGTCGAGCTCGTCGACCGACCGGCGTTGATCCTCGCTCATCACGTACAGCACGGCGCCGCTGAGCAGCGTGCCGAAGATCTCGAACACCGAGACGTCGAAGCCGGGTGAGGCGAAGTGCAGGACGCGATCCCGCGGGCCGAGGTCGAACATCTCCCGCACGGTGCGGACGAAGTTGGTCACGTTGCGGTGCTCGACCACCACGCCCTTGGGCCTGCCGGTCGAACCGGACGTGTAGATCACGTACGCGGCGGACGCGGGCGGAACCACGGCCGGGACATGGCCCGGCACGTCGGGCGGCCCGTCCTCCGGCCCGGGGCCGACGACCACCCGCTGCGGCAGCGGCACCCGCTCGGCGGTCGCCGGGGAGACCACGACGGTCTTCGCCTCGGTGTCCTGCAGGATCATCGCCAGCCGCTCGTCGGGCTGAGCGATGTCCAGCGGAACGTAGGCGGCTCCGGCCCGCAGCACGCCGAGCGCGCCGGCGATCAGCGCCGGGCCGCGCTCCATCACCACCGGTACGAGATGGCCGAGCCCGACACCGGCGGCGACGAGCCGGTCGGCGATGCGCCGCGACCAGGCGTCCAGCTCGCCGTAGCTCAGGCTGCCGTCCTGCCAGACCAGTGCGGTGTGGCCGGGGTCGGCGGCGGCGACCTCGGCGAACAGCTCGTGCACCGGCGCGGCGACCGGCTCGCCGATCGGCGCGTTCCACCGTTCGAGCACGTCGGCGAGCTCCTGTGGGGTGCCCAGCGAGGCGTCGCCCAGCGGCCGCTCCGGCCGCGCGCAGAGATCGCCCAGGGTTCGCAGGTAGCGATCCAGCAGGCGGGCGGCCGTGGCCCTGCCGTAGAGGGCGGCGGCGAACCGCACCGCAACGGTGGGCCGTTCGCCGCCGCCGACCTCGACGGCCAGCTCGAACGCCCCGGCACCGGCGTCGACCTGCTCGCACCCGATCCGCACCCCGTCCGCCTCGACCGTCCCGGCCGGCTCGCCGGTGCCGATGAAGCCGATCTGCACCAGGGGCAGCCGTCCGGGGTCCGGCTCCACCCCGAGCGCGTCCAGGATCAGTTTGAACGGCAGGGCGGCGTGCTCGGCGCCGGCCAGCCGGGCGGCGCGCACCCGGGAGACCACGGCGGCGAAGGCGTCCGCCTCGTCCAGCTCGACCCGCAGCGGCATCAGATTGCCGCAGTCGCCGACCAGCCGGTCCACGTCGAACGGGCCGGTGACGTCGACCGGCAGCCCGATCGTGAGGTCGCCCCGGGCGGTGTGCCTGGCGATCACCACGAGCAGGGCGGCCAGCAGGACGTCGTCCCGGTCCGCGTGCGCCGCCCCGGCGAGGGAGTCGGCGGCAGCGACCAGTTCTGGCGGCATCGGCGCGGAGACCACGTCGCTGCTCAGGTCGAGCAGCCGCGGGCGGCGGCCGTCGGTGGGCAGTTCGGTGGCCTCCCAGCCGGCCAGGGCGCCGCGCCAGTATTCCGTGGCCTCGCGTGCGGCGTCCTGCCCGCACCAGTCCCGTTGCCAGCCCGCGTAGGCGCCGTGGTCGACCGCCTCCTGCGGCCACCGCGGGGCCTCGCCCGCCGCCCTGGCCCGGTACGCGAAGGCCAGATCGCGCTGGAGCACCCGTGCCGAGCGCGGGTCCAGCACGATGTAGTGGCTGACCAGGACCAGCAGGTGCCGGTCGGGGGCGGCGCGCAGCAGCCGGAACCGGGCCACCGGGCCCGTGTTGAGCTGCAGGCCGCGGCGCAGTTCGTCCTGCACCACCTCCTCGGCGCGTGGACGCAGCCGCCCGTCGGGGACGTCCTCCACCGGCAGACGTATCTCCGGTACATGCTGCACCTGCTGGACGCCGCGCGGATCCTCGTCGGGGAAGGTCGAGCGCAGCACCGTGTGGCGCCGCAGCAGGTCCGTCAGCGCCGCGCGCAGCGTGTCGGGTTCGAGCGGGCCCTCGATCGGGAAGACGAAGCCGAGCCCGTACGCCAGGCTGCTGGGGGCGAGCCGGTCGAACAGCCAGAGCTGTTCCTGCCGGTATGACAACGGTGCGGATCGGGCCCCGGAGGAGACGCCCGCCAGCCGGGCCAGTAACTCGTCCCTGCGCTCCCCTGGGAGCCGGCGCAGCCGGCGAAGCAACTCGCTCTGGTGACCCATGCGACGGTCCTCCCGGTCGGCAACTCACTACGGTCAGATACAGCCTTCGCGCAAAGTGCAGATAAATACAGCCTTAAGCGAACAGACGTCCCGAAGTCAACACACTATTCAAATCGACCACGGAACAGTACGCAGATAGACGACCGTCGACTCGATGAACACTGCACGGAAGCCCCTGCGGCCGCGCACGGGCGACCGGCCGACCGCGGGCCGGCCTTCGCGACCCGCGTCCGGCAGCGACACCCCACCGGCGCGATCCTCAGCGGCCGTGCGACAGCCCCGGGCGGCGGCCGCCGGACGCGCTCAGTCGGCCGGTTCCGGCGCGCGGGCGACGGATCCGAGGCTGAGCCGGCGCGCCAGCACCTCGAGCAGCTCCGGAGGCGCCTTCAGGAAGCTGTAGTGCGTCCCCGGCAGGACCTCCTTCTCGGTGTCGGCCCAGACCTGCCAGCCGCCCATCAGGGTGTGCGGCACCTCGACGTCGTCGCTCCAGCCCAGCGCGGTGATCGGGCAGGGCACGGAGCCGGCGGGGCGCCGGTACTTCCGGTTGGCCTCCAGATCGGCCTCCATCACGTCGATGAAGAGGTCGACCAGTTCGCCGGCGGAATCCGCGGCGCCCATCTCGGTGAGCAGCCCGGCGATCTCGTCGCGCAGACCCTGTTCGCTCAGGCCGAGAAAGCGTCCCCAGGGACCGTCCTGCGGCGCCACCTGGCTGGACACGAAGTACCTGTCCGGCGCGGGCAGGCCGCGTTCCGCGATCTCGACCACCAGCTCGAACGCCGGGAGCGCGCCGCCGCAGTGCCCGAACAGCGCGTACGGGCGAGCCGTGACCAGGTCCCCGACGTCGTCCAGCAGGGCCGCGGCCAGCTGCTGGTAGGTGCCGAAGTGCGGCTCTCGCGACCGGTTCTCGCGGAAGGGCAGTTGCAGCGGGACCACCTCGGCCGCGCCGATGGTGGACGGCCAGGCCCGGTACATGGACGCACCGCAGCCGGAGTACGGCATGCAGAGCAGCGACATCGGCGCGTCGGGAGACGGCTCACGCAGGAACCAGCGCCGCTGCCGCGGATCCATCACGCCTTCTCTCCGATCACCACGCCGTTGGCCCCGGGCGCGTCGAAGCGGACCGTGCGCACCCGGGCGCAGCCGGCGTCGCGCAGCCACCCGGTGTACTCCGCCGCGGTGTAGTTGCGCCCCAGGGTGCCGACCAGCATGTTCATGCTCATCAGGGCCGCGTCCACCGGGCCGGACTTGTCGTCGGCGACCAGCAGCTCGCTGATCACCACGAGGCCGCCGGACGGCAGCGCGTCCATGCAGGCGGCGAGGAGCCTCCGGTTCCTGGCCTCGTCCCAGTCGTGCATGATCATCGATAGCAGTACGGCATCGTGCCCGGCCGGCAGCGGATCGGTGAAGAAGTTCGCCGACGCGGTGGAGATCCGTCCGGACATCCCGGCGGCGTCGATGCGTTTCCGCGCGATGCCGCACACGTGCGGCAGATCGAGCAGGGTCGCGCGCAGGTGCGGGTAGTGCCGGCACAGCGCGATCAGGGTCGCCCCCGACCCGCCTCCGACGTCGAGGATCCGGCCCACGCCGGACAGGTCCACGGCCTCGGCCATCCGGCGGGCGGTGAGGGTGGAGTACGCCCACAGCGCGTCCCAGAAGTAGTCCGGGGTGTTGCCCTCCTCGAATATGGTCCGGTTCGGATCGCGCACCGGCCTGCTCGGCGCGTCGGCCCGCACCGCCTCGGCCGCGCGCGTCCACCCCGGCGCGGTGTGCTTGGCCACCATCAGCACGTAGTCGCCGAAGTAGTCGGGCCTGCCGGGCACCAGATAGTGATCGGCCACGGCACTGTTGCGGTAGCGCCCGTCCTGCTGCTCCAGCAGTCCCAGCGCGGCGCACGCGGTCAGCAGGATCTCGGCCGGACGCTCGGCGACGCCGAGGCGGTCGGCCAGTTCCCGCGCCGTCGCCGCGCCCGTGGCCAGGGCCTGGAACATCCCGGTCTCGATCGCCGCCGTCAGGGTGTGCGTCCGCCACATGCCGGTCGCCAAGTCGATCAGCAGGGTGGGCGGCGGCGCCGTCCCTGACGCGTCCGTCGCATCGCCGATCGTCTCAGCGTCAACGGTCATACCCGCCTCCGTAGTAGGTTCGTGACTCAGTGTGTCATCCGTGGCGTTCCCGTGGCGGTCCTGTCGCCGATCGGCGGGGCCCGGCGGCCACAGGTGCGGCGTGCGGACCGCGGCGGAGGGGGTCGTGGTCGCGTCGTGGAGCAGCTTCGCCAGGCCGCTGACGGTCGGGTCGGCCATCAGGTCGGGCAGCTCGATCCAGCGGCCGGTCTCCTGCTCGATGGCGCCCTGTA
The DNA here is from genome assembly GCF_001417795.1 of Sphaerimonospora mesophila. Lineage (NCBI taxonomy): Bacteria > Bacillati > Actinomycetota > Actinomycetes > Streptosporangiales > Streptosporangiaceae > Sphaerimonospora > Sphaerimonospora mesophila. The sequence goes on along the minus strand of NZ_BCBX01000034.1, from coordinate 68,114 downwards.
ACTGGGCCATCTGCAGGGAATCTCCGCCGAGTTCGACGAAGTGGTCGTCCGCGCCGACCCGGTCCACCCGCAGCAGGTCGGCGAACAGCCGGGCCAGCATGGTCTCCGTCCCCGACGCCGGCGCCCGCCACGTGCTCGCCGGTCGCCAGCGGGTCCAGTCGGCCGGCGGCAGCCGGCGGCGGTCGACCTTGTTCGAGGTGTTCAGCGGAAGCTCGTCCATCTGCACGTAGGCGACCGGGACCATCCAGTCGGGCAGCCGTTCCACCGCGTGGTTGCGCAACTCCAGCGGCGCGATGTCCCGCGTCCCGACGAAACAGGCCACCAGCCGGCGTTGGTCGCCGTCCGTCGTCGCGACCACCGCCACCTGGCCGACGTCCGGGTGCCGGCCGAGCACCCACTCGACGTCGCCCAGTTCGACCCGGTGGCCGCGGATCTTCACGATGTCGTCGATCCGGCCGTGGTGCTCGAGGACGCCGTCCGGGCGGAACCGGCCGGCGTCGCCGGAGCGATAGATCCGGCTGCCGGGACGGCCGAACGGGTTGGGCCGGAACCGGTCCGCCGTCTGCGCCGGATCCCCGAGATACCCCAGGCTCAGGCAGTCGGAATCGATCCACATCTCGCCGATGCCGTCCGCTGCCGGGGTCAGGCCGTCCTCCTCCAGCAGGTGGACGGTGACCCCGTCGATCGGGCGGCCCACCGGCGGAGCGGCCTCGCGGTCGGCGTCGGTCGCCGTGGCGGGGGTGCACCGCCGATGCCAGGGGTGGCAGGAGTTGGCGATCTGGAACGCCTCCAGGCTGCCGTAGGAGATGGCGACCTCGAACGGCAGGTCCGCCGGCCCCCACCGGTTCAGCCGTTGGCCGCCCACGGTGAGCAGCCGCAGGGCGCAGTCGCGCGGCCAGGGCAGGTTCTGCAGGACCTCGGCGACCGGGGCGACCACGAAGCACTGCGTGATCCGCTCGGCCACCACCCAGTCCCGCAGCGCCCGCGGGTCGGCGTACACGTCGTGGTCGCCGATCACGACGTGCGCGCCCTGCCAGAGCAGGCCGCTGACCTCGTGCAGCGCGATTCCCGCGCCGGCCGCGCCGAGCCAGGAGCCGCGGTCGTCGCCCGTGGTGGCGTTGATCGCGGCGCTGCGTGCGGCGCTGAGCGCGAGCCAGGAGTGCTGGGCCAGAACGATCTTCGCCGCCCCCGAGGAACCCGAGGTGTACATGGCGTAGGCGAGTTCCTCCCGGCGCGGCGCCGGACGGGGGTCGGGCACGTCGCCCTCGGAGACGGCGACGCCGTCGAGCGCCACCACGGGCAGCCCGCGGGGCACGGACGGCATGGGGCGCCCGATGCCGCGGCCGGGGGCCGCGGTGACGACCGCGGCGGGCCGCCCGGCCTCGATCGCCCGGCGGAAGCGCTCGGCCGGGGCCGCCGGATCCAGCGGCATGGCGACGCCGCCGGCCTTCAGGCAGCCGAGCATGCCGACCACCCATTCGATCGAGCGGCCCAGGTACATCGCGACGATGTCGCCGCGCGTCACGCCCGATCCGGTCAGCCGCATGGCGAGGTGGTTCGCCTGCCGGTTCAGCTCTTCATAGGTCAGCTCCCGGTCGCCGTGTGCGACCGCCGGCGCCCGCGGGGTGGTGCGGGCGAACTCCTCGACACGGGAGACCAGGGTCGAATCCGTGCTCGCCTCGTGGATGGCCGGTAGACGGGTCGATGGTGAGGTCATGCCCTGTGACTCCTCTGCGGGGAAGCCGGTGCGAGCGGTACGTGTTCCGTTGTGGATGCGCGCGTGCGTCTGCGGGGTTTCCTCAACACACCACATGTCACGGTACAGCCTCTCTGCCGAGAAGGCACTAGCCGCGACCTGTGCCGTCGACAGGCACTACTGCGGTGGCTGCACACTGGGTTATGTTTTTCACATGAGATACTACGTAGACTCCATACCTCTCGCGGCCGTTCAGGAGCACTTCTGGGTCGCGGACGGTTCGGCGGCCGAGCAGGCTCCGCTGACCGAGTGTGTGGGGCTCGCCGTGCCGGGCTGGCTGGATCCGGACGCCCTCCGCGTCGCGGTCCGCGCGCTGCTGTCCCGGCACGAGATTCTCCGCAGCGCCGTACGGCAACGCGACCGGCATCCGGTTCAGGTCGTGCTGCCGGTGCCCGAGCCGCCGCCGCTGACCGAGATCGCCCTCCCGCACCGGGATCGCGCCGCGGACGCGGAGCGGGACCTGCATCGGGAGCTGTCCCGGTTCGCCCTCGCCGGGATCGACCCCGCGGCCGGCGGCGCCGTCGCGTTCCTGCTGCTGCACGGCGGCGGCCCGGCGGGCGGCGACGTCCTCGCCCTGGCGGCGCATCACGTCTTCCTGGACGCCACCGCGGTCCGGCTGCTGCTGGCCGAGCTCAGCGCGGACTACGCGGCCGCGCTGGCCGGAGAGCCGTCACCGGTGCCCGCGCCCGAACTGCAGTATCGCGACTTCGTCCGGTGGGAGCGCGACACGCTGTTCCCGGCCTTCGAAGCCGCCGACACCGCCTGGTGGCGGGAGACCCTGCGCGGCGTGCCGACGAGCCTGGACCTGCGGCCGGACCGGCCGCGCCGGCGGATCCGGCGCGGGGTCGGCCGGCGCACCGAGTTCGTCCTGCCCGGAGTCCGCGGTCCCGTCCTGCGCGGCATGGCCAGGACCCTGCGCTGCTCGCCGTACACCCTGTGCCTGGCCGGCTGGGCGGCCATGATCACCGGCTCGACCGGCCGCGAGGACCCGGTGCTCGGCGTGCTCGCGGCCAACCGCGGCGTTCCCCGGCTGGCGTCGCTCGTCGGGCAGCTGTCCAACACCGTCCCGCTGCGGCTGGACCTCGGCGGCGGCCCCACGCTGGCCGAGGCGGTGTCGCGTTGCTCCGCCGCGGTGGCGGGGGCGATCGAGCACGCCCGGTTGCCGTTCGGCCGGATCGTGCAGGCCGTGGCCGCGCCGCGCCCGACCGACAGGACCACGCTGATCCAGCACCTGTTCCTGCCCCGGGTGGACGCGGTCGGCGAGCTGAGCCTGGCCGGACGGCCGGTGCGGGTGCTGGACGTCGAACGCGACCGCGGCCGGTTCGACACCGTCGTCGAGGTCGGATTCGCCGAGGACGAGGTGCGGCTGTGGCTGGAGTACGACAGCGATCTCTACACGCCCGACGGGGCGCACGCGCTGGTGGCGGACTACGCCGGGGTGCTGCGGCAGTGGCTGGAGCGGCCCGAGCTGCGGGTGCCCGAGCTGGAACTGCAGGCACCTGACCCGGCGCCGCTCGGCACGACCACGATCGAGCCCGCGGAGACGCTGCGGATGGAACTGCCCGACGGCACACCGGTCACGCTGCGGCTCGACCGTTCCCGCGGGGAGGAGCACTGGCCGGTGCTGGCCGGACTGACCGTGGCGGCGGGACCGGCCCGGGCCGAGGACCTGCGGCTGGAGCCCGGGCGCTCGGTGCACCAACCGGCCGCGCTGCTGCTGGCCGGGGCCCCCACCGGGCTCACCGCCCGCCGGGACGCGCGGGGCCGGTTGGAGATCGTCGCCGGGCTGCCCGCGACCGGATCTCCGCACGCCGAGCCACCGGGCGTCCGCGGCACGACGGGCCAGGACCGCCTGCTGGAACTGGTCACGGAACTCTGGGCACACGCACTGGAGCAGCCCGGGCTCGGCCCGGACGACGACTTCTTCGTCTGCGGCGGGCACTCGCTGCTCGCCACCCGCCTGACGGCCGACATGCAGGAGACCCTCGGGGTTCGGGTGCGGGTGCGGACGCTGTTCGAGAACCCCACCCCGGCCGAGCTCACCGCCACCCTGCGGGCGGCCAACCCGCAGCTCGACAGCATGCTCGAACTCGTCGCCGGGCTGCCCGACCTGCCCGCCGACGCCGCCGACGAGGAGGCCGACACGGGAGCGGCGGGCGTGGCTCAGACCGTCTCGGCCGCACCCGATCGCCTCGACGCGGTGATCGAGACGCCGTTGCTGTCCGGCCAGCGCCAGATCTGGCTGGCCGAGCAGGCCGACCCGGGCGCGCTCACCCACACCATCCCACTGGTCCTGGACCTGTCGGGACCGCTGCGGCCGGACGCGTTCGCGGCGGCGGTGAACGACGTGGTGGCGCACCAGCCGGGGCTGCGCGGAACGTTCGTCGAGGTGGCCGGCCTGCCGGTGCAGCGGATCCATCCGCACACGGAGATCGACGTTCCGGTGGTCGACCTCACCGGCCTGGACGACGCCGAACGGGACGCGGAACTGAAGCGGCTGGAGCAGGAGATCGCGTTCATCGGCTTCGACATCACCCGCTACCCGCTGCTGCGGGCCCGGATCATCCGGCTGGACGCGCGGCGCCACCAGGCCCAGTTGCTGTTCCACCATCTGGTCATGGACGAGGTGTCGATGACCCTGCTGATGCGGGAGCTGAGCGCCGCCTACGAGGCCAGGGCCGCCGGCCGTGAGCCGATCCTGCCCCCTCATGAGATCGACTTCGCCGCCCTGGCCAGGGCCGAGCAGCGGATGCTGGACGGTCCCGAGGGCGAGCGGCTGCGGCGGTTCTGGATCCGGGAGCTGGCCGGCGCGCCGCCGTTGCGGCTGCCGACCGACCGTCCCCGCGGTGACCGGGCGAGCTTCCGCGGCGAGTTCCTCGAGCGGCCTCCCTCGCCCGCCGCGGCCCGCGCCGTACGCGAGCTGGCCACCGCCGGTCGGACCACCCCGTTCGCCGTGTTCTGCACGGCGGCCGCCGTCGTGTTGCACCGGCTCAGCGGCCAGCACGACATCCTGATCGGCATCCCCACGGCCAACCGCACCCAGCGCGGCGCCGAGCAGCTGATCGGCTGCTTCCTCAACGTGGTCCCGGTCCGGCTCGACCTTTCCGGCGGCCCCCGTTTCGACGAGCTGGTCCAGCGGGTCAGCGCGGCCGTGCTACGCGCCTACGAGCACCAGCAGGCGCCGTTCGCCGACATCGTGCAGACGCTCCAGCCTCGCCGGGTGCCCGGGATGCACCCGATCTACCAGGTCACCTGCGAGTTGCAGCTCGAGTCCTGGATCCCGGCCCGGTTCGCCGGTCTGGAGTGCGACTACCGCTTCCTCACCCACGGTACGGCCCGCTACGACATGGCCTTCCACGGGCTGCTGCGCCCCTCCGGGCTGTCGGCGATGCTGGAGCTGAACACCGACCTGTGGGATCACGCGTTCGGCTACCGGCGGATCGACCAGGTGCTGGAGATCCTGCTGGCCGCCGCCGAGGCGCCGCACACTCCGATAGGCGACCTCCCGGCGGCGTCGCGCGTCTGACCCTGCCGAGGTGTCCCGGCCCGGCCAGTGCCCCTCCCGCCCGCCTTTGCCCGGGCGTCGCGGCACTACGTCGTGTTTCAAAAGTCATGTCCTGCTACGCGCGGCCAGATGGCGCCTCGCGGCGTCGGACTCGTCGCCCGTAGCCTCCCGGCCACGAGCTCCTCCTCCGCCTTGCGATGCATCCATCTGGATCCACGCTCGCGACGGACAGCACTTTTTCAACACTCCCTAGACCACGACGACCCGCAGGTCTTCCGGAACGTCGTCGGCGAGGCGGTGGACCGACCCGAGGACGATCCAGAACACGGCGCAGAACGCCAGCGCCGCTCCCACGACGAACACGACGGACGTGGCGAAGACCGCCGCGATCGCGCTGCCGAGCAGCGGCCCCGCGGCGTGTGCCCCCCAGACGAACGGGAGCGCGACACCGGCGACGCGTCCCATGGCGGCGGGCGGTGTCGCCTTCTGGATGAGGGTCATGATGCCGACATTGCCGATGGGGGTCGTGAACGACGCCAGACACTGCGACGCGACGATCACGCCGAAGGCGAAGCCCGTGCCGCCGATCGTCGCCAGGGGAAGCAGGAGGAGCGCGATGCCCAGCACGATGTGCGTGAAGATCAACGTCCGCCCCATGCCGAGGCGCTCGTTGATCTTGCCCGCCAGGATCGCGCCGAGCATGACGGTGACCCCGCCGAGGCCCAGCGCGAGACCGACCTGGGCGGCCGAGAAACCCAGGTCCTGGTACGCGAACACGATGACCATCGCCAGGCACATCGACACCGCGATGTTGCCGAAGGTGGACATGAGCGTGAGGTAGCGCAGCATCCTGTTGCCGAAGGTCATCACCGCGCCGTCCTTGGCGTCGCGCAACGTCGCGCCGATGCCGCGATTCGACGGCGCGGGCTCCGGCTCCCGCATGCGGATGAAGAACAGGGTGATGCCGGCGACGAGATAGGACACCGCGTCCAGGAGGATCGCCCGGGCCGCGCCGACCAGGCTGACCAGCCCGCCGCCGAAGGATCGGCCGAGAATCAGCGCCAGCGACCGGCTGATCTGCGTCTTCGCGTTACCGTCGATCAGATCGGCCCGGTCGAGGACCTGCGGCAGGTAGGCCTGGTACGCGAGCTGGAACACGACGTCGAAGATGCCCTTGAGCAGGGCGGCGATGTAGAGATGCGTGAGCGTGAGCTGGTCCAGGACCGCGGCCAGCGGAAGCGACCCGAGAATGACGAACCGCGCGACGTTCGCCACCTGCATCAGGAAGCGGCGCCGCATCCGGTCGGTGATGACGCCGAATATCGGCCCGAGCACCACGAACGGGATCCACTGCAGCGCCATCAGCAGGCCGACGGCGAGGGCGCCCTCGCCGAACGCGAGCACGGCCAGCGAAGGCAGCGCGATGACGCTGACCTCGCTGCCCAGCAGGCTGACGGTCTCACCGGACCACAGCCACCGGAAGTCTCTGTTGCGGAAGAGCACGGATCTCTGTCTCGGCTTCTCCTCTAACGCGCGGGAGTCCGTAGCTTCCTGGCCGCTCATTCGCATCACTCCGTATACACAACATCGGGGGGTACTGTCTGTGCAAAAGTGCGCTGATAGGCAGGCCGGGATCCCCTGCCGCGATACGTAGCCAGTCACCGCGGCGCGGTGCAGGCGTGCGTAGATACTACACCGGAAGAGGTGTTCGAGAACGGCGTTTGACAACAGGACCGGCCATCGGATGCGCCGGTGAAAGACGTCGGTCAGGGGTGAGGCTACGACCGGGATCCGGTGGTGTCGCCGGTGTCTCCCGGCGACCCGGATGCCCATGACGCCCGCGGTCGATCTCGGGTTCGCCCGGAGTCCGGTGTGGACGACAGCGGTTCGGCCAGAGGGGACGCGTCACTCGCGTGGTACCGGACCACTCGCACGGCCGTCACTCTCCGTGACGCGAGGCGGGCCGTCCGTCGCCGATCGGCGGCGCCGCACGGCGGGGCACACCCCAGAGATGCTATATATACGACGGCCGGAGTCTACACAATATTGCCTTTGTCGATGACATGCTGATTCAATAATACTCAACACTCGGCGCGCCGAACCCTTGAGAGGGGCCTGCCATGGACGACTCCCGGCGAACGGCCCCGGGCTCGCCCGTCACGGCAGGCGAGCCGCTCGCCGGAGGGCGCGCACCGGCTTCGCCCGGCACGACCGCATCGGCGGCGGCGCCCGGCTGCGAGGAAGGGGGCTCGACGAGCTCCCGGACATCCCTCCCCCAAGCCCAGTCCTAGGCGCGGCGCGACGTGGTCAGGAGGAAATGTGACAGCGACAGAGGAAACAACGAAGCACGACGTCATCGACCGGCTCACGACGACATTCGACTACCACGACCCCGAGTACACTCCGGAAACCGCCGAGATCATCAACCGCGTGATCCGTGACCGGACCCCGGTCGCCTACTCCCCCGCGCACGGGGGCATGTGGGTCCTGTCCCGTTACGAGGACGTCAAGGCGGCGTTGCGGGACCACGAGACCTTCAGCTCGGCCGAGGGCGTGCATTTTCCTCGCGCAAAGGGCATGCCGCCGTTCACCCCCATCGACTTCGACCCGCCGGAACAGGCACGGATCCGCGCGCTCATGGCGCCGCCGATGAAGAAGAAGGCGATCCGCGACCTGGAGTCCCGCGTACGCGCACTCGCAGCGGAGCTCATCCCGCCGATCGTCGAGCGCGGCCACGGAGATCTCGTCGCCGAGTTGTCCCAGCCCTTCGCGATCAGCGCGCTGGGCCTGGCCCTCGGGTTGTCCGACGAGACGCAGCACGAGATCCGTGCGATGACGAACACGATGTGGCGGTACCTGTCGACGGAACCCGACGCCAGCAGGTTCTGGGGACAGTATCAGCCCATCCTCGCCGGGGAGATCAGACGAGCCAGGGAGAACCCCGGAGACCACTACCTCTCGTGGCTGGCCAACGTGCGCGTCGACGGCGAGTTCCTGTCGGACGACCTGCTGTGCTCGATCATGGTGTCGTACTGCGTCGCCGGGCACGCCAACACGATGAACACCGTCAACCGCGTCCTGTGGTGTCTGGGCAAGGACGTCGACCTGCAGTATCGGGTCAGGCGGGAGCCCAAGCTCCTGACGCAGCTCCCGGACGAGGCGCTGCGGCGGTGGTGCCCGACCGACCGGTTCACCCGGGTCACCACCCGCGACGTCACCATCCGCGACATCACGATTCCCAAGGGGTCACGCGTCGTATTGATCTTCGACTCGGCCAACCGCGACCCCGAGCAGTTCCCCGACCCCGAGGAGTTCTCCGTCGACCGGGCGAACTCGCACCTGCACCTGACCTACGGCCACGGCATCCACCGCTGCCTCGGCGAGCACTTCGCGCGGATGGAGTTCAAGGTGCTGCTGTCGGAGATCGCCAGGCATCCCGTGTTCCGGCTCACCGAGGAGCCACCGGTGCACTTCGACAACGGCAGGCACATCATCTTCGACAGACTGATGGTGCGGTTCGGCGAGACCGGCGGCCCGTACGGCGAGACGGGCCTTCAGGCGGACGCCTCCCCCACCGGCTGACCCGCGTCCTGCTCAGGGGTGCCGCCACCGCCGTGGCGGCACCCTTCGGCGCCGTACGCGACACGGCCCGGCGCACCGGCAGGACCGATGGGCGGCGGCCGGGCGTCAATGTGAGGTGCTGTCCACCACCGTCATGCCGGTCTCCGCCATCACCCGGAGCCTGCGCCGATCCAGCTTGCCGCTCGGCACCTGGGGCAGCGCGTCGACGACGTGCAGCACGGCCGGAACCATGTGCTCGGGCAGCCTGGCCCGCAGGTCGTCGCGGACCGCCTCGGTGTCGATGCCCTCCCCGGCCACGACGAACGCCACCAGGATCCGGTCGATGCCCTCGTCACCGGCCACCGTCACGCCGCAGGCGCGCACGTCCGGGTGGTCGCTGAGCTCCGCCTCGACCTCGGCCAGTTCCAGCCGGAACCCCCGGACCTTCACCTGGTCGTCCGCGCGTCCCAGGAAGTCCAGGGTCCCGTCGTCGCGCCGGCGCGCCAGGTCGCCGGTCCGGTACATGCGCTCGCCATGACCGTCCGGCGCGGGCAGGAACCGCTCAGCGGTCTGGTCGGGCTGACGCCAGTAGCCGTACGACACCTGGGCCCCCGCGATGTACAGCTCGCCGATCTCGCCGACCGGCGCTTCCCGGCCGTCGTCGTCGAGCACGTACGCGCGGTTTCCCGGGATCGGGACGCCGATCGGGGGAAGCGACGGCCATTGCGCCGGGTCCGCCCCGAGCGGGTGGCAGGTGACCGCGTGCGTCTCGACCGGTCCGTAGTGGTTGATCAACCGGCAGTCCGGCAGCCTTCTCATCAGGTCGCGCAGGGCCCTGGTGCACTGAAGCTGCTCCCCACCGGGGATGATCTCCCGCAGTCGCGCCGCGCCCAGGTCGACCTCGTCGGCGACCATCACCAGCGACTGCAGCCCGACATAGGGCAGGTAGATCCGGTTGATCTCCTCCCGGATCATCAGGTTCCACGTCAGCACCGGGTTCCTGCGTGTCTCATCGTCGATGCACACCAGGGTGCCGCCCGACGCCATGGTCGCGAATATCTCCTGCAGCGCGACATCGAACGAGATCGCCCCGTACTGGAGTGTCCGGCTCCCCACGCCGCACGCCGACGCGCCCACCTGCCAGCGGACCAGGTTGGCGATGCCGGCGTGCGGCATGAGCACCGCCTTGGGCCGGCCGGTGGACCCGGACGTGTAGAGCAGATAGCAGCCGTACGCCGGATCGGGTTCGGTGAGCGTGTCCCCGTCCAGGTCGTCTCCGCCGCCGAAGACCCGGGGAATGATGCAGGATTCCCGTCCGTCCGAGACGAACGGCTCGACGGTGTGCGCGTGCCCGACCACCATCGCCGCGCCGCTGTCGTCCAGCATCATCCGCAGTCTGGCCCGCGGATAGGTGACGTCGAGCGGGAGCACCACCGCACCCGCCCGGATGATGCCGAGCAGGCCCACCAGAAGTGCCGCCGACCGCTCCGCCGCCAGCGCGACGATGTCGCCGGTGGTCACGCCGCGCGCCCGCAGCCGTTCACCGATCCGCGCCGACTCACGCCACAGCTCTGCGTACGAAAGGGTCTGCGCTTCGTCCACGATCGCGGGCTCGTCGGGGTACGCCGCCGCGGCCGCGCCGATCGCGCCCACCACCGTGCCCGAGGTGAATTCGCCGTGTTTCACCGTACCGACCCCCGCTCAGCGTCGAGATCCGCCAGTTGCCGTTCGATCTGCGCCACCACCGTGGTCAGCCCCGGATTGCGCATGATGCTGTAGTGGTCGCCGTCGATCCGGCCGACCGTGAGCCGGGGCGCGTACTCACGCCAGACCGCCTCCGTCCCCTCCGGGGACCGGGTGGCCTGGAACAGGTGGACCGGCCCGGGGTATCGCCCCGGCGGCCGGTACGCCGCCAGGTTGAGGATGTGCGAGCGGTACACCGAGTACTGCCGCATCATCTCCTCCAGGTCGAGCACCTCGGGCGCGGCCGGGCCGAGCCGCTCCAGCACGTCGGCGAACACCCGTCGCGGCGACAGCCGGTCGAGGCCGGGCAGCGGAGGCAGGTCGAGCCCGAAGTCGGCGCAGACGCTCTGGAGGTAGCCGTCGATCAGGCGCGTCTCCGCGTCCCGCGCGGCGGGATCGCCCTCGAACAGCGCCGAGTCGATCAGGGTCAGCGGGACGACCCGCCCGTCCCGCTGCGCGTGTACGCGCGCCATCTCGAACGCCACCACACCGCCGAGCGACCACCCGGCCAGCGCGAACGGCGCGCTCAGCACCTCCTCCGGCAACTGGTCGAGATAGCGCTCGGCGAGCGCGGTCAGCGAGGGCCCGGGATGGCGGCCTTCGAACGCGTATACCGTGCGGTTGGTCAGTGCGGTGGCCATCGCCACGTAGCAGAAGACGCCACCGCCGGCGGGATGTACGACGACCACGGGCACCGGCTCGGGCCCGGCCTGGATCTGGACCAGGTTGCCGCCCGCGGCTCCGGCCTCCCCGGACATGCCGACCACCCGCGCCGCGAGATCGGCCACCGTGCGATACCGGAACAGCGCGCTCACCGGCAGATCTATCCGCGTGGCCTGCCGCAGCCGGCTCATCAGCTGGATAGCCAGCAGCGAGTGGCCGCCGAGCAGGAAGAAGTTGTCGTGGACGCCGACTTCCTCGACCTCGAGGGTGGATCGCCAGATGTCGGCGAGCAGCCGTTCCGTGTCGTTGCGCGGCGCCACCCGTTCGACGCGGCCCTCGTCGCACTCGATCGCGCGCAGGGCCGCCAGATCGACCGTGCCCCGCGCGGTCAGGGGCAGTTCGTCGAGGAAGACGTACGTGGAGGGCACCACGACGCCGGGCAGCAACCGCTGCGCGTGCGCCCGCACGTCGTCACGGAGGCGGGCGCGATCGTCCCCCCCGCCGTCCGTCCACGTCTCTCCGGCGGGGGCCAGATAGGCGATGAGCCGCACGGCGTCGCCGGTGCCGGCCGCCGGCAGCACCCGAGCGTCGCCCACGGCCCGGTGCGCGATCAGGGCGGACTCCAGCTCTCCCCGCAGCACCCGGACCTGCCGGACACGGATCTGCGCCGTTTCCGCGCCGAGGATCTCCAGCGTGCCGTCCTCGCGGAACCGGCCGAGGTCGCCGGTCGCCGCCTGCCCGTCCGTCGTGTCGCCGGCCCAGACCCGTCCGGGAGCGCCGATGGGGAGCAGGCCGCCGTCGGCGTCGCGGATCCGGACCGCGACGCCCGGCAGGACCGTGCCCGCGATGTCATGGCCGGCCGGCACGTCACCGGTGCATCTGCGGGCCGCGACGTCGCCGACCCCGGCGGCGCGGTAGACCGACCAGAACTCGGTGTCCGGCAGCGCGCGCAGGCAGCGTGTCTCGAGCTCCGCGCTCAGCGGCTCGTGCGTGATGAGGACCCTGCGCACGCGCGGCGACAGGTCCCGCCGCTCGACGGCGTCCACCACCCTGCCGAGCAGCCCGGGCGCGATGCAGAGGGTATCGACGTCCTCGTCGGCGAGCGTGCGCAGCACCGCGGCCGGCAGCCCGCCGGTGGCGTCGACCAGCACCAGCTGCGCGCCGCAGTCCAGTGCCCACATGGCCTCGTCGGGCTCGATCGTGGCGGCCTCGGCGGCGAACACCACGACGCCGCGCGGCGGCAGGCCGAACCACGCACGCCGGCGGTCCGCCGCCCTGCGCGGTCCCGGGCCGGTCTCGGGCGCGCGCCAGGCGGACACCAGCTCGTCGACCACCCGGCGCCACGCCGGCCCCGCCGCGTCGTCCGGAGCCGGAGCGTCCTTTCCGAACACGATCCTGCGCCCCACCCGGATGACCGGCGCGGGCGACTCCGGCGTGTCCGGGGACGGCCCGGAGACCGCGGCATCCGGCTCCGCCGTACCACCGACCCGGGCGAGCTCCTCCGCGTCCGCCGCGTCGAACAGGTCCAGGGCGCACAGCGGCACGTCCGGTCGCGCGATCGCGGCCGTGAGCATCCGCTCGAGCAGCGTGGCCATCCGGGCGACCGCGGACCCGCTGAGCAGATCCCGGTTGTACAGCCAGGTGCCCCCCATCCCGTCCTCGCCGACGAAGACGTTGAACTCCAGATCGAACCGTACGATCCCGCTGTCGAACGGCACGAGGTCGGCGTCCAGGTTCGGCAGCCGCACCCTGTCGTTCGACGCGGTCTGGAAGTTGAACAGCACCTGGAAGATCGGCGTCACGGTCGGATTTCGGTCGGGCTGGAGTTCGACCACGAGCTTCTCGAACGGCATGTCCTGGTGCGCGAACATGCCGAGCGTGCACTCGTGCCCGCGGCGGACCGCCTCGTCAAGGCTGGGCCGCCCGGACATGTCCATGCGCATCACCAGTGTGTTGACGAAGAACCCGATCATTCCCTGCAGCGCGCTGTGGGTCTGACCGGCCGCGGGTACGCCGACCACGATGTCGTCCTGCGCGCAGTAACGCTGCAGGAGCGCGTCGAAGCACGCCAGCACCACGACGAACGGGGTCGTCTTCGCCCTGGCGGCGAACGCGAGAATGTCGTCGCGCAGCCGATCGGAGTAGGCGAACTCGTGGACTCCGCCGTTCGCCCTGTGGTGCACCGGCCGGGGCGCGTCGAGAGGAAGTTGCAGCAGCCCGGGCGCCCCGTCGAGGCGGGCGCGCCAGTAGTCGTTCAGCTCGCTCAGCCGTTCTCCCGACAGCCGCGCACGCTGCCAGATCGCGTACTCGATGTACTGCTGTTCGAGTTTCTGCAGTTTCGCGGGGGTTCCGTCGCGCATCTGCGCGTAGAGCCCGTCGAGCTCGCGGAACAACGTCACGATCGACCAGCCGTCGCAGACGATGTGATGCACGGTCAGCGCGATCAGGTGCTCGTCCGGCGCGACGCGGATCAGCAGCACCCGGAGCAGCGGCCCGGTCGCCAGGTCGAACGGCCGCCTGATCGAGGTGCGGACCAGCCGGTTCGCCGCTCCGGCCGGGTCGGGTTCACCGCTGACGTCCTGGATGTCGATCTCCGGCCGATATTCCGGGCAGACCCGCTGCACGGGGACGCCGTCCCTGCTCACGAACACGGTACGGAGCACCTCGTGCCGCCGGATCACCGTCGCCAGCGCGTTCGCCAGGGCCACCGGGTCGGGGGGCGTGCTCGTCCGCAGCACGACGGGGACGTTGTAGGCGCTGCTCCCGGGAACGAGGCTGTCGAGAATCCACAACCGGCGCTGCGCGAAGGACACCGGCCCCGTCCGGCCGGCCGACGTTCGATCCGTACCGGCGAGCATTTCCGCGAGCAGCCGGCGTTTCTCCGCGATGTCCATGGTCGCGGCCTGGTCCTGCATGTGGTCCTCGCTCCTTTCGTCCCGTCCGCGTCAGCGCGACCGCGATCGGTGGGACTAGCCGGTCAGCACCGCCTTGATCACAGATCCGTTCGCCACCGCCGCCATCGCGGCGGCATGCTCGGCGAGCGGATACGCCGTCACCAGGCTCTCCAGGTCGAACCGCTCGGTCAGGGCCGGCAGCAGCCGTACGTACTCGACGAGATGCGCGCCGCTGAACGCCCACGAGCCCACGACGTCGAGCTGCCGGTAGACGATCTGATGAGGATTGATCATGGTGTCGCCGCTGTCGGTGTACTGGCCGACGACCAGGTACGAGCCGCCGCGCCGGGCCAGGCGCAGGCCCTGGCCGACGGCCGAGGGAACGCCCGTGCATTCGACGACGAGGTCGGCGCCGCCGCCGGTCAGCTCGACGACCTCGGCGAGGGCGTCCGCCGGGTCGTCCGCCTCGACGACGTTGACATGGTGGTGACCGATGCCCGCCTTCGCCGCGATCGACAGCCGTTGCGCCGGCCCGCCCGCGAGGACGACCGTCTCCGCACCGGCAAGCTGCGCCAACGCCGCGGCGGCCAGGCCGACCGGGCCGCTGCCCTGGACCACGACGACCTCCCCCACCCGGACCGGCCGGCGCTCGAACATGGCGTGCACCATGGTCGGGCCGGCGCACGCCAGCGACATCGCGGCGAGATGGCTCACCCCGGACGGGACCCTGACGACGGTGCTTCCCGGCTGCAGGACGATGTGGTCGGCCCACGAACCGGACAGGGCGGACTCCGCCGAGATGGGCCGGTTCACCCCGCAGGTCCTGCGGTTCCGGCACAGCGTCGGCTCTCGATACCGCAGGCAGAACACACACTGCCCGCAGGCGATCGACGACGCCCACATCACGGCGTCGCCGGACCGGAGCGCCGCCCCCGTCGCGTCCGTGTCGGTGCCCTCCCCCAGCCGGTGCACCGTGCCCAGTCCCTCGTGACCGAGCACGAGTGGGGTGGGAATGTCCAGATGCCCTTGCTGCAGGTGCAGATCGGTGCCGCAGACGCCGCCGAAGTGGCAGGCCACGACCAGACCTCCGGCGACCGGCGGGGGGACCTCGAACTCGCGCAACGCCAACGGTTCGCCGAACCGTTCGAGGACCACCGCTCTGCTCATCGTGACGTCTCCGGTCATGACGGTCCGCCTCCGAGAGTGACCAGCGGTTTGTCCTCGATCCGCAGGGGTGCGGTGTCACGGCAGATCAGATACTCGGGGCGGGGTTCGCCGCGCGGCAGGTTGCCCACGTCGTTGTAGGTCGCGATCAGCAACTTGCGCGGGAACGGCGACATGTTCGGCGCCGATCCGTGTGCGATCTGCGGGTCGAAGAACAGCACGGACCCGGCGGGGCCCTTGGGGCTCACCATCCCGTGCCCCGCCACCAGTGACCGGAGCTGATCGGCCGTCAGGCTGATGTCGTCGGGATCGAGATGCTGCCGCGACCTGACCTCGTCCCGCCGGTGATCCCGTACCAGTCCGTGCCGGTGGGAGCCCGGAATGAAGATCACCGGACCATTGAACTCGGTGGCCTCGTCGAGATAGACCCCGACGTTGATCAGGCGGGGGGACGGCAGGCCGTCCGCGATCTTCCACGCGAGATAATCCTGGTGCCAGGCCCAGTGACCGCCGGTGAACGGCGGCTTCGAATTGATTTTGAACTGGTAAAGGTAGACATCGTCGGCCAGCAGTTGACGCACCGGGCCGAGCACCCGCGAAGCGCTCACCAGAGCGGCGAACTCGGACTGTCGGCGGTGTGAGCTGTAAATAGCCCTGACCCCGGAGCCGTCGTCCTCCAGAATCCGCTGCTCACCGCCTATCCGGCTGTCCCGGTGAAACGCCTCCCGAAGCGCCTCGACCTCAGCCGCGTCGAACGCCGACTCGACCAGCAGAACGCCGTTATCGCGATAGTCTCGCACCTGTTCATCGCTGAGTCGCATGTTTCCTCTTCTCCCGGACTCTGAGCATGGACAATCGTCTGGTGGACGACGCAGACATGCGGATGTCCGAGATACCGAGCGCCGCCCGCATCACCACATGAAGTTCCCGCCGTCGACAATGAGCTTCTGTCCCGTGACATAACGGCTCGCGTCCCCGACGAGGTATTCCAACGCGTCGGCCATGTCCTCGGCCGTGCCTATACGCCGCTGCGGAATCTGCTCCAGGACGGCGGCCCGTTTCTCCGGGTCGGCCAGGCCGTAGCGCTCGACCACCTCAGGCGTATCGGTGAACCCCGGGATGAGACAGTTCACTCGAATCTTCGGCGCCAGTTCCAGCGCCAGGCACTTGGTCAGTTGCAGCACACCGGCCTTGCTCGCGCAGTAGTTCGCCCCGCCGGCCCTGGGGCGTATCGCGGTCGTCGCGCCGACGGTGACGACCACCCCGCCTCCGGCGTCGATCATCGCGGGTGCCAACGCCCTGGTCAGGTGGAAGACGCCGGACAGATTGGTCCCGACGACCCGGTCCCAGTCCTCGTCGCTGAGTTCCAGGAACGGCCGATCGCGATTGATCCCGGCATTGTTGACCAGGACGCGTGGAGGGCCGAACTCACCGAGCACGTCGGCGCAGACACGGCGCACCGCCACCGGGTCGGACACGTCGACCTGGCGCGGCAGCAGGAACTCCGGATACGCCGCGGCCGCCTTCGCGGCCGCCGCCGCGTTCTGCCGGTAAAGCGCGATCACCTGGTATCCGAGCTTGCCGAGGCGTGCGCTCAGGGCGAGCCCGATTCCCCGGATTCCCCCGCTCACCACCGCGACGTGCCCGGTCACGGTCCATCCGTCCGCATGTGCCGCCATATACCGTGCCTGCTTCCCGGAGTCCCGATCACCCGGCCGTACCGAAGATCACGACCAGATCGCGAGCGGCCCCCGGCCGGTGACGCCGAGGAAGAACGACAGCGTGACCCTTCTGCCGTTTCCGCGGACCTGCCGCACCGCGTGGTAGTTCCGCGAGTCGAAGATGACGGCGTCACCGGCGGACGGTCGTACGTCGACGAACGGGTCGTCACGCACGACCTCCTCCGAATAGCCGTATCCGTCGCGGTACGGCTCGTCCACCGGACGCCACGGGTGACGCCACACGAGCGTTTCACCACCCTCTTCCGGCATCGACAGATACCAGTTGAACGTGAGAAAACTCGCCACCGTCTCGTCGAGCGCGCCGGGAAACTCCCGTACGATCTCGTCGAAATGAAGTTTCGCGCCGCTGGCGATCTCACGGATCATCCCGGCGAACATGTCCCGGCCGCCGGAGCGCGCGGGGACCAGGTCGTCTCCCCACGCGGACCGGATTCGCCCAACCGCGAACTCCAGCGGATCTCCACCGCGCAGCAGCGTCGACCGCGCCGCGACGGCCCGCTCGGATTCGACCCAGTACCGTTCGTCCAGCCCACCCGAGGCGTAGAAGTCGTACGCCGCCGGCCCCAGCTTGGCTATGCGCGGATAGATCAGAGCTTCGTCGTAGGCGCCCAGCGGGCACGCCTCAAGGCCCTTCATGATGTCCGTACAGTCGTCCGGCGAGGAGAAGTTCTTGATGTGCACCGCGCCCAGCACCCCGACCGCCAGGCGAAGTATGTGCTCCCTCGTCAGTTCCTCGACCGTCTCGGCATCGAAGAGCGTGTAGATCGGCGAATCGTTCGTGCTGACGTTCTCAAGCCCGCGCTCCGTCACCTGCCCACCTGACACAGACGTTCTCCCCTCAAGGGATGAGTCCGCGGAGTTCGTTCCCCCGCGGGACCGTTCTGTCTTCTGTGGCCGTGTTCAGTCTTCTGAGACCACACAACAAACTCATCGAAGGCACACCATGTATGTCATACGAGGTCATGCACGTCAAGACCCAGGACACGACGTGTGGTGTAGCCTGTGGCATCGTGTAGTGTTGTCTGAAAACTTACGACATCCGGTAGTGGATCGTGGCGTACCGGAGGTCCCGTGGAGGTGACACCGATGATCGGGGTCATGGCGGGCGCGTGTCGCCCGCCGGCGGGATCGCCGGCTCTGCGGTTCTCACTTCACCGGCGGAGCGGCCGTACGCATACGGAGGCGGCGCCAGGGGGTGTCAGGAGAACTTGGCCCGGTAGAGGTCGCGAAGCAGGGCGATCTCCGCTCCGTGGTGCATGACTTCACGATTGATGTGCAGGATCAGGGTGGCCATCGATCGGTCCCCCCACTTGCCTTCGGATTCGCCGACCGGGCGTTCCAGCGACGCGTCGTCGAGCGACATGACTCCATCGCGCCATCTGCGATAGTGCTCGTACAGCACGTCGACGCTCTCCTTGGCGGTGGTCGACGGCGTCGCGGTGGCCCTGGTCAACGAACCGTCTCCGAAGTGCGTGCTGACCCGGACACCGATCACGTCCACGGCCATGTGGGCCAGGCGCCAGGCGATCGTGGTCACCGGAGGCGGCTCCGGGACCGGGTCCTGCCAGTCCATCGTCACCCGGCCGTCCGCGCCGGTCCGGATCGTCCAGCAGTCCGGCACCGGTTCCCAGAGATACTCCTCGTCGGTGAGGCCGGCCAGCCGGGGCATCAGGTGGTACTCCCAGTAAAGGTCGAGCTGATCGAGGACTTCAGCACGCCAGATCATCGAGTACTCCCATCGGATCGGTCGGCTCATGCTACTCGCCGATCGCTACCTTCGGTGAAGTTTCGATGACACAATGCGACATTCGCCCTGCCGAGGAACCTCCGGACGACCGGCGGCCGGAAATCCGTCCCGCTCACCGCATGTTCTGCAGCCGGACCTGTCCTCGGGCGACCAGGGAGCCCACGGCGTCCACGGTCTCCACGGCCCAGACCTGCTGGGTGGCGCCGCGGAAGATCGGCACCGCCGTCGAGGTGAGCCGGCCGTTGGCCTCGGTCACCGCGACGAAGAAATCGGTGGTGTTGCTGACCCCGACCACGGTGCCGCGATCACCGAGCCAGCGGCCGGCGGCCACACTGGCCACGGACTCGACCACCGCGCAATGCACGCCGCCGTGCAGGATGCCGTGCGGCTGCAGCAGGTCGCGGCGGACCGACCATCCGGCCACCACGCGATCCGGGCCGATCTCCTCGAACCGCAGGCCCAGATGCTCGACGTACGGTCCGAGATCCTGTTCCGCCCTGTCGTTCGTCATATCCCGAGCATCCCTGTGTCCACCGGTCCGTGGTCCGTCGTTCCGCCCACCGCTCAGGCGACGCGCACCGTCATCCGGCTCAGCCCGCTCGCGCGCGCGACGTGCGCCGCCTCTTTCTCGAGCTCCTTCAGCGGCAGGGGACCGCCGCCGGGGAACGGGGACACGACCACCTCGTCGCCGGAGACATCCCACACCGCGACGATCCGGCCGTCCACCACGAGGATCGGGGATATCCACCCGGAGGTCCGGCTCACGGCGGCCCGATGCTCTTTCGGAAGCAGCACCTCGTCCTTGGTGCCCGGACCGAGAACGTACTGGTCGAACCCGCCGAGCAACCGGACGCCCCGGCACTCGGCGATGCCGGCGAGCTCGTCCACGTGCTCGGTCAGCATCAACGCGCGGCGTCCTTCGACATCGACCTCGGTCAGTCTGTCGCCCATGTCGCCGAACCACTGTCGAAGTCTCGGCTTGCTCGAACCGTTGAGCGACAGCCAGCGGTCGAACACCTCGGGAGTGGCGGGGCCGTACGCACCCAGGTACGCCTCGATCACCACGGGCGCCGCCTCATCGGGTTCCGGTCGCTTTCTCCAGTCAGGGAACTGACTTTCCGGACGGGCGAACGTGATCTTGTTGCCCTGATTCGGGCCGTGGCACAGCACCCCCCGCCAGGCCAGCGGCTTGAGCACCTGGCCCCATCCCGACCGGAGCCGGTCCTCCATGCCCGCGAATCGTTTGTCCGCCACGACCTGCGTGACCAACTGGTCCCGGGTGAGCACCGCACCGTCGAGGATGTCCGACACCTTGTCGGTCAGCTCGTCGATCTGCCGCGGGGTGACACCGGAGACCCGCTGCCAGGAGGGCTTGAGCCAGAAGGCCGTGGTCTCCATGAGTGACAGATAGGCGCCCGCCTCACTCGGCTTCAGCAGGTGCAGGGTTCCACGCATCGCCCAGGTCTTCATCAATGAGAGATCGGCGAACTCCCGGTTGACGCTCTCCCTGTCGGGTGCCGACTGCCGTAACGCCACGGCCAGCTCGGCGGCACTCCAGACCTGCGCCTGCACACCGCACAGCCTGCCGGCGATCTCGCTCGCGGTGGGCTGGCTGCGCGGGTCCAGGTACTGCCGTCGCATCCGCCACGCGAAAACCTGCCCCCAACTGACCTTCACGTAGCCTCCTCACATCGAACGGGGCCCCCACCCTACACCTGCTCTGTGGCCTTCGCCTGTCACAGTCGGGAGTGGGCGGGCGGCCGCGCGCGGAGGTCGCAGAACCGCGTTGCGCGCGGGGGATCCCGGCCGGAGGGACCACCGCCGCGCCGTAGTGTCGACATCGAGTCACAACGTGGATTTCACCGTCCGCCCATCGGAATCACCTGTCGACTGTTGCGACATGGCGGCCTGAAGCGGGGAGACGGATGACGCCTGCGAGGACAGGACCGCACCTCACAGGTAGGCCGCTGGCGCCCTCCTCGCATGTCGAGTACGATGCGCAGCAAGAGACTCCACCGAGACTGTGGCGGCGCTCGAGGAGGGATTCGACGGAAAATGCCGCAGAATCTGCACTCCATCTCGATGTGGATCAACGACGCCGGCACACGGTCCGGGCCCGGAAAGCCCAGTGCTTCTCACGCGGCGGCGACTCACCGCCTGACGCGCTCACCGTGTGCATCATGATCACTGAACCCGTGCCGTGCCGCGACGCGATCCGTACGGCGCCCACGCCGGATCTCCATCCTCCTCGAGATTCCGACGAACACGTTCGACCGGTGCACACGGCACCACGTGTCCGCGGCGGGCCGGCTCGGATGCAGGCGGCGCCGTCACACGGCCCCGTCATGGACGGCCGGATCACGGCGCGCCGCTGCGGTCGCTGAGGCCACGGGAGAGGAATGGGGAGAGATGAGCGAGCAACGAGACGAGACGGCCCGCGACGACACGCTGCAGCGGCGGCTCTCGGCGCTCAGTCCCGCTCAACGGGCTCTCCTGGAACGGATCATGGCCGACCGGCGGGCGGACCCGGAAGGGAGCATCCCACGGCGCCCGGAGGGTCTCGCCGACGTGCCCGCGTCGTTCGAGCAGGAGCGGTTGTGGTTCATGAACGAACTGCTCTCACAGCGCCAGATCTTCAACGTGCCCACCGCGCTGCGGCTGCGCGGCCCACTCGACGTCGACGCGCTGGGCAGGGCGATCGGCCGGCTCGTGGAACGGCACGAGGCCCTGCGTACGGTGTTCGTGCTCCGTGACACCACGCCTCGCCAGGTCGTGCTCGAACGCATGGACGTGCCGCTCGTCGTGCACCGGTTCCGCGACCTGCCCGACCCGGAACAGGCCGCGCGCAGCCACGCGTCGGCGTCCGTCGCCGAGCCGTTCGACCTGCTCACCGGACCGTTGCTGCGGTGCGTGCTGTACGAGATCGGCGAAGAAGACCATCTCTTCCTGATCGTCCAGCACCACATCGTCTCCGACACCTGGTCGCTGGGGATCCTGCTGAACGAAATCGGCGCCCACTACTCGGCCGAGTTCGGCGCGCCGGTGACGCTCGCGCCGCTGGCGGCGCAGTATCCGGACTTCGCGTACTGGCAGCGGGAGACCCTGGACGAGTCGACGCTCGAGCGGCAGCTCGACTTCTGGCGTGCCCGGCTCGCGGATCTTCCCGGGCTGCTCGATCTGCCCACCGACCGTCCCCGGCAGCCGATCCGGACCAGTCAGGGGAAGTTCTGTCACGTAGAGTTCCCCGCCCACCTGGTCGCGGCGGCGCGCCGGCTCGCCAAAGAGCACTCCACGACTCTCAACGTCGCGTTTCTCGCCGTCTACTTCGGACTGCTCGGCCGGCTGACCCGCCAGGAGGATCTGGTCGTCGGAGTGCCCATCGCCGGTCGCTCGCGGCCCGCACTGCAGCAGATGCTGGGCTATTTCCTGAACTGGCTGCCGATCCGGGTACGTCTCGGCGGCCGCCCTTCCCTGCACGAGCTCATCCGGCGCACCCGGGACGCCTTCACGGGCGCGCTCGTCAACCAGGACCTGCCCTTCGACATGCTGGTACGTGAGCTGGCGCCGGCCAGGGTGCCCGGCGTCACCCCGGTGTTCCAGACGTCGTTCAGCCTCCGCGACGCGGCCCCGAGGCCGCCGGACCTGGCCGGTCTCGCGGTCGACTTCGCGGATCTGGACGGCGGCGCGACGCATTTCGACCTGATGGCCGAGCTGTGGTGTGAAGACGACCGCGTCGTGGGCTACTTCCCGTTCGACGACGCGCTCTTCGACGAGGAGACGGTCGAGTCCTACGTACGGTGGATGACCCGGCTGCTGGAGGAGGGCACGGCCGATCCGGATCGGCCGTTGTGCACCGTGCCGCTGCTGACCGAGGCCGAACACGACGAACTGATCGGCGGCAGGGCCGGCCTCGAAGCGGTCGACGCCACATTGCACGAGCTGTTCCACCGCCAGGTCGCGCGTCGCCCGGACGCCGTCGCCGTCTGCGACGAACACACCCGGCTGTCCTATGCCGACCTGGACCGGCGGGCCGATCGGCTGGCGAATGTGCTGCTCGGCAACGGGGTCGGACCAGGATCGATCGTGGGCCTCCTCGTCGACCGTACGGTCGACCTGCCGGCCGCCGTCCTCGCCGTACTGAAATGCGGCGCGGCATACCTGCCCATCGATCCGGACAATCCGCGCGACCGGACCGCGATCCAGTTCGCGGACTGCGCGGTGACCGCGGTGCTGGCCGGCACCGGACTGGTGGACCGGCTCCCCGACACCCCGGCACCGGTCATCCCGCTGGACTGGCAGGCCGCCGCCCTCGCGGACGCCGCGGAGACCGCGGTCGCAGCGGCGGTGCCCCCGTCGGCTCCCGCCTACGTCATTTACACCTCCGGCTCGACGGGCACGCCGAAAGGCGTGGTGGTCTCGCACGCCAACGTGGTGCGGCTGTTCACCGCGGCGGAGCACGTGTTCGACCTCCGCGAGGACGACGTGTGGACGTTGTTCCACTCTTACGCGTTCGACTTCTCGGTCTGGGAGCTGTGGGGAGCGCTCCTCCATGGCGGCCGCCTGGTCGTGGTCCCACAGTGGATGACCAGGGCCCCGGACGCGTTCCTGGAGTCGCTCGAACGTGAGGGAGTGACGGTGCTCAGCCAGACGCCGTCCGCGTTCGCGCAGCTCACCCCGGTGGCGGTGGCCAAGCCGGTCGAGCTTTCCCTGCGCTATGTGGTGTTCGGCGGCGAGGCATTGAACTTCGCCGCGCTGAGCGAGTGGTTCCGGACTTTCGGAGATCGCCGTCCCGAGCTGGTGAACATGTACGGAATCACGGAGACGACGGTTCACGTGACCTTCCGGCGGCTCACCGACGAGGACTCCGGCCGGTTCGCGTCGCTGATCGGACGGCCGCTGGCGGACCTGACGCTGTATCTGCTGGATGACGAGCTCGCCCCGGTGCCGGCCGGACTACCCGGCGAGATCTTCGTCGGAGGCGCCGGAGTCGCGCTCGGCTACCAGCGGGCCCCGGCGTTGACGGCCGCCCGAATGCTCCCGGACCCCTACAGCCCGATGCCCGGCGCCCGGATGTACCGCAGCGGCGACATCGCCGTACGCAGGCGCGACGGAGAGCTCGCCTACCTCGGCCGCGCGGACCGGCAGTTCAAGATCCGCGGTCACCGGGTGGAGATCGGCGAGACCCAGTCCGTGCTGCAGAGGCTTCCGGAGGTGGCGCAGTGCACGGTGTTCGTCGCCGACGATCGCGTGGGCGCCAAGGCGCTCATGGCCTGCGTGGTGCCCGCCGAAGGTGAGACGCCGACTCCGACTCGGCTGCGGCGCGCACTGTTGCGCTCGTTGCCGGACTGGATGGTCCCCACCACGATCCTGGTGCGGGAGGAACTGCCGCTCACCCGCAACGGAAAGATCGATCAGCGTGCCCTCGCGTCCCTCCAGCGGACGGAGGCTCAGCAGCGGGGGTCGGTGACCCCGCCGGACGGGGAGACCGCCGAGGCGCTGGCCGCCATCTGGGAGGACATGCTCGGCATCCACGGCATCGGCGCCGAGGACAACTTCTTCGAGCTGGGCGGGCATTCCCTCATGGTCGTGCAGCTCGTGTCGCGGATTCGCGCCACCTTCGACGTGGAGGTGCCGATGGAGACGCTGTTCACGACGTCGAACCTGCAGGCGATGGCCGACATCCTCGGCGAGCTCGACCAGGACGCGCACACCGGTCTGGACGTCGACGACCAGAACTGGATCGCCGGTCTGTCGGAGGCCGAGCTCGACGCGATGCTGGCGGCACTGACCGATTCCGCGCCCTCGGGCGGCGCCGGGAGGCCGGACGCCGTCGATGGCGCTGACGGTTCGTGACCTCGGGAACGGCCGGATCCGCGCCGATCGACATGGCGCCTGTGCTCGAGTCGCTTTCGGAAGACACACCACAACCGGGAGCCACCACACCAAACGAGCACACTGACTGCGACACTCGCGAGATCGTAAGTTGCCTGGCCGGAGCTCGTTCGGCTCGCGCATCGTGTCCGGCCGTGACGACTCCGTAACTTACGCGCACAGAATCGATACCTGAAGTCGTCACTGTGCCGATCCCTGGGTATCCTGGTAGGCAGACGACAGAGGAAAGCGTAGTGATCCGTGGCGGTTCGGCGCCGGTCGTGCGTCCGATCAGCCCCATGGGCGGCTCCACCGCAGGTGGAGAGGCCCGGTAACAACTAGCAAGACTGGATGACGACGCGTTCCTCGCCTGGAGCGCGCCAGACTCCATAGACTCCAGATGGAGTGATGTACATGACCGGCGACACGCGGGAGTACGTGATCACTGTGAGGCCGCATGACGGTGATCACGCCACGGCTCTCCAAATCAGCGCAATCGTCAGATTGGACGAAGAGTCCATACCGCACATCGTCGAGCTGACCGTTCGCAGCTCCGACCGAGGCGACGACAACATGTCACGCTCTATGGGCGCTATCGACTTCGAACGGCTGACGGACGCTCTGCTGAGCACCGTGACGGCGTCGGCGCACATGACCGCCGTACCCACCACATCGCGCCGGCAGGAAAGGCCGGTAAAGCGGGGAAGCGACACGGGCCAGCGTCCCTATCGCAAGATGCCGGCCGTGGACGACGTCAAGGCGGTGTTTCTGAGGACAGGAAGCGTCGGCCAGGTCGCCAAGCATTTCGATGTCCCTCGCTACACAGCGCAGGCTTGGGTCGACCGGCTGCGGCGCGAAGGAGTGTTGACGGCTCCAGCCGCCAACTAGGACGAGACACCTCCTGTAACTCAGACTCAGAGTCTGCGCTCAAAGGCATTCACTCCTAACCTATTCGGCTATACCGCAGTTTTCAGCGTCAGGCGCGTGCTGTCAAGTGGCGATTTGGGACGCTTTGCTGGAGTAATAGTCAATACCCAGAAATCAAGATCTTTTAGAGATAGATCCGTATAGGGAGTTTCGTCCAGTTGTTCGACGAGCTTGCCGTTGATCAACGTCACTCCGGTGCGGACAAGGGTTGACGATGTGGGGTGCGTCGACCGTGCCCGGCGGGCCTGCGCGCCTCGATGACTCAGGCCCGCTTCGGCGACCTCGATGGGTGCCGGACCACGGCGAAGGTCCGTTCAAATCGTCATCCGGGCCTGTCTTCAGGGTGTGGTACGGGTGTGCGGGGCGCTGGAGCCCACGATGAGCGTGGTCGTTCCATGCCTGTCCGGCCATGCGGGACGACCGCGACAGTGGCGATGACCTGCGCCGATGGGGCCGCCGTGACGGGGCCGGGAGCACGTGACCGCTGCCGGACCGGCCCGGGCGATGCGCCTCCCCCAGGCCTACTCACCGGGCAAGGAACGGCTGCACCACTCCCATTTCGGACATTGGTGCGAGCGGACCGAAAATCCCCCGGCCGCCTTGACAGAAAAGCCGGTCCCGCAGTGCCGAAGTAGCAGCACCGGCTCGGCCGCAGGTCCGAGAACAAGAATCCGAAGGCCGCGGACATGGAACTTTCCGGTGATCTCGGCAAGACCAAAGCGTCCTGGAGATCGAGAGAGAAGCATTCGCACTGCTTACGGCATCTCAAGCCGCGCTAACTCCGGCCGAGTCCTCGACGAGCATTTTCAGGTCTTCACATTGGAGCGAAGTCGTGTTATCGCTTAATCGCCGAGCATGATCCGTTCTTGGTCACGCCCCGTGCCGAGCGCCGGGTCGCGTGTGGTCACGCGGCCGGAAGGCGACACCGGTCGGCCGCGTCGCGGAAGCCGAAGGCGACCGCCTCCCCGGCGACGTGGCCGGTGGCCGGCAGTCGCCCCTATGAACGCGATGGGATCTTCCACCTCAGCGGCCCGCGTGTCGCCACTCAGAAGTTCACGAGCGCGGATCGTGTTCCCTCTGTCGAAAACCACTTTCCTCCTCGATGGGGGACAACTGGTACTTTTGTTACGTGGAGCCCCCCGCGACCCGAGGACTGATGCTGCACTCCCGCACCGGCGTCGCCTACCGCTTCGATGCCGGCGCCCTGTGCCTGGAACTGCTCACCACCGGCGGGCCCGGCCTCCACCACCGGTTCGAGGTACTCCACCGGCCCGCCGACCTGACCGCCTGGACCGAGCGTTCGCGGCTGACGCCGACACCGGAATTGCGGATCTCCGACGTCGAGGTGGCCGACGCGCGCCGGTTGCGTGACGCGCTGTTCCGGGCGGCCGTCGCCCACATCCGCGGCGAGTCGCCCGCGGCATGTGATTTCGAGATCATCAACCAGGCGGCTTCTCACCCGTCCTTGGCGCCGGTCATCGGATCAGACGGAAAGCGGCGATGGTCGGAGACCGCCAGCGGCACGCACCTGCTCGCCACCGTTGCGCGCGACGCCGTCGACCTCTTCACCGGCACCCTCGCACGCCGCATCCGCACCTGCGCGGACGAGGACTGCGGACTGATCTACGTCGACACCTCACGCCCCGGCCGCCGCCGCTGGTGTTCCATGGAGTACTGCGGCAACCGCCATAAAGTACGCGCGCTGCGCGCCCGGCAGGATGCGTGATCACAATGCGGGCTCCTGCCCCGATCCCGCGCTCAGGCGGCCGGCTCGATGGAGCCCGATCAAACGATGGTCACGCGCCAAAGGCCTGATCACTTCTCGGGAGACCGGCGTCCGGCCTGATTTCCGGAGGCTCTGGTCATAGGGCTCGGCATATTCCTTATGAGTCGAGCAGTTTGACGGAGTCAGGGGTTTCCGATGGCCCAACCTTGCCTCGCACCCACGATTATCTGGAACAAATCGGGTATTACGCCCACGAAACCCGAGGCAATGCCTCACGGAGGTCAAAGCGGGGAAGTCACATGACCCACAGCAACACATCGGCCGCCGGGGGCGTGGCGGTGCAGGAGGGGCAGGGCGGTACGCGAGTGCGCCCCCACGGAGAAGCCGGTCTGGTGACGGAGCACGGCCGCACCACGATCGCGGACGAGGTCGTCGCCAAGATCGCGGGGATGGCGGCCAGGGAGATCCCCGGTGTCTACGACTTCGGCACCGGTGCCGCCCGGGCCTTCGAGGCGATCAAGGGCAGGCTCGGCGGCGAGGAGAGTCTCACCCGCGGCATCGACGTGGAGGTCGGCGAGCGGCAGGCCGCCGCGGACATCCACCTCATCGTCGAGTACGGCACCGCGATCCCCGATCTCGCTGAGGCGGTTCGAGGCAACGTGACCAACGCGGTCGAGCACATGTGCGGCCTGGAGGTCACCGAGGTCAACGTGGCGGTCGACGATGTGCACCTGCCGCGGCAGGAGGCGGCGACGGGCACCGAGGCCGAGCCGCGGGTCCGATGAACCGCGCGCAGGCTCGGCCCCCTGGAGCGGCCAAGACGTCCAGGCCCGCTCAGGCGTCCCCGGCACCGGCGCCCGGGGAAGCGGAAGCGCCCGCCGGAACGGCGGGGTCCGCGGGTTCCGGCACGGGCGGGGTCTCCGCCAGGGACGTCGCGGCGCGCGTGGTGTCGTGCCCCGGTGTCGCCGGTCTCTCCACCGGGCCGTTCGGGACTCTGGTGACCTACCTCCCGAGGGAGGTCGTCCCCGGCGTCACGGTCCGCGACGACGAGATCGAGGTTCACCTGGTCGCGCGGTACGGCACGCCGTTGCCGGAGCTGGCCGCGTCCGTACGCGACGCTCTCGGCGACCTCTCCGCCGGCAGGCGCGTGAACGTCACCATCGAGGACCTCACGCCCGCTGAGAAGAACACCGGAAAGGAAGAACGATCATGAATGGGTTCCCCGTATGGGCCCTGGCAGGGCTGGCGTTCGGCACGGTGCTCGGTGTGGTGGGAGCGTTCGGCGGCCTCAACGCCTTCCTCATCGTCCTGGTGCTCGGCGTGATCGGCTTCTTCGTCGGCCTCGCGATGGAGGGCGGCGTGCAGATGCCGACGCTGCGCACGCGACGGCAATGAGCGCGCCCGGCGGGCGCGGCGGCACGACCGTGTCCGACCGTGCCCTGGTGAAGATCGCCGAACAGGTCGCCGCGGAGGACGACCGGCTGGCCGGCCGACCGCACGCCTCCGCCTCGGTGAGCGGGTCGATCGCCGCCGTGCACCTGGACCTGGCGGTCCGCTATCCATCGCCGGCGCCGGTGCCACGGCTCGCGGCCGAACTGCGCGCCAACGTACGCCGCCGGCTGCGCGAACTGACCGGGCTGTCCGCCGAGAACATCGACATCGAGATCGTACGGCTTCCCGGGGCGGCGGACATGCCCACACCCCGCCACCTGCGCGCGCCCGGTCCGGCAGCGGGCCGGGAAGACCGCTACGCGGGCAGCCGACCGGAGGAGCATGCCGCGAGCGAGCCGGAGCGATGGGCGGAGGGCGGCGCGCAGGCCCCGTCCCAGACCGCCATGCCGAGCGCGGGCGCCGGTCATCGCGGTGGCATGTTCATGGCTGTCCGTCATCCCGGCTACCGGAGCGGCAAGCGGGCCTTCCGGCCCACGCGCGCCGTTCCCTCCGCCATCGCGGCCCTGGTGCTGCTGGCCGTCGGCGTACTGGCCGCGGTCCACGTGGTCTCCGCCCTGTTCGGCCGCCCCATCAGGCTCGTGCCGTACGAGGCGGTGCTGGGGTGGGCGCGCACGACGACCTGGGACGGCGGCACGGCGCTCGCGGCGGCGAGCGTGCTCATGCTGCTGGGAGCGCTGCTCCTGCTGCTGGCCGCGGTGCCGGGCCGGGGGCACCTGCTCGCGTTGCGCACCGCGGACCCCGACCTGGTCGTCGGGATGTCGCGGCACGCGCTGGCCCGGCGACTGCGGCACGTGGCCGGCGCAGTCGACGGTGTACGGCGCGCCAGGGTGCGGGTGTCCGGTCAGAGGGCGAAGGTGCGGGCGTGGACGGATCTGCGCGACACCACCACCGTCTCCGGGCGGGTGCGGGCGGCGGTGGACCAGGAACTGGCCAGGCTTTCGCCCGTCCACCGGATGTCGGTGAGTGTACGGGTCAGCGGCCTGCCGTGAACCCGGCCGGAAGTCGTCGAAAGGGGGTCGGCGGTGAACCGAGGTGCCTCTAGGGTCAACCGTGTGGGGCTGACCCTGCTCGGGCTGATCCTGCTGACGGCCGGTGGACTGGCGGTCGCGCGGTCCCTGGGCGCCTTCGGCGCCGCCGCCGCCGGTCGGCCACTGCTGACAGATGACGTCGCCGCGTTCGCCCGGACCCGTCCGTGGTTCTGGCCCGCCGCGGCCGCCGCGGGCATCGTCATCGGGGTCATCGGGCTGTCCTGGCTACTCGCCCAGTTCCGGCGCGACCGCAGGGATCGCTGGCGTGTGGAAACCGATTCGTCGGGCGTCACCGAGGTCGACTCCCACCCGGCGAGCCAGGCCCTGGCGGCCCAGGTCGGCGCCTATCCCGACGTGCGGCGGGCCCACGCCGCGCTGCGCGGCCCCTCCGACGCCCCCCGGCTCGACCTCGGGATCACCGCGCGGGAATCGGCCGATCTGAGCGACCTGGTCACCCGGCTGCACGACGAGGCGGTCGCCGACCTGCGTACCACGCTCGGCCTGACCCGCCTCCCCGCGCGGGTGCGGCTGCGTCTCGTCCCCGGCGGGCACGCCCGGCAGATCCGCTGACTCTTTTCACGAGGGATCCGGGGACTCGGGCGACACTCGGTCCGATTCGGCGTACGTCACGGAACTGCACGATGAACGGCGGTAAAAGTTCTATTGCCGTTGATTTTCCTCTTACCGCCAAACGAGCGGCAGATATGACACGGACGTTGATTAACAGTGTTTGAGCGGCTTGCTACCGGAAAGGGACAGCTCTCGGTTCGACGACAAGGAGGTGTTCCCGATGGGGAACGAGGACAAGTTCCGCGACAAAGCGGAAGAGCTCGGCGGCAAGGCCAAGGAAGGGCTCGGCAAGGTAACGGACGACGAGGATCTCGAGGCCCGCGGACAGGCCGAGCAGAGCAAGAGCAAGCTCAAGCAGGCCGGCGAAAAGGTGAAGGACGCCGCCGGCAAAGTGAAGGACGCGTTCAAGGACTGACCGGTCATACGGAGAGGCCCGGCCCTGCCGTCGACAGGGCCGGGCTCCTCCGCCGGCAGGGCCAGGACGGCCTCGCACCCCCAGAAAGCACACTCTCCGGTCGCCGTGACCGATCCCTGCTCGCCCCAGAGCCGGGTACGCGACACGCGGCGAACTCTCCATGGCAGGCCCGGCGCGACCGCGTCATGGCTTCGCGAACCTGGAGGTCGGACGTTCACCCCGGTCGAAGCGGATGGCGTGACTCCGACGTGACAACGCCCGGATAGCGTCGCCAAGGGCCGGCCGACCCTCCACATCCCAGCCGCCGGGCGGTCCGTCCGGCGTTCCCTCTCACCCGAAGGTGAACCATGACCTCCGCCTGCTCGAACGCGCCGCGATCTCGCCGTACGGGGGTGCGGTGATGGAGGACCTGTCGCCTGCGCTGCTGGTGCTGCTGGGACTGTTCGGCTTCGTCGGAGGGGTCGGCATCACCGCGCTCGGCCCCGGTGGCGTCCTGCCCACGATCGGGCTGTTCGTCCTGACCGACCTGTCCCCCGCGGAGGTGGCCGGCACCTCCATCGTCACTCACGTCGCCACCGGCGTGCTGGCCACCGCCGCATACACCCGGTCGGGACAGCTCCGCGAGCCCGGGACCCGTCGTACGGCGCTGATCCTGGCCGGCACCGCGGTGATCGGCACTCCGGTAGGTGTGCTGATCAACAGCATGGTGTCCATACGCGCGTTCGGGCTGGCACTCGGGCTGCTCCTGGTCCTGGTGGCCGCGCTGGTGTGGCTTCGCGAGCGGCACCGGCCCGCCGCCGGAGCGGCCCCGGCGGCGCCTCTGGTGGCCGGGCTCGGCTTCGCGGTGGCCGTCGCCGCCGGTGTCATCGGCATCGGGGGCCCGATGCTGACCGTGCCCCTGCTGATCACTCTCGGCGTCCCCGTGCTGGAATCCCTCGCATCGGCGCAGGTCCAGTCGATCGTCATCGCCGCGGTGGGGACGCTCGGCTATCTGGCGCACGGCGCGGTCGACTGGCCACTCGCCGCCCTCATCGGCGTCCCCGAACTCGCCGGCGTGCTCCTCGGCTGGAAGATCGCCCACGCCCTGCCGGCCCGAGGGCTCAAGTATGGGCTCATCGTCGTGCTGCTCGCCCTGGCCCCCTATCTCGCCCTCCACGGCTGACCCGTCGGCCGGACGTCACCTGGCGGCGGCGGCGGGGCGGGCGCGTACGTGCATGCGCTCGCCCTGCGGCCCGAACAGGGCCAGCACCTCGGTGGGCTCACCGCCGGGGTTGGTGAACGCATGCGGTGTACGGGTGTCGAACTCGGCCGCCTCGCCCGCTTCCAGCACCACGTCGTGTTCGCCGAGCCGTACGCGCAGCCGCCCCGACAGCACGTACAACCACTCGTAGCCCTCGTGGACCTGCTGCTCCGGCTCGTAGCCCGGCCAGTGCGGCGGGTAGATCTGCTTGAACGCCTGCAACCCACCGGGCCGGCGGCTCAGCGGGATGTACGTCATGCCATGCCGCTTGACGGGCCGCATGTGCACGCGCGGATCACCCGTCACGGGCGCGCCGATCAGCTCGTCGATCTGCACTTGATAGGCCCTGGCCAGCAGCAGCATCAGCTCCAGCGTGGGCTTGCGTCCCCCGGACTCCAGCCGCGACAGCGTGCTGACCGAGATGCCGGTGCTCTTGGACAGCTCCGCCAGCGTCATGCCGCGCTCCCGGCGCAGCCCCCGCAGCCGCGGGCCCACCGCCACCAGCACCTCATCGAGTTCCATCGCCCTAGATTGCCATTTCGGCAAGGAAAATTGTCAAATCGGCCCCAAGCCGCGGACAGTGGCGCGAAAGCGAACGAGCGAGGAGCCGCGCATGGATGCGACGTACGA
This sequence comes from Sphaerimonospora mesophila, assembly GCF_001417795.1. Classification (NCBI taxonomy): domain Bacteria; kingdom Bacillati; phylum Actinomycetota; class Actinomycetes; order Streptosporangiales; family Streptosporangiaceae; genus Sphaerimonospora; species Sphaerimonospora mesophila. The sequence goes on along the minus strand of NZ_BCBX01000034.1, from coordinate 35,480 downwards.
CGTGGTGGTGATCGGCGGCGGGGCCGCCGGGCTGAGCGGGGCGCTCACGCTGTCCCGGGCCCGCCGCAAGGTGTTGGTGATCGACTCCGGACAGCCGCGCAACGCCCCCGCGCAGGGCGTGCATGTGTTCCTCGGACACGAGGGTGTGCCGCCGCGTGAGCTGCTGGCCGCCGGCCGCGAGGAGATCGTGAAGTACGGCGGGCAGATCGTGACCGGCCTGGTCACGGCGGCGGAGCGGCTCGCCGACGGGCGTTTTCGCGTCACCTTGGCAGACGGATCCGCGGTCGGGGCGGCCCGGTTGCTGGTGGCCACCGGCCTGGTGGACGAGCTGCCGCCGGTGCCCGGCCTGGCCGAACGGTGGGGCCGCGAGGTGCTGCACTGCCCGTACTGCCACGGCTGGGAGGTACGTGATCAGGCCATCGGCGTTGTCGGTACCAGCCCGCTCGCCGCGCACCAGGCCCTGCTGTGGCGACAGTGGAGCGACGACGTGACCCTCTTCCTGCACACGGCGCCCGAGCCCGGGGAGGAAGCCCGCGAACAGCTCGCCGCCAGGGGCGTCACCGTGGTCGAAGGCGAGCTGGTCGAGGCCGTGCTGGACGGTGACCGGCTGACCGGAGTGCGGCTGGCCGACGGCCGGGAGATGCCACGCCAGGCGCTCGCCGTCGGCACCCGGCTGAACGCCCGGCTGGACGGGCTCGCCGGCCTCGGCCTGGAAACGGCCGAGCAGGACATGAACGGGTTCGTCCTCGGCACCTACATTCCCGGCGACCCCATGGGCAAGACCGGCGTGCCGGGTGTGTGGGTGGCGGGCAACGTGACCAACGTGATCGATCAGGTCATCAGCGCCGCCGCGGCAGGAGTACGGGCCGGGGCGGCCATCAACGCCGACCTGGTCACCGAGGAGGCCCGCGCCGCCGTGGCCGCCCACCGCGCCGCAGGCACGGCAACGGAGGAGGAGTTCTGGGACGACCGTTACCGCCAGAGCGAGCGGATCTGGAGCGGCGCCCCCAACGCCGTGCTCGTCCGCGAGGTCGCCGACCTCCCTCCCGGCCGTGCGCTGGAACTGGGCGGCGGCGAGGGCGGCGACGCCATCTGGCTCGCGGGCAAGGGCTGGCGGGTCACCGCCGCCGACATTTCCGGGGTCGCGCTGCGCCGCGCGGCGCGGCACGCCCAGGAGGCCGGCGTGGCTGACCGGATCGACTGGCAGCGGCACGACCTCGCAGAGTCGTTCCCCGAGGGCGTCTACGACCTGGTCACCGCCTGCTACCTGCACTCTCCGGGCGACATGCCGCGCGAGAAGATCCTGCGCCGGGCGGCCGCCGCGGTCGCGCCCGGCGGGGTGCTGCTGGTGGCCGGGCACGCGGGCTGGCCGGCCTGGCAGCAGGACGACCGACCCGACGTGCACTTTCCCACGCCGCAGGAGGTGTTCGACTCCCTGGAGCCGGCGGAAGGGGAATGGGAGCTGCTGCGCTGCGAGGAGTTCGAACGCGTCCAGAACGACCCGGACGGGAGGCCGACCACCCGCACCGACAACGTGCTCAAGATCCGGCGACGCCTGTGAGAACGACGAGCCGGGCCGAGTCGCACGCCGTTCGAACCGTCCCCTTGTCAGCGGGCTCCCGGCACCGGCTCTGACGCTGATTCCAGCGCTGGTCGGCCCCCTCTCCATGGCCGGTTGCGCAGAGCCGCTCGACCACGGCCCAACAGGGCGTGGCTCCTCCGATCGAACGCCTGACGGCGGCATACGCGCCTAGTTCGCGTCCGGGGAGATGGGATGCGGGTGATCAAGCCCTGCAGTCGATGCGGATGAGATCGACGCGACAGGGGACGGCCACTTCGTCATCCTTCGATTCGCTCACACCAATACGAAGGGGACGAAGTCCCACTGATGGCAGGCGGACAGACGACCGGGTGTCGAGAAAACTCGGTGGCGCGTTCGGGTGGCGGGTGGCTAGCCTCGTCTGTGTCCGACCGATCAGGGAGGCCGATATGACGTGCAAGGTCTACGGCGAGGTAGCCGCCGCCGCTACGACTCGTGAGTTCACCGCGATCTGACCTCCGCGCCCCTTTCTTCAGGGCCTGTCGTTCGGCCAGGTCCATGAACTCCTCATGCGTAGCGGCCGCTGCCGGTCGCGGATTCATCCGCGCCGCCGGCCACCGGCGCCTTAACCGGGCGCTCCGTCACCGCTTACCGCGCTAACACGAGGAGAATTCGTGCACTCCGCATCATCCTTCGAGCCGCTGACAGCGGCCGAAGGCGGACCCAGTCATGTCATCCGTGCCGGCCAGACCGTCAGGCGTTCCGCCCGGCCCTGGACCGGCACCGTCCACGCGCTGCTGCGCCACCTGGCCGACGCCGGGTTCACCGGCTGTCCCCGGGTGGTCGGCGAGGGCATCGATGCCGACGGCAACGAGGTGCTGACCTATATCGAGGGCAGCATCGCCCACCCGTACGCCTGGTCGGAGGAGGGCATCTGGCAGGTCGGCAGACTGCTGCGCGACCTGCACACCGCAACCGCCGGCTTCCGGCCACCACCGCAGGCAGCCTGGCAGCCGTGGTGGATGCACCGCACCGGTCCCGACTCCGTCATCGGCCACTGCGACGCCGGGCCGTGGCACACCGTCGCCCGCGACGGTATGCCGGTGGCGTTCATCGACTGGACCCTGGCCGGGCCGGTCGATCGTCTCGACGAGGTCGTCGCCGCCGCCTGGTGGCACGCTCAACTGCACGATGACGACGTCGCCGAACGCAACGATCTGCCGGACGCGGCTTCCCGTGCGCGGCAGCTGCGGCTGTTCCTCGACGGCTATGAACTGCCGGCCGCCGATCGGGGCGGACTGGTCGACCGGATGATCGAGTTCGCGATCCGCGATTGCGCCGCCGAAGCGACTCGGGCCGGGATCACTCCCGACTCGACCGACCCGGCGCCCCTGTGGGCGCTGGCTTGGCGGGCCCGCGCCGCCGACTGGATGATCCGTCATCGGACACTGCTGGCAGGCGCCGTTCAGGCGTAGGGACGGGTGCTTGAGGCCGGGGCGCCGACCGTCTCGATCGGCGCCCCGGCCGCTGCCGGAGCTCCCCCAAGGTCGGCGTCAAGCAGAAGCGAGCGTGAAGATCGCCGCGCCAGCCCGGCGCCTGAGGCGCTGCGTCACGACGGGCGAGTACGCGCCGCTCCCGGCCCATCCATAGACCAGAGCGCTGTTCCCTGTCGGCCCCGCTGACCGGAGAATCTCACGTACGGGCACCGCGCACCTACATAGGAAGTCAATCTTCGTGCCGGGCCAGTCCCGAGGTCACGATGTCGATGAGCAGGTCGAGGATCTTGGGATAGAGGGCCGGGTCGCCGAGCCGTTCCGCGAACATCGGCACCAGCAGCACGCACCGCATGACACCGATGATGACGGCGGGCTCGGCGGCGACCAACTCGCCCTGAGCTCTCTGTGCGGCGACGTACTCGGTCAAGGCGGCGGCGGGACTGTCGGACATGGCGGCGACCCGTTCTGGGGGCAGCTTGCGGGCCACGGCCTGCATCTCCTCCGGATGGGTCATCAGGCGGCGCCACAGCGGGTTGACCCTCAGCTCCTCGATGGTGGCGCGCAAGAAGCGGCGCAGCCCTTCGCGGGGGTCGTCGGCGCTCAGCAGCGCGCTGTCGACGACCCGGCGTTTGACCTCGCCGGATTGGCGCAGCATCAGCTCCAGATACAGCGCCTCCTTGGAGTCGAAGAAGACATAGAAGCTGCTCTTGGCCACCCCGGTGGGTGCCATCAACTCCTCCAAGGAGGTCTTGCGCAGCCCTTGGCCGGTGAACAGCTTCGCGCCGGTCTCCAGCAACAGGGCGGTGATGCGGGCCTTCTCCTCGGCGGTGAACGCGGGCGGCATCAGGGACGACCTTCCTGCGAATGACCATCTTGTTCATATGTTTTCACGGGCACGTCCGGCCACGGCCTGTCCGGCTGATGTCTCAAGGCCGCCACCTGCCGTCGATCACCTCCTGCGGGACGCTCCCCTGGGGTGCCGTCAGGATCTTGACGGTACGCGAGCCGACTTCGCTATGCTGAACGTATGAATAGTTATTCAGATGAGCGGGTTTCCTCCATAGGTGGCTGCGTGGTGCGCGTGGTCGACGCCGACCGGGTCGCCGCCGTGCGTGAGCGGATGCCGGCGGCCGTCGATCTGGCGGACACCGCCGACGTCTTCGGCCTGCTGTCGGATCAGAACCGGCTGCGGCTGCTGGTGGCGCTGCTGGAGGGCGAGCTATGCGTGTGTGATCTGGCCGCGGTCAGCGGGTTGAGCGAGTCGGCCGCCTCACACGCGCTGCGCCTGCTGCGCGCGCACCGCATCGTGGCGGTACGCCGCGCCGGGCGGATGGCCTACTACCGGCTGGAAGACCCGCACGTGCGAATGCTGCTGGACCTGGCGCTGGCCCACACCGAGCACACCGAGATCCTGCACCCAGAACGCGACGGGGGCCTCTGATGGGCGCCGGACACGGACACGGGCACGCGGGGGCCCGGCACCGGTGGCGACTGGCCACCGCCTTCTGCCTGGTAGGGGCGTACTTCTTCGTCGAACTCGGCTACGGCCTGGTCTCCGGGTCGCTGGCGCTGCTGTCGGACGCCGGGCACATGGCCGCCGACGTCGTCACCCTGGGCGCGGCACTGGTCGCCACTCGCATCGCCGCCCGCCCCGACACCACCGGCCGGCGCAGCTACGGCTCCTACCGCGCCGAGGTGTTCGCCTCCCTGCTGGCCGTGATCATGATGCTGGGCGTCGCCCTCTACGTCGTCATCGAGGCGATCGGGCGCATCGGCGGCCCCGCCGAGGTCTCCTCCGGCCCGATGCTGGTCGTCGGCGCGATCGGCCTGGCCGTCAACCTCGCCGCACTCATGATCCTGCGCGCCGGAGCCGGGGAGAGTCTCAACGTCAAGGGCGCCTACCTGGAGGTCATGGCCGACACCGCCGGATCCGTCGGCGTCATCGCGGCCGGCGCACTGGTGGCGACCACCGGACAGGCGCTGTGGGACACACTGGTGGCACTGGCCATCGGCGCGTTCGTCGCCGTACGCGCCGTCTCGCTGGGCCGTCAGGTGCTGGCCGTGCTCGGCCAGCACGTGCCGGAGGGCATGGACGCCGCCGCGGTGGCCACCGACCTGGCCGCCATCGACGGCGTCAGCGACGTACACGACCTGCACCTGTGGACGCTCACCTCCGGCATGCACGTGGCCACCGCCCACCTGGTCACCGCCAACCCAGACGACAACCACGCCGTCCTGGACCGGGCCCGCGACCTGCTGCTGCGCCGCCACGGCGTGGCCCACGCCACCCTGCAGATCGAACCCGCCGACCACCGCGGCTGCGACGAACTCGGCTGGTGACCTGGCAGGCCGTTCTCACCCGCCAACGCCACGGGCCGGCAGCGATCAGCGCGCTGTCTGCGACGCCCGACCATCGGCCGGCACCCGGCTGAGTCTCTCGTCTTCTTTCGGGTACGGCGCACCGGCGCGCGATGCGTCACTCGGCATGGCCCACGGCGGCGGCGCGGCGCAGGCCCTCCTCGTAGATGGCGACGAAGCGGTCGATCTGCCACAGCTGGGAGATGAAGATCAGCGCCCAGCCGAAGACCGCCGGCCAGGCCTCGACGCGGACCAGGCCGTACAGCATGATCGCCGCGCCGACTGCGGCCATGGCGATCAGCCAGCGGATCGCCGGCCGGTGCGCCTCGGCCGCCAGTGAGCGGTCGGCGGCGTACATCTTCTCGCCGTAGATGCCCTTCTCCGCCCAGCCGCGCGGCTCGTAGACCGGCTTGAACGCGTGCGGATTGATCCACATCCAGGTCACGCCCGCTGCGATCGGGGCGAGCGCCCACCAGCCGAGGGCATCGCGGAAGTAGATCGGCAGCAGGATCGGTGCCAGACCCGCCATGCGGGTCCACACGCTCCAGGCGTTGGCGTGCCGCTTCCAGGAGTCGTCGTTGAGGCCGAACATGGCGGCGGCGGCCTGGGTGAGCTTCATCGTTGCTCCTTCGGAAGGGGAACCGCCGGGACGCGCCCGAGAGTGAATCCATAAAACCAGGATGAAGTTTTGGTTTCAAGGGATCCACCGCGACCATCGATGGGCGAGTTCGCATCGTTTCAGGCGTTTCCGACGGTCCTTGTGAGCAGGTGGCGGCTACGGTCGCGACGATCCGCTGCGCCGGCTGACCGCCCGCCGGCCGGACTACGAGCTAGGTCGGCCTCCAGGTCCGCCGGCGTCCCGTCGATCTCGGCGGGCCCGTCACTGTTCGCGTTCTGTCTCCACTGCAGCCAGACCATGGCCACGACCCCGAAGGCAGCGCCGCCGGCGTTCCGTATCCGCGGCCGTCCGCACCGAAGCCGGCCTTCTCCGCCACGCCCACGCGACGAAGGACCAGGCAGGCTGTCACGTTACCTTGCGTGCTTGTGAACCCCTTCGATGGAAGGGATTCCGGCTCTCGTGCTCTCGGCGTCGGTCGGAGGTTCACCGCCTCCGCGATTCCCTCGCCCCCGCCGCCCAACTTCTTATAGTGGTCACTCGAATGCGCTGTGTAGTCATAATCTCGGGAGTGCACACGCCAGATCCCCAACCACCACAGGAGAGCGCATGCACACCGCCACCCCCCGGCCCGGCGGCACCACGCCAGGCCGTCTTCCCGCCAGAACCGCGCGAGGCGTCGCGGGAGCCGCGGCGGCGGCCGGGCTGCTGCTGGCCGCGGCCGCCCCGGCCCACGCTGCGATCACGAAGCCTTACACCAAACCGGGCACCTACACCTTCACCGTTCCCAAGGGGATCTTCAAGATCAGAGCGGTCCTCACCGGGGCCGGGGGCGGCGGCGGTGCCAGCGCGTACGGCTCCCGGAACCGGCCCACAACCGGGGGCGCAGGCGGAGGCGGAGGCGCCACCGCAGCCTGCACGCTGGCCGTCCGCCCCGGCGACAGGCTCACCATCACCGTCGGCGCCGGAGGCACCAGCGCGGGCGCCCAAGACGGCAAGCCCGGAACGAATTCGACCATCAGCTATCCCAACGCCGGCGGCGCGAGCGCCGAGGGCGGCCGCGGCGGTGGCGGGTACATCAACCACAACGGAGGCGCCGGAGGCTACGGGGCCACGTGGTGCATCGGCACCGACGGCGGCCTGACCTTTGGCCAGCCCGGCACCGGTAGCGAAGAACGCTCCGAGGGGCAACCCGGAGGCGCACCGGGGGCCGGGGTGCACAGAGCCTGTCCCCCCGGCACCGGCGTAGGCGGAAAGGGAGGCGACGGACACGGCGAAAATGTCGTCACCAATCCCGGCACCCCCGGTGGAAACGGCTGCGTCGTCCTCACCTACTGACACCACACGACGGGAACGGCGTCGGGCGTCCAGGTGATCCGGGTGCTTCTCCCTGATCCGCCCTCGACGAGGTGGTCGTCGAGGCTTCCCGCGTGTGCGGCATCGCCACCTCGTACATGGCACCATCGGACAGAGGCCGTCGCCCCTCAGGCCCCCCGGCAGCGGATCCGTGGGGCCGTATCGTGCATCCGCGCTGTTGGACGCCGCGTTAGACGCACGAAGGCCCCGCACACGGCGGGGCCTCAGCCTCATCGGCCGATCGCCGATGGAGCTGCGGCCGCGTCCCGGCGACACCGCCCTGCGGCTGGAGCGGGTCCGCGAGTTCCCGCCTGATGGCGGGGACCGGCCGCCTCGAGCGCACCGCGACCGAGCGGGCCGCTCGCACGCTGTCTGCCTGGTCGGTGACGACCAAGGTCTCGACCGCGCTCCTGACGGCCGCATGGGGCGTGCTGGGCGGCCTGCTCGGCCCCCGCACGGCCATCGGCCTGGCCGGCGTGCTCCTGCTGGCGACCCCGCTGCTGCTCCCCCGGCGCCCGGCCGCCCTTCCCGCCGAGCCGGAGCCGGCCACCTGACACGGAGTGATCAGCGAACTCTGCGTACCGCCGGCGCCCTCATGAACGCCAACCCCGGTTCCGGGAACCCCGGGGTGTGAACACCCATCTCACCGGCCATGGTCCCTCGGGCTCGTCCAGAAACCGGGCCGGACTGCGGGTCTGTGGCGTACGGCTCGTGCTCGACGCCGACGAGTGCGAGTTCGATGGGTCGCCGTCGTACTCGGGAAAGAATCGGGCGGATACGGCCCTGCTCTGAGGTTTCGCCGATCCGGGCAGACCAGGTCAACGGGGACGACATGGAAGAGCCCCCGCCGTGACGGGGGCCGGCCCGGTTTCGGTGCCGTCCGGGGTGTCAGTAGGTGACGGCGACGCAGCCGTCGCGGCCGGGAGAACCGCCCTCGGCCGAATAGCGGTTGGTGACTCCGCCGTTGCCGCCGTTTCCGCCGTCGCCGGTGCCCGCGGGGCAGGCGCTGGGCACCCCGACCGCGGCCGCGCCTCCCATCCCTCCCCGGCTCGATCCGCTGGAGGTGCCGGCCTTGCCCATGGCGAGGGTACGGTCGGTACCGGCGCATCCGGAGGCTCCCCAACCGTCACCTCCCAGACCGCCGTCTCCGCTCCGGGTCTTGTGGGCCGTCTCACCGCCGTGACCGCCCTCGGCGCTGCCTCCTTTGCCGAGGATGGTTGCTCTCGATCTTCCTCCCGCTGGGGCGCTTTCGGCGAAAATGGAGCCGCCGGCACCGCCGGCACCGACATCGATGAGCAGCGCGTTGCCGGGACGTACGGTAAAGGTGCAGGACACGGTGGCGCCGCCGCCTCCTCCGCCGCCGCCCCATGCGGGTTTGGCGTCGTCGCCGGGGTGGGCGCCGCCGCCACCACCACCGGCCCCGGTCAGGGTCACTCTGATCTGGGACACACCGGCGGGCACGACAAAGGTGTGCTCCCCCGGTGTGGTGTATGCCTTCGTGGTCTCGGCGTGGGCGGGGGCGGCCATGGTCAGCAGCAGCCCGGCGGCCGCCGTGGCGGACGCGACGCCTCCTGCGGTTCGGGCCAGAAGACGGCCTGGCGTGGTGTGGCGGGGCCCGGGGGTGGCGGTGTGCATGCGCTCTCCCGTGTGACGGTTACGGATCTTGCAGGTGCACTCCAAGACTATGACTACAGAACGCATTCGCGTGACCACTGTTCGAAGTTGAGCGACGCAGTCGATGCGAGGGGTGGACAGCGGGCGGCCGTGCTTGGTCAACCAGCGTCGGCACGGGTGAGCCTCGCCATAGCGGCCCTCAGATCGTCCACGAGGGCGCCAGCCGCATGCCGGCCACCGCTATTGCAGGCCGAAGCCGACGCCGGCAGCGCCGCCTTCGCCGACGACCTCGACACAGGCGACCGTCGCCTGGTGGTGCGCAACGGCTCCCGCTCCCCGCGCGAGGTTCTGATCGCGACGCGATCGAGGTTCACGCGCCCCGGGTCGACGACAAGCGCACCGTGCTGGTTTCATAAGATCGCGAACGTTCTCGGGGCCATGACGAAGTCGCGCACCCGGGAGCGAAGAAGGCTCTGGCGGAGATCTGGAACGCCGAGGCCAAGGAGCACGCGCCGGCGGCGGTGGCGGCGTTCCGGGCGGCTTACGGCGCCAGGTACGGCAAGGCGGTGGTCAAGGTCGTCGATGACATCGAGGAGTCGCCGGCGTTTTACGACTTCCCGGCCGAGCACTGGATCCATCTGCGCACGACGAATCCGATCGAGTCGGCGTTCGCAACCGTCCGGCACCGCACCAAGATCGCCAGGGGGCCGGGCTCGCGGGCGGCCGGGTTGGCCATGGCGTTCAAGCTGATCGAGTCGGTCCAGGCCCGCTGGCGCACGGTGAACGCATCGCATCTGGTGGCTCTCGTACGTGCCGGAGCCCGCTTCGAACGCGGCGTACTCACCGAGTGTGACGAGGTCAGCGCAGCATGACCGGTCACGCCGAACGTCCGCTGCTCTTCCTCGACGTCGACGGACCGCTTCTCCCCTTCGGCGAGGACCCGCGACGCGCACCGCGGGGTACGACACCCGACTCGCGTTCGGCGCGGCTCACCTCCGAGGTGGGGAGTCGACTGGCAGCGCTGCCCTGCCGACTCGTCTGGGCGACGACCTGGGAAGAGGAGGCGAATGGCGAGATAGCGCCCCGGATCGGGCTGCCGCGACTGCCTGTCGTGAGCTGGCCGGAGCCAACCGACCACCACCAACGTGAGGACCAATGGTTCGGGCTCTGCTGGAAGACCCGGACCCTGGTGAACTGGGCGGGCGGACGCCCGTTCGCCTGGGTCGACGACGAGATCACCGACGCCGACAGGGAGTGGGTCTCCGCGCACCATAGCGGTCGGGCTCTCCTTCACCACGTGGAGTCATACCGGGGACTCGCCGACGAAGACTTCGTAGCCCTCGATCAATGGCTTCGAGCTGTGTGAACCACCCACGATCCACAGATTTTGACAATGCTCCCGTGTCGAAGAGAACCGGAGCCCCCGATGTTGTGCCGCGCTGCTCCTCCCCTTCTTCTCGACCTTGGGCCCGGCAGCCGATAGTGCTGTCGATCCCCCATCACCACCCTGACCGCTGGTGCTTCCTACGTCCCCGGATTCGTCAGCTCGCTGTCGTCGACCTGGTACATGAACGACCCCGCCGACTCCTTCCAGCGCCGTCCGCTCGTCCGGCGTCAGAACCTGCCGCTGAACCACTCGGGCAGGTAGGCGCGCAGGCCGGCGGCGCCATTCAGTGCCACGGACATCACCTGGAGATCCTGAGCGTCACGACGGTGGCCGGGCGAGTTTCGCGGCCACGGCGTCGAGGATCCAGTCCAGGCCGGTCGCGAAGGACGTCTCGGCGTCCACCTCTGTGCCTTCGTGCACGACCTTGGCCAGCGCCGGGAAGCGGCCCGTGGCCAGCATCCTCATCACATGCGGTCCGGAGGCGCGCTGCCAGTCGCGCTTGGACAGGCCCGTGGCGCGCTCGGCCCGCAGGTTCGCGATCTCGTGCCTGATCGCGCCAGTGAAGTAGGCGCCGACGGTCTCCACGGCGCGCATGACGGTCTCGAGGTCGGCGAGGCCGTCGAAGGCGGCCAGCGTGGCCTCGGTCACGGCGAGGGCGTTCGGACCCAGGGCCGGACGGCCGCCGAGCAGGTCGGCCAGCCATTCGTGACGGAGTGCGGCCTTCCTGGTGCCGTCGGCGAGGACGCGCAGCGCCTCCCGCCAGTCATCGGGCCGTTCCGCGGGGAGGATCTCGGCGTAGACCTCGTCCACCATGAGGTCGAACAGCTCCTCTTTGGTGGAGATGTATCCGTACAACCGCATCGGGCCGACGTCCAGCCGGGCGGCGACCTTACGCAACGACACCGCCTCGAGCCCGCCCTCGTCGGCCAGCGCGACGGCGGCGGCGACGATTCGCTCCCGATCGAGCGGTGCGGGGCGAGACGGCGGCTCCGGCCGGTCCCACACAGTCATGAATACATCGTACTGTTGCCATACACTGTCTCAGCAAAATACAGTGTATTTACGTGAGACATCGTATCGCCGTGATCGGAGGCGGCCCCGCCGGCCTGACCTTCGCCCGCGTCCTGCACCGCCACGATCACCCCGTCACCGTCATCGAACGTGATCCCGCCCCCGACGCTCGTCCTCCGGGCGGCACGCTGGACCTGCACGAAAAGCTGGGCCAGCTCGCGCTGAGCAAGGCAGGGCTGCTGGCGGAGTTCCAGGCGCTGTCCCGTCCCGAGGGGCAGGCCATGCGCATCCTGGACACGGACGGGACCGTGCTTCGCGACTGGCGACCCCGTCCGGATGACCGGGCCAATCCCGAGATCGACCGAGGGCAACTCCGCGACCTGCTGCTCGGCCCCCTCGACGTTCGGTGGGGGCAGCGCGTGACAGAGGTCGTGCCGGGAACCCGGGACGGCGTGCTGGTCCATTTCGCGGACGGGCGACAGGAGACGTTCGACCTCGTGGTCGGCGCGGACGGCGCCCGGTCCCGGGTCCGCCCGGCGGTCTCGGCCGCGACGCCCCACTACACCGGCGTCACCTTGATCGAGACCTCCCTGGACGACGTCGACACCCGCCACCCCGACCTCGCCCGTTTGATCGGCGACGGTTCCGTGGCCGTGTACGGCGTGAACCGCGCACTCGTCGCCCAGCGCAACAGCGGTGGCCACGTGAAGGTGTACGCCCAGTTCCGCGCGCCGCTGGACTGGCACACGGACCTGGACCGCCATGTGAACCAGAACCGGCGCGCGGGCATGGACGCGAGCTTGGACCTGGCCGACGCCGACGCCGTGCGATCAAGCCTGCTGGCCATGTTCGACGGCTGGGCCGCCCCCGTCCTTGATCTCCTCCGCCATGGCACCGCTTTCGTCCACCGCCCCCTCTACGTCCTGCCCGTGTCCCACACCTGGACCCACGTCCCCGGGGTGACGCTTCTGGGCGACGCCGCGCACCTGATGCCCCCGTTGGGGGTGGGCGCGAACCTCGCGATGCTGGAAGGCGCCGAACTCGCCGAGTCCGTCGCCGCCGCCCCCGGACCTGGCGATCTGGACGAGGGTGTCCGCGCCTTCGAGGAACAGATGTGGGCACGGGCCGGCAGGTGGGCGAAGATCACGGCGGTCGGTCTGGAACGCCTCGTGAGCCCGGACCCCGCCGAAGCCCTCGCCCTCTTCGATGAAGTTCAGCCATCCTGACTGCCGAATGAGGTCCCCCCTGTTCTCCGGACACCTCGCCTGAGGCCACGCGCTGGACCCTCGGCGACCAGATCGGCTCCGCCCAGCGCGTTCCCCGTCCGGAACCACACGCCGCCTGACCTCCAAGGAGCCGACGCGCGGGAAAGGGGGAAGTAGGAGCGGCCCGGCACGTTGATGCGGCGGCGGCCGGGCGCGTTGTCGGCCTCGCGCATGGGCCGGTGGATCATCCGCGTGATCGCGGCCCAGGTGATGTGCATCGCCGACGGCTCTGATAGGCCCCCGTAGGAACACCGCTTCTAAACTTGCGGTATGCCCGATACGCAGTACGAAGACCTGCTCCGCCGTGTGCTCGCCACCGGCGCCCGTAAGGCGGATCGCACCGGTACGGGGACACGGTCGATCTTCGGTCACCAACTGCGCTACCGGCTGTCCGACGGCTTCCCGCTGATCACGACGAAGAAGGTCCACTTCCGCTCGATCGCGTACGAGCTGCTGTGGTTCCTGCGTGGCGACGCGAATACCGCATGGCTGCGGGAAAACGGCGTCACGATCTGGGACGAGTGGGCGGCGCCGGACGGTGATCTCGGCCCGGTCTACGGCGTGCAGTGGCGGTCGTGGCCGACCCCGGACGGCGGACACATCGACCAGATCAGCGAGGTGTTGCGCACGTTGCGCGAGAACCCCGACTCTCGGCGGATCATCGTGTCCGCGTGGAACGTCGCCGACATCCCGCGGATGGCGCTGCCGCCGTGCCACGCGTTCTTCCAGTTCTACGTCGCCGACGGCGAACTCTCCTGCCAGCTTTACCAGCGCAGCGCTGACCTGTTCCTCGGCGTGCCGTTCAACATCGCCGGCTACGCGCTGCTGACGCACATGATCGCCGAGCAGGTGGGGCTCGGCGTCGGTGACTTCGTCTGGACCGGAGGCGACTGCCACATCTACGACAACCACGAGGACCAGGTCCGCACGCAGCTCGCACGCCGGGCACGGCCGTTCCCCACGCTGTGCCTGAAGCCGGCCGACAGCCTGTTCGACTACACCTACGGTCACTTCGCGCTCAACGGTTACGACCCGCACCCCGGCATCCCGGCGCCGGTGGCGGTGTGATCGGGCGAAGTGGATCGCTTCACATCGCAGTCGCCCCGGCCGTCATCCAGATCAGGTCGGCGAGCTGCTCGGGAAGGCCGGGAGAGAAGTAGACATGACCCATGCCCTCAACGATGTGCAGGTGGGCGTCCGGGATGGCGGCGGCCAATGCCTCAGCATGGGCGAGCGTGAAAAGCGGATCCTGGTCACCGTGGACGATCGTGGTCGGGGCGGTGATCGTTGAGAGCGGTGTGTACAAGTCCGGGCCCTTCTTCCTGCCGATGAGGCCGTGGTGGGCGGCGGCGGACGGGTCGGTCGCCCTCGCCCGGCATCGCCGGAGAATCGCTTCGGCGGCCGGCTCGTCGAACGGGCGGACGTCGCCGTTCATGACCCGGAAGCCGGCCAGGTCGGCTTCCACCCCGGGCGCGGTGTCGGCCGTGCCGGCCAGGTGCCTGAGGAAGCGGGGGGTCGGTGGGGGCAGGTCATCGGGGTCGGCGGGTTCGCCGGCCATGGCGCGTCGCAGGACCGGCCCCGGGTCGTGGCTCATCACCGTGGTGGAGAGCAGGGTCAGCGAACGTACCCGGGCCGGCGCGTGTACGGCCAGCCACTGCGCGATCACGCCTCCCATCGACGCGCCGGCCACATGGGCGGACGGCAGGCCGTAGGCGTCGAGAACAGCCAGCGCGTCGGTGGCCAGGTCGGACAGACCGTACGGATGCCGGTCGACGTCGATGATGCTCGACCGGCCGGTGTCACGATGGTCGTACCGGATCACCTGCATGCCGCGGGAGACGAGGCGGTCGACCAGCGCATCGGGGTAGACGATGCCCTGGGCCGACGCACCCGCGATGAGCAGGACGGCGGGGCGGTCGGGGTGTCCGGTCCGTTCGGTCCACAGGCGCAGCGGACCGGAGCTCACGAAGGTCTCGGTCATGATCTGTGACAGTAGACGAGCCGGCGACAGGAGCCGACGACTTTTTCCATTCACGGGAGTGACTCACCAGCGGACGCAGCCTCATCGCAGTGCGGTCGGCGTTGACGCCACAGCCCGACGGCGAAGGCCGCCGAACGTGTGGATTTCGTGATCTGGCCGTCCGGTGGGATCGGTTCTACTCCTCGGCCGTCGCGTCGGGCTCACGCAGGGGCAGCCCCGATGGGCGTCGGCGTCGACACCACCCCGCCGGACGCGCCGACCCCCACGGTGGTCGCGCTGCCGACCGCCGGACGGCAACGGCAAGAACCACGACAAGGCCAGGGTCGTGGTCGGCGACGGCCGCTGACCACGCCCATCGACCGCCGGCCCCGGGATGCCCCCTCATCGGCCGTCCCGGGAGCCGACGACGCCGAGGCGGTTCCCCTGACCAGGGGTAAGGGCATGACGCCCGGCCCGCCCGCCGGAATCGTGGCGGGATGCCCGATCAGCTCCAGGTGGCCTTCTTGAGCACGCCGGGCAGCTCCTTGTGGTCCCACAGGTCCACCACCAGGATCTTCGAGGTCCGCAGGAACCACTCTCGCTGCCTGAACCTCACCTTCCGCCCCGAACTGCCCTGCGCCTCGCAGTAGCCGGGCCAGGCGGTGTACGCGGCCGTGTGCCCCCGCCCGACCTGCCGCAGCCCTCTCGCACCGGCCTTGTCTCCGAAAACCGTGAGGCTCATGCCTCCGAAGGGACACGACGGCTGGGCGAGCGTGGGTATGTACTGCTTCTTTCCGTTGTAGCCCCACTGGGACAGCGTCTTGGGGCCGACCAGCCAGAAACCCCTGCAGTCGGCGTAGAAGTACTCGGGATCGGTGCAGGCACCGGTTATCACCCTGGCCGTGTCGCCGTAACGGCGCACCTTCCACGCCGACGGCATCCTCAGGTTCATCCCCCGGAAGGAGAAGGTCGTGGTCCCGCGGGCCGACTGGGCGGACACGCCCGACGGGATCCCGGCCGGCGGCGCTCCCACGGCGGCCGAGGCGGCGGCGGGAACGGCCAGCGTGGCCGCGGTGGTCAGGACGGCCAGAACGGCAGATCGTTTCCTCATGCCCCGGAAGCTACCGATCAAGACTTGCGAGTCACTTGAGGGTGAGCAGCAGCGTGAGTGGAATCGCCTCGACGGAAGAAGTTCCCAGGGCACCTCGTCGGGGAGGAGAAGGGCGGCGGCCGCCGTACCGAACAGGTGAGTTCGGTACGGCGGCGCCCCCGGAGGGCGTGTCCCGTCAGGTCGCGGCGACAGCCGTCAGCACGTCCAGCTTCGCGGCACGACGCGCGGGCAGCAGTCCGGCCAGCAGTCCGGCGACGACGGCCACGGCGACGACGGCCAGGAGCCGGCCCACGGGCAGCACCAGCGGAGCGTCGATGGTGCTGCCGAGCGCCGCGACCGTCCCGGCCGCGAAGGCGATGCCCATGCCGACGCCGAGGATGATCGCCAGAACCGTGATGAACACCGCCTCGCCGCGGATCATCCAGCGCAGCTGGCGGGCGGTCATGCCGACCGCGCGCAGCAGCCCGATCTCACGGGTGCGCTCGATGATCGACAGGGCGAGGGTGTTCGTGATGCCCATCAGGGCGATCAGGATGGTGAGCATCAGCAGGGCGGTCACCATCCCGAGGACCTGGTCGATCATGAGGGTCCGCCCGGCGACCGCCGCGGCCTGGTCGCGCAGCTGGGCGGTCGGGTGGTCGGCGAGGACGCCGTTGATCGCCTTCTTCGCCACGGCGGCGCCGACGCCGGGGGCGATCTTCACGAAGACGCTTGCGTCGACGTGCTCCCGGTAGTTCTTCGAGAACGTCTCCAGCGAGATCAGGTAGTCGGTGGACAGGGCGTGCGCGTCACGGTCGAGCACGAGACCGACGATCGGGAGGCGCTGGGTCCCGGTGCGCGAGAACGTCATCGGCAGGCTGTCGCCGACGGAGAGATGCCGCTGCCGGGCGACGCTCTCGGCCAGGATGACGCCCCCGCCGGAGAGCGCGTCCAGGCTGCCCGCGACCATGTGCGGGGAGGCGACCCGGGGCAGTGTCACCGGGTCCACGGCGGTGAGGGCCCTCGTGGCCTGGCCGTCCTTCCAGTGGCCGTAGCGCAGGCGGGAGGCCACCGCGACCTCGGGCAGCTCGCTGACGTGGTGGTGCACGTGGTGGGACAGACCGCCGAGCATCTCGTTGCGTGCGCTCTCGATGACGTAGTCGGCGGAGATCACCTCTTTGTACGACTGCGCGATCGAGGCCTTGACGGAGGTGGCCAGCACGGTCATGAAACTGATCAGGGCGAGGCCGACCGCCAGGGACAGCGCGGTGGCCGAGGTACGCCGTGGGGACCGGGCAGCGGACTCGCGGGCCAGCCGGCCGGGGACTCCGGCGAGGTCCAGCGGCCGTCCGATGAACCGGGCCAGGGCCGGAGCGACCGCCGGACCCAGCAGGACGAGCCCCACGATGACGCTCAGCGCGGCCGCGCCGACTGGGGCGATCATGCCGGCCGACGGCCGTACGGCGATGACGGCGGCCAGTCCGGCGACGCCGAGCACGGTCGCGAGCGATCCGATGACCGTACGGCCCCGCCCCCCGGCGGCCGGTGCGGACGACCGGCGCATCGCCTCGACCGGGGCCACGGAGGCGGCACGGCGGGCGGGCCCGATCGCGGAGGTGACGGTGACGCCGATGCCGATGGCAAGGGCGACGATCACGGTACGGGGTTCCACGATGAGGGAGCCGTCGGGCAGGGTGATGCCGAAGGCCCCGGTGAGGTTGCGCAGTCCGGCCGCGGCGGCGACGCCGAGGCCGACCCCCGCGATCGACGCGGCGATCCCCACCAGGAGTGCCTCTCCGAGCACGGATCGGAGGACCTGACCGCCGGTGGCGCCGGCGGCGCGCAGGACGGCCAGTTCACGCGTGCGCTGGGTGATGACGATCGAGAAGGTGTTGGCGATCAGGAACGCGCCGACGAGCAGGGCCGCCGCCGCGAGGGCGAGCAGCATGAGCTGCAGGTATCCGACCTGGGTCTTCGCCGCCTCCGCGCTCGACGCGGCGATGTCGCGGCCGGCGGTGACCGCGTATCCGGTCCCGAGCGCGGTGGCGACGCGGTCCTGCAACCGCTGGGGGTCGAGGCCGTCGGCGGCGATGACGGCGACCTCGGTGACCCCGTCGCCCAGCCCGAGCAGGCGCTGCGCCGTGGGGAGGTCGACGAGCCCCACGGTGCTGTCGGGCAGGCCGGGGCTGCCGCCGAACCCGGCCAGCCCCACCACCCGCAGCCGCGCCGTGCTCTCCGCCTGGATGGTGATGGTGTCACCCACGTCGATGTGGTGACCGCCGGCGGTAGCGGCGTCGATCACCACCTCGTCGTCGGCGGCCGGCGGACGGCCGGCCCGCAGGGTGAACGCCCCGATCGGGGCGGGCTCCCAGGACATCAGCAGCGAGGGACCGGAGGGGACGATCGCCTTGCCGTCGGTGCGGAGCAGCCCGCTGCCCCGGACGACGGGACGGGCGGCCGCCACGCCGGGCACCGCGCCGATCCGGTCGACGGCCACGGAGGGCAGCGGGTCGCGCTCGACCTCCACGCCCATGGCCGAGTCGAAGGCCGCTGCGTCGCGCACGACCAGATCGACCCCGGCGGAGGCCGTACGGAACTGGTCGTCGAGCAGCCGCTGCGAGGTGTCGGTGAGCACCAGGCTGCCGGTCACGAAGGTGACCCCGAGGATCACGGCGATCAGGGTCAGCGCCAGCCTGGCGCGGTGTGCGAGAGCGTTGCGGAGGGCCAGACGCCACATCGGGATCACTTCTCCTCGTCGAGCGCGGACGCGGGAGCCGAGGTGTCCAGGCTCGCCATGCGGGACAGGATGGCCGGTACGGCAGGCGCGGTCAGCTCGTCGACGATCCGCCCGTCGGCGAGGAACACCACGCGATCGGCGTACGCGGCGGCGTTCGGGTCATGGGTGACCATCACGATGGTCTGGCCCAGCTCGCGGGCGGCGCGGCGCAGGAAGCCCAGCAGCGCTTCCCCCGCGCGCGAGTCGAGGTTGCCGGTCGGTTCGTCGGCGAACACGATCTCGGGCCGGGCGGCCAGGGCACGCGCCACCGCGACGCGCTGCTGCTGGCCGCCGGACAGCTCGGTCGGACGGTGCCGCAGCCGGTCGGCCAGCCCGAGGATGGCGACGAGCTCGTCGATCCACTCCTGGTCCGGCCGCCGTCCGGCGAGGGTGAGCGGCAGCGCGATGTTCTCCGCCGCGGTCAGGGTCGGCACGAGATTGAAGCTCTGGAACACGAAGCCGACGCGCTCACGGCGCAGCAGCGTGCGCTGCCGCTCGCCGAGCCCGCTCAGGTCCGTGTCGCCGAGCAGCACCTGGCCTCCGTCGATCGTGTCGAGCCCGGCCAGGGCGTGCATCAGTGTGGATTTGCCGGAGCCGGACGGCCCCATCACGGCGGTGAACCGGCCGGCCGGGATCGACAGGGTGGCGCCGTTCAGCGCGCGGACGGCCGTGTCGCCACGGCCGTAGATCTTGACGACATCACGCGCCTGTGCCGCGATGACCGATTCGGTGGGGGACGCTCGGTGGAGGGTGACGCCGATGGACATGTGAAGCTCCTCGGTCGAGGGAGTGAAGTAAGGAAGGAGTGGGTGGGGACACGCGGAGAAAGGGCGGTTCAGAAGGGGTCGGGACCGGCGCGTCGGCGAGCCGCCCTGCGGGCCGCGCGGGCGGCGGCGCACGAGCGCCGGACGACGGCGGCCTGACGACGGCTCTCGGCCTCGCGCAGCAGCTCGGCGTGCCTCAGCAGGATCAGCTCGGTCATGAGGTTGAAAGGCACGGTGTGCTCCTCGGTCCAGATCGGGTGTGACACGAGGAGCGTCGCGGGCGGCGCTGTCCGCCGGCTGGCCGCGAACTGGCCGTGCACTGGCCCGCCCGCCGACGGTGTCCGTACGGCCCAGCGCTGCCGGACAGCGGACGGACAGCGGACCGTCAGCGTGCCCGGGCAACCTGGTCGCATGGCAGAGGGGAGCCGTCAAGAGGCGGGCATGTTGACCGTATCCGTACGAGCCAGGCTGTGCCGGCGGTGCGTCCGCGCGGTCAGCCGCCTGGTCAGGGATGTTCCGGGCGTGGTGTCGTTCGAGGTCGACGCCGCGCGGGGCCTCCTGCTGGTCCAGGGAGACGTGGACGAGCGGGAACTCCTGGACGCACTGGGATCAGCGGTGTGTCTCGGCGATGGGAACTGCACGGGGTGCTCCGGCAGGGGATGCACCAGGGGGTTTCCCTAGAGCGGCGGTCAGGTAACCGATGTCCGGGGGTGGGGAGCGGAGCGGGAGGGGGCGAGGACCGCACGCGAAACCCGCGGCCGGCGGGTTTCGCAGACGGACCCCGAGCTTCCTCCCGGCGCATCCCGGGCCCCGCGGAAATTCCGAGCCTGCGAGGAATGTCCGCGGGTGGAGGGACCGAAGCCGCCGAACACCGGTGACATTACGTGACGGATGCTCTGGAGCGGCGCCTTCACCGGGTCGCCGTGGGATCGGCAGCCGGCGAGTCGGCTGTCAGTGCCGCGCGGCGTGCCCGCTCGGCCTCGTCGGGCCGGCCCACGGCCTCGGCGCAGTCGGCCATGAGCGACCACAGGCGTGCCCTGGCCCACGGGAACTCGCGCTCCTCCAGCAGCGTCAGCGCCCGGCGGCATTCGTCGTAGGCGAGCATGCCGCCGCCGTGTGCGTGGGCGATGCGGGCGCGGCCCCACGCGGCCCAGGCCTGGCAGCGCGGATTGCGTGCCCGCCGCGCGACCTCGTCCGCCTCGTTGAGCACGGCGGCGGTCTCGCCGTCCGTGTCGTCGCCTTCCCTCAAATCGAGCTGTGTGTGCGCCAGTTGGACCAGGGCGAAGGCCAGCCCGTGCGGGGACCCCAGCCGACGGGTATCGTCGACGGCTTCCTCCAGTGCGGCGCACGCCTCCGCATGGCGCCCGGACTCGCGCAGGGCGACACCGAGGTGCGCCAGGATCGCGTTGCCCATCATCAGATCACCGCTGGACCGGATGAGGTCGAGGCTGTGCCCCCACTGGTGGACCGACTCCTCGAACTCGGCCAGCCGCAGGGACAGCGTGGCTTCGACATAGTGGGTCATCGCCTGCCACCAGCCGTCGTCGGAGTCGCCCAGCTCGTCGCGACTTCTCACGATCATGCGTCGATACCTGTCGGCGTCTCCGCCGTACTGGCCGGCCCATGCCACGATGAGACGAGAGACGGCGGCGTTGCGGTGATCGCCCATCTCTTCGAAGAGCGCGAGGCTCTCCTCGGCGGCCGCCTGCGAGCTCGGGGTCGGGTAGTAGACGCTGAGCGTCCCGATGCCCTGCAGGGCGAGAGCCCGGGCCGTGGCCGACCCGCCGCCGGTCTCCAGCAGCGCGGTCAGCGCCCGGGTGCCCTCGTGGCGGAGGCCGTAGCTCCAGAACCAGAGGAGCGCGCCCGCGAGCCGGAACCCGATCTCGACGGCGTCCCGGTCGCCGGACTCCCCGGATCGACCCTGGTCGCCGGCCTCGCCGGACTTCACTGACCTGCCGGCTTCCAGGGCATGGTCCAGCGCGGCCCGGAAGTTGTCGTGCTCCTCGGTCAGCCGCGACCACACGAGCTCCCGCGAGCGGACCTGCGGGCCGTACTCCTCGGCCAGCCGCAGATAGTGGTCCAGATGCCGGTCATGGCAGGTGGCCGCCTCACCGGCCTCCTCCAGCCGGGCCCGGGCGTACTCGTGCACCGTGACGAGCAGCCGGAACCGCCCGCAGGCCGGGTCGGGCACCACGAGGGACCGGTCGACCAGGCGGAACAGCAGGTCGAGCACCTCGTCGGAGGCGATGCCGGCGAAGGAGCAGACCTCCTCCGCCGCCTCCACGGTCCAGCCGCCCCGGAACACCGCGAGCCTGCGCAGCAGGCGGCGCTCGGCGTCGGACAGCAGGTCGTGACTCCAGTCCAGGGTGGCCCGCAGCGTGCGGTGGCGTGCCTCGCTCGTGCGCGGTCCCGCCGTCAGCAGCGAGAACCTGTCGCGCAGCCGCGCCGCGATGTCGGCGGCGGACAGCGCCTTGATCCGCGCCGCCGCCAGTTCGATGGCCAGCGGCATGCCGTCGAGTCGTCGGCAGATGGACGCCACCACGGGCGCCGTCTCGGCGTCCAGGACGAAGGTGGGACGCACGGCCCGGGCCCGGTCGAGGAACAGTCGTACGGCCGGGGCCGCCGAGATCGTCGCGGCCGATGCCTCGGTCTCCTCGGGCACGGCGAGCGGGCCGACGGCCACCTGGACCTCGCCGGGGATGGCCAGCGCCTCCCGGCTGGTCGCCAGCACCCGCAGCCCGGGACAGCGCCCGACCAGTCGTTCTATCAGAGCGGCCACGTCGTCGATGACGTGCTCGCAGTTGTCCACGACGAGCAGGGTGCGGCCGAGCCCGAGATGCTCGGCGATCGTCTCGGCCGCATCCGCCCCGGGCCCGCCGCTCATCAGGCCCAGTTCCGAGGTGAAGGTCTCCGCTGTCCCGGCGCCGGCCTCCAGCCCGGCCAGGCGGACCAGGTGGACCCGGTCGGTGAGCGTGTCGTCGGCGCCGCGGGCGATCTCCAGCGCCAGCGTCGTCTTGCCGACGCCGCCGGGGCCGGTCAGCGTCACCACTCGCGCCTCGCGTAACCGCCGCAGCGCCGTGCCCATGTCGTCGTCCCGGCCGATCACCGAGGTCAGCCGCTGGGGTAGCCCGTCGCCGCGGCCCGCGGCCGTACGTGCTCCGCCCTCCGCCCGTGCCGCCGGGGAGGCAGCCGGCGCCGGGGCGGGTGACGTCCGAGCGGGTGGCGCGGGTTGTACGGCGGTCGCGGGCACGGCCGGTGCCGTACCGGCCGGGCGGCCTGACGGCACCTGCTGGCGCAGGATGGCCTCGGCCAGTGCCTGGAGCTCCGGCGCCGGGTCGATCCCGAGCTCGTCGGCCAGGTGGTGGCGCAGCGCCTGATAGGCGGCGAGCGCCCCGGCCTGGCGCCCGCTTCGGTAGAGCGCGAGCATCAGCAGCCGGTGCAGCCGCTCGCGCAGCGGGTTGTCCGCCACCAGCCGTTCGAGGTCGGCGACGGCTTCGGCATGCCGGCCGGTTTCCAGCAGGAGTTCGAGCCGGTCCTCGACGGCGCCCAGCCGCAGCTCGTCCAGGCGTGCGCTGTCCGCCAGCGCCCAGTCGGTCTCCCCCACGTCGGCCAGCGCCGGGCCACGCCACAGCCGCAGGGCCTCGTCGAGACGGTCGAGCGCCGGGCCGGCCAGGCCGCTCGCCGCGGCCCTGCGCGCCTCACCCACCAGCTGTTCGAACCGGTACGCGTCGACGGCCTCGGCGGGGACGGCCAGCAGGTAGCCGGGCGCCCTGGTGACCAGGACGTCCCCGCCGACACCCGCGGCCACGAGGGCCCGGCGGAGCTTGGACACCCGGATCTGCAGCGCGTTCGTGGCATCGGCCGGCAGGCTCTCGCCCCACAGCGTGTCGGTCAGACCGTCGACCGACACGACGCGACCGGGGGCGAGGGCCAGGCGGGCCAGCAGGACGCGTACGGACGGGGGCAGCGTCGCCGGTTCGCCGCCGGGGGCCTGGATCTCGACGGGGCCGAGGACCCGGAAGGTCACGGCCGTCACGACAGGCCCTTCGGTGAGACGGACGGGTGTCCCATGTCGCTCCTTGACAGTGCCCAGCACGGTTTCCGGCACAGTTTCCGGCCCAGTGCCCGGTTCACCGCACAGTGTCCGATGTGCCCGACATGGTATGCGTACACGGACGGCATCGGACAGCCGCGGCCCGATCAAGCCGGCACGGCGCGGCGTGCGGAGGTCAGCCGTTCTGCGAGTGCCGCCGCGTCCCGTCCGACCCAGCCGAGCAGCGCCGAACCGCGGTTGCGCTGCCAGGGAAGTCCGAGGAAGTACAGGCCGGGCCAGGTGGTCACCCCCTCGCGGTGGACGGGCGCGCCGGCGGTGTCCAGGACGGGCAGGTGAAGCCAGGGGTAGTGCGGCCGGAACCCGGTCGCCCACACCACCGCGTCGGGGCCGTGCCGTGTGCCGTCGGCGAGGACCACATCCGGCCCGTCGGCGTCAACCACGCGGTCCAGCCTGCGCACCCTCCGCATCAGGGCTTTCACGTCGGTACCGAAGATCGGGTCCTGTCCCTTGAGGCGGTGGCCGATCCGGCTGTCGCCGCCGATGTCCATCATGCCGAGCAGCGAGCACCACCAGAAGATGTCCCGGCCCAGCAGCCGCTGCGGCAGCGCCATGCCCAGCGTGGGGGCCGACAGCGCGACCCGCCGACCGTGGTCGGCGAGCTCGGTGGCGATCTGCACGCCGGTGTTGCCCGCGCCGACGACGAGGACGTCACCCTCGGGAAGCCGGCCCGGATTGCGGTAGTCGCCGCTGTGCAGCCGCACCACGTCGCAGGACAGTCTGGACGCGAACTCGGGCGTACGCGGGGTGTGGAACGGCCCCGTCGCGATCACCACCTGCTCGGCGGTGAACGACCCCGCCGACGTCTCGACCGCGAACCCCGTGGGCCGGTCCGGCCGTACGGAGGTCACGGTGTGGTTCAGCAGAACCGGGAGGCCGAACCGCGTCGCGTAGCTTTCGAGGTAGTCGGCCGCCTCGTCCTTGCCCGGATGGCCGTCCGGATCCCCGGGGAACGGCATGCCGGGCAGGGCGTCGTACCGGCGCGGGGTGAACAGCGTCAGCGAGTCCCAGCGCCGCCGCCATGTGTCGCCGACCCGGGCGTGGGCGTCGAGGATGGCAAAGCGGCGACCGGTCCGCCGGAGGTGGTGGCCGAGCGCCAGCCCGGCCTGCCCACCTCCGATGATCAACGTGTCGAGTTCTGTGGTGGTCATCGAATCTCCTGGAATCCCTACGGCTCGGGCGGCGCGAATCAGACGGTCTCGTATCCGGCGTCGCCGATCGCCGCGCGGACGGCGGACGGGTCGGCGGCGTCGGCGACCGTCACGGTCTTGGCCGACAGGTCGACCTCGACCGAGCCGACGCCGGGAACCTTGCCGACGGCCTCGGAGATGGCGTTGACGCAGTGCCCGCAGGTGATGCCGGGGACGGAGAGAACGAGCCGACTCACGGAATGCTCCTTAATCGTGAAGGTGGGATCTCGGTGGGGTCCGGATGCGGCCCGCCGGAGATGAGAGCAGCCTGCGTGTGTGCGCTGTCCGCCCGCTGTCCCGGTGATTTCGGCCGCGCATGGGCGCGAACAGCCGTACGGACAGCGGCATGGACAGCGGCCCGGCAGCGGAGGGAAAGCGCCGGCCGGGACAGTCGCGTCGACGGCCCGCGCCGGCGGGCCCATGTCGATGAGGAACTGGAGCCATGACGACAGCGACGAAGGCTTCCTGCACGCTGGACATCGGCGGCATGACCTGCGCGTCCTGCGTGCGGCGGGTGGAACGGGCCCTCGGCCGGGTCGAGGGCGTCGAGGTGGCCGAGGTGAACCTCGCCACCGAGGTCGCCACCGTCACCTACGACGCCACCCGTGTCACGGTCGAGGCGCTGACGGACGCCGTGAGCCGGGCCGGATACACCGCCACTCCGCAGCGCGAAGACGTACGCGCCGAAACAGGCGGGGAAGACGCCGGTGACACGGGAACGGCCGGGCCGGCCGCCGCCGCCGATGACGCCGCCGAGGCGGCGCGTGAGCGGGAGATCACCGGCCTGAAGCGGAAATGGCAGGTCACCCTCCCCGTCGGCCTGTCGATGATGGTGCTGATGTACCTTCCGTTGCCGATCGACGCGATGGACTGGCTGATGCCGCTACTGCTGGTCGTCGCGACGGTCGTGCAGTTCTGGGCGGGCAGGCCGTTCTACCGCGCGGCCTGGGCGGCGGGTCGCCACGGCGCGGTCAACATGAACACGCTCATCGCCATGGGCACCACGGTGGCGTACGGCTACAGCGCGTTCGTCACGCTGTGGCCGACCGCGGCCGAGTCGTCCGGGCTGCCGCTGCACGTGTACTTCGAGATCTCCGTCGTGGTCATCGCGCTCGTCCTGATGGGCCGGTGGCTGGAGGCCCTGGCCAAGCGGCGTACGACCACGGCGATCAGGACGCTGATGGAGCTGCGGCCGAAGACGGCCCGCGTCCTGCGGGCCGATGCCGAGGGGCCCGATGCCGGGGGACGCGGTGCGGAGGTGGAGGTGCCGGTCGACGAGGTCGTCGTCGGCGACCTCGTCCGCGTCCGTCCCGGCGAGAAGATCCCGGTCGACGGTGTGGTCGCCGAAGGCGTCTCCACGGTCGACGAGAGCATGATCACGGGTGAGAGCCTGCCGGTGCGCAGAGTCGTCGGCGATCCGCTGATCGGGTCCACCCTCAACCGCACCGGTTCCGTCGTCATGCGGGCCACCGCCGTGGGCCGGGACACCACACTGACGCAGATCGTCCGGCTCGTGGAGGACGCCCAGGGCGCCAAGGCGCCGATGCAACGCCTGGTCGACGCGGTGTCCGGGTGGTTCGTCCCGATCGTCATCGGCATCGCCGTGCTCACCTTCGCGTTCTGGGCCGTCTTCGGGCCCGATCAGGGACGGCTGGCGATGGGCATCGGTACGGCGATCGCCGTGCTGATCATCGCCTGCCCCTGCGCCCTCGGCCTGGCCACCCCGACCGCGATCATGGTGGGCACCGGGAAGGCGGCCGAGCTCGGGATCCTGATCTCCGGAGGAGAGGCCCTGGAGCAGGCCCGCCGCATCACCACCGTGGTACTGGACAAGACCGGCACGATCACCCGTGGCCGTCCCGGCGTCACCCACGTCGGGACCGTCGCCGGGATCGCCGCCGACGACCTGCTCGGGTACGCCGCCGCGGCCGAGACGGGATCCGAGCATCCCCTCGGCGAGGCGATCGTGACGGAGGCGCGCGATCGCGGTCTCGACCTCCCGGCGGCCGAGTCGTTCGAGGCCGTGCCAGGCCACGGCGTCGAGGCGCGGATCGGCGGCCGTGCCGTACTCATCGGCAACGCCGCGCTGATGCGGCGCCACGACGTGGACACGGACGGCATGACCGCGGCCGCCGGAGAGATGGCCGCGCAGGGGGCGACGCCCATGTACGTCGCCTTCGACGGCCTTCTCGCCGGGGTGATCGGCGTCGCCGACACCGTCAAGCTCGAGTCGCGCGACGCCGTCGAACGGCTCCGCGCGCTCGGCCTCGACGTGTGGATGCTGACCGGCGACAACCGGGTCACCGCGAACGTCGTCGCCCGCCAGGTCGGCATCGGGAGCGAGCGGGTGATCGCCGACGTGCGGCCAGAGGAGAAGGCCGCACGCATCGCCGAGTTGCGGAACGGCGGCACCGTCGTCGCGATGGTCGGCGACGGGATCAACGACGCCCCGGCGCTCGCCACGGCCGACCTCGGCATCGCGATCGGCACCGGGACCGATGTCGCCATCGCCGCCTCCGATATCACTCTGGTCGGCGGCGACCTGCGGGGGATCGTCTCGGCGATCGCGCTGTCCCGCCGCACCGTGACCACGATCAAGCAGGGCCTGGCGTGGGCGTTCGCCTACAACGTGCTGCTGATCCCGGTCGCCGCCGGGGTGCTCTACCCGATCGACGGCGTTCTCCTCGACCCCTCGCTGGCCGCCGCCGCGATGGCCATGAGCTCGGTCAGCGTCGTCACCAACGCCCTGCGCCTGCGCGGCTTCCGCCGTACCGACGCGGATCGGACGGGACGCGCCCGGCTGTCGGCCAGGATCGCCGATTACGGCTACCTGACGGGCATCGCCGCGCTCGCGGTCTGCGTCGGCGCCGGCCTCACTGCGCTGAGCCGTACGGACATGGCCCAGCGCGGCATGAACGGCGTCCTCGCCTGGGTGCAGGACACCGGCATGCCGATGCGCCCGACGATGAGCGTCATGATGACGGCCGAGACGGAACCGCGTCACGCCGACGACGCCGGGGTGAAGGTCGACCTCCAGGTCCCCCGTGACGTCGCTCCCGGCGTGCCGGCCACCATCCGCGTCCGCGTGACCGACGCCTCGACCGGGCGTCCCGTCGACGACATCGGGCGCAGCCACGAGGCCTGGATGCACTTCATCGCCACGCGGCTCGATCTGGGCACCTTCGCCCACGTCCACCCGGCGCCCGACGGCCGGCCCGGCGAGTTCGCCGTACGGCTGACGTTCCCGACGGCCGGCACCTATCTCATCCACACCGAGTTCCGGCGGCGCGGCGAGATGACCGACATCCTGGAGCGCCACGCGATCGTCGTCGGTGACCCGGCGCGGCAGGACGGGTCGGCGCGGTCCGTCGGCGAGCCGCCCGCGCCGTCGCCGCGTGAGCAGGTCGTGGACGGGGTACGCGTCACGCTCACCGGTGACGCCGAGGTGGGTACGGGCAGCCGTTTCACCTTCCGGTTCGCCGACGCCGCGACCGGCAGGCCCATCGACGGCCTCAGGCCGTACCTGGCGGCGCCCGGGCACGTGGTGATCATGCCGCTCGACGGCAGCGGGTTCGCCCATGAGCACACCGAGGTGAAGGACGACCAGGGCCGGCCCGTGTTCGCGCTGCCGGGCCAGACCTTCGGACCCGAGCTCGGGCTGCACGCCGACTTCCCACGGGCGGGTCTCTACCGGTTGTGGGGCCAGTTCCGTACGCCGAACGGGCACGTCATCACGACGACCTTCACCGTCGAGGCCCGCTGAGGCCCTGGGGTCGGGCCCGCGCCGGCACGGATGGCGGCGGCGCGGGCCCGTTCACGGCATGGTGTCCCGGTTCGGAGCGAAGAGCTTCACGACGATGGCCGAGCGCTTGGGCGAGCTGACGGCGGCGCCGTTGATTTCCTTGTTTCAGGCGCTGGTCGCGGTCGAGGCGTGGACGTGCCCGCAGTGATGCGTCGGAGACCTGCCTCAGGTAGTTGTAATGCTCGAGCACGGTGATGACCAGCAGGTCAAGCCCCACGCCGCGCTTCCATGGCCGACCTCGCCGACGCGTTCCCGGTGCTCCTCGATGGCGAAGGCGGCACGCCATGCGTTGTCTCGGCGGGTCCGCGATCTCCACGTGCGGTGTGCGCGGGCCGGTCATCATGAAGCCGACGTGCGCGTGCATGTCGATCACGCCGGGGACGATCGTGCCGCCGGGGCACTCGACGACCTGGGCCGCTCCGGCATGCCGGAGCGGGGGGCCGGCGGCCACGATCCTGCCGCCGTCGACGATCACGGCGGTGTCCCGTACCGGCTCGGCGCCGGTGCCGTCGATGAGCCGGTGCCGTCGATGAGGAGTCCTGCTCCGATCAGCAGCACAACATCAATGTCCTGAACCACCACCCGGTGCGCTCCCCCTGGTCAGTGAGCGAAGACAGAAACTCGACGACGTGCTCACCGCATCAGGGCGTGGCGCCGGGAAGCTCTCTCTGTCCACATGCACGTTTTCGCCACAGCCGTGGAAAGGCCGAAGAGGCACTCCGCAGGCTCCTGTGACCCGCTCACCGGTTACGCGGGCCGCGCACGCGCCGCACAAGGTCGTCGGCGGCCTCTGGCCATTGGGCGTAGTCGAAAGCGAAGCCCGCTTCGAGTAGACGGCCGGGGACGACTCGGCGGCTTTTCAACAGGAGTTCGGTGTCCGAGCGCAGCGCGAACGCGCCGAGCTCGGCCACCCACTTCGTTGCGGGCAGGCCCACCGGAACACCCCACGCGGTACGCAGCACGCGCATGAACGTGCGCTGTGGTACAGGAACGGGAGCAGCGAAGTTCACCGGCCCGGCCAGGTCGTCCCGTTCGGCCACGAACTCGACGGCGCGGACGAAATCGCGGTCATGGATCCACGACACGTACTGCGCGCCTCCCGCGACCGGGCCGCCGAGGCCGAGCCGTGCCAACCGCAGCAAGACGTCGAAGACGCCGCCGCGATCGGGACTCATCACCATGGCAGCGCGCATGGCTACCTTGCGCGTGTACGGGGTTTCGGCTCGCTCCTGCACCCGTTCCCATGCTTTTGCGATCTCGACGCTGTAGGCCCAGTAGCCCGGGACGTCGACTTCAGTGCCGCCGAGTACGCCGGTCGCCTCGTCGTTGGGCGCGTCGAAGCGGTGGGAGTAGACAGTGGCAGTGCTCATCTGCAACCAGACCCGGGGAGGCCGTACGGCGGCCGCGATCGCCTCACCCACAACCCGGGCGGAGCGCACGCGCGAATCCATCATGGCCCGCAGATTGGCTGCGGTGTAGCGACAGTTGACGCTGCGTCCGGCCAGGTTGATCACGATGTCCGCGCCGTCGATCTCCTCCGCCCATGGACCCAGGGTCTCGCCGTCCCAGCGAACTTCACGATCGCGCGCCGGCCGTCTGGTCAGAACGACAACGTCATGGCCTGCGGCGGTCAGCGCGCGATTCAGGATCGTGCCTACCTGCCCGGTTCCTCCGGGTATCACTATCTTCATAAGGCTTCCCCCTATGAGTAGGGACTGTACGGTCGGTCTTCGGCTCTGGCCCGAAATCGGTGGTGGCTCTGAGCGATCTTCAGTGCAGCAGGATGCGGTGACGCAGCAGGCCGAACCCGGCGTCGTTGCCTGCGGCCGGGGTGAGGAGTTCGGCGAAGCTGCGGACATGGCGCGCGAGTCCGGCCAGTTCAGCGCAGGCGGGCGTGAGTTCCTGCAGCAGCCGGGTGTCGTCGGCCGTGCAACGTTGGCGAAGGCCGTACAGAGACCCGCGCCCTTTACAACGTAGATTCGCTGCCTCTGATACTCATCAGAACGAAGTGTGATCCCTGCGGTGGTGGAGGGTGTCATGCTTTGTGCAACCCTCATCTGTTGCGTGAGTTGCGGCAGGTCGTCGACACCGCCCCGGCGGCCAGTGGTGCTGGGCCGAGCAAGCCGCAATGCGTTGTGAGAGGTGAAGACCCTGGTCGAGGCGGCCCTGGAGGCGGGCGGGCTGGAGCATCTGGACCAGACGGCGTTGGCCGGGCAGGTCCGCCTGTGGCGCTCGGCCGCCCTGATCGGCAAGAACGACACGGTCGCGCGGTCGGGCACGCTGATGAAGAAGCACCACGCCCCGGCCACGCGGATGCCGGCCCGTCACGACGACTACCTGCGATTGGTCGGACGTGCGGTACGGGCCGGGCGTCGTCCGCGACCGGCTTTCCCTCGACTGGGCCCTGGACGACCCTGCCGGCAAGGGCGTCGAGGCCGTCCGCCCGATCCGCGACGAGATCAAAGCCCGCGTCCGGGCCCTGATCGCCGAGATCGACGCCCAGACCGGCGGCTGACCTCCTGACGCCACCGACGCGCCGTCCTCGCCGGCATGCGGAGCGCGGCCGCTTCGACGTGCTGGGGTCCGCATGCGCTCGTTTGGCCGCCGTCGGAGTCCGAACTCGCGAGCCGTGGCGCGGGCAGGTGGGGCTACTGCTGGCCGGGCAGGACTTCGCGGGCGAGCTCGGCGAGGGCGGCGCGGTCTTCGGCCAGCGCTTGGCGGCCGGCGTCGGTGGCCCGGTAGACCCGGCGCATGCGTCCGGCGACGGTGCGCTGCTCGGACACCAGCAGGCCTTCGGCTTCCAGACGGTGCAGGGTCGGGTACAGCGTGCCGGGGCTGATCGCGTATCCGTGCCGCTTGAGCTCCTCGGTCATCCACGCGCCGTGGATCTCCTGCTCGGCGGCGTGGTGCAGGATGTGCAGCCGCACCGCGCCGCGGAGGAATTCCCGCACCTTCTCACCCCCGGGTTCCCGTGCCGTTATGAGCGGCATCGGATGTGACGAAACCGATATCGGCATTCGATGTTACCGCCTGCCGGTTCCACGGGCGGCGGCCCCGCTTCCCTCGATCGAGCAGGGCAAGGGGGATTCCGGGCCGTGATCGCCCGCTCCTGGTCTTCGCGGCCGGGTGGCAATGTTCATCCGCCGGACTGTTTTATCGCTGCCCGATATCGTCCGGCGATGCACCGGGCGAACGCGACGCGCGCCGCCGGTGAGTTGCGATCGTCCACGGCATCTTCGTCTTCACCCGGTCCCGGCGCATGTCCACGCGTACGGCCTGCCGCCGGGACACTCCCCCCGCATGGGCGGCCCGCACGTCGCCGCCTGGGTAAACGCTTCGCCCAGCCTCGCCCGGCTACCAGGGTGTTGAACCGCCCCGTCCGGCCTGGCGGCTCCCAGCCCCAAGAAAGTATCGTGGACCGATATCGGATTCCGTTTTATGGGGGTCGTCATAGTGGGCATACCGACCCGTACTGGGTCCGGTCGGCTGGAGCGTCGGCTGGGGCCGGCCGACGCGGTGGTCATCGGGCTGGGGTCGATGATCGGCGCCGGTGTCTTCGCCGCCTTCGCTCCGGCGGCGCGGGCGGCCGGTTCGGGGCTGTTGCTCGGGCTGGCTGCGGCGGCGGTGGTCGCCTACTGCAACGCGACTTCCTCGGCCCGGCTGGCCGCACGCTACCCCGCCTCGGGCGGCACCTACGTCTATGGGCGGGAGCGTCTGGGGGATTTTTGGGGCTACCTGGCCGGGTGGGGTTTCGTGGTCGGCAAGACCGCCTCGTGTGCGGCGATGGCGCTGACGGTCGGCGCGTACGTGTGGCCGGAGCAGGCGCCCGCGGTGGCGGTGGCGGCCGTGGTGGCGCTGACCGTGGTCAATTACACCGGGATGCACAAGACGGTCTGGCTGACCAGGGGAATCGTGGCCGTGGTGGTGGCCGTGCTGGCGGCGGTGGTCGCCGCCTGTCTGACCTCCGGCGAGGCGCAGGTGGCGCGGCTGGAGGTAGCCTTCGGCGCCACCGGTGCCGGGGTGCTGCAGGCGGCGGGTTTGCTGTTTTTCGCCTTCGCCGGTTACGCACGCATCGCCACTCTGGGTGAGGAGGTGCGCGACCCGGCCCGCGTCATTCCCCGGGCGATTCCGCTCGCGCTCGGCCTCACCCTCCTGGTGTACGCGGCGGTAGCGGTCGCCGCACTGGCCGCGCTGGGCACCGCCGGTCTCGCCCAGGCCGCCGCCCCGCTGGCCGACGCCGTCCGCGCCGCCGGACATCCGGGCCTGGCGCCGCTGGTACGGGCGGGCGCCGCGCTGGCCGCGCTCGGTTCGCTGCTGGCGCTGATCCTGGGCGTCTCCCGCACAACTCTGGCGATGGCCCGCGACCGGCACCTGCCGTACGTGCTGGCCGCCGTCCACCCCCGCTTCAATGTGCCTCACCGGGCCGAGTTGGTCATCGGTGTGGCCGTGGCGGTCCTGGCGGCGACCGTGGATCTGCGCGGCGCGATCGGGTTCTCCTCCTTCGGCGTGCTGGTCTACTACGCCATCGCCAACGCGAGCGCTTGGACCCTCACCCCGGTCGAAGGCCGCCCGCCACGGGTCGTACCCGCCCTCGGCCTGGCCGGGTGCCTGATCCTCGCCTTCGCGCTGCCGGCGTCCTCGGTCATCGCGGGAATCGCGGTGCTCGCCGCCGGTGCCGCTGCCTACGGGGCGCGGCGCGCGATCAGGGCCCGCCTCCCGTGACCCGTTGGCCAGGAGGTCCATAGTGGAACGAACGGCGATATCGGCATCCGATAGATCGCTTTTCGTGGTCGCGCGGCGGGAGAGGGGGCGCCGATGAGTGACCACGCGGGGCTGCCCTTATCGGGATCAGGGGACGACCCGCGCCACCACACGGGCAAGCTGCACGACATGCTGACCCGGGTAGCCGAGCACGCCCGCGAGGATGTGGGAAAGATCAGCGAGCCCAAGGCGCAGGCTCTGTTTGAGACCGCCGCGGAGGTCTGCCCGGGGCCGGCGACAGCGTTCGAGCACTATGAGCAGGAGTCGCAACCGGCCCGGCGCCGACGAGCCGCTGTGGGGGTCAACCCCACTGGCGGGACCTGCACGCGCCCGTCGATATCTGTTGAATGTCAGCGGCGGCCGGGAAGATCTCCTGAGACTGCATCCGGCTCTGGGAAGGCGGGCGTGGACACCTGGAGTCGGTCACGGACAGCGTGGACGGTGCGTTCCGCGTCTTCGGTGAGACTGTGCTGCGGCGCGTTGAGGAACTCGGTGCCCCGCAGCGGATGCGTGGCGGGCCGGGGATAGAGCCAGGCGTGGAAGTGCTGGAGACGGTCCCGCGTCGAGAGCACATGCACCCGCTCGGCACCGGTCGCAGCACGCAGCGCACGGTCCAGGACAGTCACCAGCAGGCCGAAGGAGGTCGCTTCCTCGATGTCCATATCGGCGAAGTCGACGTAATGGCGGCGGGAGGTGATCCGCACTCCGCCCGCCATCGTGGTGTCCGGGTCCCCCTGGCCGACCAGCCAGTGCTCATCGCGGAGTATCCATCCG
Organism: Sphaerimonospora mesophila; assembly: GCF_001417795.1. Taxonomy (NCBI): domain Bacteria; kingdom Bacillati; phylum Actinomycetota; class Actinomycetes; order Streptosporangiales; family Streptosporangiaceae; genus Sphaerimonospora; species Sphaerimonospora mesophila. The sequence continues at coordinate 1,609 of NZ_BCBX01000034.1, read as the reverse complement.
CCGACCGGCTCAGGCCGCGTCGGGTCATCGAGGTCGCAGTAGGGGCACGGGCAGTGCCGGGGTTCGGCCACCTCGGGCTCCTTCGCGTCAGGCGGGTTGGAACAGTTCGATCAGGTTGCCGGCAGGGTCGGCGAGCAGGATCTGCCGCCCGCCGGGGCCAGAGACCATGTCGCTGCGGAACGACGAGAGGCTCGCGGCGCGTAGCCGGGCGATCTCGGCGTCCAGGTCGTCGACGACCAGGTGGATGCGGTTGCGGCCGGCGACGGTGGCGTCGGCGGGTGTGGCGCGGGCGCCGGAGCTGGCGGGCCCGGACAGCAGCAGCCGTAGTGGCCCGCGCACCACGTCGGCGAACGCGGGCGCGGCGCTGCTGATGAGGGTGAAGCCGAGGTGGGTGGTGTAGAAGCCGATGGCTGTCTGGACGTCGTCGACGAGGTAGCGGACGCTGGCGTAGCGGTCAGGTGCGGTCATGAATGGGCCTCCGGGGTCTGGGCGAGGACGGGCAACAAGTGGCGGACGCGTGTGTCGATGTCCGCCGTGGCGTGGCCGAATGCGGCAGTGCTGTCCTGCTCGGTGCGGCCTGCGGTGGCCGGGTCGGGGATGCTCCAGTGGACCCGCTGCGCGTGGTCGCCGAACTCAGGGCAGGCTTCGCGGGCCCTGTCGCACAAGGTGATCATGTAATCGAACCGGCGGCCGCGCAACGTGTCCAGATGGCGGGGCCGGTGGCCGGCGATGTCGATGCCGTACCGCTCGCGCAGCACCTGCACGGCGTGGGGGTGCACACGCGCTTTGGGCCGACTGCCGGCGCTGGTCACGCTCACACCGCCGGTGGTGTGGTGACGCAACAGCGCTTCGGCGATCGGTGAGCGGGCGCTGTTGCCCGTGCACACGAACAGCACCGCCAGGCGCGGCCATTGCTGCCAGCCGTCCGGGGACGGCGGTGGCGCGGCGGCGCGGCGCAGTGCCGGATGCAGAGCGGCCCCAGCATCGGCCAGGGCCTGCGCGCAGCGGTCCAGGTCCAGACGGTAATAGCTGTCGCGGCCGTCGAAACTGCTGCGGGTGACGGCGACCAGGCCGCCGTCGCGCAGCAGCCGCAGATGGTAGGAGACCAAGTTCTGCGGTGCTTCGACCAGCGCCGTGAGCTCCCGCACCCGCAAGTCGCCGACGGCGAGCTCAGTCAACAACCGCCAGCGCAGCGGGTGGGCGGCCAGACGCACGAATCCCGGCACCGCCTCACTCGATAAAGTCACGCCTCCGACGATACATCAAATGTATTTGATGGAATAGCCTCGCCTGGAGGTGAACGGACAGGAGAGTTACCGCTAAGCGGGCCGCTACCGGCACTCCCGGCAAGAGCCCAGACCGTCACCGCCATCCGGGGTGCTGCCGGATCCCCGACGAGCAGCCGTAGGCCAGACCACCCCACCGACGCCATACACCCGCTGCCCCCGGTCTCTGAGGGGGACATCGGATCTGACGACCTCAGGCACAGGGCTGATGAGACATGCGCTGCCGCTACACAACCTGGGTGCTGAGAGCTCGGAGTCTCGATGATCACGCTTCTGAATCTGCCGCCCCTTTAGACGAGAGCATTGTCAACGGCCATGAGCGT
>NZ_BCBX01000033.1:377960-486760 GCF_001417795.1 Sphaerimonospora mesophila | reverse complement strand
CCCGGCCCGACCCCGCCACGCAAACCGCAGCGGACCCAAGATCCGGAAGAAAGAGGAGGCACCGAGACCATACCCGGGCGAACCACACCCCGTCGAAACGACCGGGAGAGGGATCCGCCGGATCACCCGGCTCGACAAGATTACCAGAGCTGGACACCAACCGCGGCCGACCACGCGGTCCGGCCGGGGATGTGGCGGAAACCGGCGGGACACGACCCTCCAGGGGGACTTGCGGGATCTTTTGGAGACGGTAGAAACGATGGGTGATTCAACAGGGATTCCCACGCGCCCTGGTCGTGCTGCTCGGAACGGCCGCCGCCGTGGTCACATTGGCCGGGATTCAGGCGGTCGGGTCGATCCTCGGGCCCGTCGTTCTGGCGCTGACCCTGGTGATCGCCGTGTCACCGGTGCGCAACTGGCTGTCTCGGCATCGCGCCCCCACCTGGATGCAGATCGCCATCCCACTCGCCATCGTGCTGCTGGTCCTGCTCGGCATGGTGGCGATCCTCAGCCTCGCCGCCGCGCAGCTGGCCCTCCTCGCGCCCACCTATGCCACGCAGTTCAACACGATGGTGACGGACCTCCGGCACTGGGCCGCCGGCCTCGGCTACGGCAGCGAGCAGCTCAACCAGGTGCTGTCCTCGCTCGACGCGGGCAAGGTGATCGAGGTCGCCCAGGGTCTGCTGAGCAGCGTGATGAGCGTGCTGTCCAGCCTCTTCCTGATCGTGGTGCTGCTGCTGGCGATGAGCCTCGACGCCCCGTTCTTCTCCCGGATCGTCAACGCGGCCGCCGTCGAGCGGCCCGACCTGACCAGGGCGCTCCAGACCTTCACCTATCGGACCCGCCGCTATCTGATCGTCTCGACGTTCTTCGGCCTGATCTGCGCGGCGCTCGATGTCGCCGCGCTCTACGCGCTCAGCGTGCCCCTGCCGCTGCTCTGGGGAGTGCTAGCGCTGATCACCAACTACATTCCGAACATCGGGTTCGTCCTCGGTCTGATCCCGCCCGCGCTGCTCGGGTTGCTCGAGGGCGGACCGAAGACCATGCTGCTGGTGATCATCGCGTACCTCGCGATCAACGTGGTCGTCCAGTCGTTCATCCAGCCGAAGTTCCTGGGCGACGCCGTAGGCCTGTCCACAACCGCGACGTTCCTGTCACTGATCGTCTGGGCGTGGGTCCTGGGGCCGCTGGGCGCTCTGCTGGCGATCCCGCTGAGCCTGCTCGTACGAGCCCTGCTCATCGACAGCGATCCGAAGAGCAAGTGGACAGCGGCCCTGCTCTCTGGCTCGTTACCGGAACCAGAGTAGGCCGCCGGTCCGGCACCCCGCGATGGACGAACACGACTTGTGCACATGACCATTCGAAAGCGCCGGTCTATCCGGCACAAGCATGTCCGAGCCCGTCGTGATCATCTGCCGCCGCACGTGCGGCCACGGGCCGCACCGAACGCCACGGCCAACGCGAACCCGGTCTTGCCGACCACCACCACGTAGCCGGTGCGCGTGCCGCGGTGATCACCTCGCGGCCTGCACGCGGAGCTCGACGCCGGTGATCGAGCGGCTGTCGGGCCTTGAGCACCGGAGGGAACCGGGAGAACCGGGCGGACAGTACCTTTGTGTGGACATGTCAATGCGTGCCCGGATACGGGACGGGGACCCAGCGGCGTTCGAACGGCTCTTCGACGAGAGCGCGAAAAGCGTCTACAACCATGCCTTCCGGCTGACCGGTGACTGGTCCACCGCCGAGGACGTTGTGGCGATGACCTTTCTGGAGGCGTGGCGGTTACGTCGGAGGATCGACGCCGAGGGCGGGTCGCTCCGGCCGTGGCTGCTCGGGATCGCCACCAACGTGACGCGCAACCTGCGGCGCACGTCACGCAGGTACGAAGACGCGGTGGCCAGACTGCCCCGGGGCGAGGTGATTCCGGACTTCGCCGACGAGGTGGTCGGGCGCATCGAGGACGCGGCACGCCTCGTCAGGGTACGGCTCGCGTACGGCAGGCTGCGCCGCCAGGAACAGGACGTGTTCGCGCTGTGCGTGTGGGCGGGGCTGGACTACGCCGAAGCGGCGGAGGCGCTCGGGATCCCGATCGGCACAGTGAGGTCCCGGCTGTCCCGCGCCCGAAGAAAACTCGCGGAATACGGCGAAAACCGGGAACCAGCGCCACGGGGCCGACAGGTAGTAGGTGACCGAGGCCCAGAGAAGGAGGAGATCCGATGAGCTGGCCGGAACGCGATCTTCCTGAGGGCCGTCACCATCTGCTCAAGGAGTTCGTGATGACCGAGATCACACGCGCGCCGCGGCGACGGCGGCTGCTCCGTCCCGCGGTGCTGGCACCCGCGCTGGGCGCTGCTGTGGCCGCAGCGATCGCCTTCCCCTCGCTCACGGGAGGCACGCCCGCTTATGCCGTGACCACAGGGGGCGACGGGCTGGTCCACATCACCATCAACGAGGCCAAGGACCCCAAGCGGCTCCAAGAGGACCTGCGGGCCATGGGCGTCAACGTGGTCGTGGACTACATCCCCATGGGCAAGCGGTGCAGCCCCCAGCCACGCAGCGAGCAGCTCGTGCCGCGGGAGCAGGCCTCCCTGTCTGTGTTCCCGGCCCCCGAAGGGTACGAGGACGGGTTCACGATCGACCCGAAGGTGATCAAGCCGGGTCAGACCGGGGTGTTGGAGTTCAGCGTCGGCGACGGCACCCCCGTGGTCGCGGGCATCTGGGCCGGTGTGTCGGATGGTCCTGTCGCCGACTGCACCTTGGTTGACAGCACGGAAGCGCCCCTGGGACCGCCCAGGAGTTGAGAAAATGCCGGGGCCCGCCACCGCAGCAGGAGGAGCGGGCCCCGCGGCGGGCACCCGCAGGAGGCTCATCGGCTTCCGGCTCCGCGCCGACGACGGCAACCTGGTCGGTGGGCTCCCCGCAGGGCATCCGCGGGACCCGCCGGAAGGCCGCTAGGTGACGATCCGGCGGAACCGGTACGTCCCCGCCGTACGGACAGCAACTCGTAACCCTGGTCCCTGCACGCGCAGGTGTCTCGACGACCCGGCCGACAACCAGGGCAACGGACCGCCCGCTCCCGAACCGAAATCGTCCCTCCCCCGGCGAAGCCCTGACGCCAGGTCCTCGCCGGGGGTCGGCCGCGAGTTGGTCGTCACCTGATCTCTTCGCCCACCTGAGCATGGGCAGGCGAGGCGGCGGCCGCCTCCGCCTGCCTGCGGCTCCACGGCAGGGCCGCGATGATCAGCGGGAACAGCACGATGGAGCTCATCGCCCATGGCTTGTGCAGTTCGTACCACTGCTCCCCGGGGAACTGGGTGAGCACGAGATATCCGACGGCCGCCCACAGACAGCACCCGAGAATCGCCGGCCAGGCCCAGCGGGTGGGCCGGGCGACCAGGAACGGCATGAACCACAGCAGGTACTGCGCGCCGAGCCGCGGCGTGAAGATCATGAACGCCAGCAGGATCGCGATCGTGACGTCGACCGGGTGGGCCTTGCGCCACCAGATCAGGCAGGCGACCAGCGAGGCGTAGATCAGGTACTGGCCGATCCTCGCGGGAGTCGGATCGAGGTTCCACTCTCCCCCGCTCAGCAGGGCCGTCCAGCCCCAGTCGCCCGTGATGGGCCGTACGTCGCTCGGCCGTAGCCCGATGGCGTTGAGCACGTCGTCGAGCTCGCTCCACTTGGTCCAGCCGCCGATCGGCAGCGACAGCAGGAACAGGACCGGCGGTACGCCGGTCGCGACCAGCGAGACCAGGCGGGAGCGCAGTCCCGGGAGAAGCATGAGCAACGCCGGCACGAGGATCACCGGCCAGCTCTTCGCGCACAGCGCGAGCCCCATCAGCAGTCCCGCCCACACCGCTCGGCCGGTGGCAGCGCGGTCCGCTTCCAAGGGGTGTGTGAGGCGGCGCAGGAACTCGCCCGGCCGCAGCCAGGGCAGTGGCTCGGGGCGCCGCCAGCCGTCGGGCCCGCGGGCCACGACGTACGCGGCGACGGCGAAGACCAGGGAGACCGGCTCGACCTGGCCGTGCACGGAGGCGACGAGGATCGCCAGCGGGTTGCACGCGTACTGGAAGGCGCGCAGCCGTGCGGCTGAGCCTCCGGCCAGCCTGCCGACCAGCGGGATCAGCACGATGTCGGCGGCCACGGTCACCAGCCTGCCGGTGACCTCCCAGGGGATGCCCAGCCAGAGCAGCAGGCCGTACATGTAGGGGATCGTCGGCAGGAAGTGCCACCCGCCGTTGCTCTCCAGCACCGGGTCGCGGTGGTTGAGGATCGCCTCGCCGGCCGGCTTGAAGCTGCCGACATAGTCGGGCGGCTGCCATCCGTCCGTGGCGGCGATCACCAGGATCAGTGCGCGGACGCCGACGCCGACCGCCAGGGTCACCGCGAGCGAGGGCTTCCAGCCCTTCCGCTCCGCGACCACCGCGACGACGACTCCGGCTATCAGAACGAGGGCTGTGTGGATTGCGTAATGCATGGCGAAGCCAAGCGTGCCCCACAAACGGTGAAGGAGGCGACTCGATGGAAGATTTCTGCTCCCCCGGTCGCACTCTGTCACTATTCGCGGTATTCTGGCCACTCACAGTAACAAATGGGAGACCTCGATGAAGATGCGGCTCTGGATCACCCTCACTGTGGCGACCTTCGTTGGCATGCTCATCGGCCTGCTGGCCCCCACGCGAAGCGGCGGCCGGCACGACAGGTAACGGGGGGTGATTCCTGTCGTGCCGGCCGCCCGATCACGGGCCGGGCCGGAGCCGGGACGCGTCCCGGCCCGCCCGGCCCCGGTCATCGGAACCGGGCTTCCAGATCAGAAGCCTGCGGTCACCCTGGTGAAGTCCCAGTCGTTCTGGGCGATTCCGCTGCAGTTCTCGGCCACGCCGCCGTTGGGGCAGGGACGGTCCCGGTTGACCGACCAGAAGGCGAGCCTCCCGAGCCCGTTCGACTTGGCGTAGTCCCGGATCCTGGTCCAGGTGTCCACCGAGGTCAGCTCGCGCTGGTCGGACAGGCCGTTCATGCCCGAGATGCCCATGTGGGCGTACGCGGTCGCGTCGGACCAGCCCCACGCGGACTTGAGCGCGTTCTTCAGGCCCTCGGCCGCGTTGACCGTGTTCCCGTACATGTCGGCGCCGCCGCCGAAGTCGAACGGCATGATCGTGTAGTTGTCGATGTCGACGCCGAGCGCCTTGGCCTGGTTGATCAGCCGGGTGCCGTAGTACGTCGGCCCGCTGGTGGCGGTGCCGAACGTGACGACGACCTTCACGCTCGGGTTCTTCTGCTTGACGATCTTCAGGGCGTTGAGGATGCGGTCCTGAACAACCGTGTTCTCGAACTCATCGGTGTTCTCGATGTCGAAGTCCACCGCGGCCGGCTGGTGGGCGTCGATGACCTTCTGCACCGCGTCGGCGAAGGCGGCCGGCGTGGAGCAGTTCGGGCCGAGCTTGTTGCCCGACCAGCCACCGAAGGAGATCTGCACGTTGCCGCCGGCGTTCTTGATCTGGGAGATCGCCGCCGCGTCCTGACCGCCCAACAGCGGACGCTGGCCGTCCCAGGCGGGGTTGCATCCGCCGCTGGAGAGGATGAACGCCATGGTGAACTGCTTGATCCCGGTGGCGTTCATGACCGTGGCCGGGCTGGGCGGGTTGCCCCAGCCCGTGTAGAGGTACGGCGCGCCGGGCATCTTGCCGCCGCCGCCCGTGCAGCCGCTCGTGGTGCCGGTGACCGCCGAGCTCGCCACGGACTCGCCGTTGGAGTTGTACGCCTTGACGGTGTAGGTGTGCGTGGTGCAGGCGCCGAGGCCGGAGATCGTGGTGCTGGTCCCACTGGCGGTGGCCGCCACGCCGGTGCCCTCGTACACGCGGTAGCCGGTGACGGTGCCCGAGGAGGCGCCCCAGCTCAGCGAGATCGAGTTGTTGGTGGTCCCGGTGACGCTCGGCGTACCCGGCTTGCCCGGGACTCCCGCCGGAGGCGTCGGGCTCGGGCTGGGGCTGGGGGTTCCGCCGCCGGCGACCTTCCACAGCGCCGGGACGTTCGACGGCTCCCAACCGGGCAGCGAGGTGTGGCCCTGGATGCACTCGTACTCGACGCCGTTGTAGGTCACCCGGTCGCCGGTCTTGTAGGCGGTCCACGCCGCCCAGGCCGGGGCGGCCAGAGCCGTGCTCGCGCCGGCGGTCACCTGGCCGTAGGCGACGGGGGCCGTGACGGCGAGGCCGGTCACCGACAGCGCCACCGCGGCGAGAGTCGCCGTCATCTTGCGGCTTAATCTCATGACTGTCCTTCGAGGAAGGGAATGGGGGGTGATATCGGGCTTCTCGGGATCAGCCGAGGCCGTTGAGGTACGCCCGATGGTTACGGGAGAACTCGAACCCGTTGTACTTGTCCCAGTTGATGGACCACGCCATCAGGCCTCGTAGGCCGGGGAAGACGCCGTGCGGCCGGTAGGAGCCGCAGCCGGTCCCCTTCGCCAGGCAGCTGAACGCGTTCTGCACCTGAGCCACCGTGGTGAAGCCGTTCCCGGCCCACGGCGCGGCCGGTAGGCCGATCGCCACCTGCTCGGGACGGAGCGCGGGGAAGGTCGCACCACCGGCCACTGGGAAGCCGGTGAGCAGCATGTCGGTCATGGCGATGTGGAAATCGGCCACGCCCATCGTGTGGTACTGGTCGTCGAGGCCCATGATCGGCCCGGAGTTGTAGTCCTGGACGTGCAGCAGCGTCAGGTCGTCGCGCAGCGCGTAGATCACCGGTAGGTACGCACCGGCGCGCGGATCCGCCGTACCGTTCGCACCGGCGCCGTAGAACTGGTAGCCGAGCTGGACGAAGAACGTCTCCGGAGCCATCGTCAGCACGAAGTTCGCGCCGTACTTCGCCTTGAGCGTCTTGAGAGCGGAGATCAGGTTCACGACCACCGGGGTGGTGGGGTTCCTGAAGTCGGTGTCACCCTTGTTCAGCGACAGGGAGTGGCCCTCGAAGTCGATGTCGAGGCCGTCCAGGCCGTACTTATCGATGATCGCGCTGACGGACGCGACGAACTTGTCCCTGGCCGCGGTGGTGGTCAGCTGCACCTGGCCGTTCTGGCCGCCGATGGAGATGAGCACCTTCTTGCCGGCCGCCTGCTTGGCGCGGATCCCCGCGATGAACTCCGCGTCGCTCTCCACATTCGGGCACTCGGCCACCGGGCAGCGGTTGAACCGGATGTCACCGGAGGTGACCGACGTCGGCTCGCCGAAGGCGAGATCGATGATGTCCCATTCGTTGGGCACATCGGCCATCCGCACGTACCCGGAGCCGTTGGCGAACGAGGCGTGCAGATAGCCCACCAGCAGCCGCTTGGTGTTCGGCGTCGGGGTCGGGGTCGGCGTGGGTGTCGGCGTCGGAGTCGGGGTGGGCGTCGGGGTCGGAGTCGGAGTCGGCGTCGGAGTCGGCGTGGGAGTCGGGGTAGGGGTGGGGCTGGGGCTTGGGCCCCCGGGGCCGTCGAGCACGATGTCGTCCGCGTAGTAGGCGCCCTGGCCGTACCAACCGTTGACGTAGACCGTCACGCTGGTCGTCGCGGATCCCGTCGTGAACGAGGTGCTCAGCTGCCGCCACGTGGACCCGGGCGACCCCCAGATCTGCGCGTCGGAGGTGCCCGTGCCGGTCGCGCCGAGGAACACATAGTTGCCCTGGACCCAGGCCGACAATGTGTACGACGTGGACGGACGCACACTGATGGTCTGTTGGCAGCGTGCGTGATCACTCCCGGCGGGCGTGGCCGACAGCGCCTTCGTCCCACCGTGCACCGGGCTGGACACCGCCTGGGCTCCGGAGGCCGCGGAGCAGGTCCAGCCGGTGAGGCCGGACTCGAATCCGGCATTGGCCACGATATTGGCCGCCGAGGCGCTCCCGGCCCACAGGCCGGTCGCCCCCAGCGCCAGTACGGCTACCGCCGCCAGCTTTCGGACGGACACATTCGTCTCACTTTCACCGTGATCTTGCGAAATCTCGCAGGCATGGTCGATGACCTGGCCCGACACTCATCGTGATCTTGCAGAAATCAGGGGAGCACGGCCGTGAGCCGCGCCTTCACCCTCCGTGATCTTGCAGTGCGTCGAGAGAGTGCAAGATCACGGAGGACATTTCACCGGCTCAGGGAAGATGGCCGCGAGATTCTGCAAGATCACGGGCGGCATTTCCGCTGACCAGACCGACCGCGTGCGAGAAATCGCAAGATCACGCGGGGGGTTGGGGAGGGTGATTTCCGGGGGTTCGGGGGGTGGTCAAGGAATCCGTACGGCCGGCGCCTAACCGAGGCGGCCGGATAGGACGGCGCCGGCTGTACGGCGCTCTGGGGCGCCTGGTGACGTGACGCGGACGGAGGTTACGGGTCCGAGAGGGCCATGCTGCGACTCCGAGTCGTCTTTCTTTTAGGAAAGTTTCCTAAGAGTTGATCGGATCGTAGCCCCATGTGCGGCGGCCACACAAGACCCAAACCACATGCTTTTCTGACCACGCATGTCAGGCCTCGCCATCCTCCCGGTGAACACGAAGGGGCCCGGCCCAGCCAGGTGGCTGGACCGAGCCCGGTCACCCTTGAAAGATCAGGGCGCGTCGTATCCGAGGGTGTAGGCGCCGGAGCCGCTGTAGGCATGGACGCGGTAGCGGTAGTAGCCGGCCGTGCCGTTGTAGGAGAGGGTCTCGTCTGCGGCCGCGGTGGCGCCCTGGGCGACCGTCGCCCAGGAGAAGCCCGACCACTTCTGCAGGTAAAGGTCGTAGTCGGTGCCGGCGGGGCCGTCCAGGCAGGCGCGGTGCGCGCCGGAGGCGCCGGTGTAGAAGTAGCTGCCGTCGGGCTGGTAGACGCTGGATCCGCTGGTCAGCGTGCCGGTCTTGGTGGTCTCATACCCCTGGCAGGCGCCGGGTCCCGGGGTCGGGCTGGGACTCGGGCTCGGGCTCGGGTCGCCCCCGCAGGAGCCGTCGTTGCCGGACACGTTGACCGCGGTCCAGGCCGCCTGGACGGTCTTGTACTCCGTGGAGCAGTTGCCGTACAGGTCGGTGGCCGCGCGCAGCGTGTAGGCGCGGGCGGTGTTGCCGGGGTTGCCGGAGTTCACGTAGCGGGTGCTGGACGTGAAGTAGTTGGCCAGTGCGCGGAACCAGATCTTCGCGGCCTTGTCCCGGCCGATGCCGGTCACCGCGGGGGCCGAGCCGCACACGGGCGAGTTGCCGTACTGCGTGCTGCCGGAGCCCTCGGCGAGCATGAAGAAGAAGTGGTTGCCGACGCCGGAGGAGTAGTGCACGTCGACGCTATTGGTGCTGGTCGACCAGCACGAGTGCGAGCGGCCGTCCAGTGAGGGGTTGTACATGTACCGCAACGGGGTGCCGTTGCCGTTGATGTTGATTTCCTCCCCGATGTCGTAGTCGCCGGGGTCGGAGGAGTTGTTGGAGTAGAACTCGACCATCGTGCCGAAGATGTCGCTGGTCGCCTCGTTGAGGCCGCCGGACTCCCCGGAGTAGGTCAGGTTGGCGGTGCGCTCGGTCACGCCGTGGGACATCTCGTGCCCGGCCACGTCGATCGCGACCAGCGGACGGGAGTTGCCCGACCCGTCGCCGTACGTCATCTGGGAGCCGTCCCAGAAGGCGTTCACGTAGTTGCTGCCGTAGTGGACCCGGCTCGGCACGCCCTGTCCGTTGCCGAAGATGCCGTTGCGGCCGTGCACGTTCTTGAAGTAGTCGAACGTGGTCGCCGCACCGTAGTGCGCGTCGACGCCGGCGCTCTGCCGGTTGCTGTTGGAGCCGTTGCCCCAGGTGTTGTCGGGGTCGGTGAACGTCGTGCAGGTGCCGCTGGTGCGGTTGTTCATGTCACACGTACGGCCGTTGCCGCGGTCGACGTCGACCATGCTGTAGGAGCCGCTCGACCCCGAGGTGGAGATCGTGACCGTGCCCGAGTAGATCGAGTTGCCGACGCCGTCCACGTGCATGATCTCGTCGAACGAGGTCAGGACGGCCCCGGTGACCGCATCGGTGATCACGTGTAGCCGCGACGGGGTCTGCCCGTCCTCCGCCATGCCGCTGATCACGGTCTCCCAGGCCAGCCTGCCGTACCCGGAGGAGGCGTCGACGACCAGCTCGGGCTTGGCGATCTCGCCGATCTCCCCCGTGAACGCGTCCTTTGCCTTGGCCGCCGCGTCCGCGGCGCTGATCTTCGGGGTGACGCCGAGCGTGAGCGGCGCCGCGAGACCCACCGATGCCCCGTCGAAGGCGCCGTCCCTGTTCAGGTGGACGACGAAGTCGCCGCCGAGGACCCGCAGGTTGTGATACTTCCGGATGTAGCGCACGTGCGCCGCGCCGTCGCCGTCCACGTTGGCGACCGACACGGTGTACTTGTCCGAGCCGCCGGCGCGCACCGCCTCGCCATGCTGGGCGATGGCCTGGTCGGCCCTGGCGACGACGGAGGGGTCGGGGCTCGGGTCCGTCGCCGTCGAGGCGGCCGCCACCGACATGGGGATCGCGGTCGCGACGGCCGCGGCGGCGATGCCGAACGGGGCCAGTCTTCGGAGGAAACCTCTCATGTTGTCCTCGCTGCTAGACGATGTGGGGGTACGCGGTGCCGGCCGGATGGCCGTACCGCGACATCGACGCGGGACCTGTACCGGTCGTTCATTCGCCCGGACAGGGCAGGAGCGCCGCGACCAGACCGTCCCAATCCCGACAGACCGGGTCAACGATCTGTACGGATCATGCAAACTCTGTCGATCCGTACGGCAGCGCGATCGCGTCCTGCGGGACGCAGGTGACGGATGGTGACGAAGCGACACGCTTCGGGTCACGGTTGGCAAGGAAATCGACAAACCGGTGCACCCCCGATCCGCCCCCGGAGAAGGAGATCCGCCCCCTTGGAGGGCATCGGCGCGCGGCAGGAGAGATCGGCTCGCAGAGAGGGAGATCGGTCCGTGGAAAAGGAGATCGGCTCGCAGAGAGGGAGATCGGTCCGTGGAAAAGGAGATCGGCTCGCAGAGAGGGAGATCGGTCCGTGGAAAGGGAGATCGGCTCGCAGAGAGGGAGATCGGTCCGTGGAAAGGGAGATCGGCTCGCGGGAGAACCGCTCGCGGGAGAACGCCGACCGCGAAGATCAGAAAGGCGGGCCGCCGACTCTGGCGGCGAAATCGCGCACATCGAGCCGGCCGCCCCAGCGGGCCACCAGCCGGTTGCGCAGACCGCGAAGCTCCTGGCTGATCATGGAGGTGGGCATGGCGACCGCCTCGGCGAGCACCGGCTCGGCGACCACGAGGGCGGCCTCGGCGTTGCCCGCGCAGGCGTAGCCGTCGGCCAGCCGCAGCGTGAGCATCACCCGGGTCTGCCGCATGTGCGACGGCAGATGGCGCAGCGACCTCTCGATCGCCTGGACCGCCAGGCCGGCCACCGACCGGCTGGCCGTGACCGCGGCGATGTCGCGCAGCGCGCCGCCGGTGTTCGCCTCGACGCGGAGGTGACCGGCGGTGCCGCACAGCCAGGGCGCCTCGAACTCGTCGCGCTCGCCGAACCGGGCCAGGTGCACCCTGGCGTGCGCGATGTGCCGATGGCACTCGGCCGCGTCACCGCCCAGCGCGTGTCCCCGGGCCTCGTAGAGATCGGCCAGTGCCGCCACCCACTCCCGGCCCGGTCCTGCGGCGCGGATGCCCCGCGCGTACGCCAGGGCGGACTGCGGGTCGTTCTCGAGCCGCGCGAGCGTGCTCATGTCCCCGAGGAGGGACACCCGCGTCTCGAGATCCTCGGCCATCGCGGCCCAGCGCAGGCCCGCGCCGAACCAGGCCGCCGCCATGCCGTGCTGGCCGCGCTGCATCCGCAGCACGGCGGCCAGTTGCCCGTAGCCGGCGGCGAGGCTGAGCAGCGCCCGCCGGTACGGCCCGGCGAGCACCTCCATCCATCGTGCGATCGCGTGCAGCGCGTGCTCGACCACCGTGACCAGCACCGCGGCCGCCCGCTCGTCACCCGCCTGCCAGTACGCCGCCAGGAGCGCGGCCAGCACGTGCACGGCGTCGGCGTCGATGTTCTGCGGGGGCGGGGAGGTCTGGTCGAACGCGCAGGACGCGAGATAGCTCGACAGCGCCTCGGCCGGAACGGGCACCACACAGCCGTCGGCGCCGTGAAGCGGGCACGCGAGCCCGTAACTGGGCAGATGCGACGGCCAGCTCAGCGTTTCGAGGATCTCCATGTCGGCCAGCAGTGCCCTGCCGTCCCCGGGGAGCGGATCGGACGGCGACAGCCCGGCTGGCCCGATCCCGGCCTGCCCCGGCAGGGCGGCGGCCGTGTAGGCCGCCTGCAGTTCCCCGCCCGTGCCCAGCAGGTCGTCGAGCCGGCGCACGAGGCGCGGGGACGGCTCCCGGTTCCCGCCCTCCAGCTTGCTGATCGCGCTGTGGTCGTAGCCGACGTGGATGCCGACCTGCGCCTGGGTGAGCCCGGCCCGCCGCCGCCAGTGCCGCAGGCATCGGCCGAACTCCTCCCATCGTGCCGGCACCCGGACGGCTGGAGGGTTCGCGTGAGCAGTCTCGGCGTCCACCGGGCTCCCAAGGAGTGCGCGGAAATTGCGGGTGACATGACCGTCCGGACGCACACGACGGCGCCGAAGCGTGCGTGCACCGCACGCGTCCGGTGGCCGTGCACGACCGGTGCGCATGCGCGATCGGGTGCGTCGCGCTGATCTGGTAGGCGGCCGCCTCTTTATGGAAACCTTATTGAGATCGGTCGAATCGTAGCTCTGCCCCGCATGCCCGACAAGACCCGATTCGACGCCTTCCGACGCGTTCTCACCCACGCACGTCGACAGAGGCCGCGTAGGTCGTGGATCCGGTCGAGGTCGGAACCGTACCCGGCCTGCTCCGGGGCGGCGGCGGATGTCCCCCAGACCGGGCGAGGACGATCTGTAGATCTTGGTGTGGCTATATGGTGAGACATCATTTTTTGTGGGAGCAACATTGTTCTTTGGCATCACCAACATCTGGGCCTACGTCGTCGGATCGTTCCTCATCATCCTGCTGCCCGGCCCCAACTCGCTGTTCGTACTCTCCGCCGCGGCCCGGCGAGGCGTCAGGTACGGCTACCGCGCCGCGTGCGGGGTCTTCGTCGGCGACAGCGTGCTGATGTTCCTCTCGGCCGCCGGCGTGGCCTCGCTGCTGAAGTCGACGCCGCTGCTGTTCTCGGTGGTCAAGTACGCCGGGGCGGCGTACCTGGCGTGGATCGGCTTCGGCCTGGTGCGCACGGCGTGGAAGTCGCTGCGCTCCCCTGCCGCGCCCCAGGAGGTCGAGGCGGTCGAGGAGCCCATGCCACAGAAGAGCCCGTTCCGCAGGGCTCTGACGATCAGCCTGCTCAACCCCAAGGCGATCCTGTTCTTCGTGGCGTTCTTCGTGCAGTTCGTGGACCCGACGTACGCCGCGCCCGCGCTGTCGTTCCTGATCCTCGCGCTGATCATCCAGGTCTTCAGCTTCGCCTATCTGACGATGCTCATCTTCGGCGGCACCTTCCTCGCCGATCGTTTCCGGCGGCGGCGCAAGCTGTCGGCCGGTCTGACCTCGGGAGCGGGCGTCCTGTTCCTGGGCTTCGGCGCCAAACTGGCCACGGCCACGCTGAGCTGATCGACAGACAGCCACAGAACGTTACAAATTGGCAGGTTAGAGGGCACTGGACGCAAAAATCAGGTAATGTCCGGGCATGTCCGGCGCCTCGTTCCCCCGCATCCAGACCGTCACCGGCGCGGTTCCCGTCTCGGAGCTGAACGGACCGGTGCTGCCCCACGAGCATATGCGCACCGACACCCGCTGGGGCATCGGCGTGGACTCCGATCCGCGCCGCTGGCTGGACGAGGAACGCCACATCATCCCCGAGATCAGGGTGATCGGGCGGGAGCACGGCCTCGCCCTGATCGTCGAGCACACCTGCCTGGGCATGGCGCGGGATCCGGCCGCGCTGGCCCGCGTCGCCATGGACACCCGGGTCCACATCGTGACATCGACGGGCTTCGCGGCCGAGCCGTTCTCCGGCGGACTGATCCGGCACCGCGACGCGGACGAGCTCACCGGCGACCTGCTGCGGGAGATCGGCGCCGGGCTCGACGGGACCGGGACGCGTCCCGGTCTGATCGTGGCGGCGTCCTGGGGCGAGACCCCGACTCCCGCCGAGGAGCGGGCGGTGATCGCGGCGGCGCGAGCCTCGCTGCACACCGATCTCCCGGTGGCCGCCGGAGGCCTCCACCTGCTCGAGCTCCTGCTCTCCAACGGCGTACCCGCGCACCGCCTGAGCGTTCGCGGCGCGGACGCCCCCACGCAGCGTAAGATCGCCGAAACCGGGGCCTACGTCAGCGTCCGTGAGGCCGAGCACGCCCTCGCCCTCCTGGACGCCGGCCACACCGAACAGGTGCTTCTCAGCAGCGGGGTGGAGCGCCAGGAGCACGTCGCCGCCTACGGCGGGCACGGGTACGGCCGGCTGTTCGACACGCTCGTCCCCGCCCTGACCGCCGCCGGAGTCGACGACGACACCCTTCACCTGATCACCAGCGAGAACCCCCTGCGCTGGCTGACCGGCACGCGGTGATCCTCCCCCCTCCCTGGGCGTGATCTTGCGAAAACTCGCAGACATTACCCTTGACCTGCACATACTCCATTCGTGATCTTGCAGAAACTCGCAGGCATCGCACCCCACCTGCGGCTTCGGCGCCCGTGATCTTGCAGTGCAAGATCACGGGTGACATTTACCCAGGTCAAGTGAGGTATGTGCGAGTTTCTGCAAGATCACGGCACGTATCGTCCCAGCTCAATGCACTCATCTGCGAGCAATTACAAGATCACGGTAACTGGGGTGGAGGGATCAGGAGTCGAAGCCGAGGCCCATCGCGTCGAGCAGGCGCAGCCAGGCGTTGCGCCGGCCCCGGCGGGCGTCGGCCCGGGCCATCGACCAGCGGGTGAGCTGGACGACGCCCGACCTGAACGGCTCGGGCGGGAACGGCAGCGGCTTCTCCCTGACCATGCGCAGCCGGGTCCGCTCGGTCTCCCCGCCGCCGAAGCCGGGGCCGCCCAGATCCGGGCCGCCGAGCAGGTCGAGCATCACGTTGGCGCCGAACCGGGTGGCGCCGACGCCCAGCCCCGTGTAGCCCACCGCATAGGCGAGGCGGGAGCCGTACGCGGTGCCGAAGAAGGCGCTGAACCGGCTGCAGGTGTCGATGACCCCGCCCCAGCGGTGGGTGAAGCGCACCCCTTCGAGCTGCGGGAACGTCTCGTAGAAGTGCCTGGCGAGCTTCTCGAACGTGGCGTCCCGCTGGTCGTGGGACGCTTTGATCAGGCCGCCGTTGTGGTAGATCGCGTCGTAGCCGCCCCACAGGATCCGGTTGTCGTCGGTCAGCCGGTAGTAGTGGAACTGGTTGGCGGAGTCGCCGACGCCCTGCCGGTTCCGCCAGCCGAGCTCGGCCAGCCGTGCGGGCGGCAGCGGCTCGGTCATCAGCGCGTAGTCGTACACGGGCACGAGGAAGTGCCCGAGCCTGCGCAGCAACGGCGGGAAGACGCCGGTGCCGAGCGCCACCCGCCGGGCCCTGACCCTGCCCCCGGGGGTGTCGAGCTCCAGCGGCCTCCCACCGTCGCGCACCGACCTGACCGGCGTGTGCTCGAAGATCCGAACACCGAGCCGCAGGCAGGCGTCTCTCAGTCCCCAGGCCAGCCGCGCCGGGTCGACCATGGCGGTCCCGTCCCGGTCCCACAGGCCGCCGAGGTATGTCGGGGAGTCCACCTCGGCCCGCGTCTGCTCCCGGTCGAGCCGGTCCAGCCGCAGGCCGAGCGACGCGGCGGCCCGCGCCTCCTCCTCCAGGTCGGCGAGCTGCCACTCCTCGGTGGCGACGTGCAGCTCGCCGGTGCGCTCGAACGAGCAGTCGATGCCGTACCTCGTGACCGTCGCCTCGATCTCGGCCAGATTCCGCCGCCCGAGCCGCTCCAGCGTGGCGATCTCCTCGGGCCAGCGCCGCAGCCCGTTGCCCAGACCGTGGGTGATGCTGGCGGCGCAGAAGCCGCCGTTGCGGCCGGAGGCGGCCCACCCGATCCGACGGCCCTCCAGCAGGACCACGTCGAGCGACGGCTCCCGCTCCTTGGCCAGCAGCGCCGCCCACAGGCCGGAGAAGCCACCCCCGACCACGGCCAGATCGCAGGTCGTCCCGCCCCTGAGCGGGGGCAGCGGCTCCGGCGCGATCGGCCGGTCGAGCCAGTACGGCTTGCGCTCCGCGTCAGCGAGTGCCTTCAGCGGATCCACACATTTCACTTCCCTACAGCGATTCGAACCGCGGAATCAGCCGCGACGGCGGGCCATCAGGGCGTTGACCACGGCGATCAGCACGCCACCCGCGAAGATCAGCGTGCCCATGATGTTGACCTGGGGCGGAATGCCCACCCGCGTGGAGCCCCAGATCCACAGCGGGAACGTCACCGTCCCGCCTGCGGTGAAGTTGGTGATCACGAAGTCGTCGATGGACAGCGCGAAGGCCAGCATCGACCCGGCCAGCACACCCGGGAAGATCATTGGCAGGGTGACCAGGCGGAACGTGGTCCAGGTGCCCGCGCCGAGGTCCCTGGCCGCCTCCTCGAGCGAGCGGTCCAGCGTCATCACCCGGGCCCGGACCGTCACCGCGACGAACGAGATCGAGAACATCACGTGCGAGATCATGATCGTCCAGAACCCCAGCGGCACGGCGAGCGTGACGAACAGCGACAGCAGCGAGGCGCCCATCACGATCTCGGCACAGGCGATGGCGGCGAACATGACGACGTTCGTCGTACCGGACCCGCGGAAGCGGTAGCGGCCCAGCGCCAGCCCGATGAGCGAGCCGAGCACGCCGGCGACGACCATCGTCAGCAGCGCGATGAGCAGCGAGTTCACCAGCGCCTCGGTCAGGTCGCCGATCTCGAACAGCTTGCCGTACCACTTGAGCGTGAAACCCTGCCAGGCGGTGTTGTAGCGGCCCTGGGTGTCGTTGAACCCGAACAGGATCATCACGGCGATCGGCAGGAGCAGCCAGGCGATCACCAGCCAGGTGAAGATCTGCAGCCCGCGACCGCCCAGCAGCGGTCTGCGTCCGGCCGCACGGCCTCGCAGGCTCATCGGGCCGCCACCTCCAGCACGTCCTCGGTGCCCAGCGCCCTGGCGTAGGCGAAGATGCCGACCAGCAGCAGCGCCATGAGCGTGAACGACAGCGCCGAGGCCGTCGGATAGTCCTGGGTGATCAGGTACTGGTTCTGGATGACGTTGCCGATCATCGTGGTGTTCGTCCCGCCGAGCACCGAGGCGTTGACGTAGTCCGACGTGGCCGGCACGAACGTCATGAGCACACCGGCGAACACACCGGGCAGCGACAGCGGCAGCACCACGCGCAGGAACGTCTGGAACCGGCTCGCGTACAGGTCCTGCGCCGCCTCCAGGACCCGCGGGTCGATCCGTTCGAGCGCCACGTACATCGGCAGCACCATGAACGGCAGGAAGTTGTACGCGAGGCCGCCGATCACGGCGTACGGCGTGGCCAACACCCGGAAGTCCTCCGGCAGCAGCCCGATGCCCTTGAGCGGGCCGAGCAGCATGCCGTTGTCCGACAGCAGGAACTGCCAGGAGATCGTCCGCAGCACGAACGACACCAGGAAGGGCAGCAGCAGCAGGAACAGGTAGACCGACTTGCGCCTGCCGCCCTTGAACGCGATCCAGTACGCCACCGGGAAGCCGATGACGATCTGGATCACGGTCGAGGACAGCCCGTAGATCACCGAACGGATGATCTGGTCGTGGTAGTTCGTCAGCCCGTCGACATAGGAGTGCCAGTTCCAGGTGAAGGCATAGCCGTCCTCCACGCTGCCCGACTGCAGCGAGAGCGACAGCATGACCACCATCGGGACGACGAAGAAGATCGCGAGCCAGATGCCGCCGGGAAAGATCAGCGCATACGGCGTGAGCGCCGTCCTGAGCCGCCTGCTCATGAGGTGGTGATGGGCTGGAAGACGCTCTCGAACTTCTTGTGCTCCTCACTGTTGGCGAAGGTCACATAGGTTCGCAGCTTGGCGTAGTCGTCCTCGCTCGGGAACACCAGCGGGCTGCCGGCGATCATGTCGAGCGTCTTCTTGTCCTCCCCGGTCGCCTTCGCGGCCTTCTCGACGATGATGTCCTTGGCAGCGGGCACCGGGGTCACGTAGTTGATGTACTCGGCCAGGCTCGCCGCGATGGCGGGCTCGTAGAAGAAGTCGATCATCATGATCGCGTCGACCGGGTTGACGGCCGTCTTCGGGATCATGAAGTTGTCGGTCCAGATGGTGGCGCCCTCGTCCGGGATCACGAACTTCAGGTCGGTGCCGTCGGAGAGGTTCTTCTGGAAGATGTCGCCCGACCACGCCTGGGTGATCCAGATGTCGCCCTTGGCCAGCGGATCGATGTACGACTGGTCGTAATATTTCCGGACGATCCCGGAGTCGCGCTGCTCCTTGAGCTTCTCGGCCGCCTTCTCCCAGTCGGCCTGCGTGGACTTGGCCGGGTCGATGCCGAGCAGGAACATCGCGAAGTTCGCGATCTCCTGCGAGTCGGCCATCATGCCGACCTTGCCCTTGTACTTGGGATCCCAGAGTGCGGAGTAGCTCGTCGGCGGCGTGTCCACGTACTTCGGGTTGTACGCGATGCCGGTCATCCCGGAGGCGTACGGGACGGTGAACACGTTGCCCGGGTCGAAGGACTGGCTCTTGTACCGCTCGCCGACGTTCTTGGCGAAGTTGGGCAGCTGGGCGTGATCGAGCGGCACCAGGTAACCCAGCTTGATCAGCTGGGTGAGCTGGACGCTGTTGGTGACGATCATCACGTCGTAGCCGATGGACTGCCCGGCGGCGAGCTGCGGCTGGATCTTGGCGTACCAGCTCGTGGTCTCCTGGATGGCCTCCTTGTAGTTCACCGTGATCCCGGTCCGCTCGGTGAACTCCTTGAGCTCGGGCAGCTTGGGATCCATGTAGAGCGGCCAGTTGACGAAGTCGACGTGGCCGTTCTTCGTCTTGCCTGACCAGTACTTGTCCACCTCGGACTCCACCTGAGCCGAGGAGGTCGGCTGCGCCACGCTCTTGCCCTGCACACCGCACGCGGCGAGGGCGAGCCCGGCGGCAGACAGGCCGCTCAGGCGCAGGGCGTCGCGGCGGCCGAGGCGCCGTCCGGTCATGCCGCGGAGGAAGGCGAGATCCTGCCTGGAGGGGTCGTTCATGGGGTTGCGCTCCGGGGGAGTTGCTGTGCCTGCTCTGGGGAACCGCGCGGTGATCGGTGTGGTCACCTCAGCGCGTAGGAGTGCCGGGGCTGCCAGGAGAGCCAGACCGTGTCGCCTCGCCCGGCCGTGATGGTGCTGTCGTGCGCGTTCTGCTGGAACACGGTGATGTCGGCTCCGTCGGCGAGCACGACCGTGTAGCTGTTGTAGGTCCCGAGGTACACGACCTCCGCCACCGTGCCGCGCACGATGCTCAGATCGCCCGCCGGCTGCTCCGTCGAGATCGTGATCTTCTCGGGCCGTACGGTGAGGTCCACCGTGTCGCCCACGCCCGCCGTGCCGTCGGCCGGGACCATGATCTGGTCGCCGGCTCCGAACGAGAGCACCGCCGTCGCGCCGGTCACCTGCCGTACCGTGCCGCTGAGCAGGTTGGAGGTGCCGATGAACCCCGCGACGAACTTGGTCGCCGGCCTCTCATAGATCTCGCGCGGGTCGGCCAGCTGCTCCACGAGCCCGTCGTTCATCACGGCGATGCGGTCGCTCATCGTGAGCGCCTCGCTCTGGTCGTGGGTGACGTAGACGAACGTGATGCCCACGTCGCGCTGGATGCGCTTGAGCTCGATCTGCATGGCCTGGCGCAGCTTCAGGTCGAGCGCGCCGAGCGGCTCGTCGAGGAGCAGCGCCCGGGGCCGGTTGACCAGCGCGCGGGCGAGCGCGACGCGCTGCTGCTGGCCGCCGGACATCTCCCTGGGACGGCGCTTCTCCCGGCCGACCAGGTCCACCACTTCCAGGATGTCGCCGACGCGGCGCTTGATCTCGTCGGCGGGGACCTTCTTGCGCTTGAGCCCGAAGGCCACGTTCTCCCACACGCTCATGTGCGGGAACAGCGCGTACGACTGGAAGACCATGTTCACGTCGCGCCGGTTCGGCGGCACGTTGGTCACGTCCTCGCCGCGCAGCCGGACGCTCCCCCGGGTGGGCTCCTCGAACCCGGCGATCATCCGCATCGTCGTGGTCTTGCCGCAGCCGGACGGACCGAGGAGGGAGAAGAACTCGCCTTCGGCGATGGAGAGGCTGACGCCCTTCACGGCCTGAACGACCTCTCCGTGTGACACGTACTCCTTGACGACGCTGTCGAGTTCGATGGCGGGCACGTCGGCTGATACGGGGGCGGCCGCGACGACCGCCCCCGTGCCCGCCTGGATGTCTGTCATTCCAGGCTTATTCCTCTTTGTCGATAGGCCGTACGGCCGAACGTGGCCTATTCGCCGATGTAGTGCATGACGTGCTTGACGCGCGTGTAGTCATGCAGTCCGAAGACCGAAAGGTCCTTTCCGTAACCGGAGTGCTTGAAGCCGCCGTGCGGCATCTCGGACACGAACGGGAGGTGGGCGTTGACCCACACCACGCCGAAGTCCAGCCGCTTGGACATGCGCATGGCCCGGCCGTGGTCGGAGGTCCACACCGAGCCGGACAGTCCGTACCGCACGCCGTTCGCCTTGGCCAGCGCGTCCGCCTCGTCGGTGAACGTCTGGATCGTGATGACCGGGCCGAAGATCTCGTCCTGGATCATCTCGTCGTCCTGGCGGAGGCCGTCGACGACGGTCGGCGCGAAGAAGAACCCCTTCTCGCCGATCCGGTGGCCGCCGGTCAGGACCTTCGCGTGGTCGGGCTTGCGCGCGAAGAATCCCTCCACCCTGGCGAGCTGGGCGGCGTTGTTGAGCGGGCCGAAGTAGGCGTCCTCGTCGTCCAGGCCGCCCACCTTGGTCGCGGCCGCCGCCTCGGCGAGCGCGGCGGCGAGCTCGTCGTGGATGCTCTCCTGGACGAGCACCCGGCAGCCGGCGGTGCAGTCCTGGCCGGCGTTGTAGAGACCGGCCTCGGCGATCGCCGCCGCCACGGCCCCGATGTCCTTGACGTCATCGAACACCACGACCGGCGCCTTGCCGCCGAGCTCCAGGTGGACGCGCTTGAGATCGTCGGCCGCCGACCTGGCGACCGCCATGCCCGCGCCGACCGAGCCCGTGATCGCGACCATGTCGGCGCTCGGGTGGCCAACGACCAGCGCACCGGTCTCGCGGTCCCCGGTGACGACGTTGAAGACGCCCGCCGGGAGGATGTCGCCGACGATCTCGGCGAGCTTGAGCGTGGAGGCGGGAGTGGTGTCCGACGGCTTGAGCACGATCGTGTTGCCGGCCGCGAGCGCGGGAGCGATCTTCCAGACCGCCATCATCATCGGGTAGTTCCACGGCGTGACCTGACCGATGACGCCGATCGGCTCGTGCCTGATCATGGACGTGTGGTCGGCGAGGAACTCTCCGGCGGTCGGGCCCTCAAGGGTGCGGGCCGCCCCGGCGAAGAACCGGAAGTGGTCGGCGCCGACCGGCGTCTCGTCCTCGGCCATCCGGGCCCGAGGCTTGCCGGTGTTACGGCACTCCGCCTCATTGATCTCGTCGGCCCGCGCCTCGATCGCGTCGGCGATCTTCAGCAGCAGCGCGGACCGCTCACCCGGCGTCGTCTGGCCCCACGTCTCGAAGGCGGCGGTGGCGGCGGCGTAGGCCGCGTCGACGTCCTCTCGGCCCGACACCGGTGCCTGGGCGTAGACCTCGCCCGTCGTAGGGTCGACCACGTCGGAGAAGCGCCCGCTCACGGCGTCGACGAACTTCCCGTTCACGAAGTTCTGGAGACGGGTGGTCAACATTGACCTCCTGTTGCGGTGGCTGGAGTTGTCGCGACTCTGACAGAGAAAACAGACAACTACAAGGGAATCCGTGGCTAAGATACCAAATCGCTACGAATTCGATTGCCATGAGCAGCAGGGTTGACAACCTGTCGGAGCCTGATCACACGACGTCGGGAACTACCCTGTAACACGAGGTCACACCGGTGACAGCCCGTCTCCCGTCCCACTCCATCCCCCAGAGAGGACACCCCCCCGAGGATGACCAATCCGTCCAAGGTACGCGCGCCCGGAAAGGGCGGGCCAGTGATGCTCGACGAGATCTCCAAGCAGATCATCGAGCAGCTTCAGACCGACGGGCGCAAGCCGTACGCCGCGATAGGCAAGGCCGTGGGGCTGTCGGAGGCCGCGGTACGCCAGCGGGTGCAGCGGCTGCTCGACCTCGGTGTGATGCAGATCGTCGCGGTCACCGATCCCCTGTCGCTCGGCTTCCCTCGGCAGGCGATGATCGGCATCAAGTGCGAGGGCGACCTGGACGCCGTCGCCGAGGAGCTCTCCTCGATAAAGGAGATCAACTATGTGGTGCTGACGGCCGGCTCGGTGGACCTCATCGTCGAGGTGGTCTGTGAGGGGGACAGCCACCTGCTGGAGATCCTCGGCAAGATCAGGGCTATCGGCAGCGTGCGGGCGACCGAGACGTTCGTCTACCTGAAACTGCACAAGCAGACCTACTCCTGGGGCACCCGTTAGATCGGGTTCCCCGCAGCTCCTGGGGCACCGTCAGGCCGGGTTCCCCGAAGCCGATCAGTGAGGCGTACCGTCCGTGAACACTCCCGTGATCCTCATCGTCCAGCACGAGGACGGCGCCGGCCCCGGACTCATCGGCACGCGAATCGCGGCGGCCGGGGTCAGGCCGGATCTGCGCCAGCCGTGGCGGGGCGACCCGCTCCCACGCTCCCTTGAGGGGATCGACGGCCTTCTCGTCCTCGGCGGCGTCCCCGGCGTGGGCGACGTGGACAGGGCGCCCTGGCTGCCCTCGGTGGCCGATCTGCTCCGCCGGGCCGTACGCGCCGAGGTCCCCACGCTCGGCGTGTGCCTGGGCGGGCAGCTGCTCGCCCACGCCTGCGGCGGCGCCGTGGCCAGGGCCTCCGCTCCCCAGATCGGCCTGTTCCCGCTGACGGCCCGGCCGGCCGCAGCGCAGGACGCGCTGTTCGCCGGCCTGCCCGACGCAGCGCCGGCCGTCCAGTGGCACTACGACGAGATCACCGAGCTGCCGCCCGGGGCCGTTCCGCTGCTGTGCTGCCCCGACTTCCCCAACCAGGCGTTCCGGCTGGGCCCGGCGGCCTGGGGCGTGCAGTTCCATCCCGAGGTGCTGGTGGAGTCCGTCGAGCCGTGGGCCCGGGACGATTCCGGCAAATTGGCCGAACTGGGTCTGGACGTCAACACCATGCTCACCGAGATCGCCGCTGCCGAACCCGCCCTGCGCACGATTTGGGGCCGCATGGCCGACCGCTGGATCGACCTGGTCGTCCGCCGCGCCTCCGGCGGAGCGGAGACCGCGGCCTCGCCGTGAGCCGGTTCTCCTTCGGTGGCCCTACGGGGCCTCCGCGGTGACGCGGGCGACGGCGCGGATGGGGGCGCCGTCGGCCGAGCCGAGCCGGAGCGGCAGCAGGAAGACCTCGATCTCGTGGCCCGCGGTCTGGGCGGCCAGGAGGTCGTCGAGGCCGCGCAGGTTCTCCGCGATGACGGCGTGCGCCCCGCACAGGACGCGGTGGGCGGGAATCTCACCGGCCGGGGTGGGATCCACGCTCAGCGCGTCGATCCCGACCGTCATGGTCCCCGACCGTACGATCAGCTCGGCCGCCTCCGCGGTGAGCCACGGGTGCGCCAGATAGTGCTCGTCCCCCCAGTGGGCCGCCCAGCCGGTGGCGATCAGCAGGATCGTCCCCGGACGCGAACCCGCCGACGCCAGCGCCGGCGCCAGCGCCTCCGGCGTGATCGGCGCATGCGGCGGCAGGCCCCGCACGTCGGCGACGACCGCCGGGCCGACGAACCGGTCGAGGGGCAGGTCCGCCAGCGTGGGCAGGGCGTCGTCGATGTGGTACGGCGCGTCCACGTGGGTGCCCGACTGCGACCCGAGGTGCAGACGCAGGACGTTGACCCCCTCGGCCGCGACCGTCAGCGCCGGTTCGACCGCCACCTCGGGATCCCCGGGGTAGACCGGCATCCCGGTCGCCATCGGCACCGTCAGGTCGATCAGCATGTCGCCTCCCAGGGCGATGGAGCGCGTTCCGTCCAGGTTCTCGAGCGGCGTGGAGAACGTGTCGTCACCGATCTTCTCGCTCAACGCGCGCCGTGTCGCCATGATCACGGTCACCGCGACCATCGGAATACCCGACGGATGGGGAAATGTGGTTATAGGCTCCTGTGAACATGCGGGTCGCCAACCTCTCGTTCCGCTACGGGCGGCGGGATCCATGGGTGCTGTCCGGGGTGGAGCTGAACCTCGGCGGCGGAGACGTCGTCGAGATCACCGGGATCAACGGCACGGGCAAGTCCACTCTCCTGCGCCTGCTCGCGGGACTGCTCAGACCCGTCAGGGGCGTGATCGAGGATCGGCCGGCCGTGGTCGGATACGCCCCGGAACGCTTCCCGGCGGGGCAGCCGTTCACCGTCGCCGCCTATCTCCGGCACATGGCGGCCGTCCGCCGCGTCGATCCGCGATCCGTGGGGGAATGGGCGGAACGGCTCGGCATGGATCACCTGCTCGACCGGCGGCTGCCGGACCTGTCCAAGGGCAGCGCCCACAAGGTGGGCCTCGCCCAGGCGCTGCTGTGCCGGCCGGGGCTGCTCGTCCTCGACGAGCCCTTCGCCGGCCTGGACACGGCCACCCGCGCAGAGCTGCCGCGCGTCATCGGCGAGGTGGCGGCCGGGGGCGGCATCGTCGTCGTCAGCGACCACCAGGGCGACCTGCGCGCGCTGCCCGGAAGGCGGCGGCACGAGGTGCGCGACGGGGCCGTCCGCGAGGTCCCCGTCGTCGAGGAGCCCCCGGACGACCTGCTCGACGCCGCCGAGCCGGCCACGGTGCTCGAGGTCCGCGTGGCCGCGTCGAAGGCCGCCGACCTGGCCGAGCGCCTGCGGGCCGAAGGCCACGACGTCCGGACGGTCCGTACGGCGGTGGGCCGATGATCGCCCTGGTCCGGTTCCGGCTCGCCGCCTACGCGCGCTCCCACAGGGCCGTCCAGCCCCTCATCGGGCTGCTCCCGCTGCTGGCGATCCTCTACGCGACGCCGGTCCCCCCGGGTGCCGAACTGGGGGCGGCGGCCGACTCGGCCGCCATCCTCGTCCCGGTGTTCGCCTGGGCCGCCCGCGGGCTTCTCGACAGCGAGCCGGACGAGCAGCGGATGATCTCTCGTACGGCCGTCGGCCGGTCAGAGGTGGCGGGCGGACTGCTGGCCGCCGGGGCGTACGACCTCGTGCTGGCCGCCGTCGCCATGACCACGCTGGTCCTGCGGCTGTCGGCCGCCCCGGGCCCGGCCGTGCTCGCCGCCGGCGCGTGCCTGCACCTGCTGTCGGTGATCGCGGGTGTGGCGCTCGGAGCGCTGACGAGCCGCCCGATCATCGCCTCCCCCGCGGTGTCGAGCATGACCCTGATCCTCGGTTACCTGGTCATGCTGCTCATCAGCATGTCGGGAATCCGCTGGCTCGGCGTCCCGCTCCTCACCTGGATGCGCGACGCACACCACGGCGTCCTGCTCGCCGGCCTGCCCCTGCTCACGGTGCAGTCGCTGCTGTGGCCCGCCCTCGGCCTGGCCGTCTACGCGCGCCTTCGCCTGACCCGCCCGTGACGGTCACGACGGGTTCGCGGCGGCGAGCTGGCCGCAGGCGCCGTCGATCTCCCGGCCGCGGGTGTCCCGTACGGTCACGGCGACGCCGTGCGACTCCAGCCTGCGGACGAAGGCCCGCTCGTCCTCCGGGCGGGAGGCCGTCCACTTCGACCCGGGCGTCGGGTTGAGCGGGATGAGGTTGACGTGCACGAGCTTGCCCTTGAGCAGGCGGCCCAGCAGGTCGGCGCGCCACTCCTGATCGTTGATGTCCTTGATCAACGCGTACTCGATGGAGACCCGGCGTCCGGTCGTCCGCGCGTACCGCCAGGCGGCGGCGAGCACCTCGGCCACCTTCCAGCGGGTGTTGATCGGCACGAGCGTGTCCCGCAGTTCGTCGTCGGGCGCGTGGAGGGACACGGCGAGCCTGACCGGCAGGCCCTCGCCCGCCAGCCTGTCGATGGCGGGCACCAGGCCGACGGTCGAGACCGTGACGCCCCTGGCGGAGATGCCGAGGCCGGCGGGCACGGGGTCGACGATGCGGCGGACCGCGCCGATGACGGCCTTGTAGTTGGCCAGCGGCTCGCCCATCCCCATGAAGACGATGTTGCCGACCCGGCCGGGGCCGCCGGGAACGTCGCCGCGTGCCAGCGACCTGGCCCCGGCCACGACCTGCTCGACGATCTCGGCGGTGGACATGTTCCTGGTGAGACCGGCCTGGCCGGTCGCGCAGAACGGGCAGTTCATCCCGCAGCCCGCCTGGGATGACACGCACATGGTGACCCGGTCGGGATAGCGCATGAGCACCGACTCGACGAGCGACCCGTCGAACAGCCGCCACAGGGTCTTGCGCGTCATGCCGCCGTCACAGGTGATCTCGCGTACGGACGTCAGCAGCGGCGGCATGAGCTGCTCGACCAGCCGCTCACGCAGCCCGCCCGGCAGGTCGGTCATCTGCTCGGGGGCGGCCGTGAGCCTGGCGAAGTAGTGCCGCGAGAGCTGATCGGCGCGGAACGGCTTCTCCCCCAGCTCGGCGACCGCCTCCCGGCGCTCGGCCATGCTCAGATCCGCCAGGTGACGCCGCGGCTTGGCCCGGCGGGGCGCGATGAGGGTCAGCCGGCCGGGCCGGTCCTGGCCGGTGGTCGGCTGCGTGGTGGTCGGCTGCTCGCTCACGCGGAAA
Source organism: Sphaerimonospora mesophila (assembly GCF_001417795.1). Taxonomy (NCBI): domain Bacteria; kingdom Bacillati; phylum Actinomycetota; class Actinomycetes; order Streptosporangiales; family Streptosporangiaceae; genus Sphaerimonospora; species Sphaerimonospora mesophila. The sequence goes on along the minus strand of NZ_BCBX01000033.1, from coordinate 459,863 downwards.
CCTTCCGATCTCGTGGTTGGCGGAACACGGTCTTAACGGCTGCAGCAACCGGGCTTACATTCGGTCTGACGGCCTGTTCGCGGAGGCGACCCGGAGGTTGACGGGTGGACATCACCACCGTGCTCACCAGCCCCAATCCATACCGGAGCCGCACTCTCACAGTCGAAACCGACCGGGAGTCGTCCGTAGCCTACCTGCGCGACGCGCGGGGCGCCGTACGCGGAGCGGTCTGGCTGGCCAACCACCGCCCGGCTCCGGACGCGGCCGACCCGGCCAGAACCGACGCCGGCCTGCCGCCCGTGCTGCCGGTGAACGCCACCGCTCGTCCGGCCGGCACCCCGCCGCTGGACGCGGCCGCGCTGTCCGTGCTCTGGTTCGAGGAGGGTGACGGCGTCGCCCTGTTCGAGAACGGCGAACTCCTGGCCGTCATTCCGAGCTGGGCGGACATGGACCGCGGCATGCCCGGTTACGCGCGGGACGCCGTGGGCGAGTCACCGTTCGCGTGGCCGCTGGCCGAGGCGATGGAAGGGCTGTCGACCCGCGTCGCCGAGGCGCGCGCCTACTGGCGGTGGCGGGAGACGGAGGGAAGCTGGGCCTCGTTCCAGCAGTTCGTGATGGGCCACCTGGACGGCAGGGTCGGCCCGCCGGGCCGCTACTGGGAGATCGGCGGAGGCGGTCTGCCCGTGATCGGCGTGACGGAACGCCCGGCCACGGCGGCACGCGACCACGCCGTCCTGTCGACGGTGGGGATGAGCTGCCAGCGGATGCCGGGAGCCGAGCTCTACGACACGGCCTGCCGGGTGGAGCTCGCCGTCGCGACGCGACGGGATCCGAGGGTGGTCACCCGGCTGTTCGCCTGGCTGGGCCGGTATCCCTGGCGATCGGTGACCTGGCTGGGGCACGGTCACACGGCCCGGTGGCGGGCCGACGCGTTCCCGATGGGCCTGGATTATCAGGGGGTCCTCATGCTCGCCGAGCCACCCGGATTTCCAGACATGTCAGGATTCGCGTTTGGGGGTGAACCGGTCCGCTGGCTGTGGCTGTTCCCGCTCACCGAGGCCGAACTCCGCTTCACCGCGGAGCAGGGGCACGAGGCGCTCGCCGCGCGCCTGGCCGTACGGCACCGCTGACGGCGCCGATGCTGACGGCGGGGCGAACGGTCATGGGCCGACGAGGAGCGTCAGCAGCAGCCAGACCGGGACGAGCGTGAACAGCAGGGAGTCGAGGCGGTCCATCGCTCCGCCGTGGCCGGGCAGCAGCGAGCTCATGTCCTTGATGCCGAGATCACGCTTGATCACCGACTCGACGAGATCCCCGAGGGTGGCGCAGACGACCACGACCGCGCCGAGGACCGCCCCCTGCCAGTAGCCGGAGTCGAGCCGGAAATGGACGAGTAACGCCCCGGCGACGACGCAGGCGAGCGCCGATCCGGCGAAGCCCTCCCACGTCTTCTTGGGGCTGATGAGCGGCGACATCCGGTGCTTGCCGAAGAAGATGCCGGCGAAATATCCCCCGATATCGCTGCAGACCGTCACGGCGATGAAGATGACGACCCGGTCGGCGCCGTCCTCCGGCTTCAGCAGCAGCGGCACGAACCCGGCGAACAGCGCCGGGTAGACCGCGACGAACATGCTCGCCGTCGCGTCCCTGACGAAGCCGTCGGCGCCCTGGAACATCCGCCAGATCAGCAGGACCATCGCGGTCACCGCGAACGCGCCGACGAGGAAGGGGACCCCGCCCCAGTACGGACCGACGACCATCGCCGCCATGCCGGCGAGCAGCGGCACCACCGGCACCCGGATGCCGTGGATCGCGAGCGCCTTGACCAGCTCGTGCACGCCGACGCCAACGGCGGCCAGGACGACGACCAGGAAGGCCGCCTTGACAATGTAGAGCGAGCCGATGACGACCACGCCGAGCACGACGCCGACCGCCACGGCGGCCGGCAGGTTCCGGCCCGTACGGCTCCCGCCCCCGGCGGCCGCGGCCGCTCCGAAGGCACCGCCGTCGCCGGCGGCCGACTTCCTGTCGGGCCCGTTCTCCGAGGTGGCGGCCGTTGCGTCCAAAACGTCCTACTCCCTATACGCGTGATCCTTGTGCCACGCCGCCGTCGCACGGCGCGGCACAAGGATCACGGTCGTACCGGTCCGTCGGCCCGGGTCGCGTCCGTCGCTCCCCGCCGCCGAGGTGTCGGTCAGACCTCGAGCAGCTCGGCTTCCTTGCCCTTGAGCAGCTCGTCGATCTTCGCGACGTGCCTGTGGGTGAGGTCGTCGAGCTCCTTCACCGCGCGGTGGACCTCGTCCTCACCGGCCTCGCCGTCCTTGACCATCTTGTCCAGGATGTCCTTGGCGTGACGGCGGATGTTCCGCACGGAGACCCGGGCGCCCTCCGCCTTGTTCCGGGCTATCTTGACGTACTCCTTGCGGCGCTCCTGCGACAGCTCGGGGAACACCACGCGGATGACCGCGCCGTCGTTGCCGGGGTTGACCCCGAGATCGCTGTCCCGGATGGCCTTCTCGATCGCGTTCAGCGAACCCTTGTCGTACGGCTGGACAAGGACCATCCGGGCCTCGGGGACGTGAAACGACGCGAGTTGCTGGATCGGAGTTGGCGACCCGTAGTAGTCCACGTTGATCTTGTTGAACATCGAGGGGGTGACGCGGCCGGTGCGGATACCCGAGAAATCCTCCTTGGCGACCGCCACCGCCTTTTCCATCTTCTCCTCCGCCTCGAGGAGGGTTTCGTCGATCACTGCGGCTCCCTATTTCCCTGCCGGACTCACCAGCGTGCCGATCTTCTCACCGCGAACCGCCCGCAGGATGTTGCCCTCGCCCATCAGATCGAAGACCACGATGGGCAGGCCGTTGTCCATGCACAGGCTGATCGCGGTGGCGTCCATGACCCCGAGACCTCGCGTCAGCACCTCACCGTACTCAAGCTGGTCGAACCGTACCGCATCGGGGTTCTTCCGCGGGTCCGCGTCGTAGACGCCGTCGACCTGCGTGCCCTTCAGCAGCGCCTCGGCGCCGATCTCCAGAGCCCGCTGCGCCGCACAGGTGTCGGTCGAGAAGAACGGCGATCCCAGCCCGGCGCCGAAGATGACCACTCGCCCCTTCTCCAGGTGCCGGATCGCCCTGCGCGGCAGGAACGGCTCGGCGACCTGCTGCATCGTTATCGCGGTCTGCACACGGGTGTCGATCCCGCGCTTCTCCAGGAAGTCCTGCAGAGCGAGGCAGTTTATGACGGTCCCGAGCATGCCCATGTAGTCGGCACGGGCACGGTCCATGCCCTGTTCGGACAGGGCGGCGCCGCGGAACATGTTGCCGCCGCCGACCACCACCGCCACCTGCACGCCCTCACGGACGGCCTCGGCGACGGAGTCGGCGAGCTGGGCGACGACGAGCGGGTCGATGCCGAGCGTGTCCCCCCCGGCGAACGCCTCTCCCGACAGCTTCAGCATCACCCGCTTCCAACGCAGCGGCCCGTCGTACGACGAAGCCGCCGGCGTGGCGGGTCTGATGTTTTCCTGCACGGCGGCGGCCTCCTCGAAATATCCCAGGGTCAACGGCTCTTGGCGGTAAGCCTAAGCCTGCCCCACCTTGTACCGGGTGAAGGCCAGAACCTTGACACCGGCCTCGTCCGCGACCTTGGCGATCGTCTTCTTGTTGTCCTTCACGAACGCCTGCTCCAGCAGCGTGAAGTCCTTGTACCAGCCGTTGACGCGGCCCTCGACGATCTTCGCGATGGCCGGCTCGGGCTTGCCCTCCTCGCGGGTCATCTGCTCGAACAGCGACCGCTCCTTCTCGATCACCTCCGCCGGCACCTCGGCGGGGCTCAGGAACCTCGGCGCCATCGCGGCGGTGTGCTGCGCGATGTCCTTGGCCACCTCGGCGTTCGGCTGGTCGAGCTGGATCAGCACGCCGACCGCCGGCGGAAGCTGCGGGTCGGTCTTGTGCATGTACGACACGATGTACCCGCCGTCGAGCACGGAGAACCGGCGGATCTCGATCTTCTCGCCGAGCGTGGCGTTCGTCTCGTCGAGCAGCTCCTTGACGGTCTTGCCGTTCAGCTGGGACTCCAGCAGGGTCGGCACGTCTCCGGGCTTGGTCGCCAGGACATGGGCGACGATGTCGGCGGCGAGCTGCTGGAAGCGCTCGTTCTTGGCGACGAAGTCGGTCTCGCAGTTGATCTCCAGCAGCGCGGCCAGGGAGTCGCCCTCGTGCTTGACGGCCACCAGGCCGTTCGAGGCCGTGCGCGCCTCGCGCTTGCCGACGTCCTTGGCGCCCTTGAGACGCAGGATGTCGACGGCCTTGTCGAAGTCGCCAGCGGACTCCTCGAGCGCCTTCTTACAGTCCATCATGCCGGCGGCGGTCATCTCGCGAAGCCGCTTGACGTCGGCCATGTTCACGGAAGCCATTGTTCTGATTTCCTCTTCAGGACCAGGATGCGAATCGTCATGGGGGGCGGGCGCCCGCCGGTGTGTTCCAGCGGCCGGGCGCCCGCCCGATGAAGCGTGTCGCCGTTCCCGTACGGCTCGGCCGTACGGCGGCGGGAGCGTGCGTCAGGCCTGCTCGCCCTGAGCGTTCTGCGCGCTCTGGTCGGCCTGCTCCGCAGGCTGCTCGGCGGCCTGCTCGGCGGCGGGGGCCTCGCCGGCCTCGGCCGCTTCGGCGGCGGGGGCGGAGCCTTCGAGCAGCTCGCGCTCCCACTCGGCCAGCGGCTCCGCGACGGCGACACCGGCCGCCGGCTTCTCCTCACCGCGGGAGGCGCCGGCGCGGGTCATCAGTCCGTCGGCCACGGCGTCGGCGACCACACGGGTGAGGAGGCTGACGGCGCGGATCGCGTCGTCGTTACCCGGGATCGGGTAGTCGACCTCGTCGGGGTCGCAGTTGGTGTCCAGGATCGCGACGACCGGGATGCCGAGCTTCTTGGCCTCGTTGATCGCGATGTGCTCCTTCTTGGTGTCCACGACCCAGATCGCGCTCGGGACGCGGGCCATGTCGCGGATGCCGCCGAGGGTGCGCTCCAGCTTCTCCTTCTCGCGGCGGCGCATGAGGAGCTCCTTCTTCGTGAGCCCGGAGCCGGCCACGTTGTCGAAGTCGAGCTCCTCCAGCTCCTTGAGACGCTGGAGCCGCTTGTGCACGGTCGAGAAGTTGGTGAGCATGCCGCCCAGCCAGCGCTGGTTGACGTACGGCATGCCGACGCGCGACGCCTGCTCGGCGATAGCCTCCTGAGCCTGCTTCTTGGTGCCGATGAACATGATCGTGCCGCCGTGCGCGACGGTCTCCTTCACGAAGTCGTACGCGCGGTCGATGTACGACAGCGACATCCGCAGGTCGATCATGTAGATGCCGTTGCGCTCCGTGAGGATGAAGCGCTTCATCTTGGGGTTCCACCGGCGCGTCTGGTGGCCGAAGTGAACGCCGCTCTCAAGAAGCTGCCGCATGGTGACGACAGGGGCCATGGTGCTGTTCCTCCATGGTCGCGTGCCCTCGGGCACTGGCCTCGGTTGGTCACGCGGGCCCGTTGCCCGCGTCCTGACGCCCCGGGCCATCTTCACCGGGCGAGGTCGTGTTCTGGTGAACACGCCCCGGTCCGGACCGAGGAGACGGCCCCTGGTCGTGTCTCGCGCGATCTCGCGATCCGCGCGGACACTCCCGTGAACGGGCGTGCGAATTCGGCCCGCACAAGCAGGCCGTCGAACAGTCTATACGGATCCGCCTTATCAGGTGACGACCGCTTCGTCGGCACCGGCGGCACCGGCGGCTTCGCGGGCGTGCGGCGCGGCCCCGCGCGGCGCCCGCGGGAACAGTCGGAGGTGGACCTCCGCCAGCCGGGCCCCTGTGGGAGCGTCCTCGGCCGCGCGCTCGGTCACCCGGTACGGATGGATGAGCTCGTTGATCCGCTCGGCCAGCGCTCGCAGTTCCTCGGCGTCGACCAGCAGCACCGCATGGGTGAGCCAGGCCGCGGCCCGCCACTCGCGAGACTCCCGGTCAGACTGCGCCAGGTAGTCGGCCAGCCGCTGCGCCGCCGCGGCCAGAACGGTGTCGATCACGGCCCGCTGCGCCTGAACGATGTCTGGGCTCAGCTCACCCTCGGGGTCCTCGAACCCCCAGCCGCGCTGGAGCGCCCGCCACACCCGCTCCCTGCCGTCCCCTCTGGGCGGCGCATCCGCCACGAACCCGTGTTTGGCCAGCGTTCGGAGGTGATAGCTGCACGCGCTGGGTGACAACCCGGTGACCTGGGCGCACTCCGTGGCCGTCGCCGGCCCCTCGGTCTGCAGCCGGGTCAGGATGGCCAGCCGGGCGGGATGCGCCATCGCTCGCAGGACTCCGGTGTCGGTGACCCGCCGGTACTCCTCCGACCGAACGCTCGTCATATCACCCCACGCTACCCGGTTCCAAGATATGAAGTCTTTACTTCACAACTATGAAGCACTAGTTTCACAAATATGTCGATCCCCTCCGTTGAGACCTCCGCCTCTCCCGAGTCAGGCGGCCCCGTCCCGTTACGGCGCCAGCGGGACTACCGGCTGCTCTGGTCGGCCCGAGCGGTCTCGGAGACCGGCAGCGAAGTGGCCCGGCTCGCGCTACCGCTCACGGCGGCCACCGTGCTGGCCGCGTCTCCGATCGAGATGGGCCTGCTCACCGCCGCTTCGACGGTCCCGTTCCTGCTGGTCGGCCTCCCGTCGGGCGCGCTCGCCGACCGCGTGATCCGCCGCAGGCCGGTGATGGCGACGTGCGAGGTCGCCGCCGGCCTCGCCGTACTGTCCGTGCCCGCGGCCTGGCTGGGCGGGCTGTTGAGCATCCCCTGGCTGATCGCGGTCGCGCTGACCGTCGGTGTGTGCACGGTGCTGTTCCGTTCGTTCAACCTTCCCCACCTGACGTCCGTGGTGGCGCCCTCGCAGCGGACAGCGGCCCTGGCGGGTTTCCAGTCCGTGTTCGCCATCGCCCAGATGTGCGGACCGAGCCTGGGCGGCCTGCTCGTCGCCCTGCTGACCGCCCCGGTGGCCGTCGTGGTCAACGCGGTCACGTTCCTGGCGTCCGCCCTCTGTCTCAGAGGCATCCGCGCACCGGAGCACGGGACGCGCAGCCGACGAAGGGGCATGCTCCGCGAGATCGGCGAGGGCATGAGCGCGCTGGTGAGGCACGGCACGCTGCGCGCGCTCTGCGCCACCGGGATGATCGTCAACTTGCTCGGCGCGGCCCAGCTCGCGCTCTTCGTGCTGTTCGCCGTACGCGTGCTGGGCCTTCCCGGCGCTCTGGTGGGTGTGGCCGCGACCGGGTTCGGCGTCGGCGGGCTGCTCGGCGCCGTGCTCGCACCCCGGCTGGCCCGCCGGTTCGGCGAGAACCGGGTGCTCCTCGGCTCGGTGCTGTTCTTTCCCGTCGGATTCGTCGCGACGGCGGCGGCCGGGGGCCCGGTCTGGCTCGTCGTATGCCAGCTCGGCGCGGCAGAGGTGGTCACGGGTGTGGCCATCGTCTGCTACAGCGTCTGCGCGAGCTCCGTGACGATGCGTGAGGCTCCCGCCGAGTTGCTCGGCCGGGTGAACGCCACGATCGGCTTCGCCACCCAGGGCGTGATGGCGCCGGGCAGCATGCTCGGCGGCCTGCTCGGAGCGTCAATCGGGCTCCGGCCCACGCTGTGGGTGTGCTCGATCGCCGCGCTCCTCGTCATCCCCTGCCTGTGGCTGTCGCCCATTCGGCGCGGTGCTCGCCCCGCCGCGGCGGGCTCGACCAGTGCGGCTCCGCTCCCTCGATCAGCCCCGGCGGCCGCACGTAGGTGAGGGCGCCGAAAGCGCTGGGCATGGTGGCCAGCAGTCCGTCGGCCGACGGCTGCGGAATCCCGGCGCCGTCGACCCTGCCGAGATCGTCGAGCCAGCCGGCCGTGCGCGCCAGGCCCACCTCTACGTGCCACGATCCGCCCTCGGCCCGGCGGCGCAGCAGCGCGGCGACCGCGCCGAAGGCGGCGAGGAAGCCGCTGCCGTGATCGAGCGCCTGGGCCGGCAGTGGAGCAGGCCGGGATCCGTCGCCGTTCTCGTGGGCGATTCCGCAGGCCATCTGGACCAGACTGTCGAAGCCCCGTCTGTCGCCCCAGAGACCGCGGGAGCCGTACGCGGAGATGTCGACGCAGACGATTCCCGGCCGCAGCGCCGCGAGATCGGCCGGCCCGAACCCCCTGGCCGCCAGTGCCCCAGGCCGGTACGCCTGAATGACCACGTCGGCCTCCCGGACGAGGTCGCGCAGTGCCTCGGGCTCCGAGCGGATATCGATGTGGCACGACCGCTTGCCGAACGCCGTCTCGACGACGAGCCCGGGCACCTCGGGCAGATGGGCGGCGCCGACCCGCAGCACCTCCGCCCCGTGAGCGGCGAGCGTGCGGGCGGCCACCGGCCCGGCGATCACCCGGGTCAGGTCGAGGACGCGCACCCCGCTCAGCGGCCGCTCCCCCTTCGGCGGTTCGTCTCGTCCGGACGGCCCGGCCGCACCCGAGGTGCCGGGCAGGCGGGTGAGCGCGACCAGGGGCCGCTCCGCGACCACGCGCGCCTGCGGGTGCGCGAGCCATTCGGCCCGGCTGCGCATCGCGGCCGCGCCCCCGCCCTCGCGGGTCACCGCCTCCTCGACGTCGAGGGCCGTACGGCTCTCGCAGGCGCGTGCGACGTCCTCCACGGTCGCCCCGGCCGGCAACTCCAGTGCCCGGAGCGCGGCGTCCCGATGGTGTGCGAAGTTGCAGTGCAGCCTGACCCAGCCGTCCCGGGTGCGATGGTCGCCCGACAGGGGCGCCCAGACATCGAGGTGCTCGCCGTCGACCTGGAAGTGTCGCTCGCTCTGGAAGGCCACCGCCGCGTGTCGCATATCGACGAGCACCTCCGGCGGATCGGCGGGCCTCCAGTAGGCGGCCACGGCGGCGGTCGCCGCGCCCACGCACACGGTGGCGGCCGTGCCGACCCGGAAGACGGACGGCAGCACCGGGTCCGCGCCGGTCACGCGGACGTCCGGCAGGGCGACCCCGACTCCCTCGCCGAGTTCCCGGATGAGCTCCCCGATCATGCCCGTCGCCCCCTCCCCCACTTGACCGCGATTCTCCGCGGGGAGTTGTCCACAGAACGCCGTTCGGCCCATCGAGGGTAGCCCTCGGTCGGCGACCGTCGGGGCCGGAGGTGGTCACATGGCCGCGAAAGATCGACTGGGCAGACGCGGCGAGCAGCTCGCCGCGGACTTCCTCGAGGCGGGGGGCATGCGGATTCTCGCCCGCAACTGGCGATGCTCGCAGGGTGAGATCGACATCCTCGCCAGGGACGGCGACACGCTGGTCGTCGTGGAGGTGAAGACCCGCTCCGGCCGCAGCCACGGCACCGCGTTCGAGGCGGTCACCCTCGAGAAGCTGCGGCGTCTGCGGCGCCTGGCGGGCCGGTGGCTGGCCGGGCGGTCCGAGACGTTCGGCGCGATCCGGGTCGACGTGGTCGCGCTGGAGCGGTTCGCCGGCGACTTCGCCGTACGCCACGAGCGCGGAGTGATCTGACATGGCCGTGGCGAGGACCCGGTGCGTCGCGCTGGTGGGCGTCACCGGCCGGATGGTCGAGGTCGAGGCCGACGTGGGGCCCGGAGTCGCGGGCACGCACTTCATCGGCCTCCTCGACACCGCGACCAGCGAGGCACGCGGGCGGGTGCGCTCGGCGTTGATCAACAGTCGCTTCGCCTGGCCCGACACACGGATCACGGTCAGCCTGTTCCCGGCGAGCCTGCCCAAGCGGGGCTCGATCTTCGATCTGGCCATCGCCGTCGCCGTGCTGGGCGCGGCCGGTGCCGTCCCCGCGCACCGCATCGCGGATCCGCTGTTCCTCGGCGAGCTGGGGCTCGACGGCAGGGTGCGGCCGATCAGGGGCGTGCTGCCCGCCGTGCTGGCGGCGGCGGAGGCGGGAATCGGCACGGTCGTCGTGCCCGCGTGCAACGCCGCCGAAGCGGCCCTCGTGCCCGGCCTCACCGTGCTCCCCGTCACCCGCCTCGGCGAGCTCGTGCGGTGGCTGCGCACCGGCGACCTGAACCGCCTGCCGATCGCCGCCGGACCGCCCGTGCCGCCCACCGGGGCCGCCGATGCCGGGTCCACGACGAGCGGGCCGGAGAGCACGCCCGACCTGCGGGACGTGGCCGGTCAGCCGCTCGCGCGCAGGGCTCTGGAGGTGTGCGCGGCCGGTGGGCACAACCTCTGGATGGTCGGCCCGCCGGGCACAGGAAAGACCATGCTGGCCGAGCGGCTGCCGACCCTGCTGCCCCCGCTCGGCCGCGAAGAGGCCCTGCAGGCGTCGGCGATCCAATCGGTGGCGGGGACGCTCCCGGCCGGTCGGCCGCTGCTCACCCGGCCTCCGTTCGTGGCTCCGCATCACAGCGCGACGGTGGCCTCGATCGTGGGCGGCGGCAGCGGCGGGACGGTGCGTCCCGGCGCGGTGTCGCTCGCGCACCGGGGGGTGCTGTTCCTGGACGAAGCCCCCGAGTTCGCCGCCTCCGTGCTCGAGTCTCTGCGTCAGCCGCTCGAGTCCGGCACGGTGACGATCGCGCGGGCGAGCGGGACGATCACCTTTCCCGCTCGCTTCATGCTCGTCCTCGCGGCCAACCCGTGCCCCTGCGGCCGTCCGGGGACGTCGCGGGAACCCTGCCGGTGCACGCCGGGCGCCCGGCGGCGCTATCTGGCGCGGCTGTCCGGCCCGCTGCTCGACCGGATCGACGTGAAGGTGCGGGTCGGCCGGGCCACCCGGGCCGAACTGCTGGCGGACCGGCACTTCACCGAGTCGACCGAGGTCGTGGCACAGCGGGTCCTGCTCGCGAGGGAACGTGCCGCCCGGCGGCTGGCGGGGACGCCCTGGCGTGCGAACGCCGAGGTGCCGTCCGCCGCCCTGCACGACGAGTTCCGCCTGCCGAGCGAGGCCCTCGCCCCGCTGCATCGTGGCCTCGACCTCGGCACGCTCGGCGCGCGTGGGCTCGACCGAGTGCTCCGCCTGTCCTGGACCCTGGCCGACCTCGCGGACCGGGAGATCCCCGGCGAGCAGGAGACGTCCGGGGCGCTGGCGATGTGGCTGGGGGTGGACTGATGGGGGGACGTGAACCGATGGGTGAACCGCTGGAGGAGACGGGACGAGACGAGGGCCGGGCCGACACCGGGGCTCGGGCGGAGGGCCCGGCGGAGGCCCGGCACGGCGTCCCCGAGGATCACGCCCGGGAGGAGGAGCGGGCGGCCCGGGCCGCGCTCATGCGCATGGCCGAGGCCGGTGATCCGGTGATGGGCCGGCTGATCGCCGCGTACGGCCCGGTGGCCGCGCTGGAACAGGCTCGGCGCGGCGGGCTGGAGCCGGAGTTCGTGCGGCGGGAGGCCGCGCTCGCGTCGGCGTCGCGGCGCCGTCTCGATCTCACCCGGCTCGTCGCGGGTTGGGCCGCCCGCTACACGGACCCCGAGGCCCTGCTCACCGCGGGACTGGAGCAGGGGGCCCGGCTGGTGGTCCCCGGCGACGCCGAGTGGCCCACCCAGCTCGACGACCTCGCTGACCGGCGGCCGTTCGGACTGTGGCTCGATGGGCGGGCCAACCTGCGCTTCGCCTGCCTGCGCTCCGTCTCGATAGTCGGAGCACGGGCCGCGACCGCCTACGGGACGACCGTCGCGAGCGATCTCGGCTCGGGACTCGGCGAGCGCGGCTGGTCGGTGATCAGTGGTGGAGCCTACGGGATCGACGGCGCCGCCCACCGCGGCGCGCTGGCGGCCGGGGCGGCGACGGTGGCCGTGCTGGCCTGCGGTACGGACGTCTGCTATCCAACGGCTCACGAGGAGTTGTTCCGCGCCGTGCGCTCCCATGGCCTCGTGATCAGCGAATGGCCGCTGGGCTTCCATCCCACGAGGCCGCGGTTTCTCGTACGCAACCGGGTGATCGCCGCACTGTCGCGCGGCACGGTCGTCGTCGAGGCCGCGGCGCGGAGCGGAGCGCTCAACACCGGAGGGCACGCCGCCGACCTGAACCGGCATCTGATGGCCGTGCCCGGCCCGGTCACCTCGGAGACCTCGGTGGGCTGTCACGTGCTGATCAGGGAGGGCAGGGCGGTCTGTGTGACCTCCGCCGACGAAGTGATCGATCTGGTCGGCTCCATCGGGACCGACCTCGCCCCACATCCCCGGGGACCCGTGCTCCCCCGGGACGCGCTGAACGACGAGACGAGACGGGTGCTGGAGGCGGTGCCCGCCCGTGGCGGGACGGGGCCCGCCGCGGTCGCCGTCGCAGCCGGGGTGGATCTCACCACGGCCCTCGCCTGCCTCGGCGGGCTGGCCGCCGCCGGATTCGTCGAGCAGTCGAACCGCGGCTGGCGACTCCGCCGCTCCCGGTAGTCCGATTCATCGAGATCACGAATGGGTCGACGGTTAGCATGCGAATCATGACCGTCCGCATCTCGGCAACGATCGACGTGGGGGACGGCAGGGAGATCACCCTGGGGGTCACCTGAGATGTCGTCCAACGGGTTCGAGCCGGTCCTGGCGGCGTTCGAGCGCCATCTTCGCCTGGAGCGAGGTCTGTCGCCGCACACCGTCAGGGCGTACCTGGGAGACATCGCCTCGCTGTTCGCGCACCTGGCGGCCGCGGAGCGGGAAAGCACCGGTCTGGAGGCGATCGCCGCTCTCGACGTCGCCGCTCTCCGCGACTGGCTGGGAGATCAGCATCGGGCCGGGCTGTCCCGGGCCACGCTGGCACGTCGAACGGCGTGCGCGCGGGCCTTCACGGCCTTCTGCCACCGGCGCGGCTGGTCGGACCACGATCCCGGGTTGCTGCTGGGCACCGCCAAGCCGCGCCGGAGCCTGCCCAAGGTGCTGGACCAGGCGGAGGCCCGGGCCGTACTCGACGGGGCCGCGGCCGACCGGACGAGTTCCGGCGATCCCAGGGACCTGCGCGATCAGGCGATCATGGAGCTGCTCTACGCCACCGGTGTGCGGGTGAGCGAGCTGTGCGGTCTCGACCTGGACGACGTCGACCGCGATCGCCGGACCGTGCGGGTGCTGGGCAAGGGCGGCAGGGAGCGAACGGTGCCCATGGGAGCGCCCGCGCTGCGCGCGCTGGACGCCTGGTGCGTGCGCGGCAGGCCGTCGCTGGTCCGCGAGAGCTCAGGGCCCGCCCTCTTCATCGGAGTGCGCGGGGGCCGGATCGACCAGGGCACGGTCAGGCGGATCGTGCACGCGCGGCTGGCGGAGATCGACGGAGCACCGGACATGGGCCCGCACGGCCTCCGGCACACCGCGGCCACCCATCTGCTCGAGGGCGGAGCCGACCTGCGCAGCGTTCAGGAGATGCTCGGCCACGCGTCGCTGTCCACCACGCAGATCTACACCCATGTGTCCGTCGAACGGCTCAGAGCCGCGTATCGGCAGGCTCACCCACGGGCCTGACCTGACTCTCCCCCGGCCCCGTCTCCGGCCAGGACGGCAGCAGGCGGACCCTGCCGAGGCCGAACAGCGCGAGGGGATCGAGGTAGCTCCTGCCGCGGAGGAGTCCCCAGTGGAGACAGACCCTCCGGCAATGTCCCACGACATCCTCGACCACCCCGATCACGTCGCCCGCTGCCACCCGTCCGCCGGCCACCACCGATGCCCGGACCGGGAGATAGGTGGTGCGCAGCCCGTTCGGGTGCGCGATGACGACGACGCCTCGCCCGGCCACCCGGCCGGCGTATCCGACGATTCCCGGACCGGCCGCGTGGACCTCGTCGCCGGCCCGCGCCGCGAGATCCACCCCACGGTGGCCGGCGAGCCACGGCCGGGGCGGCGGATCGAAGCCTCTGATCACCTGGCCGCGAACACCGAGCGGGCGACGCCATGACATGACCGCCGGGGCCGGCGATCCGCCGTCCGGGCCGTCGCCCGCACCAGTGGGCGGCGGCGGCCGCGACGAGAGGCCGATGCCGGACCAGGTGGTCACGAGGCAGGCGAGCAGGCAGATGACCGAGCGCATGCCCCAACAGTGCGACAGGCGGACGGCGCCCCGGCCCGCCGAACCCGGTTCTGGGGAAAACCGGGCTCGAGATCGGTCAGCTCGAGAATCCCTCCTTGGGCATCTCCAGATCCGGCTTGGCCAGTTCCTCTATGTTGACGTCCTTGAAGGTCACGACTCGCACGTTCTTCACAAAGCGCGCGGGACGGTACATGTCCCACACCCAGGCGTCCTGCATCTTCACGTCGAAGAAGACGTCACCGTTCTCGGCCGTCCGGACGTCGAGATCCACCGAGTTGGTCAGATAGAAGCGCCGCTCGGTCTCTACGACGTAGGTGAACAGTCCCACGACGTCGCGGTACTCCCGGTAGAGCTGCAGCTCCATCTCGGTCTCGTACTTCTCGAGATCTTCCGCGCTCACTCCGGACCTCCTCTTCCGCTCCCCGTCGCGATCGCCCTTTCAGACGACACCGGCCCCCACCTCATTCTCTTGCATGCCCCCATCCTGCCCGGTCGACGGGCCCGCGTCCTGGATCTCCGCTCCACGAGTCACCCTGGCCACCGTCACGAACGAGAACCGGTGATGGGGGCTGGGTCCATGTTGGGCCAAAGCCCGTCGATGGCCGGACGTGACGTAACCCTTGTGGACGGCGAAGCCGTACTCGGGAAACACCTCGTCCAGGCCGCGCATCAGGCGGTCCCTGGTCACCTTGGCCACGATCGAGGCCGCCGCGACGCAGGCCGCGACCTGGTCGCCCTTCCATACGGCGAGCGACGGTGCGGGAAGGCCGGCCACCGGGAACCCGTCGGTCAGGATGTAACCGACATCGATGCCCAGCCCCGCCACCGCCCGGCGCATCCCCGTCACGTTGCACCTGTGCAGACCCCTCGCGTCGATCTCCTCTGGGGGGATGACGACGACGCCGACCGCGCGCGCCGTCACGGTGATGTGGTCGTAGAGGCGCTCCCGGGCGGCCTCGGTGAGGAGCTTGGAGTCGGCCAGGCCGTCGATCTCCCGGCCGAGCACCACCGCGGCGACCACCAGCGGCCCGGCGCAGGCACCACGGCCTGCCTCGTCCACCCCGGCGATCGGCGTGAACCCCCGTCGTGCCAGGGCCCGCTCGTAGCCGTACAGTCCCGAATCCCGCCGCACCACACTGGGACGCGGGCGATACAAAGGCGTCATGACGACAAGCACATTACGCCCCATTCCGCCTCGGCGATACGGCCCGAACCCCCACCTCGGGCAAAAGCCCAGGTGAATCGGGACCGGCGAGATCAGCGGACCGCGGCGAAAGTCTCCGGCGGGGACAGCCAGGAAAAGCGCGAGAACGGCCAGAACCGGACGAAGGCCCGGCCGATGACGTCGTCCTCGGAGATCGTGCCCAGATGCCCGTCCTCCAGGAACGTACGGGAGTCCATGGAGTTGTTCCGATGGTCGCCCATCAGCCACAGCCGTCCCGGAGGCACCTTCACCTCGAACTTGCGCCCCGAGGGATAGACCCCCGGATACAGATAGGCGCCCTCCTCCTCGAGCGGGGTGCCGTTGACCGTGATCCGGCGCTTGGTGTCGCAGCATTTCACGGTGTCGCCGCCCACGCCGATGACCCGTTTGATCGTGTCCTCGCCGTCCCAGCCCTTGAAGACGACGATGTCGCCCCGATCCACGTCGCCGAACTTGTAGGCGAGTTTGTTCACCGCCACGTAGTCGTTCAGCAGCAGCGTGTTCTCCATCGACCCGGAGGGAATGTAGAACGACTGCAGGACGAACGCGTGGACCAGTAGGGCCACCACGATCCCGCCGAGCCCGTACAGGATCGTGTCGCGGAGCCCCGACCCCTTCTTCTCGGTCTCTTCGGTCTTCTCGGTCTTGCCGGTCTTCGTCATGACCTTCCTCTACCGACTGGCTGATCTGCGGTTCTTGAGTCTGCGGCGCATCATCACCAGTGGTACGGCTCCCGCGAAGCCCGCCAGCACGGGGGCGGCCCCGCCCACGGTTCCGGCGGCCTTCAGCGCGGGCTGGGCGAACGTGTCGGGGATCGGCAGGACCTGGGCCCGGTCGAACGGCCAGACGATGACGAAGGCGCGGCCGATCACCTGGTCCGCGGGGATCGCGCCGCCTCCGGGATCACCCGTGTGGCGCCGCGAGTCGGAGGAGACGGCGCGGTGGTCGCCCATCACCCACAGCCGCCCGGGTGGCACCGTGACATCGAAGGGCGTATCGGAGGGCGCGTCTCCCGGGTGCAGGTATGCCTTCTCGTCCAGCGGCACCCCGTTCACCGTCACGCGGCCCTCACCGTCACAGCACTTCACCCGGTCGCCCGGCAGTCCGATGACCCGCTTGATGTAGTCCTTCTCCCCCGGGACCACGCCGAAGGCCGTGCCGATCCAGCGGGCGGCCGCGGTGATCGGGTTCGACGGCTCCTCCAGACGCACCTCGGGATCCCAGGAGTCCACGCCCGAGAACACCACGACGTCGCCGCGCTCGATGTCGCGGACGTGGTAGACGAGCTTGTTGACGAGCACGCGGTCGTTGATCAGCAGGGTGTTCTCCATCGACTCCGACGGGATGTAGAACGCCTGCACGACGAAGGTCTTGATGAGCAGGGCCAGGCCGAGGGCCACCACGATGAGGACGGGGAGCTCCCGCCAGAACGAACCCTTCTTCTCTTTGGGACCATCGGCGCTCTGCTGGATGTCTTCGGCGACCACGTCCACCCCGTCCTCGGCAGGGGGGCACACGCCGAACCCCTGACCTTCGCTAGTCAACGGTGCTGAGCCTAAATGATGTCCGCGGTGACCAGTGGCGTGGACGCGGCGTCACCGCCAAAAGAAAGTGGTCCGTACCGATGGCACGGACCACGATCGACACTCCTTGACCTACTTGGCGGCCGGCGTCGCCTCACGCTTCTCGCGGATGCGCGCCGCCTTGCCGCGCAGGTCGCGCATGTAGTAGAGCTTCGCCCGGCGGACATCGCCCCGGGTCACCACGACGATCTTCTCGATCACCGGGCTGTGCACCGGGAAGGTCCGCTCGACGCCGACACCGTAGCTGATCTTGCGAACGGTGAAAGTCTCACGCACGCCGCCGCCCTGCCGACGCAGGACGAACCCCTTGAACACCTGGATACGGGACCGGTTGCCCTCGACGACGCGGACGTGGACCTCCAGCGTGTCACCCGGGCGGAACGCCGGAATGTCGCTGCGTAGAGCAGCCTTCTCGAGCTCCTGGATCTGCGTGTGCATGGCGGCGGTTCCTCGCTGACATGGGCACGCGGAGGTCCACCCGGCCGGGCCGACGAGGCTCGGCGACGAGGGGGACACGCGCGCTTGGCTTGATTTACGTCCGGTTGTGCTGCGGCCGGGACCGGGCGACACCCGGCCACCCGAAAAGCGGCAGCAGCGTCTTAGTTTGCCACATCATGAGGCCGCGCGCGAAACGGGACTCCGCAAGCGGCCTCGAACTCCGCCAGGATCTTCCGGTCGTCCTTGTCGAGACCGGCCGGATCGAGCCGGGCGACCAACTCGGGCCGCTTCTCCAACGTGCGCCGGAGGGCCTGGTCACGCCGCCAGCGGGCGATCTTCCCGTGGTGGCCGGACAGCAGGATCTCGGGCACCTCGTGGCCGCGCCACACCGGTGGCTTGGTGTAGACCGGGCCCTCCAGAAGGTTGGCCATCGGTCCGGGGGCGAAGGAGTCGTCGGCGACCGATCGGGCGTTTCCGAGAACACCGGGCAGCAGCCGCCCAACGGCCTCGACGATCACGAGGACGGCCGCCTCACCGCCCGCCAGCACGTAATCGCCGATGCTCACCTCGTCGACCCGCAGGCGGGAGCCGTACTCGGCGGCGACGCGGGAGTCGATGCCCTCGTAACGGGCGGGTGTGAACAGCAGCCAGGGCTCGGCGGCGTATTCGATGGCCGTCTCCTGGGTGAACGGCCGGCCGCTCGGCGTCGGCACGATCATCCGTGGCGCCCCGGCCGGTTCGCCCAGCGCCGACCGGCCTGCGGAGATCACCGCGTCGATGGCCTCGCCCCAGATCTCCGGCTTCATCACCATGCCGGGGCCCCCGCCGTACGGCGTGTCGTCCACGGTCTTGTGGACGTCGCGGGTCCAGTCCCGCAACTGGTGAAGATGGATCTCGAGGATGCCCCGCTCCCGCGCCTTGCCCACCAGCGACACATCGAGCGGAGCGAAGTATTCGGGAAAGATCGAGATGATGTCGACGCGCATGCGTGGCCTCCTCCTGCTCGCCGTCGCCCTACTCGGACTCGCCGAGATCGAACAGGCCGGGCGGCGCGTCGACGACCAGGACGCCCCGGTCGAGATCGACCTCGGGGACGAGCGCCTTGACGAAAGGAACGTAGGCATCGCTCCGCGCCGGACGGCGGACCACGAGGAGGTCCTGCCCGTGGTGGAGGACGTCGGTGACCTCACCGACCCGCTCGCCGGCCACGGTCAGCACCGCCAGGCCGATGAGCTCGTGATCGCGGAACTCGTCGGGGTCGGCGGAACGCGGGACGTCGGCGGAGTCGATGACGAGCAGCGTGCCCCGCAGTTCCTCGGCGGCGTCACGGTCGGTCACGCCGGCCAGGGCCAGCAGCAGGATCCCCTTGTGCCAGCGTGCTCCCTCGACCGTCAGCGGCCCGGCTTCCGCCGGGTCGGTGGCGAGCGCCGTACCGGGGGCGAAGCGCACGTCGGGGTCGTCGGTGCGCACCTCGACGGTGACCTCGCCCCGCACGCCGTGCGGCCGGCCGATCCTGCCCACCACCAACTGCACTTGTCGCCTTCTTCCAGAAACGAATCTCGCCGGCGCCGGACCCCCGGAAGCCGAGCGGGGGACCCCATGCGGGGTCCCCCGGAGATCAGGTCGTCCTCAGCGGACCTCGTCCAGATCGACCAGGTCGATCCGTACGTACCTGCCCTGGGACAGCCCGTTCACGACCGTGCGCAGTGCCCTGGCCGTACGGCCGCCGCGGCCGATGACCTTGCCGAGGTCTTCCGGATGGACCCGGACCTCGAGGACGCGTCCGGTGCGGATGCGTCGCGCGCGGACCCGGACGTCGTCAGGATGTTCGACGATGCCCTTGACCAGATGCTCGAGGGCCTCCTCGAGCATCTCAGGCCTCGCCTTCCGGCTTCTCCTCGGCGGCCGGCGCCTGGGCTGCCGGGGCCTCGGCGGTCGCTTCGGCCTTGGCGGGCTTCCTGGCCTTCTTCTGGGTGGTGGCCGCACCGGTGTCGCCGGTCAGCGTCTCCTTGGCCGCGGCCTCGTAGGCGGCGTGGCGGTCGGGCTTGGGCTCGGCCACCTGAAGCGGCGTCGCCGGAGCGGGCTCGCCCTTGAACTTCTGCCAGTCGCCGGTCAGCTTGAAGATCTTGAGAACCGGGTCGGTCGGCTGCGCGCCGACGCCCAGCCAGTACTGCGCCCGCTCGGAGTTCACCTCGATGCGCGAGGGGTTCTCCTTCGGGTGGTACAGGCCGATCTCCTCGATCGCACGGCCGTCGCGCTTGCTCCGGCTGTCGGCGACGACGATGCGGTACTGCGGGTTGCGGATCATCCCGAGCCGCTTGAGCTTGATCTTGACTGCCACGAGTGTGGTCTCTCCTGCATTAGAGCGTGGGTGAGCGGTGTCTCATCGAGTGGGGCACGATGTGAACCCGCCCGAGGGACAGACGCGACCGGCGGGGGTGAGAGGGCACCCGCCTGGTCACGATGTTCCAGCCAGACATTCTGCCAGATGGCTCGGGATGCTCGGGCATCTCCTCGCCATCATGGCGTCAATGCCGGAGATCGCGTCAGTTCTGGCCCGGCAGCTTGAACTTCGACGGGTCGAAGCCCGGCGGGAGTTCCAGGCCGGGGGGCAGTTGCCCGGCGCCGAGGTTGCCGAGTGCGCCCATGCCCTTCGGCAGCGAGGGCGTGCCGCCCGTACCGGAGGCGGCCTTGCCGCGCGCCGCCTTGCGGGGGTCGCCGCTGACGCGCCGGCCCTTCTTGGCCTTCTGCGCCTTCTGGCCCTTGCCCCGGCCCGGCATGCCGGGAATGCCCAGACCCTGGGTCATCCGCTTCATCATCTTCTGCGCTTCGAAGAAGCGGACGACGAGGTTGCTGACCTCGGTGACGGTGACCCCGGAGCCCTTGGCGATGCGGGCCCGCCGCGAGCCATTGATGATCTTCGGTTCCCGGCGCTCGCCGGGGGTCATGGAGCGGATGATGGCGGCGATGCGGTCGAGGTCCCGGTCGTCGACCTGGTTGAGCTGATCGCGCATCTGCCCCATGCCCGGCATCATGCCGAGCAGGTTCTTGATGGGGCCCATTCGGCGGACCATCATCATCTGCTCGAGGAAGTCGTCGAGCGTGAAGTCGTCACCGGAGGCGAGCTTGCCCGCCATCTTGGCGGCTTCCTGCTCGTCGAAGGTCTTCTGGGCCTGCTCGATCAGGGTGAGGATGTCGCCCATGTCGAGGATCCGGCCCGCCATCCGGTCCGGGTGGAAGGCGTCGAAGTCCTCGAGCTTCTCGCCGGTGGAGGCGAACATGATCGGACGGCCGGTGACATGCCGGACCGACAGCGCGGCGCCGCCCCTGGCATCGCCGTCGAGCTTGGTCAGCACGACGCCGTCGAAGCCGACCCCCTCCATGAACGCCTGAGCCGTGCTCACGGCGTCCTGACCGATCATCGCGTCGACCACGAACAGCACCTCGTCCGGGCTGATCGCGTCGCGGATGTCGGCCGCCTGCCGCATGAGCTCCTCGTCGATGCCCAGCCGTCCGGCGGTGTCGACGATGACCACGTCGTGCTGGCGGCGCCGGGCGTGGTCGATCGACTCCCTGGCCACCTCGATCGGATCGCCGACGCCGTTGCCCGGCTGGGGCGCGAAGACGGCGACCTCGGCCCGCTCGGCCATGACCGACAGCTGCTGTACGGCGTTGGGCCGCTGAAGGTCGCACGCCACGAGCAGCGGAGCGTGGCCCTGGTCGCGCAGCCACTTGGCCAGCTTGCCGGCGAGCGTGGTCTTTCCCGATCCCTGGAGACCGGCGAGCATGATGACGGTCGGCGGGGTCTTGGCGTGGCGCAGCCTGCGCGTCTCACCGCCCAGGACCGCGATCAGCTCGTCATTGACGATCTTCACGACCTGCTGGGCGGGGTTGAGCGCCTGGGAGACCTCGGCTCCGCGCGCCCGTTCCTTGACCCGGGCCACGAAGTCCTTCACCACCGGCAGCGCGACGTCGGCCTCGAGCAGGGCGATGCGGATCTCGCGGCAGGTCGCGTCGATGTCGGCGTCGGAAAGCCTGCCCTTGGACCTAAGGGAGGAGAAGACCGAAGTCAGCCGGTCGGAAAGCGTCTCGAACACGTGAGTGGCCAGCCCTCGAAGCGATTGGACGGGTGAATGGACCGGACTCCAGCCTATCCGGCCCCACGGCCTCCGCGCCCGTCCGCGCGCCCGCTCATCGGCCGGGCACCCCGACGTGCGTGGTCAGGGCGTGCTCCACCAGAGTGATCAACGCACTCTTGACCGACTCCCGATCACGCGCGTCCGTACGCACGATCGGGATATGCGCCCCCAACGTCATCGCCTCCCGAATCTCCTCCTCACCATGCGGAAACCGCCCATCGAACCCATTGATCCCCACCACGAACGGCAACCGCGCCTCCTCGAAATAATCCACCGCCGGAAAACTGTCGGCCAGCCGCCGCGTATCCACCAGCACCACCGCACCGATCGCCCCCCGCACCAGGTCATCCCACATGAACCAGAACCGATGCTGACCCGGCGTCCCGAACAAATACAAGATCAAATCACGATCCAGCGACACCCGCCCGAAATCCATCGCCACCGTCGTCGTCGTCTTATGCGGAACCAACCCCACATCGTCCACCCCCGCCGACGCATCGGTCATCACCGCCTCCGTCGTCAACGGCATGATCTCCGACACCGCCCCCACGAACGTCGTCTTCCCCACACCGAAACCACCCGCAACGACGATCTTCGTCGACGTCAGCCCCCGACCGGAACCGGCCACATCTCTAGAGCCTGCGAAGTCCACTGAGCACCCTCTCCAGCAAAGTCACATCCGGCTTGCCCGCATCCAGCTGCGGCTGATGCACCTGCACCAACCCCTCAGCCGCCATGTCCGCGATCACCACACGCACCACACCCAGCGGAATCCGCAACAACGCCGACACCTCCGCCACCGACCGCACCTGACGGCACAGCGAGCTGATCGCGCGGTACTCGGGTGGGCGGCCGGACAGATCGAGGTGGGCCGTGGTCGCCGACGACACGAGCGCCTCGATCGCGAGCTGCATGCGCGGGGTCGTACGCCCTCCGGTCACGGTGAAGGGGCGGACCGGGGACGCGGGCTCCTGGGGGATCGGGGCGCCGCCGTGCGGCTGCCCCCACGGGTCCACCGTCACCTCCGCGAGTGGGACGACTGCAGCTCGGCGCGCAGCGCCGGCGTGAGCACCTGTCCCGCTCGATCCACCAGCAACGTCATCTGATACGCCACGAGTCCGAGGTCCGAGTCCGGCGCGGCCAGCACGGCCAGGCACGACCCGTCGCTGATCGACATGATCAGCAACAGCCCGCGCTGCATCTCGACGACCGTCTGCGTCACCGCCCCGCCCTCGAACACCCGCGAGGCGCCCTGCGTCAGACTGATCAAACCCGCCGCCACCGCCGCAAGCTGATCGGCCCGATCGGGTGGGAATCCGTCGGAATAGGCCAGTGGCAGACCGTCGGCCGCCACGACGACCGCATGCGCCACGCCGGGAACCGAGCCGACGAAGTCGCTGATCAACCAGTTGAGCCCGCGCGCTGCCTGACTCATCTCCATCATCGCTGCTCCCCTTCTCTCATCGGGTAGCCCTGGTCCTCGCTGATCTCCCCGCGCGCCACGGCGCGGCCCTGCCGTACGCCCTGCTGGAAGCTCGACAGGCGGCTCCGGGCGCGATCGGGTGACAGGACCGGCGGCGGCGGCGCGGCGGAAGCCGCCGCCGCGTCGGCCGAGCCCGGCACCAGGTTGGCCTTGGGGACCCGCTTGGGCAGGCCGGAGGTGGTCTTTCCGTCGGAGGCGGGCTGCTGGGCGACCGCGGCAGCGGTCTGCCAGCCGGCGTCGACGGCGGACGGCCGCTGCCATTCCGACTCCGCCTCGGTCGGCGTGGTCCTCTTGAACCACGCGGACTCGACGGAAGCGAAGATCGGCAGGAACTCTTCGGGCGGCTCCTCCAGCGGCGCGTTCCGCAGGACCGGCATCGGACCGGTCGCCGCCTCGTCCGGAACGTCGTCGTGGCGACGCGGCCGCATCCCGGCACCCCCGTGAGGAGCGGCGGGGGTGAAATGCGGGCCGGTGTTGTGACCGAGGGGGGCCGTCGGGGCCGCGGGCGGGATCGCCGAGGGCGGCATGGCCGAACGCGGCGCGATCGGCGAGCGTGCGGGCCACTCCGACTGGCTCGGCTGGAGACTCGACTGGGGGCTCCACGAGGGGGCGAACGCGCCGCCGTGGGCCGGCGGCTGGTAGGCGGGCCGGCTCATCAGCGCCTCCGGCAGCAGGACCATCGCGGTCAGGCCTCCGCCGTCGTGCGGTCTGAGCTGCACCCGGATGCCGTTGCGCAGCGCGAGCCGGCCGACCACGAACAGGCCCATCCGCCGGGACACCGACACGTCCACGACCGGGGGGTTGGAGAGGCGATGGTTCGCCTGGGCGATCTCCTCGTTGGTCATGCCGATGCCGGAGTCCGTGATGGAGATCATCACTCCGCCGCCGTCGATGCTGTTCCCCGACACGGTCACGCGGGTGTCCCTGGCCGAGAACGACAGCGCGTTCTCGACGAGCTCGGCGAGCAGGTGGATGACGTCGTTGACGGACTGCCCGGCGATGGCGACGTCACCGGGCACGTTGAGCGCCACCCGCTCATATCCCTCGACCTCCGACAGGGACGCGCGGAGCACGTCGGTGATCTCGACGGGCCGGCTCCAGCGGCGTGCGGGCTCCTGGCCGGCGAGGACCAGGAGGTTCTCACTGTTGCGCCGCATGCGGGTGGCCAGGTGGTCGAGCTTGAACATGTCGGCCAGGCGCCGCTCGTCCTGCTCGCCCTGCTCCAGACCGTCGATCAGCGTGATCTGCCGCTCCACCAGGGTCTGCGTGCGCCGCGACAGGTTCACGAACATGGCGTTGATGTTGCTGCGCAGCTGGGCCTCGTCGCCGGCCAGCCGTACGGCTTCGCGGTGCACCTCGTCGAAGGCCCGCGCGACCTCGCCGATCTCGTCGGCGGAGTGCACGCCGATCGGCTGCACCTCGGGCCGGCCGCGCCCGCCGTCGGCGTCACGCAGCCGCTGCACGAGTTCGGGCAGGCGTCGCCCGGCGACCTCCAGCGCCTCGCTGCGCAACCTGCGCAGCGGATGCACCAGCGATCGGGCCATGACGGCGGTGATGAGCAGGACCAGCAGCAGGACCGCGGTGATCAGAATGGCGCTGAACACGGCCGCGTTGCGTTCGGCCGCCTGGAGTTCGGCGCTCCTGGTGACGGCGGACTTGGTGATGGTCTCGGAGACCTCCCGCATCAGGTCGGCCTGCTTGCTGATCGCGGCGAACCACCGCTCCTCGTCGGAGCTCCTGCGGTCGAGGTTGCGGATCGGCAGCCCGGCCGCGTTGAGGAAGCGCGCCCGGTTGATGAAGAACCTCGCCCGGTCGATCAGCTGGTTGGTCACGGTGTCGGCGTAGTACTGACGCTGGGCGATGGTCGCCTCGGCGTTGAACGAGGTCAGCTCGCTCCGCTCACCGGCGGCCGCGGCCGTGAAGGCGTCGAACTCGTCCTGCTCGAACCGCTGCCTGGCCAGCGCCAGGGCGAGCAGCGCGCGCTGCTGCGAGACCGCCTCCTGGGCGCGAGCCAGCGCGCCGAGCGCCTTGATGCTCGCAGCGAGCGCCTCGTCCGGCACTCCCTGCCCCGCCGCGTCGTAGAGCCGCAGCAGGTCGGCGGTGACGAGCCGATACTTCTCGAGGGTGCGCAGCGGCTGGAGCTGGCTTTCCAGCGCGATCTTACGCAGCGCGGGCAGGTCGGTCAGCCGCCCCAGCGCGCGGGAGAGTTCCGCCCGGCCGAGTTCTCCCAGCGTGTCGCCGTCGGACGCGGCCTTGCTCCGGACCAGCTCCACCGCCGCGTCGACGACCTTGTGCTGGTTGTTGATCAGCGTGAGGACCGAGTTCGAGCGGCGGCCGCCCGCCACATATCTGACGGAGAGGTCGCGCTCCAGCTGGATCTCTTGGGCCAGCGTGCCGATGCGGGCGACGAGTTCGACCGCTCCGCGCACGCGCTGGTACTCGGCGGCGCTGCCGATCGAGGTGATCACTCGCAGGCCGCCGAGCAGGACCGCGACGACCGTCGGCAGCACGATCAGCGCCAGGAGCCGGCTGCGTACGCGCCAGTTCTTCAGCGCCATCGGGCTCCCGGTGGCGTGCCCGGCCGAGCTCCCGGTCCGGGCCCCCGGCGGCCGTCGCCCGCTCGTGGTGGTCGTCGCGCCGCCGACACCCGCTCCGCCGGGCGGTTCGGGATCGGCGCGGCGACCGCCCTCGATCGTTGCTGTCCTCACTGGTCGCAACCTCTCGCGCTGGTCCTCGGGAAAGAGTTTCGCGGTGGGCCCGTACGGGAAACCCCACAAGTCATCGGCAATTTGAGCATAAATGGACGAGCTAGACCAAGGCTTCGAATATATTTGGAACGATCCAAAAAGCACCGAATAGCGTTCTAAAGTGACCATAAGTGAGGTGTCCAGCAGTATCCGGATGATGGCATGTCAGGTGCTAAACACGGTTACGCCTTGGCATCGGTCCAAACCTCCAGTAGATCAGATAGTTGGACATAATGGACGTTCGGGGAAGTTGTATGACATATATGACCGAATGCTGTTAAGTCGTTTTGACTCCGGTACGCTTCTCGCCCGTCGCCCGTCTTCGCTTGATCACCTGACCAGTCGGGCGTCACTCCCCGCCAAAGGAGAGCTAATGAGGCTTATGGGGCGAACCTTCGCCATAGGTGTCGCGGCCGTGCTGGCCCTGACCGCTTGCAGCACCGAGACATCGTCCGACTCCTCCGCCGACGGCTCCGCCCTGGAGAAGACCACGCTGGTCGTGGGCACGATCCCCGTCCCGGACATCGCGCCGCTCCAGGTCGCCATCGACCGCGGCTTCTTCAAGGAGGAGGGCTTGGAGGTCAAGACCGAGGTCCTCGCGGGCGGCGCCATCGGCATCCAGAAGATCCTGGGCGAGAGCATCGACCTGACACTCAGCGCCTATATCGGCACCTTCCTGGCGCAGGAGAAGGGCGCGGGGAAGTTCAAGTTCGTGGCCGACAGTTATGGTTCCGCCCCCGGCGCCTTCGTGATCATGGCCAAGAAGGACTCCCCCATCAAGAGCGCGGCCGACCTCAAGGGGAAGAAGATCGCCGTCAATACCTTCAACAACCTCAGCCAGCTGACGGCCGAGGTCCAGATGAGGGTGGCGGGGGTGACCGCGACCCAGGACCAGTTCGTCGAGAAGCCATACCCCGACATGCCGGCCGCCCTGGAAAACGGTCAGGTCGATGCGGCAGCTATGGTCGAGCCGTTTATCACCGTCGCGTCCAAGGCGGGCGCCAGAATCGTCACCGACCAAATGACCGGACCGACCGAGGACTTTCCCGTCGCCGGCTGGCTGACCACGGAAAGCATCGCCAACAAGTACCCGAAGACGTTGGCCGCCTTCCAGCGTGCCCTCGGCAAGGCCCAGCAGCTCGTCGCGAACGACCGAAAGATCGTGGACGAGGTGCTGCCCAAGTACACCAAGATCGACGCTGCCACGGCGGCGGTAATCGCCCTGGGCTCCTATCCGACGTCGCTGAGCGAGGAGCGCCTCCAGCGGGTGGCCGACCTGATGAAGGAGTACGGCTACCTGAAGACGGATCTCGACGTGAAGTCGCTGATCCTGGCACCGCCGGCGAGCTGACGGAGACCGCCGCGAGACCATGATCAGATCATGAACCGGGTCCGAGTGCTCCGCGGCGTCGTCGGCGCTGCGGGGTTCGTCGCAGCGGTCGAGGCCGTCGGCATGAGCGGGTTGATCGATGAACGTTTCCTGCCCCGCATGTCGACGATCCTCGTCAGCGCCGCGGGCCTGATCGTCGACCCGGACTTCCTCGCCGACGCCACCGCCACGGTGACAGCCTGGGCCCTGGGGCTCCTGCTCACCGTGGCGGTGGCCGTACCCGCCGGGCTGGCGCTCGGCGCGCTGCCCGCCGTCGAACGTGCGGTCCGCCCGCTCATCGAGTTCCTCCGGCCCATCCCGTCGGTCGCGATCATCCCGCTCGCGATCCTGCTCTTCAGCGACAACCTGCACCTGAGGCTGGCCGTCATCCTGTACGCGTCGTCCTGGCCGGTGCTGATGAACGCCATCTACGGCGTGAAAGACGTCGATCCCCTCGCCAAGGAGACCCTGCGCAGCTTCGGGTTCGGACCGGTGTCCGTACTATTGCGGGTCTCGCTGCCCAGTGCGGCACCGTTCATCGCGACCGGGGTGCGGGTCGCCTCCGGCATCGCGATCATCCTGGCGGTCAGCGCGGAGTTGCTGGCGGGCGGCGCGGAGGGAATCGGGATCTTCATCACCGAGGCCGCCAGTGCGGGCCGGATCGACCTGATGCTGGCCGCGACCCTGTGGGCGGGCCTGTTCGGCGTCCTTTCCAACGCCGTCCTGGTCGCGGCGGAACGCCGGCTGTTCCGGTGGCACCGCGTGAGATCGGGGAGCCCCAGATGAACCTGCGTTCCGGCGGGCCCGTCGTCCCTGTCATCCGTTCACTCGGCCGGCTCTGGCTGGTGGCCGTCACGATCGCGATCTGGGAGATCGTCACCCGCACGGCCGAGCAGCCGTTCTTCCCTCCGCCCTCGGCGATCCTCGCGCGGATGCACGAGCTATGGTTCTCCGGCCCGGCGTCCCATCTCCTGCTGACGGACCAGGCGCTCAGCGATTTCGGCCCCAGCCTCGCGAGGCTGTTCGGCGGCTGGCTGGCCGCCGCCGTCCTCGGCGTGCTCGCCGGAATCGCCATCGGCTGCTCGCCCCGGCTGTCCGACTACCTGGACCCGCTCATCGATCTCGGCCGGGCCGTACCACCGCCCCTGCTGGTGCCGTTCTTCCTGGCCCTGCTGAAGCTGGGCACGCCGGCACAGCTCGCCACCATCGTGTTCGGGGTGATCTGGCCGATCCTGCTCAACACCGTCGACGGCACGCGCGGCGTGGACCGGCAGCATCTGGAAACGGCGCGCATCTTCGGCTTCTCCGCGTCCCAGCGCCTCTGGCAGGTCATCCTCCCCGCCGCCATGCCGAAGATCTTCGCCGGTCTGCGGCTCGCCCTCTCCCTGGCACTGATCCTCCTGGTGATCGCCGAGATCTTCGGCGGCAGCGGAGGGATCGGCTACCAGCTTCTCTGGGCACAGCGCAGCTACCTCTTCCCCGACATGTGGGGCTGCCTCGTGATGCTCGGCCTGCTCGGCTACCTGCTCAACTCCGCGTTCCTGCTGTTGGAGCGGCGCGTGCTCGCCTGGCACCGGGGCGCCAGGCAGACCAACTAAGGGGGTATCCCGTGCTCAAGATCACCGACCTGGTCCATTCGTACGGTTCGCACCGGGTGCTCGACGGGGTGAGCCTGTCCGTCGCCGAAGGCGAGTTGGTCAGCGTCGTCGGCCCCTCCGGGTGCGGGAAGTCGACCCTGCTGCGCTCGATCGCCGGACTCGTCAGACCGTCCGGCGGCAGCATCCTGCTCGGCGGCCGGCCGATCGACCGGATCCCGGACAACCTGGCGATCGTCTTCCAGGACTACAGCCGCTCGCTCTTTCCGTGGATGACGGCGATGAGCAACGTCGCGCTGCCGCTGCGGCGCAGGGGGCTGGACCGCAGGCGCAGCCGGGAGGCCGCGATGGCGGCCCTCGACCAGGTGGGCCTGGCCGACGCCGGCGGGAAATACCCCTGGGAGATGTCCGGCGGCATGCAGCAGCGTGTCTCGATCGCGCGTGCCCTCGCCTACCGCCCGGCGCTCCTCCTCATGGACGAGCCGTTCGGATCGGTCGACGCCCAGACTCGTGAGGATCTGGAGGACCTGGTGCTGCGGGTCTGCGCACACCAGGGGATGACGATCCTGCTGATCACCCACGACATCGACGAGAGCGTGTACGTCGGGGACCGCGTCATCGTCCTCACCAGGTCGCCCGCGCGGGTCGCGGCCGATCTGGAGGTCGGCCTGGGCGGATCACGCGACCAGATCGCCACCCGGCAGCTCGACGAGTTCGTCCGGCTGCGCGCCGAAGTCGGCCGCCTCGTCCGAGGCGGTTCCACCACCGCGACCACCGTTCTGGAGCAGCATTGATCGACTCGACCGACCCCATCTGGGACGCCGTCATCGGCATCACCCGGCTCGGCGCCATGGCCACCATGGCGGAGCTGGGCTGCGCCGATCATCTGGCGGACGGCCCGATGAGCGTCACAGAACTGGCCACCGCGTGCGGGGCGCACGCCCCCTCGCTCGGACGGGTGATGCGCGAGCTGGCGGGCATCGGGATCGTCCGCACCGTCGGTCCCGGCGTCTACGAGCTGACCGAAAGCGGCCAGGCCCTGCGGGAGGGCGTGCCCGGCAGCATGCGCGCCGCGCTGCGGGTGATGATGGAGCCCGGCTACTGGTACGCCATGGGGACGCTGCCCGAGGCCGTACGGCACGGCCGTTCCCCGTTCATCGAGCGCTTCGGGACCTATTACGACTACCTGGCGGAACGACCCGAGGCCGGGCGGAACTTCAACGACTACATGGGGATCCGGGCCGCTTCGATCGAGCCGGCGCTGGCCGCCGCCTACGACTTCTCGGGCTGCGGCACGCTCGTGGACGTGGCCGGAGGAAGGGGACATCTGCTCGCGGCCGTGCTCGACGCGAACCCTCGGCTGCGCGGCGTGCTCTTCGACCGCGAGGGCGTGGTGGCCCACGCGCGCGAGGCGCTCGGCACGCGCGGCTTCGGCGACCGGTGCGAATTCGTGGGCGGCGACTTCTTCGAGGCCGTTCCGGAGGGCGCGGACGCCTACCTGCTCGCGAGCATCATCCACAACTGGGACGACGACGACGCGCTGCGCATCCTCGGCAACGTGCGGGACGCGATGGCCGACGATGGCCGGGTGCTGCTGGTGGAGATGGTGCTCCCCGACGACGATTCACCGCACATCGGCAAGGAGATCGACCTGCGGATGCTCACCCTGCTGGGTGGTAAGGAACGGACCCGGAGCGAGTACGCCACCCTGCTCGGTAAGAGCGGCCTGTCGCTGTCGCGGGTGCTGCCGCTCCCCGCCGGGGCGAGCCTGATCGAAGCGCTCCCCCTCTAACGAGCTCCGACGAGGTCGCGGAGCCGGGGTCGGGGTCGGGGCCGGGGTCGGTCAGGAAAGTCCCCGCTGGGGTACGGCGACGTGCGTGGTCAGGGCGTGCTCGACCAGAGTGATCAACGCACTCTTGACCGACTCCCGATCACGCGCGTCCGTACGCACGATCGGGATATGCGCCCCCAACGTCATCGCCTCCCGAATCTCCTCCTCACCATGCGGAAACCGCCCATCGAACCCATTGATCCCCACCACGAACGGCAACCGCGCCTCCTCGAAATAATCCACCGCCGGAAAACTGTCGGCCAGCCGCCGCGTATCCACCAGCACCACCGCACCGATCGCCCCCCGCACCAGGTCATCCCACATGAACCAGAACCGATGCTGACCCGGCGTCCCGAACAAATACAAGATCAAATCACGATCCAGCGACACCCGCCCGAAATCCATCGCCACCGTCGTCGTCGTCTTATGCGGAACCAACCCCACATCGTCCACCCCCGCCGACGCATCGGTCATCACCGCCTCCGTCGTCAACGGCATGATCTCCGACACCGCCCCCACGAACGTCGTCTTCCCCACACCGAAACCACCCGCAACGACGATCTTCGTCGACGTCAGCCCCCGACCGGAACCGGCCACATCTCTAGAGCCTGCGAAGTCCACTGAGCACCCTCTCCAGCAAAGTCACATCCGGCTTGCCCGCATCCAGCTGCGGCTGATGCACCTGCACCAACCCCTCAGCCGCCATGTCCGCGATCACCACACGCACCACACCCAGCGGAATCCGCAACAACGCCGACACCTCCGCCACCGACCGCACCTGACGGCACAGCGAGCAGATGGCCTGCCGTTCCGGCGTGAGCGTGGAAAGGTCCTGGTTGACCAGGGTGATGGACGACACGAGCGCCTCCATCGCGAGCTGCACGCGCGGTGCCGTGCGCCCTCCGGTCACCGCGTACGGACGCACCAGAGAGCTGCTGGGCTGCGGCGGTGGCGCCGAGGACGGGGCGGGGTTCGCGCCGCCGTAGTGCCGGTGGGCATCGTCCACCGGCGGATAGGGCTCGTTGGTCCAACCGCCTGCCACCATGTCCTCCTGACCTCGTCGTGCCAACGTCACCGGGGACGGCCGATCCGTCACCTCGGGTGAGACGACTGCAGCTCGGCCCGCACCGCGGGCGTGAGCACCTGTCCCGCACGTTCCACCAGCAACGTCATCTGATACGCCACCAATCCCATATCGGAATCGGCCGCCGCGAGCACGGCCAGGCACGACCCGTCGCTGATCGACATGATCAACAGTAGCCCGCGCTGCATCTCGACGACCGTCTGCGTCACCGCCCCGCCCTCGAACACCCGCGAGGCGCCCTGCGTCAGACTGATCAAACCCGCCGCCACCGCCGCAAGCTGATCGGCCCGATCCTTGGGAAACCCATCGGAGAACGCCAGCGGCAGGCCGTCCGAGGACACCACCACCGCGTGCGCCACACCGGGCACGTTGTTCACAAAATCCGTGATCAACCAGTTGACGCCGCGTGCGGCCTGGCTCATCTCCCTCATGAGTCCTCCTTCTCACTGTCCTGGGCACTAGGGTCGCCCAGCGGCGGCGCCCCGGGGTATGCCTGGTCCTCGCCGGCCTCTCCGCGCGCCACGGCGCGGCCCTGCCGTACGCCCTGCTGGAAGCTGGCGAGCCTGCTGCGCACGCGCTCGGGCGAAAGGACCGGTGGCGGTGGCGGCGGTGGCGCCGCGGCGGGCTCGGCGGGGACGGGAGCGGAGGCCGGACTCGTGGCGGAGCCGGGGACCAGGTTGGCCTTGGGCACGCGCTTCGGAAGCCCGGAGGCGGTGACGCCGCCGAGCGTGGGCTCGGCCGCGGCCTTCGCCGCCTGCCACCCGGCGTCCGCCGGGGACGACCACAATTTGGCGGGCGGCTCGTCGCCGGAGTCGCTCTTCTCGTCGGAGAGGTCGACTTTCTTGAACCAGTCCGACTCGACGGCGGCGAAGATCGGCAAGAACTCCTCCTCCGACTCCATGGGCGAGGTGCGGACCACGGGGAGCGGACCGGTGTGATCGATGTCACCCTCGAACGCGCCGCCCCCGGGCCATCCCGGCCACTCGCCTCCGGTGCCGGTGGTCCGGTCCGGGGAGGGCGAGCCGGGCCAGGAGGTGCCGCTGCCCGGAGGGGGCAGGTGCCCCGGCCACGGCGTGTCGACGGGGGCCTCCCCGGCGCGTCCGCGTGCGAAGGGGTTGGTGTCGAAGGGGTTGGCGTCGAACCGACCGCTGTCGGCGGGATTCACGTCGAAGTCGAACTTGGTCGTCTCGAACGGGTCGGTCGAGGAAGAGATCGGGCCGGGGGCGTCCGGCCCGCCCGGCTCCCGCTTGGCGGGGCCGCCGCCGAACGGAGCGCCGCCGAACGGGGCACGCGTGAAGGGATCGGGATCGCGTCCCACGCTCTCCCTGGGGAAGGTCTCGAACGGGCCGCGTTCGAAGGAGTCGCCCCGTGGGGCTCCCGGCCCCGCTGTGCCCACGCCCGGGGTGTTCAGACCGGGCGCGTCGGCGCCGAACAACGACGGCCGCGGCGCGGGCCCGAAGGAGTTCGGACCACTCGGCTCGTCGAAGGGGTTGGCGCCGGTCTGCTCCGGGACGGCCCGCTCACCGGGCATGTTCAGCTCGCCGGTCATGCCCATGCCGCTGGAGGCCCCGACCTGGGCCGGCATGCCGAAGCCGCCGGATGCCCCGGCCATGCCGGGGAACGCCGGTCCCGTCTGGGCGAGCAGCGACTCGGGCAGCAGCACCATCGCGGTCAGCCCGCCCACGTCCTGCTGGCGCAGCTGCACCCGGATGCCGTGGCGCAGGGCCAGGCGGCCGACCACGAACAGGCCCATGCGGCGGGACACCGACACGTCCACGACCGGGGGGTTGGCGAGGCGATGGTTGGTCTGCGCCACCTCCTCGGGGGTCATGCCGATGCCGCGGTCGCTGACGGAGACGATGAGACCGCCGCCGTCGATGCGGTTGCTCGACACGACGACCTTGGTCTCACGCGGGGAGAACGAGATGGAGTTCTCGACCAGCTCGGCGATCAGGTGGACGACGTCGTTGACGGCCTGGCCGACGACCGCGGCGCCGGGCTGCACCCGCACGTCGACCCGTTCGTACCCCTCGACCTCGGAGAGCGAGGCACGCACCACGTCGACGATCGACACCGGCTGACCCCAGCGGCGTGCGGGCTCCTGGCCGGCGAGGACCAGGAGGTTCTCACTGTTGCGCCGCATGCGGGTGGCCAGGTGGTCGAGCTTGAACATGTCGGCGAGCCGTCGCTCGTCCTGCTCGCTCTGCTCCAGACCGTCGATCAGGGAGAGCTGCCGCTCCACCAGGGTCTGCGTGCGCCGCGACAGGTTCACGAACATCGCGTTGACGTTGCTGCGCAGTCGTGCCTCGTCGCCCGCCAGTCGTACGGCCTCGCGGTGCACCTCGTCGAAGGCCCGCGCGACCTCGCCGATCTCGTCGCGGGCGACCACCCCGATGGGGGCGATGTGCGGGGTCTCACCGGTGTCGCCGGCCTCCCGGAGCCGCTGGACGACGCCGGGCAGACGGTGGCCGGCGATCTCGAGCGCTTCGCTGCGCAACCTGCGCAGCGGCCGCACCAGCGACTGGGCGACGCCGGTGGTGATGGCGAGCACGGCGATCAGCAGGAGCGCCACCGCGCCGGCCACGATCAGGGCGCGCCGCTGCTCGTCGTCCTTGAGCTCCTGGCTCCTGGCCACGATCGACGAATTCAGCTTGGCCTCGACCGTACGAATTCGGTTGATCGGCTGGGTCATCGCGTCGAACCATCTGCGGTTGTCGTCGCGGACCGAGCGGTCGAGACCGTTGAGCGGGAAGCCGGCGTTGGCCCGGTCCAGCACCAGCGTACGGAGGAACTCGGCGTCGTCGACCTTGTCGCCGGTGACGGTCGAGTCGTAGTCGCTCCGCTCCTCACGGGACGCGCTCTTGCGGAACTCCCGCAGTTCGCGCTCCTGAGCGGACATGGCGCCGAGGAAGTCCTGCAGCTGCGCCTGCTCGAACCGCCTGGCCGGAAGCACCGTCGTGAGCAGACCGCGCTGCACCGAGGCGCTCTCCTTGGCCCTGGCGAGCGCGGCCAGGGTGACCGACATGGCGGTGAGCCGGTCGTCCTGGCCGTCCTTGGCCAGCTCGTCCTGCAGGGCGAGGAGGTTCTCGATGACGAGGGAGTACTGTTCGAGGACCGCGCTCGGCAGCAGGGTGCCCTCCACCGCCTGCTTGCGCAGCGGCTCCAGGCTGTCCAGCTTGGCGAGGATGTTCTCGACCTCGTCGCCGGCGCGTTCGCCCACCTTCGACCGTGCGTCGGTGGCGAGCCCGCGGACGTCGGCGAGCGCCGTGTCCGCCAGCTTTATCTGGGCGTTCACCGCCGCGACTGCCTTCGCGGGCCTGCCGATGGCCGCGTTCCAGGCCGCCCGGTCCCGCTCGGCCTGCAGTTCGTGGGTGAGCCCTGCGACGCTCTCCACGAGCCGAGCCAGATCGTTCACCCGCTGGTATCCCGCCGCGGTGTCGAGGGAGGTGACCACACGGAGACCGCCGAGCACCAGGGCGGCCAGGGTCGGGATGAGGATCAGCGCCACCAACCGGGACCGTACCCGCCAGTTGCGCAGGAGGAACCGGCTTCCCTCGTCTGGCCCCTGCTCGGCCGGAACCCCGGTTTCTGGGCTCTCCTCGGTCCGGGGGTCTTGTTTCCTCACAGGCTTAGCAACCTCTCGCCGTATGTGCGCGCAGGGGGGATTGTCTCTCGACGAGTGCGCAGTCGTGACAGTTGAGACGTCCTGCAGGCGAGGGTAATTGCAGCACACCGACACCAGGGAGGCCAACCGAACACCCGTACACAAACAGCCTAACGGGGCACGTATATGACCTTAATTGGCTAAATATCGGACAGGCTTGATTAGCAAATAGTGCCTCGGCGGCCAGTGCCCGGCCTGAACGGGTCATCCGGGCCCCGCCGCGTGCAGGATCATGTTCGTTCTCGTGACCGCGGACGGGCCGCGTCAGTAGGTACGGCCGTAGGCCGACCGCACGGTCAGCACGTACTCCACCAGGCTGATGAGCGTCGACTTCACCGCATCCCGGGAGCGCGCGTCCGTACGGACGATCGGCACGTGCGGAGGCAGCGACAGGGCCTCCCTCACCTCCTCCTCCGAGTGGAGGTACTGGCCGTCCCAGCCGTTCAGCGCGACGAGGAAGGGCAGCTGGGCCTCCTCGAAGTAGTCGATGGCGGGGAAGCAGTCGGCCAGCCGCCTGCTGTCCACCAGCACCACCGCGCCGATCGCGCCACGGACGAGGTCGTCCCACATGAACCAGAACCGATGCTGACCCGGTGTCCCGAACAGATACAGGATCAGGTCCTGATCGAGCGAGAGCCGGCCGAAGTCCATCGCGACCGTGGTCGTCGTCTTGTTCGGCGTGAGGCCCAGGTCGTCGATGCCGGCGCTGGCGTCGGTCATCACGGCCTCGGTGGTCAGGGGGAGGATCTCGGAGACGGCGCCTACAAAGGTCGTCTTCCCGACGCCGAACCCACCCGCAACGACGATTTTCGTCGAGGTCAGCCCACGACTAGAGCCTGCGTAGTCCACTGAGCACCCTTTCGAGCAGGTTGAGGTCCGGCTGCCCCTCATCGAGCTGTGGCATGTGGAGGCGCACCAGACCCTCGTCGGCCATATCGGCGATGAGCACGCGGGCCACGCCTAGGGGGACCCGGAGCAGTGCCGAGACCTCCGCGACCGATCGTACGGAACGACATAAAATCATGATCGATTCCTGCTCGGGGGTGAGCAGGGAATAATCATTGCCCTTCAAGGTCACCGATGATACGAGGGTTTCCATCGCCATGTGGTAACGCGGCTCGGATCGACCACCGGTGACGGCGTAAGGACGGAACAGAGGCTCGTCCTCTGTCCCGTCACCCGCGCGCATGCCCGTCTCCCTCTGTCGTCATCGACGAGAGGTCTGGAGTTCGGCACGCAGCGCCGGGGTGAGCACCTGACCGGCCCGCTCGACCAGCAGGGTCATCTGGTAGGCCACCAGGCCCATGTCGCAGTCGGGCGAGGCCAGCACGGACAGGCACGACCCGTCGCTGATCGCCATGACGAGCAGCAATCCGCGCTGCATCTCGACGACCGTCTGGGTCACCTGCCCGCCCTCGAACACCCTCGCCGCACCCGCGGTGAGGCTGAGCAGGCCGGCGGCGACGGCGGCGAGCTGGTCGGCCCGGTCGTGCGGGAAACCGTCCGACTGGGCCAGCCGCAGTCCGTCCGACGACACCACGACGGCGTGCGCCACCCCCGGTGTCGAGTTGACGAACTCGGTGATCAGCCAGTCGAACCTGCGTACCTCCACGCTCAGCTCAGTCACGAGCTCTCCTCCTCGTTACCGGTCTCACCGGCGGATCCGTCGGCCAGTTCGGCCCGGCCTCGCCGTACTCCCTGTTGGAAGCTGGACAGGCGGCTGCGCACCGCCTCGGCCGACACCACGGGACGCGGGGCCGGCGACGTGCTCTCCGTGCCCACCGAGCCGGGAACCAGGTTGGCCCTGGGCGTCCGCTTCGGCAACCCGGCGGCCGTGACGCCGCCGAGCTGCGGGTCCCGTGCGCTGTCCGCCGCCTGGAAGCCGCTGTCGGCCCGGGACCACCATCCTCCCGCCTGCTGCTCGCGCTCTGAACCGGCGGGTCCGGAGATCGGCGGGACCGCTTGCGGGCGCGGCGCGGCGGACTCCGGCCGCGGCTCGGGCCGGACCGCGATCGGATCCGCCGGGGCGGCCGGAGCGGCCTCGCCCGGCTCCGGACGCCGGAACCAGGCGGACTCGACCGACGCGAAGATCGGCAGGAACTCGTCCCCGCGCTCCAGCGGGGTGTCGGCGACCGCCGGGAGCGGTCCGGTGACCGAGGCGGGTTCCTCTATCGGGAAGGCGCCCGAGTGCTCGGTGAAGGCCGGGGTGCCCCGGTAGGGCGGAGCACCGAATGAGTCGGCGTGCCCGCCTCCGTACGGCTCCGGCGAGGGAACCGGGAACGGCTCGGGCGGCGTCACGTACGGCTCGGCGGACGGTGGCGGTGGCGTGAACGGGGTGCCGAAGGGCGGAGTCGTGGTGATGTCCCGCGTCGGGGCGCCGAACGGCGCGAACGTCCCGGCATCGCCTCCGGCGCCGGTGTCCGCCGTCTGGAACGGCCTGCGTCCGGTGCCTCCACCGCCGAGGCCGCCACCCGCCGCACCGCTGCCGCCGTCTCCGATCGCCTCCCACGGCTGGAACGCGTTGCCACCCGGGGCCGGGTCGCCGAGCGGCTGCCGGACGGGCAGGCCGGCGCCGGTCCGCTGGTCTCCCCTGGCCGGGCCGCCTCCCATCCGGCCGCCGGCGCCCTGGCCCGCGCCGATCTGGTCGCCCGCCGCGTGGCCCCCTCGGGGCCGGCCTGCGGCGATCTGGCCGCCCGGAACCGTGGCCGGAGGCGACGGCTGATCGGCGTCCGAGATGAGCTGCGCGGGGAAGAGCACCATCGCGATGACCCCGGTGCCGTCACCACGCCGGAGCTGGACGCGGATGCCGTGCCGGAGCGCGAGACGGCCGACCACGAACAGGCCCATTCGCCGGGCGACGGAGACGTCCACCGTCGGCGGCTCCGCCAGGCGCCGGTTGATCTCCGCGATCTCCTCCAGCGACATGCCGATCCCGGCGTCGCTGACGCCGAGCATGACAGCCCCTCCCTCCACCGGGCTGCTCGACACGACGACCCTGGTGTTGCGCGGGGAGAAGGCGATGGCGTTCTCCACGAGCTCGGCGACCAGGTGGATCACGTCGTTGGCGGCGTGGCCGGCGATGGCGATGGCGCGGGGCACCTTGACCGTGACGCGTTCGTAGTCCTCGACCTCCGACAGCGAGGCACGGACCACGTCGACCAGGCGGGCGGGCCGGCTTCGCTTACGCGGCGGCTCGTGCCCGGCGAGGACCAGGAGGTTCTCACTGTTGCGGCGCATGCGGGTGGCCAGGTGGTCGAGCTTGAAGAGGTCGGCCAGCCGCCGGCCGTCCTCTTCGCCGCGCTCGAGACCGTCGATCAGCGAGATCTGCCGCTCCACGAGCGTCTGCGTCCGGCGCGACAGGTTCACGAACATCGCGTTGACGTTGGCGCGCAGGCGGGACTCCTCGGCCGCCAGGCGCAGCGCCTGCGTGTGCACCTCGTCGAAGGCCCGCGCGACCTCTCCGATCTCGTCGTCGCCGTCGACGTCGATCGGCTGGACAGCGGGCTCGCGGTCGGGCTCGTCCGTCTCCCGCATCCGCCGCACCACATCGGGCAGCCGCCGCCCGGCCACGTCGAGCGCCTCGGCGCGCAGCCGCCGCAGCGGGCGCACCATCGAGCGCGCGATCAACGCGGTCGTGACGACGACCAGGACGAGGAGGGCCAGGATCAGGAGCGCGGCGGTCACCGCGTTGCGCTGCTCACTGGACTGCAACTGCCGGGCCCGGTCGAGCACGAGGGACGAGACGCTCTTCTCCGCCGTGGCCATCTGCTCGATCGCCCTGGTGCTGTGCTGGAACCAGGTCTGGAGCATCCTGTCCCGGCCCGGGTACCTGCTCAAGGACTGGCCCTTCAGTCCCAGCGTCAGCGCCCAGGACTTCGTCAGCTCGATGCCGACGATGTCCTTGTCGCCGAGAAGGGTCACCAGCCGGCTGCTCTCCGCCGGCGGAGCCTCCTTGTAGAAGGTGGCGAGGTACCCCTGCTCGCGAGCCTGGGAGGCGAGCATGGCCTCGAGTTCCGCCGGGGTGAAGGACTGCCTGCGCTCCTGGAACTCGTCGGTCAGCATCGACCGTTGGAGGGCCACCTCCTCCTTGGCGTGGGCGAGCGCGTTCAGCGCGCGTACGTTGCCGGTCAGCACGACGGCGTCGGTGCCGCTGATCTCGTCCTGCAGCCGGAGCAGGTTGGCGATCAGGGCGGAGTAGTCCTCCGGCGCCCCGTTCTCACGGATGCCGGGAAGGCTCTGGAGCCGGCTGCCGACCTGCTGCGCCTGATCGGTGGCACGCGCCCCGAAATCGTCGTCGACGATCTCCTCGAGATCCGCCTTCACCTGGGTGACCAGCGGGTCGACCACCGCCCGCTGCTGCGCCCGGGTCAGCTCGGTCTCTCCGTCCACCTTGAACTTGCGCCGGGCGGGGCCGCCCCAGACGTTCATGTCCCGCTCCAGCGCGAGCTGCTCGGCCAGGTCGCGCAGGTGTACGGAGTACTCCGCGGCCGACCTGGCCAGCTGGTAGCCGCCGAGGTCGTCGATCGACTGGGCCACGCGCAGACCCGAGACCAGCACGGCGACGAGGGTCGGGGCCAGGATCAGGGCCGCGAGCCGGGTGGGCACCCGCCAGTTGCGCAGCGCCAGGCGGCGCCGCCACCCCGGCTTGTCGGTCTTCGGTTGCTCCATGCTCACCGGCCCCGCCACCTTTTCGGCCTGTCTTCACGCGTTCTGACAGCATGAGCGACATAGCTGTATAAGCGGGACAATTCGACCACAAGGTCACCCGGACGGGTGACCTTACCCTGGTTGCGCCACGCAATCGTTACGAACAGGTGAGAAGATCTTCGCCCGATCCGCCTTCACGCGATCGACAGCGGCTCCCGAGGCTTCGGAAGCCGCTGCAGCCCGTCTATGCCCGCCTGTCGACAGGCCCCCCGTGTAATCCCCATACAAGAGACAATTGCCGCTTTACTGCGCACCGAGTCTCTCGGGAGGGGCCCCTCACGTCAAGCCCGTGGCGTCCGGACCCGGCCGGTCACGGCGAGGGCGGCCGGCCGGACGACATGGCCGAGACCGGCGACACCGCCGAGACCGCCGCCTTCGGCGATCCGTACGGCGACGCCCCCGAGCCGCGGCCGAGGTCGTAGCCGCTCTCGGCGTGGGTGGTGAGGTCGAGGCCGGTCATCTCCTCCTGCGCGGTCACCCGGAAGCCCATCGTCCTGTCGATGGCCTTTCCGATGATCCACGCCATGCCGAAGGAGTAGAGCCCGACGGCCACCGGACCGATCGCCTGCACGGCGAGTTGCGAGATCGGGCCTCCGTAGACCAGCCCCTGGTTCTGTCCCGGCGCGAACGGATAGCGGGCGACGAGGCCGAGGGCGACGGCGCCGATCGCGCCGCCCACCAGATGCACACCGACGACGTCCAGTGAATCGTCGTAGCCGAACCTGCGCTTCAGCCCGACGGCGCAGGCGCAGGCCGTGCCGGCGACGGCCCCGAGCGCCCCGGCCGCCCAGGGGTCGACGAAACCGCAGGCGGGCGTGATCGCGACCAGGCCCGCCACGGCGCCGGACGCGATGCCGAGGGAGGTCGAGTGCCCGTCGCGCAGCTTCTCCACGAAGAGCCAGGCGCCGGCGGCGGTGGCCGCCGCGATCTGCGTGTTGATGAACGCCAGGCCGGTCGTGCCGTCGACGGCCAGCTCCGAGCCCGCGTTGAAGCCGAACCAGCCGAACCACAGCAGGCCCGCGCCGAGCAGCACCATGGGCAGGTTGTGCGGGCGCATCGGATCTTCCGGCCAGCCGACCCGCCTGCCCAGCACCAGCGCGAGCGCGAGTCCGGCGGCCCCGGCGTTCACGTGGACGACCGTGCCGCCGGCGAAGTCCTCGATGCCCAGATCGGCCAGCCAGCCACCACCCCACACCCAGTGGGCGACGGGGAAGTAGACCAGCGTCGCCCAGGCGACCGAGAAGACGACCCACGAGCCGAACCGCGCTCGGTCGGCGATGGCACCGCTGATCAGGGCGACCGTGATGATCGCGAACGTGAGCTGGAAGGCCGAGAACACCAGGCTCGGCATGCCCGTTCCGTCATCGCCGGTGACCGCGCCCACGAGGCTCTGCAGTCCGAACGCGTCGGCGCCCCCGACGAACCCGTTGACGAGGCCATCGGCCTCGCCGAACGTGTCGAACGCCATCGAATGTCCGTACAGGGTCCAGGTGACGGTCACCGCGACCATGCTGACGAACGACATCATCATCATGTTCAGGGCGCTCTTCGCCCTGGTCATGCCCCCGTAGAAGAACGCGAGGCCGGGAGTCATCAACAACACGAATGCGGTGGCTGTGATCATCCAGGCGGTGTTGCCGGTATCGATCTTCACCGACGCGGCCCTCCTTTCCGCTGAGTCGATCACAGCGTGCAATTCCGCTGTTTCAGATCACGACCTCGAGTGTTTCGCCCGCGTGAAGCCGATGGGCGACACGTTTCCGGGTGATTTCGGCCACCTCAGCGCGTACCGGAATTCACGCGCGTGCGATCTCCGTCCGGCGGGCTCGCCAACGGGTGAGAACGTGCCGAGACGCGAAAACGCGCACCCTGCTCGGGTGCGCGTTCCCGGGAGCTTTCGCCGGAGGTTCCGTACGGCGCCGCTCAGGCGGCAGCCGTCGCCATCTTGCGCAGGCGCGAGAGCGCGTCGCGCTCCAGCCGCCTGGCGCGGTCACGGCCGATGCCGTAACGCTCCCCCACCTCGGTCAAAGTGTGCTCCCGGCCGTCGACGAGGCCGTAACGCCAGCGCAGCATCTCACTGACCTGACCCTCGAGCCCGGTCAGCCAGTCTTCCAGGCGTTCCTTGTCGAGCGTGGCCATCGCCTGCTCTTCCGGGTCGGCCCAGGTGTCGTCCGCGAGCATGTCGCCGAGCTCGGTCTCGTCCTCGTCGCCCACCCCGAGCTGCAGCGACACCGGGTCGCTGGCCCAGCGGCGCAGCTCCTTCACCCGCTCGATCGGCAGGTCGAGCACCTCGGCCAGCTCGGCGTCGGTCGGCTCGACGTCGAACTCGGCCAGCATGTCCCTGCGGACCCGCATCAGCCGGGTCATCTGCTCCCCCGCGTGCGTCGGCAGCCGTACCGGCCGGGCCTGCTCGTGGATCGAACGGCCGACCGCCTGCCTGATCCACCATGTGGCGTAGGTGGAGAACTTGTACCCCCGCCGATAGTCGAACTTCTCCACCGCGCGGACCAGGCCGAGGTTGCCCTCCTGGA
Source organism: Sphaerimonospora mesophila (assembly GCF_001417795.1). NCBI lineage: Bacteria > Bacillati > Actinomycetota > Actinomycetes > Streptosporangiales > Streptosporangiaceae > Sphaerimonospora > Sphaerimonospora mesophila. Next base: position 417,516 of record NZ_BCBX01000033.1, on the reverse strand, counting down.
CCAGATCGATCAGCGGCATGCCCCGACCGGAGTACTTCCTCGCCACCGCCACCACGAGCCTCAGGTTCGCCTGGATGAACTCGTCCTTGGCGCGGCGTCCCGAGATCGCGATGCGCTCCAGCTCCTCGTCGGTCGCATCCGCGATCTTCGGTTCGGTCCGGCCGCTGTCGAGCAACTGCTCGGCGAAGAGCCCTGCCTCGATGCGCTTGGCGAGCTCCACCTCCTGCTCAGCCGTCAGCAGGGGGACCCGCCCGATCTCGATCAGGTAGGTCCCGAGCAGGTCCCGATCCTGCCGGTCCTGCGTCCGATTCCCCGTCGCCATTCGCTGGCACCTCTTCCACCGCGCGGCCATGTGCACTGTGCGGATCCGGCTCCCCGGTCCCTGACCCGACCAACGAATTCTCCGTGGCAAAGATTCCGTAATTTAATACGTCCGGGGAATGGTTTTCGATTCCTCCCCAAGGAGGATGCGCTCCCCGGAGAATCCCCGACTACCCTGGCGGCCGCGGCCCAAACGAGGCCGGATCAGCGTGTGGGACCGGCGGCCGGCCGTACGGTGATCTCGGTGACATGGGCGTCCGGCGTGGCCGTGACGGCGGCGAGCACCGCCCTCGCCACCGACTCCGGCTGCAGGTAACGCTCCGGCTGGTACGGGCCGCCTTCCTGGGTCCGCACGTCCCGCTGCATGTCGGTGTCCACCCGGCCGGGATAGATCGTGGTGACCCGTACGCCGTTGGGATGCTCCTCGTCGCGCAGCACGTCGGCGAAGGCGCGCAGCGCGAACTTGCTCGCCGCGTAGGAGCCCCAGTTGGCGTTGGCCCGCTGCCCCGACCCGGAGTTGACGAGCACCACATGGCCGTGCGCCGCCCGCAGGGCGGGCAGCAGCAGCCGGGTCAGCTCGGCCACCGCCACGACATTGATCTCAAACGTTCTCCGCCACACCTCGGCCGGCATGTCGGCGAGCCGGCCGAGCCGGGCGATTCCCGCACTGTGGACGAGCAGGTCGAGCCGATCGATCCCCGCGACGTCCGCCGGGGTGAGCTCGGCCAGTTCCACCGCCCAGGGGCGGGCGCCCGGCAGTTCGGCGGCGAGCCGGTCGAGCGCGGCGCGGTCCCGGCCGCCGAGCAGCAGGTCGTGCGTGGGGGTCAGGGCTCGGGCGACCGCGGCGCCCACCCCCCGCGAGGCACCGGTGATCAAAGCCATGGGCCGTCTCATGATCCTCACTCTAGGTCTCGCCGATCAGGGGAGCGACCAGGAGAACGGCGGGGCGCCCGGTGTGCGAACACCGGGCGCCCCGCCTCAGACCACGGTACGGGCGCGCCCGCACGCGCGCCCCGCCGCGATATGAAGGAGAGGTAACGCACTCCAGAACTTCCCGATCCTCGGTCGTGACAAGCTGTGGATCGGTGTAAGCCCTGCTCACGGCGCTCCCACGGGGAGGTCAGCCCGCCGGTGTCCCCTCCCGGGGAGTCCGTTCATCCGGGATGCTCAGTCCACCTCGGTGGCTCAGTCCACCTCGGTGACTCAGTCCACCTCGGTGACTCAGTCCACCTCGGGGACATCCAGATCGAACTCGGCGTCGCCGTCATCGACCCGGCGAAGTTTGATGTCCTCCACCCAGGCGTAGACGAACCGCCGGATCTCGGCGATCCGCTCCTCGTCGAGGCCGTAGTCGCCGAACGCCTCGTCCGCCAGGAGGTCGACGGTCTCCAGCCGTTCGATCAGGTGCTCCGTACGCCAGTCGTCGTCATGGCCGGCGCCCAGCCGTTCGAGGGAGCGGAAGCCGTACAGTTCGGAGACCGAGGCCACATCGGCGAAGTCGCGCGGCAGGCCGCGGTCGTGGAGCGCCCTGACCTTGAGGCCGACCGCGTCGTCGAGGCCCACGACGGGGCACGGCTCGACGGCGGTGTGCCGGTCACGCAGGATCTCGACGAGCAGCGTGACCTCGCACTTCTGGCCGGTGATCTCGTCGGTGACGATGACGCGTCCCGTTCGCGGACCGCTCTCCCCCACCTCGGCCGCCAGACCGGTCGCGCGGAAGGCCGCGGCCATCGCGTCGGCGATCTCGGCAGGCGGCGTCTCGTCCCCCGTCGCGAACGTCAGGCCGTCGACCGGGCGGTCCGTACGGCCGTGCGCGCGCAGCGCGTAACCGCCGGCGAGCAGCAGGCCGTACCGGTCGAGGACGGCGCGGGCGTCCTCGACGAGGCGAAGATGGAAGGGGGGAAGTTCGACCCTGGTCACCAGGCCGCCTCTCCGAGAATGCACACCGTGGTCATCACTTCGGCACGTCAGCACTTGATCGAGGCGAATCGGCTCGGCATTACGGCCGTGCAGCCGATCCCCACGGGAAAAGGCTATCCGGGCAGATCGTAGAGCAGGCGGATATGCCAGGTGGTGTCGAGGATGTCGTACCACGTCAGGCACAGTCTGGCCTCGGCCTCCTCGGTGTCGGCCTCGGCGGCCAGCAGACGGTCGCCGGTCAGGCAGGCCGCCTCCCGTTTCAGCTCGGCGGCCATCTTCTGGAACATGAAATGCTCGCGAGACTCCATTCCGCTACCTTCCGCCGCAGAGCAACTGTTCTCCTCGGAAATACCCCTATATCCCGCCAAAATTCGTACGGCAGGCGATCATCGCCTCTCCGATACTCGGGCGTCACGCCGTCGCGGCGCCCCCGGGCCCCTTTTGAGACCGGGTGGGCGGCTTATGAGACCGGGTGGGCGGCGGTGGCGAGGGTCAGGGCGTAGTCCCCGGCGGGATCGGTGTATCGGCGGGCGACCGCGAACCCGGCCCGCGTGAGCTCCGCGGCCAGGCCCTCCTCCCGGAACTTGGCGCTGATCTCCGTACGGATGTCCTCGCCCTCCCTGACGACGACGGTGAGGCCGAGCGCGCGGATCGCGACCCGCATGGGACGGGTCGCCCGCAGGCGCATCTCGATCCACTCGTTGTCCTCGTCGTAGCGGACGACGTGCTCGAAGGCCTCCGGCCGGAAGTCGGCGGCCAGCTCCCGGTTGAGCACGCGCAGGACGTTGCGGTTGAACTCAGCGGTCACGCCGAGGGCGTCGTCGTAGGCCGCGACCAACCGGCCGACGTCCTTCACCAGGTCGGTGCCGAGAAGCAGCGTGTCGCCCGGCCGCAGCGTGGCGCGCAGCTCTTTCAGGAACACCTCCCTCGCGGCGGGCGGCAGGTTGCCGATCGTGCCGCCGAGGAAGGCCACCATCCGGCGGCCCGGCCTGGGCAGCAGCGCCAGGTGCCGCTCGAAGTCGGCGCGGACGGGCCGCAGATCGAGCCGGGGATAACGGACGGCGAGCCGGGCCGCTGCCGCCTCCAGCGTGACCACGTCGACGTCGACCGGCAGGTAAGCGCGCAGCGTCCCCTCCGAGGTGAGGGCGTCAAGCAGCAGCACGGTCTTCTCGCTGGTGCCGGATCCCAGCTCGACGAGCGTGTCGGCCCGGCTCAGCGCGGCGATGTCGCGTACGTGCCGGCGCAGGATGTCCAGCTCACGCCGGGTCGGGTAGTACTCGGGGAGACGGGTGATCGCCGAGAACAGCTCGCCGCCCGCCTCGTCGTAGAACCACTTCGGCGGGAGCCACTTGGGCGTGGCCGTGAGCCCGATGCGGACGTCGTGCTCCAGCGCCTGCCGCAGATAGTCGTCGTCCAGATGGTCGATCACGGCCATGAGTCGCTCCTCGTCGAACGGATCTCGATCCAACGGATCTCAACGGGACGGTCCCCGACCGATCGGGGCGATCAGCACGCCGTCGGGGGACGCCGACAGGAGGCTGCGGTCGGGCACCGGGCGCCATCCCCGGCGGTCGTCCAGCGGCTCGCTGGCCACGAGCACCCCCTCGCCGACGTGGGCGTACAGGCTGTCCCCCCAGGCGACGGCGGCCACCTCCGCGCCGCCGCAGGCGAGCAGGTTGAGCCGGGCCCCAGGATCGGCGGCGGCGGCCCGCTCGACGACGACGGTCAGGGCCTGGGCGAGCGAGGCCCCGGCCCGCAGCCCGGTGAACACGAGGGCGGCGAGCCACGCCGAGTCGCACAGGCTCTCGGGCTCGCACGGATTCTCAAGGTCACGCGGGCTCTCGGGGTCGCACAGGTTGTCGGGGTCGCGCAAACCGGCGAGATCGGCCGCCAGCCGTCTGACGCCGTCCCGCCCGACCCGCCCGTTGTGGCTGAGCAGCCAGCGCCCGTCGGCGAACGGCGCGGTGGCCGTCTCCTCGACGGGCATGCCCACCGTGGCGCACCGTACGGCGGCGATGAGGCAGGTGGACCGCGCCGCCGCGGCCAGGCCGGGCAGGTTGGCGTCGGCCCAGATGGGGACGGCACGGCGGTAGCGCACCGGTTCGTGGCGTACCGGGTCGTACCAGCCCATGCCGAAGCCGTCGGCGTTGACGGTGCCGTACCGCTGCATCCGCGGCGCGTACGCCTGTTTGAGCAGGCCGTTCTCCGGCTCGGAGATCAGCCACGAGAGCGGCCGGGCCGGGCCGAACCACGCCGCGTGACGGCACACCTCGGTCCTCCGGTCAGTCTTCCGAGCGGGCGCAGCGGAAACCGGCGAAGATCTGCCGGCGGATCGGGTAGTCCCAGTTCCGGAACGTCGTCCTGACCGCCGTGGAATGCGTGGCCCAGGACCCACCGCGTAGCACCCGGTAGCTCTCCCCGAAGAAGACCTCGCTGTACTCGGGGTACGGAAAGCCGCGGAAACCGGGATAGGGCAGGAACCAGGAGTCGGTCCACTCCCAGACGTCGCCGATGAGCTGCTCGACGCCGTACGGGCTGGCCCCCCGGGGGAAGGCCCCGACAGGTGCCGGGCGGGCGGCCCGATTGCCGAGATTGGCCTGCTCCGCGCTCGGCGGCAGATCGCCCCACGGGTAGGCGTGCCCGCCGCACGCCTTCTCCCACTCGGCCTCGGTCGGCAGCCGTCTGCCCGCCCAGCGCGCGTACGCGTCGGCCTCATACCAGGAGACGTGCTGCACGGGCTCGTCCTCCGGCACGGGCTCGGTCCTGCCGAAGCGCGTGCGCACCCAGGTGTCGCCGTCCCACGTCCAGAACAGCGGCGCGCGCACCCCGGAGCGGCACACCCATTTCCATCCCCTGGGGTTCCACCAGCGGGGCTCGTCGTACCCGCCGTCGGCGATGAACGCCGCGAACGCGCCGTTGCTCACCGGGTGGCGGTCGATCCAGTAGTCCGGCAGGTGCCGGCGATGGGCGGCCCGCTCGTTGTCGTACGCCCAGGGCGAGGCGTCGCTCGCGCCCATCGTGAAGACCCCCGCCGGAATGTGGATCTCCTCGGCGACGGGACCGCCCGGCCGGCCGGCGTACGGGCCGGTGGGCAACTCGCCATCGGGCACCAGTCCGGGCTGTCCGGACAGCTGCAGCGTCGCGAGCATGGTCTCGGCGTGCTGGTGCTCGTGCTGCGCCACCAGCCCGAAGACGTACCCTCCAGTGCGCAGCGGGTCGGGACCGCCGAGGCGCATGGCGTCGGGGTCCATTTCGCCGAGCACGTCGAACACCCGGCCGCGCACCCCGCAGATGTAGCGTCTGGCCTCGTCCGGCGAGAGGAGCGGCAGCGACGGCCGGTCCCTGCGCGGCTGCTTGAACGCGTCGTAGACGTCGTCGATCTCCGGCCGCAGCGGGGCCATGCCGCCCACCGTGCGCAGCACCCACAGCTCCTCGTAGTTGCCGACGTGGGCGAGGTCCCACACCAGGGGCGACATCAGCGGCGAGTGCTGCCGGACGAGCAGGTCGTCGTCCGCGTCGGTGTACGTCAGGGAGCGCGCGCGCACCGTCGCCAGCTCGGCCACGATCCGTTCCTTCAGCCGGTGCGGGTCGTTCCATGAGTACGGATCGTCCGCGCCGGTCATGCCGTGGAGATCGTTGAGCTCGGTCATACGATCAGCTCCTCCATCAGGTCGACGGCCGGGGATCGTCCCGATTCGATGTGCTTGGCGGCGAACGCCCGGACCCGGGCGACCAGCTCCGGCTCCGCCCCCGACCGGGGCAGCGCCTCGGCCGCCGCCCGGAAGCACGCGGCGGCCGCCCGGCGCAGGCCCGGGTCGGCCAGCCCCAGCCGGGCGGCGTCGGTCCACCGGCCTTCCACCGGCGCCGCCGCTTCCAGCGCGGTCTCGGCCGCCCGGTCGTCGGCGATCAGGGCGTACACGACGGCCGCGGCCACCGCCCAGTCGTCGGCCCCCTGGGCGTCGAGGTAGCGGATCTCCAGCCAGCCGCGCGGCCGCACCGGCGGGAAGAGCGTGGTGGCGTGATAGACGAGGTCTTCCTGCTCCGGCGGCCGGCCGGCCACCCTGGCGAAGTCGCGGAACGCCGAGCCGTCCAGGACCGGGCGCAGGCCGCCCCCGGCACATCTGATCATCATCAGGCGGGCGTCGAGAAGGTAGCGCGCCCAGTCGGCGGCCGGGTCCCCGCCCTGCCCCGGCGGCGCGACCGGCGCGGTCCTGCTGGGGTCGAGGGCGGCCCAGATGGCCTGGCGCGCCGACATCCACCCTCCGGCCGGCGAGTTGGCGAAGGCCGCCACCAGCACGGGGCCGAGCCGGTGCGCCCGAGTCCAGCGGGCGATGGGATCACCGCCCATGTCGACGTTGAGCTGGATGGACGCGGTCGAGCACATCATGGTGAGCCCGTACGGCACGCCGAGGAAGGCCGCCATGGCCTCATAGCGCGGCTCGCGCAGCTGCCGTACCGGCGGGCGCCGCGGGTCGAGCCCGGCCCCGCCGAGGGACAGCCCCGCCTCGCCGAGCGCGAGCCGTACGGCTCGGACGTCGGCGGCGAGGCGCGCCACCGCGACGGGCAGCAGGCCCGGCGGCCCGGAGAGTTCGAGCTGCCCGCCGGGTTCGAACGTCACGCGGCTCCCGCCGGGCAGCGGCGGGAGCGCGTCGCGGATCCGGGCGACGGGCACCTGCTCCGCGGGACGGACGGCGTCGTAGACCAGGAACTCCAGCTCGACGCCCAGCCGGTCCGCGCCGCCCCCGTGGAAACACTCACGGGCGTACGCCTGAACATCGGTCATCCGCCCTCCATCGGCGCCGGCACAGGCCCTGCCGATGTGGATTCCTGCCCGGAATCCCGACATTCAACCTACAAGGGTATTAATGGGATGATCAGCCGCTAAACAGGATGAATCATCCGGCTATGCCGCGAATGCCTCTGGCCGACCAGTCCTCATCGCCCATCCGGATGAGCGAGACGCCGACGACCCCGAAGACGACCAGCAGGATCACCGGGCCCGCCAGCCCGAGCAGGGCGTTCCCCTGGTTCGCGCCGAAGAGCCAGACGAGCAGGCCGACCAGGACGCCGGCCGGGAACCACCAGCCCGCCCGGCCGGACCGGGCGTAGGCGACCGCGACGAGCGTGAGTCCGAGGAACGAGCCGATCATTCCGGGCATCTGCCAGCCGAAGATCAGAGCGGGGTGCGCCGAATCGTCGATGAGCTTCTGCGCCTGCTCCGCCGGCAGGTTCTGGAAGAGGGTGATGTCGATGAAGTCCACGACCATCATCGAGGAGAAGTTGATGAGGCCGAGAACGGCGGCGGCGCCGGCCAGGTTGGCGAGCACCACCCCCCGTCCGCGCACCAGGTGCACCAGACCGAGGACGGCCGGCACCCAGAGCACCCAGGCGTAGTGCAGCAGCGTCGCGCTGATGCCCGCCGCGCCGGGGTTGTTCGCGTAGGCCATGACGTCGCCGGGCTCGTAGGGGTCGACGACCATGCCCAGCAGCAGGCAGAGGGGGGCGAGGACGAGGCAGGCGCCCGCCGCGAGGCGGCGGAAGGAGTTCGCGTTGGCAATCATGGACCGGACGGTAGGGAGCCGGCCCCCGTCCGGTCGTCAAAGCGCTCTTTGACGCCCCCTCCCCCCGGAGGCTGATTCCGGCAGGGCGTCGCCTCCCCCGGAGTGTCCATGACGGGCGGCCCTGGAACGGTGCGGGGACGGCGACGGCTACCCTCTGCCTCATGTTCCAGCGCCGTCCCCCGACAGCGGTCGACTGGCTCGTCGCGGTCATCGTGGGCCTGTTCGCCGTGGCGGAGGAGATCGGCGGGCGTGCCGTGCCGCCGACCCGGTCGTACCTCGCCTGGTGGATCGGGGCCGGGGTGGCCGCGGCGGCGCTGGTGCTCTTCCGCCGCCGTGCGCCGTTCGCCGTCCTGTGCGTCTACTCGGCCGTCAACATCGCGTCGTTCCTGCTGCTGCACGAGACGGCGGCCGCCTGGCAGTTCTACACCCAGCTCGTGCTGCTGTTCACCCTGCTGTCCGAGGTGCGGGCGGTCAGCGTGAAGGCCGGCGTCGGCCTGACCGCGACCGGCGCGTACCTGCTCTGCATGCTGACCGCGTCGTCACCGCCGGCCGGATGGGGCGACGTGGCCGTGGCCCTCGTCATGACCTCGATCGCGGCGGGTGCCGGAACCGCCGTGCGCCGCCACCGCGTGCTCGCCGTGCAGGCGGCCGAGCGCGGCGAGCTGCTCGCCCGCGAGGCCGTCGCCGAGGAGCGCGCCCGCATCGCCCGCGAGCTGCACGACATCGTGGCCAACAGCGTCAGCGTGATGACCATGCAGACCGGCGGCGTACGGCTCTCGCTGCGGGAGGACCAGCGGCTCGAGCGGGAGGTGCTGTCCGGCATCGAGGAGATCGGCCGGGGGGCCGTCGAGGAGCTGCAGCGCATGCTCGGTCTGCTGCGCGGCCCCGACGGCGCGGCGGCGGGCCCGCGGCCCGGCCTCGACCGGCTGGACGACCTGCTGGAGCAGATGCGGTCGGCCGGGCTCGACGTGACGCTCGACGTGCGCGGCGACCCGGTGCCGCTCGCCGCGGGCCTCGACCTGTCCGCCTACCGCATCGTGCAGGAGGCGCTGACCAACGCCCTCAGGCACGCGGGCCCGACGGAGGTCGCCGTCACCGTCGAGTTCACGCCCCGTGAGCTCCGCCTGGAGGTGGTCGACCGGGGGCCGCGCGACGGCACCGGACCACCGGAGCGGAGCAGATCGGGGCAGCGGGGCGGCCACGGGCTGATCGGCATGCGCGAGCGGGTCGCCCTGTTCCAGGGCTCGTTCTCGGCGGGGCCGACCGGCCGCGGCTTCGCCGTCCGGGCGGTGCTTCCCCTGTGAGCGACGTCCAGGAGAGCGGCCCTCCCCCGCGCATCGGCATCGTGATCGCCGATGACGAGGCGATGATCCGCGCCGGGCTGCGGCTGGTGATCGGGACCCAGCCCGACCTGTCCGTACTGGGCGAGGCGTCCGACGGGCGGGCCGCGATCGAGCTGGCCGCCGGCCTGCGGCCGGACGTCGTGCTGCTCGATGTCGCGATGCCCCGCGTGGACGGACTGGAGGCGGCCGGACGCATCCTCGCCCTGCCGGGGGCGCCGCGGGTGATCATGCTCACCACCTACGACACCGACGACAACCTGGACCGCGCCCTGCGCGCCGGGGTGAGCGGTTTCCTGCTCAAGGTCTCACCACCCGAGCAACTGTTCGCCGCCATCCGCAGCGCGGCCAGGGGCGAGGCCCTGCTCGACCCCGCCGTGACCCGGCGGGTGATCGAGACGTACGTCCGGACGCCCACGGCCGACGCCGCCCCGAGCGACCTGACGCCGCGGGAGCGGCAGGTGCTCCGCCTGATCGCCCAGGGGCTGTCCAACGCCGAGATCGCCGCGACGCTGTCCATCGCCGAGGCGACGGTCAGCACGCACATCAACCGGCTGCTGGCCAAGCTCCACCTGCGTGATCGTGCTCAGGCCGTACGGTACGCGTACGAGGCCGGGCTCGTACGCCCCGGCGTCCCGCCCCGCCGCTGCCGGTAGCGTTGGACGACATGACAGCTATCGATCCCACGGGTGCGTACGGCATCGGCTTGGCGACCGTCGCCTCGGACGGCACCGTTCTGGACACCTGGTATCCCTCTCCCGCGCTCGGCGAGCCTCCCGCCAAGGGCACCGAGCGGCTGACGGCCGAGGACGTCGACGCGGACATGGCGGCGCTGCTCGGGCCCGACCCGGCACGCGGGGTGGAGGTCGTTGCGGTGCGTACGGGCATCGCCCGGCTGTCCGAGCCGCCGGTGGACACCCACGACGCCTATCTCAGGCTGCACCTGCTGTCGCACCGCCTGGTCCGGCCGCACGGGGTGAACCTCGACGGGATCTTCGGACTGCTTGCCAACGTCGTGTGGACCAACCACGGGCCGTGCCCGGTCGAGGGCTTCGAGAAGGTGCGGCTGCGCCTGCGTGCCCGGGGCCCGGTGACCGTACACGGCGTGGACAAGTTCCCGCGGATGGTCGACTACGTGCTTCCCGCGGGCGTCCGGATCGCCGACGCCGACCGGGTTCGGCTGGGCGCCCATCTGGCGAGCGGGACGACCGTCATGCACGAGGGCTTCGTGAACTTCAACGCCGGCACCTTGGGCTCGTCGATGGTGGAGGGGCGGATCTCCGCCGGAGTGGTCGTCGGCGACGGCTCCGACGTCGGCGGCGGCGCCTCGATCATGGGGACCCTCTCGGGCGGCGGCAAGCAGGTCATCTCCGTTGGAGAGCGGTGCCTGCTCGGGGCCAACTCCGGCATCGGCATCTCACTGGGTGACGACTGCGTCGTCGAGGCCGGGCTGTACGTGACGGCCGGAACCAAGGTCACCTTCGCCGACGGCGGCGTGGTGAAGGCCAAGGAGCTGTCCGGCAGGTCGGGCCTGCTGCTGCGCCGCAACTCGACCACCGGCGCGGTCGAGGCCGTGTCCAGGGGTGGTGCCGGGATCGAGCTCAACGCCGAACTGCACGCCAACGACTGACCGCGGCACCCTGAGATGTCCCTGAGTCGGCCCTGAACTTGGCCGTCCGCCCTGGGATTCCAGGGCGGACGGCTCGTACGGTGAAGACATGGCACGCATTCTTCTGATCGCAGCGCTCGTCGTCGTCGGCTTCATCGTCCTGGGGTCGGTGATCGGTTTGATCTTCAGTGCGCTCAAGTGGCTCCTGATCATCGGAGCCATCGCACTGATCGTCTCCGTCGTCTTCAAGATCACCCGCTCGAGCGGCAGCCGCTCCGGATATTCCGGGCACTGACCGGCCGTACGTCCCGCCCGGCCGGCCGGGATCGATCTGCGCGTCGGCCGGCGCACTCCCGGCCGTCAGCGGGCCGTCGAGCCGGAAGAGCGGGAGAAGCCGGAGAAGCCGCAAAGCCGGAAAAAAAGGGGCGGGCCCCGCCGTCGGAGGACGGCAGGGCCCGCTGCTGGGAGAATCGGTCACTCGGTGACTCTGTGACGGCGACCTCGCCGGTGTGCCTCGGTCTTACGAAAGGGGCGGGTAGGCGTTCGCCATCAGCTCACGGAACTGGGCGGAGAACCAGTGGCCCGAGACCGGGGCGTCGGGCAGGGCACCGCTCGCGTTGTTGCCGTTGCGGTCGTTGCCACCGTAGGTCGGGTCGCACATCCGGTCGAAGCCCTTGCCCTCGTTGTTCGGGATCTCGGAGCTCGAGCCGTCGGACTCACCCGGAGGCTTGACCCAGACGTAGGCGTCGATGCCCGGCTCGGGGTTCGCCTTCGGCCGCTCGCCGAGGCCGGCGCCGGCCTGGTTGCACCAGTTGCCGGCGTGGATCCGGCGGTCGATGCGCGACTCGTTGACGAAGGTGTTGACGTCGGTGGACGTGCTCGGCCCGGCCGGACGGGCCGTACCACCCCAGCCGTTGCGGGAGGTGTCGATCAGCATGCCGATCTTCGACGAGAAGCCCTTCTGGATGAGCTGGTTCCGGAAGGCCTGGGCGAAGGTCAGCTCGTCCACGTAGTAGTTCCAGTCGACCCACCGCGACTGACGGACCGTGGTGCCGTTGACCGTGGTGTTGATGTTGAAGTACGGCTCCTTCAGCGCCGAGTAGTTGGCGGTGTTGGTGATGAAGCCGTCGACGCTGTTGAAGCCGGCGGTGGTGCCGCGGACGGTCTCGGCGAACAGGTCGGCGGTCGGACCGAAGTTGGTGTCCCAGCCGATCCAGCCGTGGTGCGCCGCGTCAACGTAGTTGTACACGTTGGGGATGGCGTGCAGCTTGTTCAGCGCGTACCGCACACCGTCGACGTAGGCGCCGCTCGACTTGGCCTCGGCGCACTTCGCCAGGTTGGTGTTGGTGATGAGGTTCGGCAGCGAGTCGATCTCGACGATCGCGACGATGCGCAGGTTGCTGTACTTCGGGTCCGCCATGATGTCGGCGATCACGTCGATGTACTCGGTCTTGTACCGCTGGAGGCCGTTCTCGGCGATCAGCAGCTCACCGTTGGAGGCGAGGGCCGAGCAGTCGCGGTTCGGCAGGTTGTAGATCACGACCTGGATCGTGAGCGGCTTGCTGCCGTTGGCCGCGTCCTGCCTGACCGCCTCGTCCAGGTGGTCGCGCAGGCCCTTGCTGTTGTTGCCGGCGGAGCCGGAGGTGATCGCGGCGATGCGGTCCAGCCAGACCGCCGTGGACTCGTTGGCCACCCGCGAGCCACCGGGCTCAGAGGCGGCGCTGGCCGACCAGTCCGGGTTCACATAACCGTCGGCCCCGGCGTACGGGTTGTCCACGTGCTCGCCGGGCTGCGGCGTCGGCGTGGGAGTCGGCGTCGGCGTCGGGGTCGGGGTGGGCGTAGGAGTGGGCGTCGGCGTCGGCGTCGGTGTGGGAGTCGGCGTCGGCGTCGGGGTGGGGGTCGGCGTGGGAGTCGGCGTCGGCGTCGTGCCGTTGCAGGAGACCCCGTTGATCTTGAAGTCGGTCGGCTTCGGGTTGCTGCCGCTCCAGGTGCCGTTGAAGCCGATGCTCGTCGAGGTGCCGCTGCCGAGCGACTTGTTCCAGTCCATGGCCGTCGCGGTCACGTTGCTGCCGGACTGGCTCCAGTTGGCCGACCAGCCCTGCGCGACCCGCTGACCGCTGTTGGGGAAGGTGAACGTGAGCGTCCACCCGTTGACCGGGTCGCCCAGGTTCTGGATCGAGAGGTTGACGGACATGCCGCCCTGCCACTCGCTCTGGTCGTAGGTGACTTTGCACGAGACCGCGGCGCTCGCCGATGTGGCGGCGGCCACGGCCATCGTGGAGCCCATCGCGGCCACGGTCGCCGCGATCGCTCCGCGGCGCACCATGGAGCGCATGGCTCCGAGTCGGGGGGTGGATCTCATTGCGTAGGTCCTCCTGGCGATCATCAATGCGCTTGGGAGCGCTCCCACAGACCATAGGCACGCCACTGACGCCCGTACAGCACCCAGATACGCGGACCCCGGGCCCGGCCGTCGTTCCAATGACGACGAGCGGGCTCCCTAGCTGGTCATCCGCCCTCTCACCACGGTGGAGAAGACCCCGGCGACCCCTGAAAGTTTCACCGAATCCCCTTCGGAAAGCCCCGGAATCACGCCCTCGCCAGTCCATCGGCGGCGACACACCCCCTCCCGCCACCCCCCGCGCGTGATCTTGCGAATTCTCGCAGGCACCCCCTCCCACCTGCGCGATCACCAACCCTGATCTTGCAGAAACTCGCACACGGCGCCGCCGACCAGGAAGAACACCAACGCCGATCTTGCACTGCAAGATCGCGGATGGCGAAGCCGCGGGTCGGCCGCCTACCGTGCGAGCTTCCGCAAGATCACGAATCACATCTTCGCAGGTCACCGGGCACGGCTGCGAGAATTCGCAAGATCACCGCCATTGAGGGGGGATCGCCGCCGCCAAGCGAGATCCGTCAGGCGAGATCCGTAAGGCGAGATCGTCAAGCGAGATCGTCAAGCGAGATCGTCGCCTTTAAGGGAGGGGTGATGGAGATCGTGATCGGCTATCTGATAAGTGCTGGATGTTGGATTTTGTGACGTTTTGCCAGAGCCATCTCGATCTGATGCTCCACGATCAGGGCACGTTCATGATCCCCTCGCGCGAAGCTCGCCGACGCCATGTCGCGGACCACCCGGAGTACGGCCTCGGCGACGTCCTGGAGATGCGTTTCCCATGACCAGATCTCACTGAGCGGATCGAGGCCGAGGACATTCAGCATGGCCCGTACGGAACGACATTTCCTGACCGCTCTCATATGGTCGCCGGCCCCCAGCGCGGCGTTCCCCTCGCCGACGGCCGCGTGCACGGCCGACAGCGCGGCCGGCACGTTGAGATCGTTGTCCATCGCCGCGGTGAACTGGGACGGAAGCTCGCGATCGGCGTCGGCGCCCACCCGCAGCACGAACCGCTCGACCCTCCGATAGGCCGCGGCGGCCTCCTCCAGGGCGGCGAGGGAGAATTCCACCGGCGATCGGTAATGGGCGGCACCGAGGTAATAGCGGAGTTCCACGGGCCGGATCCGGTCGAGCAGCGGCGGCACGGCCAGCGGATTGCGCACGTGCTTGCGTATCTTCTCGCCCCGATGGGTGACCGGTCCGTTGTGCAGCCAGAAACGCGCGAAAGAGTCGCCCGCGGCCCGCGACTGGGCCATCTCATTCTCATGGTGTGGAAAAATCAGATTCGCTCCGCCGCCGTGGATGTCGAACTCCTCACCCAGATACCTACGGGCCATGGCGGAACACTCCAGATGCCATCCCGGCCGTCCTTCGCCCCACGGCGAGTGCCAGAACGGCTCCCCCGGCCTGACCCGCTTCCACAGCGCGAAATCACGCGGATCGATTTTCCCCCGCTCGTTTTCCTCGGTTATTCTCATGTGCTGCGCCCGCTGCCGGGAAAGCGATCCGTAGTCCGGATAGGAGCCGACCGAGAAATACACGTCGCCGTCGTGCTCGTAGGCGTGCCCGGCGTCGGCCAGCTGCTCGATCATCTCGATCATCTCGGGGATGTGGCCGGTCGCACGGGGCTCCACCGTGGGTGGAAGACAGCCGAGCGCCGCGTAGACCTGCGCGAACGTCCGATGCACCGGGTCGGTGACCCGCCACCACGGGATGCCCTCGGAAAGGGACCTTCCGATGATCTTGTCTTCGATGTCGGTGACGTTCCGGCAGAGCACGACGTCATATCCGCGGTGTTTCAGCCACCGGTGCAGGATGTCGAAGCTCACCTGCGACCTGATCTGCCCCACATGCGGCGGAACGACGACGGTGGGGCCGCAGAGATAAATCGAAACCGTTCCGGGAATTCGAGGGGCGAAATCACGGACGGCGCGACGGTGCGTATCGTAAAGGCGAAGACCCACCCATCCGAGGGTAGGCCCAAAATCCGCCGGCTGTCGACACCGCGCGCGCCAGGCGTGTCCAGTCCCGGGTAAATGCCGTTTGCCCGGGCGTGGAATATCGCGAACCCTCGGCTACCGCCGTATGACGTGCAGGACGCTGGCGATCCGCTCGGCCGCCGTGACGACGTCCGAGGCGTGCCCGATCCGTCCGGCCCACGACAGCCAGTACCACCACTCGCCGTCGGTCTCGTCGGACGCCAGCACGTCCTCGGCCATCGAGGGTTCCATCGGGTTGATCACACGCAGGCTCGGGTGGCGTCCGTTGGGGGCCGTCAGGCGCACCTGGAACGAGTGGGCCTCGAGCTGGGCCGCGAGCCGTTGCAGGTGATCGAGCGCCTCAGCGGGATCCGTGTGCACGGCCTCGTCCAACACGGCGTCTTCCAACACGCTGTCCTCCAGAGGAGATGTCGGGACCCGTCATCGGTCAGGGTGGACCCATGCCGTCCGGCGGGGCAATCGCGGCCGCCCCGCGAAACCGTGTGACAACCAGGGAATTCGTCGGCATTCCGTGGAACATCCACGGATCGGCGGCCACGAAGCCGTAACAGTCGATGGGGATCCGGTGCATGCCGGTTTACCTTGGGGGAACAACCGTAAAGGTGAGCCCGCGCAGCGGGGAGACCACTTCGAGGGCCTGCTAGGGGGGCGCTGTATGGCCCGTGGAGAGCACTCACCGGCGTGCGCCCGCCGCTGGCGTGAGCAGGCCGGGGCACGGCAGTGGACGCTCTGGCAGACCGCCCAGGCGATCCACGGATGCTGTGGAGCGAGCCTGCTCAAGGCCCACCGGCTGGCCCGGGGCTGGTCGGCCAGGCAGGCGATCGAGGAGCTGGAGTCGCTCTGCGAGCAGGAGTCGCTGGGCCTGCCCCGCGCCAGCATCGACCTCCTGAACGCCTGGGAGAACAACCGGGCCCGTCCCCGCCCGCAGACCATCGAACTGCTCGCCCGCCTCTACCGGGCCAACGCCGTACGGCTCGGCCTGGCCGGCGACTACTGCGAGGACCCCGGCGGGCCGCGCGTCATCGTCGTGAGTCACGCCAGGGCCGACGACCCGACGCGTCTGGACGAGCTCATGTCCGACGACGTCGAGCGCCGGGCGCTGTTCCACCAGGCCATGTTGCTCGGCACGCCGGACGGCCGCTTCTTCGCCGAGGTCGAGGGCACCCGGCACGATCTCGACCGTACGCTCGCCGCCGGCTCGGTGACCGAGGACCAGCTCGACCGGCTGGACGAGCAGGTGCTGCGCTACCGCAGGGAATACATGATCACCCCGCCGCTGCCGATGCTCTGCCGGGTCATGCTCGAGCTCTCCGACGTACGCAGGCTGAGCGCGGCGCGGCAGCCGTTCTCCGTGCAGCGCCGTCTGCTGACCGCCACCACGATGCTGTCGCTGCTGACCGCCGACGCGCTGATGAAGCTCGGCGACACCCGTCAGGCACACGCCTGGTACGGCACCGCCCGCGCGGCCTCGGACGACATGGGAGACCTGCGGCTGCGTGCGCTGGTGCGGGCGCAGCAGACCATGCTGCTCTACTACTACGGGGATCTCGGCGAGACGGTGCGCCTGGCCCGCGAGGCGCGCATGCTGGCGGGTTCCGCACCCAGCTCGCCCGCGGCGCTCGCCGCGGCGGCCGAGGCACGCGCGCTGGCGCGCATGGGCGACGGCAAGGCGGCCAGGACCGCGCTCGCGGAGGCCGAACAGATCTTCGCCCGCATGCGCGGCCTCAGCCAGGACGATCTGGCCTTCGTCTTCACGGAGAAGCGGATGACGTTCTACCGGACCGGAACGCTCATCGAGCTGGGCGACGCCCAGCAGATCCAGGGCATCGACGCCTATCCGCCCGGCTTCCACACGATCGATCCCGCCCTGATCCTGCTCGATCAGGCGTCCCACCTGGCCCGGCAGGGCGACCAGGAGGAGGCGTGCCGGATCGCGGCGCAGGCTCTCGGGCAGGTGCCGGCCGAGCACCGCACCTCGATCGTGGTCAGCCGGGCCACGGCCCTGCTGTCCGAGGTCGACCCCGATCTGCCCGCCGTACGGCACCTGCGCACGGTGCTGGCGGAGTCGTCTCTCAAACCGCCCCTGGACGCCCGACTGTGAGCCGGGGCGTGGTGCGGGCGAGGAGGCCGGCGGCGGATGACTGTCCGCTCGCCGACGAGGCGTCCGAGGTGCTCCGGGACGTGTGCGAACGGCTCGGCCTCGACGCGACGGGGGCCCGGCTGCTGCGGCTGCGCAGCAACGCGGTGTTCAAACTGCGCGCCGACATGGTCGTACGGATCACGACCGACCCCGACGCGGTGACCCGGCTGCCCGTGGTGCTGGCCGTCGCGCGCTGGCTCGCCGACCGGGGGTTTCCCGCGGTACGACCCGTCGACGAGATCCCCGGCCAGCCGATCGTGCACGACGGGCGGACCGTCACCTTCTGGCGGTACGTCCGGTCCACCGGACGGCCGACCACCAGGCAGCTCGGCCGGGTGCTGCGCAGCCTGCACGGCGAGCCGGTGCCGCCGATGGCGCTGCGGCGGCTCACCGATCCGCTCGCCGAGGTGCGGCACGCGGTGGAGCATGCGGTCGAGCCCGGCGCCGGGGTGCTCACCAGTGACCAGCGGGCCTGGCTGCGCGATCGCATCGAGGAGCTCACCGGCCGGTGGCTGGATCTGGACACCGGCTCGCCGGTCCTCCTGCACGGCGACGCCTGGATCGACAACCTGCTGCGTCTTCACGACGGGGACGTCATGCTGTGCGACTGGGACGGCGTGGCCGTCGGGCCGCGCGAGTGGGACCTCGTGCACACCTACCACGGTCAGCGCCGGTTCGGGCTGTCCGCCTCCGACGTGGACGACTTCGCCCGCGCGTACGGCTCCGACCTGAGGCTGTGGCCCGGCTACAGCACGCTGATGGAGGTCAGGGACATGTACGCGGTGGGCATCCACATCCGCAACGCGGTCGGCGACCCGTTCTCACGGCAGGAGCTGCCCCGCCGCCTCGACTCGCTGACCCGCGGCGACGGGCACGCGAGGTGGTACATGGCGGCGCCCGCATAGTGCCCGATGTTCGGGGGTACGTTTCGGGACGGCTGCGCGGAAGTGTCGCAGTTGTCATTACAAGAACAGGTATTTCTCGCGATTAAGCGCACTCGGGAGGGTTTGCCGGCAGCGGGCATGCATGCTTCCTGGTGACGTGGTGAGGCTCCCGAAAAGGAGAAGCAGTTGTCTGAAGGCACCGTCAAGTGGTTCAACGCCGAAAAGGGCTTCGGATTCATCGCTCCGGACGACGGTACCGCTGACGTGTTCGTCCACTACTCGGCGATCAACGCGAACGGTTACCGCAGCCTGGACCAGAACCAGCGGGTCAGCTACGTGACCGTGCAGGGCGCCAAGGGGCCGCAGGCCGAGCAGGTCACGCCGCTCTAACGATCGCCTCAGCGTCTCGGAGATCACGGGCCCCGCGCCGTATCCGTCAGGACGGCGCGGGCCCGGCACCACTCGGGACGTTCCCCACCGAAACCTTTCCCGCCGGGAGATTTCCCGTCGGGACCTTCATTTCACCGCACGTCCGGCCCGGTAGGTTTTACGCGGCCTTTACCGGGCAGCCGGAAGGCTCATGAGGCTGAGTCTGACTTCGGATGTGTGGTGGAAGAACGCGGTCATCTACTGCCTCGACATCGAGACGTACGCGGACGGCGACGGCGACGGAATCGGCGACTTCCGCGGCGCCATGCAGCGCATCGACCATCTCGACCGAATGGGCGTCACGTGCATATGGCTGATGCCGTTCTTCCCCACCCCCGACCGCGACGACGGCTATGACATCACCGACTTCTACAGCGTGGATCCGCGGCTCGGCACGCTGGGCGATTTCGCCGAGTTCATGCGCGTCGCCAGAGACCGCGGCATCCGCGTGATCGCCGATCTCGTCGTCAACCACACCTCCGACGAACATCCCTGGTTCAGGGAGGCCCGCTCCAGCAGGGAGTCCCGCTATCGCGACTGGTACATCTGGTCGGACCGGCCGGAACCGGACGATCCCGGCGGCATCGTGTTCCCGGACCAGGAGACCAGCCTGTGGGAGTACGACGAGACGACCGATCAGTACTACTTCCACCGCTTCTACCGTTTTCAGCCCGATCTCAACACCGCCAATCCCGAGGTGCAGGACGAGATCGCCAGGATTCTCGGGTTCTGGATGGAGCTCGGCCTGTCGGGGTTCCGCGTCGACGCCGTGCCGTACCTGCTGGAGCAGGTCGTCGAGCACGACGAGGACAAACTGCCCGACCCGCACGAGTTCTTCAACTGCCTGCGCGCGTTCCTGAACCGCAGGGACGGCAGCGCCGCGTTGCTGGGCGAGGTCAACCTGCCCTACGACGACCTGGTCAAGTATTTCGGGAACGATCTCGGCAACGAGATCACCATGTGCTTCGACTTCATCGGGATGCAGCGGATGTACCTGTCGCTCGCGCGCAAGGACGCCCGCCCGCTCATCGACGCCCTGCGGGAGCGCCCCCGGCCGCCGAAGGACTGCCAGTGGGCCACGTTCGTACGCAACCACGACGAGCTCACGCTGGACAAGCTCAGCTCTTCCGAACGCGAGGAGGTCTTCGCCGCTTTCGGCCCGGAGGAGCACATGCGGTTGTTCGGCCGGGGCCTGCGCCGTCGCCTGCCCACGATGCTCGGCGGCGACATGGACCGGATCAAGATGGTGTACAGCCTGCTGTTCTCACTGCCCGGCACACCGGTCCTCTTCTACGGTGAGGAGATCGGCATGGGAGAGAACCTGGAGCTGGACGGACGCCAGGCCGTGCGCACGCCCATGCAGTGGACCCCGGGCCGCAACGGCGGCTTCAGCGAGGCCGATCCGGCGAAGATCAGCGGTGTCGTGCGCGGGGAGTACGGCCCGGAGCGGGTCAACGTGAGCGCCCAGCACCGCGACCCCGACTCGCTGCTGGCGTGGATCACCCGGCTCGTCCACACCTACCGCGACACCCCCGAGCTCGCCTGGGGCGACTGCACCGTGCTGCGACCGACCGGGCCGGAACCGGGGGCCGAGTCGGTGCTCGCGCACCGAGTCGACTGCGGCGGCGACACCATCGTCGCCGTGCACAACTTCAGCGACGTACCGACCGAGGTCGAGCTCACCCTCGACGGGCTCGACTCGTCGAAGGTGCTGACCGACCTGCTGGTGGACGGGACGATCGAGATCTCCGACGAGGGCCGGGTCAGGTTCAAGCTCGGCAGGTACGGCTGCCGCTGGTTCCGGGCCTCCACCCCCGAGACGGCCCCGGCCGATTCCGGAGACGAACCCCGGGCGAGGTGACCCGTCTCCCTAAGGGACGGGTCAGGGAGGAGTCCGGTCGATCTCCGATGGGCCGGCCGCATCCGCACGGCCACAGTGATGAGGCATGAGGATGCTGCTGGGGAATGCCGCGATCGGAGGCGGCCTGGCCGGAATGGCGGTGCTGCACCTGATGTCGGGGCTGGACCCGCTCCAGGGCATGATCAGCGCGTACGTCTTCGCGCCGTACGGCTGGTTGCTGCCGGTCTCACTCACGCTGATCGCGGTCGGCTCGGCGGTGCTCGCCGTACGGCTGGCCGGCCTGCACCCCACCCCGCTGGGCCGGGGGGCCGCGCTCCTGATCGGGTTGTGGAGCTGCTGCCTGCTGCTGGTCGCCGGGTTTCCCACGGATCGCCCCGGAGTGTCGTTGTCGCTCTCCGGGGGGATCCACAGATATGCGGCGTTCGTGGCCTTCCTCAGCGTCCCGATCGCCGGGCTGATCGTCGCCGGGATGACCGGCTCGCGGCTCCACGCGTCCGTCCTGCGATGGCTGAGCATGGCCGCGCTCGGCTCGCTCGTGCTCGTGGCCGTGCCGTACGTCATCAGGGCGCTGGGCATCGACCCGGGGGCCGTGCCCGCCGGGCTCACCCAGCGGCTGACCGTCGTCACCGAGGTGGCCGCCCTGATCGTGATGCCGCTGCGCCGGCCCGCGCCACGCCCCTCCCCCGGCCGTGATCTCGTCACGGCCCGGGAGAGGCGATCCGGAGGGTCAGATCAGGCCGAGCGCACTGACCGCGTCGCGCTCCTCCACCAGCTCGTTCACCGAGGCGTCGATCCGCTGCCGGGAGAACGCGTCGATCTCCAGCCCCTGGACGATCTCCCAGCGGCCGTTCACGGAGACCACCGGGAACGAGGAGATGAGACCCTCGGGAACGCCGTACGAGCCGTCCGAAGGAACGGCGGCGGAGGTCCAGTCGCCCTCGGGCGTGCCGGTGACCCAGTCGTGGACGTGGTCGATGGCCGCGTTCGCCGCTGACGCGGCCGAGGAGGCGCCCCGGGCCTCGATGATCGCCGCGCCGCGCTTGGCCACGGTCGGGATGAAGGTGTCGCGCAGCCACTCCTCCTCGACCTGCTCGGCCGCGATCTTTCCGCCGACCTCGGCGTGGAAGAGGTCCGGGTACTGCGTGGCCGAGTGGTTGCCCCAGATCGTCATCTTCTTGATCTCGGTCACCGGAACGCGCAGCTTGGCGGCGAGCTGAGAGAGGGCGCGGTTGTGGTCGAGACGGGTCATCGCGGTGAAACGCTCGGCCGGGACGTCCGGCGCCGCCGACCGGGCGATGAGCGCGTTGGTGTTGGCGGGATTGCCCACCACGAGCACGCGGATGTCGTCGGCGGCGTGGTCGTTGATCGCCTTGCCCTGCGGGCCGAAGATGCCGCCGTTGGCCTCGAGGAGGTCGCCGCGCTCCATGCCCTTGGTCCGGGGGCGCGCGCCGACGAGCAGCGCCACGTTGGCGCCGTCGAAGGCCTTCGCCGGGTCATCTGAGATCTCGATGCCCTGTAGCAGCGGGAATGCGCAGTCGTCGAGCTCCATCGCGGTGCCCTCCGCCGCCTTGACGGCCTGCGGGATCTCCAGGAGGCTCAGCTTCACGGGGGTGTCCGCCCCCAGGAGCTGACCCGAGGCGATGCGGAAGAGCAGCGCGTAACCGATCTGGCCGGCCGCGCCGGTGACGGTCACTTTGACGGTCATGACGATTCCCCATTCGCGATTTGTGTGTCTCACGGATGTTATCCGGCCACGATGATCCTCCCTTGGCCAGGTGCCGTCCCGGACGGCGGTGACACGCGGAGAGCTCACCGCGAGAAGAAGAACTGACCGGAGGAGGGTAAGGGCGCCGGTTTCTTGGGAATCATGATGACACCGGATGAGGGGCACTCGACGGAAGGAGGGGCCCAGTTGAAGAAGGTGCGGATTGTGTCGCGACCGCGGCCACCCAGAACCCCCCAGTCCCTCGACCTGCGCACCCCTTCGGGGCGCGTTCTCCCGTTCTGACCGATCAGGCCCGCGCCAGCTCGTAGCAGCGGGCGAAACCCTCGAGCACGGACGTCCACGAGCAGTTCACCGGCTCGGTCTCCCGGTTGTGCTCGGCGATCGAGCGACGCAGCTCGTGATCGCCGGCGAGCCGGGCGACCGCCGCGACCAGTTCGTCGAACGTGCGCCCCAGCAGGCCCTCCTTGCCGGGGCCGACGAAGTCGGCGACGCCGCTCTGGGCCCGGGCGACCACGGGGACACCCGCCGCCCGGGCCTCCAGCGCGGCCAGCCCGAACGACTCACGCGGCGCCGGGGCCACGAAGACGTCGGCCGAGGCGAGCAGTCCCTTGATCTGTTCCCGGCTGAACCGGCCGGGCAGCGACACCCAGTCGAGGCGCCGGGCCGCCAGGTAACGTTCCATCCGGCCGCGCGCCGGGCCGTCGCCGACGATCGTGGCCCGCAGCGCGATCTGGCCGGGCACCCGCGCGCGTACGGCCTCGAGCAGCTTGAGCAGCCGCAGCGGCTGCTTGCGCGGCGCGAGCCTGCCGACGGCCACGACGTGCACACCGTCCGCATGAACGCCGTCCGTACGAACACCGTCCAGTCCGACGGCCGGCGGCTCGTCGCGCGGGCGCCAGTCGGAGACGTCCAGGCCGTTCGACACCACCTGCACCGGGACCCGTAGGCCGGCCACCGCCCGGATAGGGCGCGCGGCGGCCTCGCTGACGGCGGTCGCGACCAGGCCCCAGCGCCGCCAGTCGAACACCCCCTGCAGCGCCCGGTAGACCCCGCGCGTGACGGGATCCCACATGCTGTGCACGGTGACCACGACGGGCAGGCCGGCCCGTACGGCGGCGCGCACCCCCATCCAGGCGAACGGGGAGACCGCTCCGGTGTGCACGTGGACCACGTCGGGCCGCCGGGAGGTCATGAGCCGCATCAGGTGGCCCGTGCCGCGCGGGTGCACCGGAAGGTCGAACGGGAGACGGGCCACCACCCGATGCACACCGGGGAGTGCCGCTCCCGGCGTCGCCGTCGCCACCTCGACCGCGTGACCCGCCTCGCGCTGCGCCCTGACGAGGTCGGCGACCTGCACCTCTATGCCCCCGAGCCGGGGCAGGTAGCAGTCGCTGACGTGAAGAATCCTCACCGGCCAAGCCTGACAGAGTGTCCGGCCCCCATCAAACGCCCGCTCGACCGTCCAGGGCGGCACACGCCACGCGAACGACCCATGGGATCATGGGCGGACCAGTGAGTGGACGCGGGTGAGACGGATGACAATCTTCGGCGAGGCGCGATGAGCACCGCGGTGTTCTTCCACGCCCATCCCGACGACGAGGCGCTGCTGACGGCCGGGACCATGGCGATGCTGGCGCACGAGGGACACCGGGTCGTGCTCGTCGTGGCGACGGCAGGCGAGCGGGGCCTCGCCGACCTCCCGCACGGCGACGAGCTGGGCCGGGCCCGGATGGACGAGCTGCACGCCTCGGCAGCGGCCCTCGGCTGCGCCCGGGTGGTGCAGCTCGGCTACGGCGACTCGGGCCTGGCGATCGACGGCGGCGTGGCCGAGGACCGGCCGGACAACGCGTTCATAGACGCCGACATCGAGGAGGCGGCGCAGCGGCTCGCCGCAGTGCTCAAGGAGGAGACCGCCGACCTGGTGACGATCTACGACCCGGCCGGGGGGTACGGCCACCCGGACCACGTCCAGGTGTACCGGGTCGGCACCCGGGCCGCCGAGATCGCCGGGACGCCCATCGTCCTCGAGGCGACGGTGAACCGCGACCTGTTGCTCAAGGGCATCCGGCTGGCGGCCCGCTTCCATCCTTCGCTCGACGTCAGGAGCTTCGAGCGCGCCTACTCCCCCGGCGACGCGATCACCCACCGGGTGAACGTGCGCAGGCATGCCAGGGCCAAGCGGGCGGCCATGGCCGCGCACGGCACGCAGGCGACCGGCGGCGACGGCGAGCGCACCCTCGGCGCCATGCTGAAGATCCCCCATCCCCTCTACCGGTTCGTCTTCGGCACGGAGTGGTACGTCCGCCGGGGCCTGCCCCGCGGCACCCGTCTGCGGCATCCGTTCGACAATCCGTAGGAGGCCGTGATCCTCCGCGAGGAGGAGCCCACGACTCGGGCGCACCCGGCAGACTGGCTGGGGAGCGTTCGATGACGGCGACGGGGGAAATCGCGGGTGAACAGGAAGTGGCTGCAGATCACGCTGTCCGCGGTCTCGCTCGCGCTGGCCGTCGCGCTCGTGGTCTATCTCCCGCAGATCGTCCACGCGCTGACCGGGGCCGAGGTGAGCTGGCGTGAGATCGGCCATGAGTTCGCCAGGATGAGCCTGCCGGCCGTCGCGCTGATGGCCGTGCTGTGGCTGGCCAGCCTCTGGGCGTACACGTTCGTGATGACCTCGGCGCTGCCCGGCCTCACCCATCTGCAGGCGCTGACGCTCAACGCGGCGGGCAGCGCGGTCAGCAACCTGCTGCCGTTCGGCGGCGCCGCCGGAGTGGCGCTGACGTTCGGCATGACGCGCGGCTGGGGCTTCGCCAACCGGCCCATCGTCGTCTACACCCTCGTCACCGGCATCTGGAACACGCTGTTCCGCTTCATCCTGCCCGCGGTCGGCATCGTGTGCCTGCTGATCGCCGGCAAGGCGCCCAACCCCACCGTCGCACAGGCCGGGTGGGCCGGCGCGATCTCGATTCTCGTCCTCGTCGCCGTCGTGGCCGTGGCGCTCTACTGGGACCGGGCGGCGGCCCTCCTCGGCGGCGCGCTCGACGCGCTGGTACGGCTCCTGCCCCGGCGCGTCCGGCCGGGCGAGCACGCGGTGTCGGCGGCGATCGAGCGGCTGCGCCACGACACGGCCGGGATCATCCATCGGCGGTGGCCGGGACTGTCCCTCGGGATGGTCGCGTTCCTCGGCCTGCAGTGCCTGATCATGGCCTGCTGCCTCGTCGTCACCGGGTCCTATCCGGGCCCGGCCGAGACCGTCGCGGTCTTCGCGCTCAGCCGGGTGCTCACCACCGCGCTCGTCACCCCCAGCGGCGCGGGGATCATGGAGGGCGGCGTGGCCGCCCTGCTGGTCGGCGCGTTCGGCCAGCCCGCGAGCGGGGCCACGGCCGCCGCCGTGCTGTTCGGCTTCTGGACGTACACGATCGAGATCCCGTGGGGCGGTCTCGCGCTCGGCGGCTGGGCGCTGCTGCGCAGGCGCGACGGCAACCGCGCCGCGGCGGCATCGGCGGCATCCGGGGAGTGGAGCGGGAGCGGACGAGGACCGGAGGTTCCGCCCCGCGCGACTCCCTAAGATCGCAGCGTGAAGACAGCCCGACCGCGCCGGCGAAACGCTTGTCTCCGATTCGTGGGCGCGCATACCGTTGCGCCTGATATGAATCGGCGGTCGGTTGCCGATGAGCGCGTTGTGAGACATGGATTGGGCGGCGGCCAATGAGCTCGGTGGCGTTCCGGGTTCTCGGGCCCGTTGGAGCGCATGACGGCGCCGGCGAGCTCGACCTCGGCGGGTTACGGCAGCGTGCCGTGCTCGCCCGCCTGCTGGTGGCGCGCGGCCAGGTCGTCCCGGTCGACACCCTGCTGTTCGACCTGTGGAACGACGACGCGGGCAGGGGCGCGCAGTCGGGGCTGCAGGTCTACATCTCCCGGCTGCGCCGCATCCTGGAGCCGAACCGGCCGCGCGGCGGACCGGGCCGGCTGCTCGTGACCGTCGCCTCCGGCTATGCCCTGCGCGCCGCGCCCG
This sequence comes from Sphaerimonospora mesophila, assembly GCF_001417795.1. Lineage (NCBI taxonomy): Bacteria > Bacillati > Actinomycetota > Actinomycetes > Streptosporangiales > Streptosporangiaceae > Sphaerimonospora > Sphaerimonospora mesophila. The sequence continues at coordinate 391,312 of NZ_BCBX01000033.1, read as the reverse complement.
AGCAGGTGGACGCGCTGCGCTTCGAGGCCGACGTCCGCTCGGCCGGGGAGCGGCTGGACGATCGCCCGCACGAGGCCAGGGCCATGCTGGGATCGTCGCTCGCGCTCTGGCAGGGCAAGCCGTACTCCGACTTCGCCGACCAGCCGTGGGCCGAGGCCGAGGTGGCGCGGCTGAGCGAGCTGCGCGTGGTCGCGCGGGAACGGCACGCCGACGCCGGCCTGCGGCTGGGGCTGCACGCGGAGACCGTGCCCGATCTGGAGGCGCTGACCACCGAGCACGCCCTGCGCGAGGAGGGCTGGCGGCTGCTCGCGCTCGGTCTGTACCGGTGCGGGCGGCAGGGCGACGCGCTGGCCGCGCTGCGCCGGGCCCGGGCGATCCTGTCCGAGGAGCTCGGCATCGATCCCGGGCCCGCGCTGCGGCGGCTGGAGTCGGACATCCTCTCCCAGGACCCGGGTCTCGACCTGACCCCACCCGCCCGGCGACCGGTGGAGGTCACCGCGGCCCCGCCACCACGGCAGGTGGTCGAGGCGGGAGCCGTACCACCCCTGCCGCCCGAGCCGTTCGTGGGGCGGGACGCCGAGCTGAACGCACTCGCGGCGGCGGCGCCGCGTGCGCGGGCGGGCCGGTTCACGGTCGCCGTGATCGGCGGCGACCCGGGCGCGGGGAAGAGCACCCTGGTGCGGCGGCTCGCCGAACGGCTGGAGGGCGAGGGGTGGACCTCGGCCACCGGCTCCTGCCCCGACAGCACCGCGACCCCGCCGGGCTGGGCCTGGGTCGAGGTGCTGCGCACGCTCGTCACGAGACGGGGCGCGGGAGAGTACGCCGCGCTGCTCGCGCCGCTGCTGGACGACACCGCCCCGGACAACGCGGGCGACGACGACGCCTCCGGTGGTTTCCGGCTGCACCGGGCGGTCGGCGGCTACCTGTCGGCGGCCACTCGGGAGGCGCCGCTGCTGATCCTCCTCGAGGACCTGCAGTGGGCGGACGACCAGACCCTGGCCCTGCTGCGCGCGCTGCCCAGCCTGCTCGCGGCCAGCCGGGTCCTGCTGGTGGTCACCTGCCGGGACGGCGAGCTGAACGCGCGGCAGCAGGACGTGCTCGCCGCGCTCGCCCGGCTGGATCCGGTACGGGTCGCCCTCGGCGGGCTGGACGACGCGGCGGTCGCCGCGCTGGTCCGCGCCACCTGCGTGCGCGAGGTGGACGACGAGGTCGTCGGCGCCATCGTGGAGCGCGCGGGCGGCAACCCGTTCTTCGTCAAGGAGACGGCCCGCCTGTTCGAGGCCGAGGCGGACATCTCCGCCGTGCCGTCCGGGGTGCGGGAGGTGCTGCGGCGGCGGGTCGCCCGGCTGCCGGGGCGTGCGCAGCAGGTGCTGCTGCAGGCCGCCGTGATCGGCCGCGACGTCGACGTCGACGTGCTGGTCGACGTGTCGGGCGACGAGGACTCGGTGGTGGACGCGGTGGAGGCGGCGCTGCTCGCCGGGCTGGTGACCGAGCCCGGCCCCGGCCTGCTCAGGTTCGACCACGCTCTGATCAGGGACACGATCTACTCGGACGCCTCCCGGCTGCGCAGGTCGCGACTGCACGCCGCGGTGGCGTCGGTGATCGAGCAGCGCGACCCGAACGACGTGGCCGCGCTGGCTCATCACTACGACGCCGCGGGCTCGGCCGAGACCGCGGCGAAGGCGCAGCGGTACGCCGGTCTGGCGGCCGGTCAGGCGGAGCGCCGGTTCGCGCACCGGGAGGCCGCATCGCTGTGGCAGAAGGCCATCGCCGCCTTCGACCGCGCCCACCCTTCCGCCCGCCCCGGCCGCGGCCCGGTGAAGGAGCGGCTGGAGCTGCAGCTCAGGCTGATCAGGGCGCTGGCGCTGTGCGGCGACATGACGGCGGCCCGCGCCCACCGGCGGGAGGCGATGGAGGCGGCCCTGCCGCTCGGCGATCTGGAGCTGACCGCACGGGTGGCGGCCGCGCTCGCGGTCCCGCACAAGGGCATCGCCCGGGATTTCACCCGGACCGCCTGGGAGATCGTGAACGTGACCGAGAGGGCACTGGAGGAACTGCCGCCGAGCGAGCAGGCGCTGCGGGCCAGCCTGCTCGCCACGCTGGCGCTGGAGCTCGAGGGATCGGCAACGGAGCGCGGCTATCAGGCGTCGCTGGAGGCCGAGGAGCTGGCGAGGTCGAGCGGTGACCCCGCCCTGCTGGCGACGGCGCTCAGCGGCAGGCTGCGCCAGTCGTACACGCTGACGCAGGTCGACGAGCGCGAGACCATCGGCCGTGAACTGCTGTTGGTCGGCGCGGAGTCCGGGCAGATCGCGGTCCGGACGCTGGCCCACCTGGTGCTGCTGGAATGCGCGGCGGCCCGGGGCGACTTCGCCGAGGCCGACGAGCACCTCGCGCAGGCCGAGCGGCTCGGCCGGCGCTACGACCTGCCCGCACCGGCCGCCGTGGGCGCGTGGTACGCCGGTCAGCGGCTGATGATCACCGGTGACTACGACGCGGCGGAGCGCGCCTACCGGAACGCGGCCCGGCTGACCGCGCGGGCCGGCATGCTCGAAGGCCGCCAGGACCTGCCGCTGATCGCCACGTTCTGCCTCCATCTGGTCGACGGCCGCGCCGCCGAGATGGTCGAGCCGCTGGGCGAGGCCCACCAGCGCGGCGCCAAGTGGACCCTCGACGCCTACGTGGTGGCGCTGTTCTACGCGGGGCACGTCAAGGACGCCCAGGCGATCGCGCTGACCAGGGAGCCGGTCCGTACGGACTTCCTCTACGAGCTCACGCTCATCTGGCGGGCGCTCGCCGGCATGCTGCTCGACGACGAGAACCGGATGCGGGAGGCGTACGAGAAGCTGCTGCCGTTCCACGACAGGATCGCCGGGGCGGGCACGGGCGTGGTCGCCCTCTGGCCGGTGGCCAGGACGCTCGGCGATCTCGCGGTACGGCTCGGCCTGCCGGCCCGGGAGCACTACGAGAAGGCGCTCGCCGTGGCCGAGCGGGTGGACGTCCCCCGCTGGATCGCCGACGCCCGGCACGCGCTCCAGCCCCGCACTCCCTAACGGCGGAGGAGGCCGTGGCAGGCGATGGCCGCGGCGGCCACGACGTTGAGCGAGTCCACGCCCAGATCCATGGCGGCCGGGCTCATCGGGATGCAGACGGGCAGATCGGCGTCCTTGAGCCAGTGCGACGACAGGCCGTCGCCCTCCGAGCCCAGCAGCAGCGCCACCCGCTCCCCCATGACGACCCGGTCGAGCGGTGTGGCCGACTGGTCGGGGGTCAGCGCCAGCGTCTGGAATCCGGCCGCCCGGATCTCGGCCAGGCCGCCGTGCCAGTCGGCCATCCTCGCGTACGGGATGGCGAAGACCGCTCCCATGGAGACCTTCACGGAGCGGCGGTAGAGGGGGTCGGCGCAGCGGGGCGACAGGACGATCGCGCCGACGCCCAGCGCGGCGGCGCAGCGGAAGACGGCCCCGACGTTGCCGTGGTCCACGAGGTCCTCGAGCACGACGATCCTGCTCACTCCGCCCAGCAGCTCCGCCACGGCGGGCAGCGCCGTACGCTCCATCGAGGCGAGCGCGCCCCGGTGGACGGGAAAGCCGGTGACGCCGGCCATGACCTCGTCGGAGACCACGTAGACGGGGGTGGTCTCCCCGACGGCGCCGGCGAGGTGGTCGAGCCACTTGGCCGTGGTCAGGACCGAGCGCACCGGGTGACCGGCTCCGACGGCCCGCCGGATGACCTTCTCCCCCTCGGCGATGAACAGCCCGTGCTCGCTCTCCAGGCTCTTGCGCAGGTCCACATCGCGTAGCCGTACGTAATCGGCGAGGCGCGGATCGGCGGCGTCTTCGACGGGGATGAGCACCCGTCAAGGGTACGGCGGAGCCGGCGCCCCGCGGCATCGACGGCCCAAAGTCGCACTAAAACCGACGTTTGGCCCCACATCGCGATGCCGCTATCGTTCCGTAAGCATTACGGAGAATCTCCCCCGAGAGCCACGCCTCATCCCGGGGGGAGCCAAATCGAGACCGAAGAGGGCACCGTGGGCGGACGGCACCGCACAGACGAACTCGAGGGTGGCTTCAATCCCGAGCACGAACAGCCATCCAGGCGGCGCGGCGGCGGCCCGGGCAAGGTGTTCGTCCCGCTGGCGGGCGCGGTCGCCCTCGCCGTGCTCTGCGGGGTGGCCGCATACGTGGTCGTCAACAAGAACCCCGAATGCGGGGAGGCGGGAAGCTCCGGCGACAAGATCGGGCTCACCGTGGTGGCCTCGCCCGACATCCAGCCGGCGGTGCAGAAGATCGCGAGCAGGTTCGCCAAGTCGGGCAAGAAGGTCAACGGGAAATGCGTGGCCGTGACGGTCAAGGCGGCGGAGTCCGCCGACGTCGCGAACGCGATCGCGGGAACCGGCCCCACCAAGGCCGGGGCCGCTGGGAAGGCCGGGGCCGTCCCCGACCTCTGGATCCCCGACTCCAAGCTCTGGACCACCGGTCTGCCCGAGAACGGCACGGCGAAGATGGCGGGCAACGCCGCCCGTTCCCCCATTGTGCTCACCACGTCGAAGTCCGGTGCGGAGAAGCTGAGCTCGGGCTTCAGCCCGGCGAGCTGGACCGGGCTGATGAGCGCGGCGAACGCCGCCAACCCCGACGGCCTGGCCAGGAAGGTGCGCGTGCTCGCGCTCGACCCGACGCAGAACGCGGCCGGGCTGGGTGCGCTGCTCGCCGGCGCGAGCGTGCTCAAGGCGAAGGGCGGGAGCGAGGAGCTCCTCGTCGGCGTGCTGCGGCAGTTGTCGGGATCCACCGTGCCGTCCCCCGACAATCTCTTCGCCACGCTGACCAAGACCACCGCGCGCGTCCCGGTCGGCGTCGCCTCGGAGCAGGCGGTCTGGTCCTTCAACACCAAGACCTCCCCGTCGAACCCCGCGGTCGCGCTCTATCCGACCGAGGGCACGGTCAGCCTCGACTACCCGATCGTCATCAGGGCCGAGAACGGCGCGGTCCGCAAGGCCGCCGACGCCTTCGCCGCCGAGCTGACCTCGGCCTCGGGCAAGAAGACCGTGCAGGACTACGGCTTCCGCACCCCGGAGGGCACGGGCGGCGGCCTGCTCAAGCCGGAGAACGGGGTGAACGCCAAGAAACCGGCGGAGATCGCGCTGCCCGACCAGGCGTCGATCGACAAGCTGGCCCAGGCGTGGCGGCAGATCAAGCTGGGCACCCGCCTGCTCGGGCTGATCGACATCTCCGGGACGATGGCCGAGCCGGCCGACAGCACCGGGGTCAGCCGGATGAAGGCCATCACGGACACCAGCATCGAGGGACTGAAGCTCTTCCCGGGCAAGGCCGAGGTAGGCATCTGGGCGTTCTCCGACAACCTGCAGGGCCAGGGCGTGGACTGGAAACCCATCATCTCGATCGGCCCGCTGGCGCAGCAGGTCAACGGCGTCACCCGGCGTGACCGCATCATCCGGGCCATGCAGCGGACCAGCGCGATCCCGACCGGCAACACCGGGCTGAACGACACGCTGTGGGCCGCCTACCAGAAGATGACCAAGGAGTATCAGCCCGACAAGGTCAACACGATCCTGCTGTTCACCGACGGCGTCGGCAACGACGACCCGACCGGCGGCCTCGAGAACGACGAGATCATCCGGAAGCTGAAGCAGACGTACGACCCCAAGCGGCCGGTGAGCATCCTGATCATCTCGTTCAACACGACGAAGGACGACGACAGGGCGCAGATGACCGCGATCGCCAAGGCCACCGGCGGCGCGGCGTACTTCCCGCAGACGGTGCTGGAGATCCGCGACATCTTCCTCAAGGGCATCGCGCGCCGGCTCTGCGCGCCGAACTGCGAAGGGGCGCGCCAGTAGGCGGCCTCCGGTCGTGGCCTCCCCGGAGATACCCGGTGCCGGGCAACATTCCGGATAAGATCGCGGCTTCCGGCGCGATCAGGTAAACCCGCTGCATGGGCAAGGCGTCGCCATTGTCGTCAGGTGAAGCCGTGGGTCCCATGTGACGAGCGTCGTTCGGGGAGTCGGGGAGGCATGAGCAGGAGCCGTACCATCGCGAAGGTCGTGCTCGCCGTGGCGTGTGCCGCCGGCGCGGTGCTGGTGCTGGCGGACGTCGAGACGCCCGCCCGCATGGTGCTCGCTCCCCTGTTCATGCTGGTGGTTCCCGGCGCGGCGATCATCGGACTGTTGCGCGATCGTGACCCTCTCTCGACGCTGACGGTGGGTGCGGCGGCAAGCCTGGCAATAAATGTTCTACTCGCCGAAGCCATGCTCCTCTTCAACGCGTGGTCCCCCCGTGCCGGGGTCGCCACGATCGGGGTGCTGGGCTTCTTCCTGCTCGTCATCCGGTTGCTCTACCGGGAACGGGCGCCATCGACCGTGCCGTTGAACAGCGCCGCCGGACGGCGCCGTTGAAAAGGGGGGCAGGCTCAGGGTGACCATCACACGCGCCGTCGAAGGGCCAAGGCCATGAGGTCCTTCGGATCCGCCCGCCCCGCACCCGTCTGATTCACTCACCGACACGGCGTTCCCTCCCCGCCACGGCGTCGGCGTCCCCCTCACCGCCGTCGCCGGTTCAGCCATTCGTCCGCTTGACAGACCAGCCTCTCCCTGCCAGCAGACCGGGACGGAGAACGCCTCTCCGTCCAGACCGCGCCGGTTCGTCGGCAGTCCACGAATGACCGACTGCCTGGAAGGACACCCCAGTCACGATGAGTCCCGACATCACCCAGCACGGGGTCAAGCCACAGTTCGCCACCCTACGGTCGCTGCCCGCCGTCGACCGATATACACCGCTCGGCCCGCACCTCGCCATCGCCCCGACCGTGAGCGTGGTCATCCCCGCGATGAACGAGGCGGAGAACCTCCCGCATGTCTTCGCCACCCTGCCCCCGTGGGTCCACGAGGTCGTGCTCGTCGACGGCAACTCGGCCGACGACACGGTCGCGGTGGCCCGCCGGCTCCGCCCCGGCCTCCGGGTCGTACGGCAGCGCGGCCGCGGCAAGGGCAACGCGCTCGCCGAGGGGTTCGCCGCCTGCACCGGTGAGATCATCGTGATGATCGACGCGGACGGCTCGACCGACGGCCGTGAGATCATCCGCTTCGTCGGCGCACTGGTCAGCGGCGCCGACTTCGCCAAGGGATCCCGCTGTCTCCCCGGCGGCGGCAGCGACGACCTGACCATCAGCCGGAGGCTGGGCAACAGCATGCTGCGCATGGTCGTCAACCTCGTCTACGGCACCCGCTACACCGACCTGTGCTACGGCTACAACGCGTTCTGGGCCCATCACCTGCCGGTCCTCGACCTCGACTGCGACGGGTTCGAGGTCGAGACGCTGATGAACATCCGCGCCGCCCGGGCCGGGCTGCGCGTCCACGAGGTGCCGAGCCACGAGCGCTGCCGCATCCACGGCGCGAGCAACCTCAGGACGGTCAGGGACGGCCTGCGGGTGCTGCGGACCATCGCGCGGGAGTGGCGGCGCGAACCGCGATCGGCGCCGTCGGCCACGACCACACCGGTGGCCGACAAGGGCGCGGCATGAGCCCACGGATCTCTGTGGTGATCTGCGCCTACACCGAGGATCGCTGGGACGACATCCGGGCGGCGGTCGAGTCGGTGCGCGCGCAACGGCGGCAGCCGTACGAACTGATCCTCGTGGTCGACCACAACCCCGCCCTGCATCTGAGGATGAAGCGGGAGTACGCGGACGCGATCGTGCTGGAGAACGCGCACGAGCGTGGGCTGTCCGGCGGCAAGAACACGGGAACGGAGGCGGCCACGGGCGATGTGGTCGCCTTCCTCGACGACGACGCGGTGGCCGATCCCGAGTGGCTGGCGGCGTTCGAGGCGGACTTCGCCGACCCGGCCGTGGTGGGCGTGGGCGGCCTGACCAGGCCGCTGTGGGCGGGCGGCGGCCGTCCCCGCTGGTTTCCCGAGGAGTTCGACTGGACGGTGGGCTGCACCTATCGGGGCATGCCCGTCGAGCGCGCCCCGATCCGGAATGTGATGGGGGGAAACGCCGCGTTCCGCCGGGAGGTCGTCGGCGCGGTCGGCGGGTTCAGCACGCACATCGGGCGCAGCGTACGCGGCGGCGGGAGCAGGCCGCTGGGCTGTGAGGAGACGGAGTTCTGCATCCGGCTCACGCAGCGGCGCCCCGGATCGGTCCTGCTGTTCGAGCCGGGCGCGGCGATCGGTCACCGTGTCTCCGCCGAGCGGGCGCGCTTCGCCTACTTCCGGTCCAGGTGCTATGCGGAGGGTCTGTCGAAGGCCATGGTGACCCGCAGCGTGGGCGCGGGTGACGGACTGTCCAGCGAGCGGAGCTACACGTTACGGACGCTCCCGCTGGGCGTGCTGCGCGGGCTCGGCGACGCCGTACGCGGGGATCTCGCCGGGCTCGGCCGCGCGGCCGCGATCGTCACCGGGCTGGCCTGGACCACCTGGGGCTACGTCGTGGGCCGCGTGCGGACCGGAACGGCGGCGGAGGCGGGCCGATGACCCGGGTGCCCATCCTGATGTACCACTCGGTGACCGACCGGCCGACCTCGGGCACCCGCCCGCACGCGGTGCGGCCGGCCGACTTCGCCGAGCAGATGGCCTATCTGGCGGACCGCGGGTTCACCGCGCTGACCTTCGGCGAGCTGACGGCCGCGCTGGACGCGGGCGCGGAGCTTCCCGAGCGCCCCGTCGTGATCACATTCGACGACGGGTACGCCGACTTCCACGAGATCGCCCTGCCCGTGCTCGACCGTCTGGGCCTGCGTTCCACGCTCTTCGTCACCAGCGGGTGGGTGCGCGACGCCGGGCCGCATGCGGCGGGGCGGCCGCTCGACCGGACGCTGAGCTGGAGCCAGATCCGCGAGGCCGCCGGGCACGGCGTGGAGATCGCCGGCCACAGCCACAGCCATCCCCAGCTCGACCAGATTCCCGACCGCGAGCTCCGGGAGGAGCTGCGGCGCAACAAGGCGCTGCTGGAGGAGCGGATCGACCGGCCCGTGCGCACGATGGCCTACCCCTACGGCTATTCCAGCGCGAGGGTGCGGCGGGCGGTAAGCGAGACGGGCTATCAGGCGGCCTGCGCGGTGAACAACGCCGTCGCCGCCGGGCGCCATGACCGGCTGGCCGTTCCCCGGCTCACGGTGGGGCGTGACATCACGATCGCCCGCTTCCGCCGGGCGGTCGAGGATCGCGGAATGCCTCTCATTTATCTCAAATATCGCGCTTTCACCGGAGGTTACGCAGTCGTGCGCCGGACGCGTTCCGCTTTACGAGCCGTTGCCACTCGCCAGTAACAATCATGATTCGCGAGGTGTTAGCGCGAGTTCGAAAGGGGAGAAAACACCCGACCGAGGATTTGAGGGGGCATCGTGGCCCAAGCATGGCTGCCCGGCGCCAGCCGGCTTCCCTCCCTTCAGGACTCCGGGGCGATGCTCGGCGGGGCTCCGCGCACCGTCTGGTTCATCTGGCCCGCGGATCCTCAAGCGGTTTCCGCCAAGTCCGTCGCCCAGCGGCTCATCCAGCTCGATCGCCCCTCCCACCTGGTGTGGAACCCGGTGACCGGGGAGATCGTCCAGCTCCTCCCGCCCACCAGGGCGGCGAGCGGGCTGGTGGGAGATCGGGGCCGGAACGGGCGCGTCTGCGTGCAGGTCCGGGTCATCGGATCCACGCACGAACCGTTCACCGATACCAAGCTCGACGGCCTGGACGACATCCTGGAGTGGCTGGACTCCTGGGAGGTTCCCCGTCGCTGGCCGTGCGGGCCGCCGCTGCCCTACCCGCACTCGCTCATGGCCGACCGCAGTTGCCGCCTATGGTCGCTCGGCGGGCACTTCGGCCATTCGCAGGTGCCGGGGACCCGGGAGGGCGACCCGGGCTCGATCGACATCACCAGGATCGTCGGTCCCGCTCCCGCCAAGCTGCAGGTCCCTCAGGAGGACCTGCGGCTGCTGGAGCAGGTGATCTAGTGCCGCGACCGCCAAGGTTTGCCCGGAAGGAGCGGCGGCCAGGGTGGTGCGTCGCAAGGCGGAGGAGGAGCTGAGTAGCGGAGCTACGAGCGACGACTCCAACGCCGCGAGGTGCCGCCCTGGACGACGCGACGGGGCAAGGATCGGCGGGAGGGGCGCTTGACTCCGGGGATCACGGCGCGGCGAGCAGCCGCCGGATCACCGTGCAGGCGTGCCGTACGTCGGCCTGCGAGGCCGAGCCGTACCCGAGCACGAGGCCGTGCACGCGCGGCGTGCCGTGATGGTGGCGGTCGACGGTGTCGAGCAGCACGCCGTGTCGGCGTGCCCGCTCGACCAGCCGGTGGACGACCTCTGCGGGCAGCTCGATCACCACGTGCAGCCCGGCGGTGTCGCCGCGCACGACCGGCCCGAGCGGCCCGAGGGTCTCGACGATGATCGCGCGGCGCCGGGCGTACTCGAGCCGCATCCTGCGCAGGTGCCGGTCGAGGTCCCCGCGCTCCAGGAGGGTCGCCACCGCGGCCTGCACGGGTCCGGGCGTGCGGTCGGTCAACTCCTCCCGGACCTTGGCGATCAGGTCGAGCAGTCCTCCGGAGGCAACCAGCCAGCCGAGGCCGACGTCCGGGCTGAGCGACTTCGACAGCGAGCCGAGCAGGACCACCCGGTCGGGGTCGAGGCCGTAGAGCGCGGGCAGCGGCGCGACGTCGTAGCGGAACTCCGCGTCGTAGTCGTCCTCGACGAGGATCGCGCCCGTGCGGCGAGCCCACGCGAGCAGCCGTTCCCTGCGCGGGATCGGCAGCCGGCCGCCCATCGGGTACTGGTGGGCGGGTGTGGTGTAGAGCACCCGAAGGTCGTCCGGCAGCGCCTCGACGATCACCCCCTGGTCGTCCACCGGGCACGGGACGATCTCGGCGCCCCGGGCGGCGAAGATGCCCCTGGCCTTTCGGTAACCGGGTTCCTCCACTCCCGCCCTCGGCGGGGGCTCGCCGGGCCGGGGCCGCAGCAGCACGGTCGCGATGAGGTCGAGCCCGTTGCCGGTGCCCCTCGTGACCATGACGTCCTCCACCGAGACGGGCACGGCCCTCGCCCGGCGTAGATGCTCGGCGAGCAGCTCGCGCAGCCGGGGATGGCCGTAGGGGTCCGGGAAATCGTCCGGCGGGAGGGCCCCGGCCGCGCGCCAGGCACGCCGCCAGGCCGCCATGTCGTACGCGGACGCCCACGGCCGTCCGGGCCGCATGTCGATCACCCGGTCCGCCGGTCCGGTGCGGACGCGATCGCCCGGCCGTTCGCGTCGCTCCCGGCGTGCCGTCCGCCCTCCGTGATCGACGCCGTCCGCCACGTACGTCCCCGAGCCGTGCCGTCCGTCCACCCAGCCCTCGGCGTAAAGCTGCTGGTAGGCGACCATCACGACGGTCCGGCTGACGCCGAGCACGGAGGCGAGCCCGCGGCTCGACGGCAGCCGCTCGCCCGCCCTCAGCCCGCCGGTGCGCATCGCCTCTCTGAGCAGGTCGGCGAGCTGCGCGGTCAGCGGCACCGGCGAGGATCGGTCCAGGGTCAGGGGAAGGTCGATATGCCCGCGCACGATGTTCTCCGGTGAAGTGGTCTCGCGAGAGCGGCCGGAAGTGGACATGTTGCACGTGTCCACTTCCGCTTAACCTAACGGACATGCTCTCCACGACACCGCGGACCACCCTGAAGCGCGCCAAGGACCGTGCCCGTACGGACCGCGCCGACCTCTACGCGGTCCTGGACGCCGGCCTCGTCTGCCACCTCGGCGTGGTGGCCGGCGGGCAGCCGATGGTGATCCCGACCGGGTACGGCCGGCGGGACGACACGCTCTATCTGCACGGTTCGACCGGGGCGACCTCGCTACGCGCGGCGCTCGACGGTCCCGTGTGCGTCACCGTCACCCACCTCGACGGCATCGTCCTCGCCCGGTCCGCCTTCCACCACTCGGCCAACTACCGCTCCGCGATGATCTACGGTACGGCCCGGCCGGTGGAGGACTTCGACGAGCGGCTCGAAGCCCTGCGTGTGATCACCGAGCAGCTCGCCCCCGGCCGGTGGGAGGCCGTCCGTCCGCCCACCCGCAAGGAGATCGCCGCGACGGCCGTGCTCGCGTTGCCGCTCGACGAGGCCTCCGTCAAGGTGCGGCAGGGCCCACCGATCGACGACGAGGAAGACTACGACCTGCCCGTCTGGGCGGGGGTGCTGCCGCTGACCGTGGGCTGGGGCGCCCCGGTGCCGGATCCGCGCCTGGCCGCGGGCATCGCCGTACCCGCCCACGTCAGCGACCGCGGGTGAACGCCGGCACCGGACCGGGCGCGGGAGCGCCCGGGCGGGCGGCTCACCAGTCTTCGAAGTGGATGAAGCGGCTCGGCCAGCCGCTGCCGGAGTAGATCTTCCGGGTCGAGTAACGGTGGTCGCCCTGCCCGTTGTACTCCTCGACCACGATGTAGCCGTCGCCGACTCCCGAGACGAAGGCGACGTGTCCGTACGTCCCGCCCTCCCACTGGGCGATGCTGCCGGCGACCGGCGTGCCGTCCTGCCGGACGCCCGCGCGTGACGCCGCGGTGTCCCAGTTCTTGGCATGCCACCAGTGATCGGTGCCGGGCTGCCGCCAGTAGGCGTTGAACCCGGAGATGTGGTAGCGCCGGACCCGCCAGGTGGCGAACGAGGTGCACTCCTTCACCAGGAATCCCCAGGCGTCGGGGTGGTAGGTGGGGTAGCCGCCGAGCGGATAGTCGTTGTAGGTCACGTAGGCCTTCGCCGATCCGGAGGCCGACCCCTCCACCCCGAACCGGTCGGCGACCACCCGCAGGTCCCAGCAGCCGGCCAGGTGCTCGACCGTGTGACTGGTCCTGGTGATCATGATGCCGAGGATCGTCCACTTCCCAGAAGCTCCGCACGGCCTGCCGTCGACGCTGTAACCGGTGGCCCCGGACACCGCGTTCCACGTGACGTCGATGGCCTCCCTGCCGGGGACCGGGGCGGCCCGGACGCCGGAGGGCCTGCCCGGCGGGGTCACCGTCAGACGCACGGAATCGGTGTTGGAGGGTGCGGAGTCGCCGGCCACGTTGGTCGCCCGGACGCGGAACTCGTAGGTTCTCGACGGCGTGAGGTAGTCCACGGTGAACGAGCAGCAGGTGGACAGCGGATACTTCAGCCGGATCCAGGAGCCGCCCGCGACGCGGTACTCGATCCAGTAGTACACGTTCTTGGTCGGGCTCGCCGTCCAGGTGAGCTTCACCGCGTTCTCGCCGTGCGCCGAGGCGCTGAGCCCGGACGGCGCCTGCGGGAACGGCGGCATCGGCTTCGCCGACGCGACGTTGGACGGAGCGGAGTCACCCGCCAGGTTCGTGGCGCGCACCCGGAAGTCGTACGACTTCCCGTTCGT
>NZ_BCBX01000033.1:345414-377608 GCF_001417795.1 Sphaerimonospora mesophila | reverse complement strand
TACTCCACCGCGAACGAGCAGCAGGTGGACAGCGGATACTTCAGCCGCTGCCACGAGCCGCCCGAAGAGCGGTACTCGATCCAGTAATAGACGTTCGCCGAAGCACTCGCCGTCCACCGCAACGTGACCTTGCCATCGCCCGCGCTCGCCGTCAGCCCGGAAGGCGCGGCAGGAAGCGGGGGCATCGGCTTCGCCGACGCGACGTTGGACGGAGCGGAGTCACCGGACACGTTGGTGGCGCGCACCCGGAAGTCGTACGACTTCCCGTTCGTCAGATACTCCACCGCGAACGAGCAGCACGTCGACACCGGAGACGGCATCCGCTGCCACGAACCACCCGAAGGCCGGTACTCGATCCAGTAATAGACGTTCGCCGAAGCACTCGCCGTCCACCGCAACGTGACCTTGCCATCGCCCGCGCTCGCCGTCAGCCCGGAAGGCGCGGCCGGGAGTCCCCCCTTGGCCGTGACCCTGATCGTGCCGGACGCGGGCCCCTCGCCGCCCTGGTTGGACGCGGCGATCTTGAACTCGTAGACGTGGTTGTGCTTGAGGTAGGCCATGGACACCGACGTCTTGTCCGTGGGGTAGGCGCCCTTGACGAACGACTGCCCGTCGGTGACGTCTCGGTAGTAGACCCAGTAGTAGAGGTCGGGGGCGGGGGCGTCCCAGTCGAGGTCGATGCTGCCGTCGCCGGCGGCCCGCCCCACCAGGTTGCGCGGCGCCGGCGGCGGTGCGTAGACGCTCGTCGCGGCGGCGACCTCGCTGGCGGGCCCGTCGCCCGCCGAGTTCGTTCCTGCGATCTTGTACTCGTACCGATGGTTGTGGACGAGGTACTTCGCGACGAACGACGTGCCCTCGGAGATGGGCAGCGGCAGCTTCTGCCACGCCTCGCCCGCTGTGGCGTCCCGCTGGTAGACCCAGAACCAGACGTCCGGCCCCGGCGAGGTCCACGAGACCGTGATCGTGCCGTCGGCGTTGGCCGTCGCGGTCACCCCGGTGACCTTCCCCGGGAGCGGCACCTGCGGCGTCACCCGGACGAGGTTGCTCGCCGCGCTCTCACCACCCTGCGACGTCGAGGTGACCTTGAACTCGTACTGGTGCCCGTTGGTGAGGTACTGGGCGGTCAGCGTGGTGCCTTCGCTGATCGGCAGCGGCAGCCTGGTGAACTCGGTCTCACCCGCCGTGACGTCACGCTGGTAAACCCAGAACCAGACGTCCGGCCCCGGCGAGGTCCAGCTCAAGGTGGCCTGTCCGTCACCGGCCACGGCCGTAAGGCCCGTCGGCGGGTCGGGAAGCGGGTAGTCGGCCGTGGCACGCGCGGGGCTCGAACGCGCCGACTCGCCGCCGCGGCTGGTGGAGCTGACCGCGAACTCGTACTCGTGCGCGTGGGTGAGGTACTGGGCGGTCAGCGTGGTGCCTTCGCTGATCGGCAGCGGCAGCCTGGTGAACTCGGTCTCACCCGCCGTGACGTCACGCTGATACACCCAGAACCAGACGTCCGGCCCCGGCGAGGTCCAGCTCAACGTGATCGTGCCGTCGGCGTTGGCCGTCGCGGTCAACCCGGTCGGCACCCCGGGCAGCGGGTAGTGGACCGTCGCCCGCGCCTTGACCGAGGGGTCGGAGATCCCGCCGCCGTGCTCGGCGGTCACGTAGAGCTCGTACTCGTGATCCTGCTCCAGCCAGTTGAGCTCGACGGTCGTGCCGCTGACGGTCGCCCCCGGCACGAACTCGGTATCGCCGGCGGTGACGTCACGCCGGAACACGTGGTAGCTCCAGGCCTGCGGGACCGGGTTCCAGGCGAGCCCGAGCCGCCCGTCGGTCAGGGCGGTCGCGGTGAAGCCGGTCGGCGCGGCGGGACGTTGGAGATTCGGGGTGAGGCCGACCTCGGCGGTGGGCGCGCCCTCCCCCGCGGCGTTGGCGGCGGTGACCCGGAACTCGTAGGTGTGGCCGGTGCGCAGCCCTCCGATGTCGCCGGTGGTCAGGGTCGTGCTCGCGGGTATCCGCGCGAAGTGCGTCTGCCCGGCGGTGACGTCGCGCTGGTAGATCCAGTAGTGGTCGGCGGTGGTCGGCTGCCAGCTCAGGTGCACGACGCCCTCGTCGTCGACCGATCCGGTGAATCCGGCGGGAGTGGCCGGCAGCGTCGCCGGGTCGGGCACCGGCCGGGGCCAGTCGACCTCCACGAACCGCGGCCGGTAGAGGCCGGCGTCGGCGAAGTTGTACTCGTCCTCCAGCGCGTTGACGTTGTAGCTGACCAGCAGCTTGCCGGGACGGGCCAGGTGCTGGTGCAGCCGCGCGTCGTAGGTGATGATCGGATCCCCGGGCTTCGCCTCCGGCGCCCTGTACAGCGTGACCGGTCCGCTGAAGGGGCCCGTCGGGGCGGCCGATGTGTAGGCGACGATCTCCGGGTTGAAGACCAGGTTCCCCTCGGTGGTGACCAGGACGTACCGATCGCCCAGCTTCTCCACCGAGTAGGCGGTGTTGACCCCGCTCATCAGGCGACTCGACTCGGACATCGAGCTCGACCAGCCGGAACCGGTCCAGAACTGCCACGCCGCGGTCAGATCGCCTCTGGGCGCCCTGGCCACGTGGGCGAACCGTAACGTCTCGGTGAACTCGGTGCCGTAGATGTAGGTGTAGTCGCCGTCTTCCATGATCGACGAGCCCCACGCGATCTGATCACCGAGCGGCAGTGCGTCCAGCGAGGTCAGCGTGAGGGACGGCAGCGCGAACGTGCCCAGCGCGTTGCCGGCGAACTCCAGGTCGAGGCTGTCGGAGCCGGTGCGGCGATAGTGGTTGTAGAGCACCCGCAGCGTCTGGCCCTCGACCACCCCGTCGGCCACCCAGTATCCGGCGTTGGCCGGGTCGCCGTCGGATTCGCCGCCGACCAGGGAGGCCGGCGCCGCCTCCGTGCCGCCGACCCTGGTCTCCACCAACTGGGCGCCGTCCTGGACGACCAGCGAGTTGTGCACCATGGTGTTGGTCTTCGGCCGTGAGCCGTCGGCGTTGATCGGGCCGATGTAGGTGTCCGAGAACAGCCAGGCCACCCGCCCGTCCGGCAGGGGGACCGACGCGGTGCTGTCGCCGCCGTTCCACCGCCCGCTCGTGTCGCCGTACTGGTTGAACAGCGTGCCGAGGACCTCCGCCGACATCCCCGTCTCCGCCGTCGCGACGGACGTGGCGGTCCCAACGGTCTCGACGGTCCGGGCGGCTACGGCGGATCGGGCGATCGCGGCGGTCTCGGCGGTGGCCGCGGGCGCACCGATCGTCGGCGCCAGAACCGCGACGAGTGTCGAAAGCAGGACGGTGGAGAGCACGCGTCGGGCGCGTCCTCCGATGGGTTCGGCCAGTCGAGTGCGTAAACGGGTTCGCCTTGGCACCATGAATCCCCAAAAAAGTCGGTCACGGGGGGACGTGACCATCACGGAGAATGCGCTCAACTCAAGCGGTCGACGTCAAGTTACTGATCTTGTCGAAGTGATCTAAAGATATCCATCGGCGGGGTGGGACACAAGAACCGATTTGGAGGATTTGTTGGCACGTGCACCGATAGCGGTCCGCGACATCATGGGCGGGACGACGGCCGCCCCTTCCCGCCCCGGGGACGTCGGCGAGGCGGAGCGGCCGACGACGCACTTGGATCACCACCTAAACGGGCAAATCGCACTATTCGCCACAAACCGCCAGTGTTTCCGGACTTTTCTGCTTATTGCCCCATTGGTCACTAAGCTACGGTCTCGTCATGGCGGGGGCCCGGGCGATGAGGAGACCGTATGCACGGCCAGACGGATGCCTGGCGCGTCCCCGGCTACACGGAGATTCGCGAGTTGGGCAGGGGCGGCGCCGGCAGAGTCGTGCTCGCGCGGCACGACGCCGACGACATCCTGGTGGCCATCAAATACCTGTCCGACGAGCTCATGTCGGACCTGCATTTCGTCGCCAGGTTCCGGCACGAGGCGAACCTGCTCGCGTCGATGGAGCCCAGCCCGCACGCCGCGAAGTTCTATGAGTACGTGGAGGTCCCCCGGGGCGCCGCCATCGTCATGGAGCTGATCAACGGCGTCTCGCTGCGCGCGATGCTGCGCTCGGAGGGTCCGACCGGTCCGGAGGCCGCGCTCGCCGTGCTCAAGGGGTCGCTGCTCGGCCTCGCCGTGGCGCACGGCGCCGGCGTCGTACATCGCGACTACAAGCCCGAGAACGTGATGGTCGAGGCCGACGGCACGAGCAAGCTCGTCGACTTCGGCGTCGCCGCGCACATCGGGCAGGGCGCCGCCGCCTCCGGCACGCCGCCGTACATGGCGCCGGAGCAGTGGTCGGGTGGTGTGACCAGCCCGGCCACCGATGTGTACGCCGCGACGGTCGTCTTCTTCGAGTGTCTGACCGGCAGCCGGCCCTTCCGGGCGCAGAGCATGGCGGCGCTGGCCCGCCAGCACCAGGTCACCCCTCCCCCGGTGGAGGAGGTGCCCCCCTCGCTGCGCGGGCTGGTGGAGCGCGGCATGGCCAAGCGAGCCGCGGACCGGCCGCAGTCGGCGCTGGAGTTCCTCCAGGAGTTGGAGGTCATCGCCGCCGATGTGTACGGCCCCGCATGGGAGGAGCGGGGCAGGCGCAGGCTCGCCGCGCTGGCCGGCCTGCTGGTCCATTTCTTCCCCCTCGCCGAGGAGGAGCCCGAGGTCGGCACCTCCGTCGCCGAGACGCATCTCGGCCGGGGCCTGCTCGGCAAGATGAGCGTGAAGATCGGACTGACCGTCGTGGTCATGGCCGCGATCACGGGCGGCACCGCGGCCGTGGTCGGCTCCCTGGCCGGGACCACACTCCAGGCCGGTGAGACGATCGTGTCGCCGACCTCCTCGCCCGCCGACCCGCTGACGCTCACCCCGGCGACGGACGAGCCGGCCGACGAGGACGAAGACGATCTCGCCGACGACGAGGCCACCCAGACGCCCTCGGCCGCCGATCCGGAGCCGACCGCGTCAAACGGCCCGAAGGTACGGCCCAGGCCGACGGCGACCGGCGGCCCCGCGCGGCAGCCCACGTCCCGGCCCACCACCGGTCCCACGTCCAGGCCCACGCCAAGGGCGACGCCCAGCACCACGCCCAGGGCCAAGCCGACGCCGAAGCCGAGCCCGCGGCCCAGTCCGAAGCCGACGACCAGGCGGCCGTCGCCGTCCCCGGCCACGCCCGAGCCCACCGCCACGATCACCCTGCCGCGGGATCCGCAGCGCACGACGTCGCCGCCGTCGTCCAGGCCGGCGCCCACCCAGACCACCTCGTCCCCGGAGCCGACCGGTGATGGCGCCCCGCCGCCCCGGCTGACCAGCACCCCGGTGGCTCCGGACGCGAGCGCCGTTCCGATGGGCGTGTTCGCTCTCGGTCTGATGACGACCGGCCTCGTTCCGGCCACACTGGCGGTGAAGCGAGCGGCAGGAAAGCGTCGCCGGCGGGACTCGAGGTGACCGATGAACGAGGGCGCGACGATCGCGGGGCACCGCCTGACCGGTCGCACCCGGGCCGGTGAACTCGGCGTCTGGCACGACGCCGTCTCTCCGGCGGGAGTCCCATCGGGCGTGCTGCGGTTCGACCCGAACCTGCTCGGCGGGGCTCAGGCGCGGGAACGGCTCATCGCCGCGGTGCGGGCGGATCTTCTGCTGCTGGACCGGGGCGACCCGGCGTCACTCCTGCCCGTCGCCGACCTGGTGACGGCGCGGGGCGAGGTCTGGTTGATCACCGCGCGCCGGGCCACGCCGACCCTCGCCGAGCTTCTCGACGACCCGGCGGGGTCCGGCACGGCGGGGATCGACCCGGCCGGGGCGGTCGCGATCCTCGTGGAGACCGCGCGCACACTGCGCACCCTCCACGCGGCGGGGCTCACCCACGGCGCGCTGCACCCCGGCACCGTGGTCGTCGGAGACGACGGATCGGTGCTCCTGGCCGAACGGGGACTGCTCGCGGCGCTCCGGCACACGTCCCCCGAAACGGACACCACGTCGGGCACAGCCTCGGACATGACAGGGGACACGGCCGCCTGGGCGGCGCTCGCACGGAGCCTGGCCCGGCGCTTCGCGCAGGATTCCGTACGGGGAACGGCGGCCGGGCCCGCGTACGGCGAGGCGGCCGCGCTCCTCGACCGGGCCGCCGCCGTGTCCCTGGCCCGGGGGCTGGACGCCGCCGGTGAAGTCCTGCTCGTCTGGCGCGACGTGCTCGCCTCCGGCACCACCCGGCTGGCCGGGGCCGTCCGGCAGTGGTCCTCGGGAGGCGTCCCGATGGCCCCCGCCCCCGCCATGAGGCCCGGCGCCGACGAGGCCGTCACACTGCTCGACCTGTCGGGCCAGGGTCTGCCCGGTCCCCCCGTCGCCCCGGCCGGCCGTACGGCGCAGCGGGACGGCGACGTGATGATGCGCTTCGGTCCTGGAGTGCCGACCGAGACGACCGCCGAGCAGATCTGGCGCGCCGGGCAGGCCCCCACGGCCCACACTCGGGCGATCGTGGACACCACCCCCGGCCGGCGCGGGCGGCGGACGACGACATGGGCAGGCACCCTGCTGCTCGCGATGCTCATCGCCGCCGTGGTCCTGGGGCTGCGCATGTGCGCGCCCGGTCCGGATCTCGCCGTGCTGAAGGTGGACGTCAAGCTGCCGAAGAAGACCGTGAGCTGCGACGGCAGAGCCGACTTCGTCGGGGTCGTCACGACCAACGGCGGCGGCGGGACGATCCGCTACGAGTGGCGGCGCAGCGACGGAGAGAAGATCGAGCAGGAGCAGAAGGTGAGCTCCGGAACCACGTCCCTGGACCTCCCGCTGCACTGGACGGTGAAGGGGTCGGGCTCCTTCCGCGGCACCGCGACGCTGCGCGTCCTGTCCCCCACCTCGACGGGGAAACCCCTACAGGACAAAGCTAGTTTTTCCTACAAATGCTGACTTCACTAGTGTGGCCCGCATGACGACGACCCCCGCCGGCTGGTACCCCGACCCGTACGGCTCCCCCGACCTCCGTTGGTGGGACGGCACGCAGTGGACCGACGCCACGCATGCCAGGACGCAGCAACCCGGCGGGCCAGGTCAACCGGCCCGATCGGGTGAACCCGCCCAGTCCGCCCACGGGGAGGCCGGCCACGCGGCCCAGCCGGGATATCCCGAGCGACCCGGCGATCCCCTCCCGGCGGCGCAGGCGCCGTACGCCGGGGTGCCCCCGCAGTCGGAACAGGCCGCGCTGCCGGAGCAGCCCACGCCACAGGAACGGCCCACGCCACAGGAACGGCCCGCGCCACAGGAACGGCCCGCGCCGCAGGAACGGCCCGGCCAGGACTGGCAGCAGCCGGATCAAAGCGCGCCACCCCCCTTCCATCAGCAGGCGCCGCTCGGGCCGCAGCCCCCCGGGCAGCAGACCCGTGAACTTCCACAGTGGGGCAATTTAGGACAGACCGCCCAGCTTCCGATGCCGGACTTCGGTCCCGGGCCGCAGCGGTCCTCACCGTGGCCGTGGATCGCGGGCGGCGTCGCACTGGTCCTCGCGCTCGCGCTCGTCATCGGTGGCGTGGTGTTCCTCGTCAACGACCGCGCCGAGTCGACGGCCTCCGGGCCGCGGCCCGAGGCCACGCCCCAGCTGGACGAGACCGTTCCCCCGTCGGCCGAGCCGACGTCGGCGCCGCCGCTCCCCGAGCTGCCCCAGCCGTCCGGTGGACGGATCAGCGATCCCGACACGGGGCTCTCCTACGCCTATCCCGGCGAGTCATGGATCGTGCCCAAGGCGGCCGAGACCAACGAGCCACGAGACCCCAACCGCCCGCTGTGGACGAGCGCCTGCCTGGCCATGTCGCAGCAGGACTACGACGGCCAGGGCAGTGACTGGATGGCCTCCATCTACACCGGCCGCCTCCCCCAGATCTTCCCCTACGGCGGCCGGGCGAACCTGGAGGGTCTCGCCGGGGCCCTCCTGTCGGTCTACGAACCGGTTTTCTACCCGCTGCCGCACGCGCGGAAGATCGTGCGCAACGAGGCGGCGAAGGTGGGCGACCGTCAGGCCTGGGTGCTCGAGTTCGAGCTGGACTTCTCCCAGGTCTCCGCGGCCAACTCGTTGAGCTGGAAGGCCGAGAAGGCGGCGTTCGTCCTGGTCGATCAGGGCGACGGGCAGCGACCGGCCCTGCTTTACCTATCCATTCCCGACAATCTGGACCAGTCGGTCTACAAGCGGGTGCTGGACTCGCTCGAAGCCAGGTGAACGCCCGACTACTCTTGAGCCATGACTGACCCACTGGTCTGGATCGACTGTGAGATGACCGGGCTCGACCTCGGCCGTGACGCGCTCATCGAGGTGGCCTGTGTCGTCACCGACGGCGAGCTGAACCAGTTGGACGGGGGCGTCGACGTCGTCATCAAGCCCCCGGCCGAGACGCTTGAGCAGATGTCCGAGGTGGTGCGGGAGATGCACACCGCCTCGGGCCTGCTGCGTGCGCTGGCGGCCGGGGTGACGCTCGCGGAGGCCGAGTCCCTGGTGCTCGACTACATCCGCTCCCACGTGGCCGAGCCCAAGAAGGCGCCGCTGTGCGGCAACTCGATCGCGACCGACCGTGCGTTCCTCGCGCGCGACATGCCGCTGGTGGACGCATTCCTGCACTACCGGATGATCGACGTCTCCTCGGTCAAGGAGCTCGCCCGGCGCTGGTACCCCAGGGTCTACTTCGCCGCGCCGGAGAAGCAGGGGGGGCATCGGGCCCTGGCCGACATCGTGGAGAGCATCCGGGAGCTGCGTTACTACCGCGCGGCCGTCTTCGTGCCCCAGCCGGGACCCGACTCCGCCACGGCCAGGGAGGTCGCGGAGTCCGTCTCCACCCCCTGACCGGCCGGGGCTCCCGGCCGCCGGACGACCGGTGGACACGCGGACTCCAAAATGCCGCTACACTTCTTTCGTACGCCTCAGGGCGGACATGGTGGGTGTAGCTCAGCTGGCAGAGCGCCAGGTTGTGGTCCTGGATGTCGTGGGTTCAAGTCCCATCACTCACCCGGTGCGGCGATGGCCGGTCCCAACGGGATCGGCCATCGCCTTTTCTGCCCTCCGGACCGGGATCGGGACGCGACGGCGTCTGCTGAACCTCGGGGTTCGGAGCGGCGTCGGGCGGACCAAGGTCCACTCAGGAGAGCTGGACCGGCAGCCGCACAGATATGGATCTGGCTGCTGGCCCGGCATCCCTTCAGATGCCGCCGGTGACGTCGAGCAGCGCACCGCTGACATAGCTGGACTCCGCTGAGAGCAGCCAAGTGACAGCCGTCGCGATCTCGTTCGGCTCGGCCACTCGTCCTATCGGAACGGCCTCGGCTATCCGGCGCGGTCTGCCGGGATCACCCGCTTTTGCGTGGATCGTCGTGTTCGTGGTGCCGGCGCGCACGGCATTGACGTGGATGCCGGCAGGTCCGAGCTCCTTTGCAAGACCGATGGTGAGAGCGTCGACAGCCGCCTTCGTCGCTGCGTAGACGACGTACTCGTTGGGTGAGCCGGTGCGCGCGGCGATCGAGGAAACGTTGATGATGTCTCGTCGCTCATGACTCGTTCGCTCGCTCCAACGCCGCACTGCCTCACGACACAGCCTCGCGGTGGCGATCAGATTGACGTCGACGACACGGCGCAACTGCTCATCGGACAGGGCGCCGAGCGGCCCCAGCGGTCCGGTCACGCCGGCGTTGTTGACCAGGCCGACTATGGTTCCGCTGGAGGCCGCGATATCGAACAAGTACTCCGGTGCATTGGGGTCGGTGATATCAAGACGAACGCCTCGCACGGAAGCCTCCACCCCGCACGCTCGCTCGACCTCAGCGGCCTCGTGATCGGAGGCTGAGTGCGTGAACACCACACCGCGACCCTTCCGAGCGAGGTCCTCCACGATTTGTCTTCCGATTCCTCGGCTTCCTCCGGTCACGATGATCACCGGACGGGGTCGGTTTGTCGTCATGCGAATGGTCTCCTCGTTGCTAGGTTCGCCGCGCGATCCAAATGGCCGTCAGACTGAGACAAGCCAGCAGTCCGGCGGCCGCGCGATATGAGTCGAGTAGAAGCGCCGCGTATGCGCCGACGGCAGGTCCGATGGCCATGGCACCGGCGACTGGGACATTGAACCGTCCTTGGATGGTGGCGAACGAGTCCGTGCCCCAACGGTCGGTCAGAGCGGTTGCCGCCGACAGTGTGTGAGCACCGCGGACAGCGCCGGCAAGAACCGCGACCGCCGCCACAAGGACGAGTGGCGAGCTAAGGACTGCGAGTAGTCCGATGACCGTCGCGCTGGCCGTGACCTGGACAACGGTTCGGCTTCGTGGCGTGCCCCTCCTTCCCAACGGCAGGAAGAGAAGCCGACCGAGGATTTGCCCTGCGCCGATCAGCCCGAAGACGAGTGCCGCAGCGCCGTAGTCGAAGCCCAGTTCTGTAAGCAGAGGGACCATGTTCAAGGTCACGGCGTAGAGGCCCAACGCAACCAGGGCAAGGGCTAGACGGGTGTCGCGAAAGACGCGGCTTCGGACGATCTGATTCACGAACATCGTGTGATCTCGTCCCTGCCGAGTGGGCGATTGCCACGGCAGTCGCAACAGCAAGACTGTCGCGCTCGAGACAACCGCGAAGTAGCCGCAGGCCAGGAGAACCAACGTGATCTGCCAGCCCAGCCCCTTGGCCAACGCCGCGATCACCGGAGCGAACACCGTCGAAGAGATGCCTCCGGCCAGCGTGATGATGGTCAGTGGCCGGTTGCTCGTCGTGCCGAACCACCGCGCGGCCGCGGCGAAGGCAGGCTGGTAGAGAGTGCATGCCTGCGCGACACCGATGACCAGCCAGGCCGCAGTGAACAGGACTATCGATGACGTGGCGCCCGACAAGGCGAGCGCCGCGGCGCCAAGGGCTGAACCGCCTGCCATGACCGGGCGCGGCCCGTGCTTGTCGACCATGCGCCCGGCCCACGATCCCGATGCCGCGGCAGTGAGAAGAGTGGCGGTGTAGATAGCTGGGACAGCCGGCGGCGACCAGGACGTACTCGTGGTTATCGTCGTCCCGATCACGGGAAGCGTGTAGTAGAGGACGCCCCAGCTGCCGAACTCGACGACGCACAGGCCTGCGAGTGCGGTCGGGCCATGGGGCCGGCCTGGGTCACCGCGTTCGCACATCAGTCACGGTGCGGGCACGCAAGGCCTTCGAACACTCCATGAGCGTCCGAAGCCACTTGTGCCCCAAGCTCGGCCAGGGGGCGCGCAGCGTTCTGGTATCCGGTTCCGAACCACCAGCGGCGTTCCCGCTTTGGCCAGGTTCAACGCCATCGGCTGACCCATGACGCCCAGGCCGATGAACCCAATCGCGTTCTCGTTCACCACGCCTCCCCAGGGGCTCCGTGCCCGGCGGCCATGTCCGGCTGCCACTCAGTTGTAGAGACGGCGACGGCGAGGAGTCTTGAACGATTGTGTTGCCGCTACACCATCGTGGGCGGCCCGACCGGTTCGCCCAGACCGGCTCTCGAGCTTCCGGAGAGCTGTTGCCAGCACTCGGCCAGGATGTGAATGCCTCTGGCGAGATCTTCGACTGGGGCGCTGAATGGCAGCCTGACAAAGCGCTCGTGGGAACCATCGATGGTGAACTTGGGGCCTGCCGACAAGGAGATTCCTCGTGATTGACCTAGCAGTGCGAGCGCGGAGCTGGCTGGTCGGTCCATCCCGACCCACAGTGACAGCCCGCCTTGCACATTGGGGACTTCCCACGACGGTAGGTGTTGTTCGAGTTGGCGACGCAGCACGTCCCGATGAACCCGAAGCTGTGCCGAACGGCGCGGTAGGAGCTCAGGCAGCGCCCGCACTATGCGCTCCCCCAGCATCTGCTCAAGTTGCGGCGTACCAAGATCACCCGCTGGCCGGGCCTGCACCAATCGCTGGACCATACTTCGGTCCGCTCGCAGCCAGCCGAGCCTCAGGCCACCCCAGACCGACTTGCTCAGTGAGCCGATCGTAATCACGCCTGAGCCGGAGAAGGAGGTGGCCACACCGCGTGCGTGACGCGCGAACGGGCCGTCGTCCCATGGTCGGTCGATCGATAGATCGGCGGTCGTCTCGTCGATCAGGAGGAGTGTGCCACTACGCCGCGCCGCCTTGGCGACTCGGGCACGATCCTCGGGGGCCATCGAGGCACCGGTGGGGTTGTGGAAATCAGGAATGAGGTAGGCCAGCGCTGGTCGCAAGTGATCGAGCAATGAGACGAGGTGGTCGACGTCCCATCCGTCGGGCGTGACCGGCGTCACGTCCAGTCGCGCGCCGGCCCGGCGCAGCGCCTCGTACGCATGGGGATAGGTGGGTGACTCGATCACCACGTGATCGGCGCGCCGGACCAGCGCGTGCGCCGCGAGAGCGATGGCATGCTGCCCACCCATGGTGACGACGATCTGTTCCGGTGAGGTCGCCAGACCACGTTCCGTGTACCGGTCGGCGATCGCCTCTCGCAAACCGGTGTTTCCTAGTAGATCGAATCCCGGACCGCTCAAAGCCTTGGTGATCGTTGACGACATCGTGGCCAGGAGCTCTTCGAGACCCTCGATCGGAGGCGGGACGGCTCGCGCGAAGTCGACCCCTTGGTCGGGCGAGGATGTGTGACCGGTGATGTGAGGCAGTGTCGCGCGACTTCCTGAGCCGTGCGTGCTGACCAAGTGTCCGGAGTCTCGAAGCGCCTGGTAGGCAGCGACGATCGTGGCGCGGCTGCGGCCAAGCACGGCGGCGAGTTCGCGCTCCGCGGGTAGTCGAGTCTCCACGGTGATCCGGCCATCAGTGATCAGCAGACGAATCCGAGCGGCCAGGGCTGCGTACGTCGGCGAGGAGCCCTCCCACTCGCCGAGGAGAGTCAGCAGGGTTCGGGCCGATAGACGGCCACCACGGGCAACGGACACCAGTCCACTATGCCGAAGTGGATCGGTCACTAGCCGACTTGAGTGGGTTTGGATGGTCACATGCAGCCGTCCGATCTCAGGCACGATGTCCCTGCTCCTGCCCGGTCGACGCGCGGAGGCATGCCTCTGGAGGGGTGGGTCCTGCGATGAAGGTGCTCACGGATGCCGGGCTCTTCTTGGCGGGTGACGGCGCCACCTACAGGGAGCATCTCAGGGTCCCTTTCCTTAGTCTCGGCACCTACTCAATCCCGGCGGGTGGCCGTGATCCTCAGAATCCCCACACCGAGGACGAGGTGTACGTGGTCCTCGGCGGGCACGGCCGACTCTGGACGCCTCAGGGCAGCGTCGAAGTCGAATGTGGCAGCGTGGTCTTTGTCCCAGCTGGAGAGGAGCACCGCTTCATCGACATCGATCGGGATCTCACGGTTCTTGTGATCTTCGGACCGGCTGAGCACACGGCTGGGAACCAGCAGTCCACCGCTCTTCAAGTGGACGACGACGACCAGGCCGAGGCCGAGATCGGATAGGCGACACCCTGACCGCGACGCGGGGTAACACGGAAGTGAGAAATGAACAGTAAGCCCCCGACTTCAGACGAGCCTGAGTGGTCCACGCCTGCTCCGGAGCGGAAGAGCGCACTCTTTGGCGCCGGAGCGACCGTGATGGAGAAGACCGTCGCGTCGGGGGTCGGCGCTGTTGGTGCCGTACTGGTCGTGTTGGTCGCATGGCGGCAGGGGGCGGCGTGGAACACCCTGCAATACGGGGTTGCCGCCCTTGTCTGTTTCGACGTGATCGGCGGTGTCGTCGCGAATGGCCTGAACTCAGCTAAGCGGGATCATTTCCGTCATGTGCCTTCGACCGGCCGCACCACTGCCGCCAAGCTGGTTCGACGCCCCGTCGCGTTCACATCGGCTCACATGCATCCGATAGTTGTCGGTCTCTTGTACGAGCCACGCATCTGGTGGTGGGGGCTTACTTGGTACCTCCTCATACTGGGGTCAGTCGTCCTCGTCCGAAGTGTCCCCCTATACCTTCAGCGACCAGTCGCCCTCGGAGCGTGCGCGTGTGTCGCCGTGGTCGCGTCGTTCCTTCCGGCACCTGACTTTTGGGGATGGTTCCCGACGATCCTCGCCCTGAAGCTCGTACTAGCGCACGCCGTGCAGGAAGAGGCCTACCGTCCAACGACCGCAGGCTCCCACAAGTAGCACGACAGTCACACGACCAGCGGCCGCTCAGGTTTCCGCAGCGGCGGCGATGCTCTAGTCCACGTCGTAGCGGCAGACCGCTTCGGGCATGACCGTATCGCTCAGCCAACTCCTCGATGGCCACACCAGCGAGGTAGTCGCCCACCAGACTGTCGATCCCGGAGGCAGTGAGAGAAGTTCGAGCCGTCTCGATTCGGGATGCGACGGCGGCGGAGCACACTAGGTCACGCATCGATCACGTTCGGTCGCGGCCCCGGTGGTCCCGCCGTTAACCTGGTGTTCGACCCCCTGCTCGTTCCTAACATCCCAGGGAGCGGCCGCCCCATGCCGAACAGGCAACACAATGCGATCTGCCCCGGTTGTCACGGACCCGGACGCGTCGTCATCTACCGGATGGCGATCGCCAACGGCCGGGCCGGGACCGCGGGTGTCGAAGAACGGTGCAAGGACTGCGAAGGCAAGGGATATGTGACCTTCGAGGTGGAGGCCGCCGAGCCCGCGCCCGAAGACCGGTGACGTCACGGCGATCTCCCCTGACTTGAGCGCCGCCCTCAGGGAAGGGGAGGGAGATGTGGAACGACGTCTTCCTTCCGGGCACACCACTACCGGAGATCTTCATCCGGGGCACCGTCGTCTACCTGGCGATCTTCTTCATGCTTCGCTTCACTCCCCGGCGCGAGGTCGGCTCCTTCAGCACCACCAACCTGATCGTGATCGTGATCATCGCCGACGCGGCCCAGAACGCGATGGCCGGCGAGTATCGCTCGATCTCCGACGGACTGCTCCTCGTGGCGACGATCGTCGGCTGGTCGATCGTGCTGGACGCCGCCGCCTTCCGCTGGCCCGCGGTCGCCCGGATCGTGAAACCCCCGCCACGCGTCCTCGTCAGGAACGGCCGGCTCGACCGGCGCAACCTCCGGCGCGAACTCATCACCGAGGACGAGTTGATGGCGCACCTGCGCGAGCAGGGAACGGAGGAGCTGAGCGAGCTGGACGTGGTGCTGGAACCCGACGGCCGGGTGAGCGTGCACAAGCGGGACGACGACGATCAGGCGTAGGATCTCCGTGCCGACCCGGCGGTGCCCGAGCCGACCCCGGCGGCCGGTCCCGACGATCTTACGCAAGTTAGTCAGGCCCCATTGCCCCCAAAGTTGGCGATTGGGGGTTATGCTCGCTGTCAACCGCCGCGGGGGGAGGCGATCTTTGACCTCTTCGACGGAGGCCTGATGAGAGTCGACGACCGTACCGGAATGGGGCTCAGCAAGCGGGAAGCCGAAGTCATGGAGTTGATCGCCACCGGTCACTCCAACGGCGAGATCGCCCAGCGCCTGTTCCTCAGCGAGAAGACCGTGAAGAACCACGTCAACCGCATCTACGCCAAGCTCGGCGTCGAGTCGCGCGTCACCGCGATCGGCCGCTGGCTGGAGGCGGCCGAGGACACCGACACCTGACACCGTGACCCCGCGCCGCCCCGGGAACGCCCCAGGCCGGCGCTCGGTCCCGTCCGTGCGCGAGGCCGTACCGCCCCGGGGCAGGCCGGGACCGAGCGCCCGGCATCGGCTCAGCCGGGGTGACGGCTGAGCGCCTGACGCAGGCCTGCCAGGCCGTGCTCAAGTTCCTCGGGCTGGACGGACAGCGCGGGGCGCAGCCGTACGGACCGCTCGCCGCACGGCAGGACGAGGATGTTCTCCTCCTCGCGGAGCCGGGCCACCAGCGTGGCGGGATCGGGCACGTCGAAGGCGCACATCAGCCCGCGTCCCCGCGCGTTGGCGACGAGGCCGTCGGCCTCCAGCCCCTGGAGCGCGCCGAGCAGCTTCTCCCCCAGGATGGCCGCCCTCGGGATCAGCCCGTCGCGCTCGATGAGCTCCAGCATCCGGCGGGAGCGCACCATGTCGACCAGGCCGCCGCCCCAGGTGGAGTTGATCCGGCCGCTGACCGCGAAGACGTTGTCGGGCACCAGGTCGACCCTGCGCCCCGCCATGATGCCGCCGACCTGCACCTTCTTGGCGAAGGCGACGATGTCGGGAGCCAGGCCGAGCTGCTGGTACGCCCAGGGCGTGCCGGTCAGGCCGACCCCGGTCTGGACCTCGTCGAGAACGAACAGGGCATCGTTCTCATGGCAGAGCGCCTGCATCGCCTGGAGGAACTCGGCGCGCATGTGGTTGTCGCCGCCCTCACCCTGGATCGGCTCGGCGATGAAGCAGGCGATGTCATGACGGAATCGCGCGAACGCCTCCCTGGCCTGGGCCAGCGCGCGTTCCTCCGCCCGTTCGACATCCCCGAAATGGATCGCGGGGACGTCGATCCGGGGCCAGCCGAACTTGGGGAACCGGTCGGTCTTCACGGGGTCGGTGTTGGTGAGCGAGAGCGTGTAACCGCTGCGGCCGTGGAAGGCCCGGGTCAGGTGCAACACCCTGGTGCCGAGCCCGGGGTGCCGGCCGTGGGCCTCGTTCCAGCGGCTCTTCCAGTCGAAGGCGCACTTGAGCGCGTTCTCGACGGCCAGCGCGCCGCCCTCGACGAAGAACAGGTGCGGCAGCTCGGGATCGCCGAGCACCCGCTGGAACGCCGCCACGAACTCGGCCAGCTCCACGGTGTAGAGGTCGGAGTTCGCCGGCTTGTTCGCCGCCACCCGGCCGAGCGACTCCAGGAACTCCGGGTCGTCGGCGAAGGGGTTCATGCCGAGCGGCGACGACGCGAAAAACGTGTAGAAGTCCAGATATCGCCTGCCGTTCCGGGCGTCGACCAGCCAGGAACCCGCGCTCCTGTCCAGATCGAGCACCAGCCGGTAACCGTCGACCAGCAGATGCCGTGAGAGTGCGCCGTGCACAGCGCTGGGATCCATGTCACCTCCACAGTTCGCCGCTGACAACACTATTCCCTCACGTACCGGGTTAATTGTGAAGAGTTTCTAGCTAGATGTGACTTCTGGCGAACATTTTTCATACCGGGAGGGAAGGAGCCGGCGGCGTCGGCCTGCCGTACGGCACGGCCGGGCAAAGCCCGGGGGACGACCGGGGTTACGGCTACAGCGCCCGGAGGAAGCGGGCGGCGATGGGGGCCGCTGCGCTCGCGCCGGTGCCGCCGTGCTCGACGAACACGGCGAAGGCGACGTCCCCGCGATATCCGATGAACCAGGCGTGATCGGGGCCGCCCTGCCAGTCCTCGGCCGTACCGGTCTTGCCCGCGGTCCCCTCGGGCAGGCCGTCGCCCGCCGCCGTCCCCTCGGTCACCACCGCGCTCATCATCGTGCGCAGCCCATCGGCCACGCCCGGCTGGAGCGCCACGGTCTCCGGCTGGGCGGCGGCCACCTCCGGCGTGTCGACCAGCCGCGGCGGATGCCACTCCCCGCTGCGCACGGCGGCCGCCACGAGCGCCATACAGAGCGGGGTCGCCTCGACGGTGCCCTGGCCGAAGGAGTCCTCGGCCAGGGAGTCGGGGTTCTCCGGATGGCTCAGGCTGCCGCAGGTGCCGCCGATGCCGGTCTCGATCGGCACCCCGAATCCGAACCGCCGGGCCTGCTCGACCAGCACGTCACCGTTCAGCCGCTCGATCGTCAGGCGGACGAACGAGGTGTTGCACGACAGCGCGTACGCCTGCCGCAGCGTCACGGTCCCGTGGTCCTCGCCCTGGTAATTGGGGATCGAACGGTATCCGGGAATCTGGTAGGCGGCCGGGCACTCCACGAGAGTGTCCGGGGTGACCCCGGCTTCGAGCAGCGCGGCGGCCGTGATCGTCTTGAACGTCGACCCCGGGGCGTACTTGTGCTCGAACGCCCCCCGCTCCCCCAGGCGGTCGGCCACCGCGAGGATCTCGCCCGTGGACGGCCGCACCGCGACCAGGGCGGCCGGATGCCCGACCTCGTCGAGCGCCCGCGCCGCCGCCGCCTGGGTGGCCCACTCGACCGTCGTCTTGAACTGCTTCGCCGGCTTGGGCCTGTGCTCGATCAGGGGCCTGGCCGGCTGCCCGGGGTTCTCCAGCCGGATCGCCCAGGCCGCGTCCGTCCCCTCGGTCGGAAGGCCGGCGCCCCCGGAGATGACGGACGACAGGCGGGTGAGGTAGTCACCGGCCCAGCTGTCCTTGGGGAAGGGCCGTCCCTCGCGGGTCACCGGCCCCTGTGGCGGCGCCGGGCTGGTGACCCGTACGATCTGCCCGCCCTCGGCGAGATCCGGGTGCACGACGGCGGGCGTCCAGACGACCTTCCAGGTGAGGTCCCGTACGGCGAGGCGCAGCGTGGACCGGACCGTCCAGGTGCCGTAGCCCGGCACCGCGCGCTCCTGTGTGAAGGGCACCTCGGCGGTGTCGTCCGCAAACGTTGCGGTGTCGTCACCCCTGGTCACGGGCGCCTCGGGGGTGAACCGTGCGGACGACAGCAGGGCGTCCTCGACATCCCGGTGCCTGGCGACGAAGTCACCGGGCGGATCGTCCACCATCTCGCGCATCGCCTCGAAGTCGCCGCGCGACCACGCCCTCAGATAGGCATCGGCGATCTCCCGGGGTGAGCCGTCGGGCTCGGTCAGCAGTTCCAGCGTCGGCGGCGACTCGGCGGCCGCCGGGCCGTCGGCCGGGGCGGAGGGCCCCGCCTGAGACTGGGTGGCCGTGGAGTTCTGCCCGCCGGACACGATCAGGCCGACCACGCCGGAGACGAAAATGGTGGCCGCGACCGTGATCAGGGCGAGCAGGGCCCGGTTCCGCATACGGTTCTCATATCACGTGAGAGGAGATATGGGGTGGCAAGGGAAAAAGAACCCCTTTCGGGCCGCTATCCCGTGACCTTCGGGGAGGTCGAGCTCCTGCGTGACCTCGATCGGCCGGACGGGTGGTTGCTCACCATGGGCGGCGTCCCGCAGTCGTACGTGGATCTGAGCGATCCGACATACCTCGACTTCACCTACGTCCAGTTGATGGCCGAAGTGATCGACTGCCTGCCCGAGGGCCCCCTCGACGCCGTCCACATCGGCGGCGGCGCCTGCACGCTCCCCCGCTACATCTCGGCGAAGCGGCCGGGATCGCGACACCTCGTGGTGGAACCGGACGCCGGGCTGGTGCAGCTCGTCCGCGACCAGCTCCGGCTCAAGTCGGTGCCCAGGCTGAAGGTCCGCGTCCTGGACGGCCGCAGCGCCGCCGCCGGGCTCCCGGACGGCTTCGCCGACCTGTTCGTGCTGGACGCCTTCTCGGGCGCGACGATGCCGGTGGAGCTCGCCACCGCGCAGTACATGGCGGAGGTCGCCCGCATCCTGCGCCCGGACGGGACCCTGCTGGCCAACGTGGCCGACGGCAAGGGCCTCGCCTTCGTCAAGCGGGTCGTGGCCACGATCGGCGGGGCCTTCCGGCACGTCGCGCTGCTGGCCGAGCCGGGCATCTTCCGGGGCCGCCGGTTCGGCAACCTGATCGTGGCCGCCTCCCCCGCCGAGCTGCCCATCGGCCCGATCACGAGGAGGGCCGCCGGCGGCGCCGTACCGGCCAGATGCGTGTCCGGCGAGGACCTGACCCGGCTGATCGCGGGCGCCCGCCCCATCCGCGACGGCGACGCCGTGCTCACCCCCGTGCCACCACCCGACCTGTTCGATTAGACGTGCCGGGCAGACCCGGTCAGACCTGGTGGTCGGCGACGATGGCATCGATGCGGGCTGCGAGCCTGAAGTCGAGCTCGGTGAGGCCCCCGGCGTCGTGAGTGGTCAGCGCCAGGTGCAGGGTGCGCCAGCGGATGTCGATGTCGGGATGGTGGTTCATCGCCTCGGCCTGCTCCGCGATGTCGTTCACGATCGCGATGGCCGTACGGAAGTCGGGGGCGACCACGGTCCTGCGGATGGTGTCGCCATCCCGCCGCCAGTCGGAAACGTCGTTCATATCCCCACGAGACCATGAACCAGGAAAGCCTGCCAACCCGGCACTCCCCCAACAGAAAACGGAGCAAGCGATGCCCCTGCAGATGATCGGCGCACCCGGTGATCCCGATCTGATCCGCCTCCCGTGGGAACTCCCGCTGGAGGAGTGGCCGGAGCACCACCTGGTGACCTTGCCGCGCGGCATCTCCCGGCACGTCGTGCGCTTCGCCAGACTGAGCGGGCGCGTCTACGCGATCAAGGAGATCAGCGAGCGGTACGCCAAGCGCGAGTACCGCCTGCTGTGGGACCTGGCCCGCCACGACGCCCCGTCGGTCGAGCCCGTGGCGGTGGTGACCGGGCGGAGCGCCGCCGACGGCTCCGAGCTGGACTCGGCGCTGATCACCCGGCACCTGCAGTTCTCCCTCCCCTATCGGGCCGTGCTGTCTGGGACGGTCCGGCCCGACACGCTGACCCGTCTGCTGGACGCGCTGGCCGTCCTGCTCGTACGGCTTCACCTGACCGGCTTCTACTGGGGCGACTGCTCGCTGTCCAACACGCTGTTCCGGCGGGACGCCGGGGCGTTCGCCGCCTATCTGGTCGACGCCGAGACCGGCGAGTTACACCCGGCCATCAGCGAGGGCCAGCGGACGCACGACATCGAGGTCGCGCACGTCAACATCTACGGCGAGATGCTGGATCTGGAGGCGGGCGGGCTGCTCCACCCGACCGTCGACCCGCTGGCCTTCGCCGAGCAGCTCGTCGAGCGGTACGAACGGCTGTGGACCGAGCTGACCCAGGACGAGATCATCGACGAGGTCGACTGGCACCGGGTCGACCAGCGGATCCGCCGGCTGAACTCGCTCGGCTTCGACGTCGCCGAGATGATGGTGCGCCGCAAGGCCGGCACCTCGCGCCTGATCGTACGACCGAAGGTGGTGGACGCCGGCCACCACCAGCGCAGGCTGCTGCGGCTGACCGGGCTCGACGTCGAGGAGAACCAGGCGAGGCGGCTGCTCAACGACCTCGACTCCTACCGGGTGTCGAACGGTCTGCGCCACGAGGACGAGGCGATCGTGGCGCACCGCTGGCTCGCCGAGGTGTTCCAGCCGGTGGTGAACGCGGTCCCCGCCGAGCTGCGGCGCAAGCTGGAGCCCGCCCAGCTCTTCCACGAGGTGCTCGACCACCGCTGGTTCATGTCCGAGGCGGCGGGCCATGATGTCGGCGTGACGGCGGCGGTACGGTCCTACGTGGCCAACGTCCTGGTGTTCAAACCCGACGAGAACGCCGTCATCACGACCTCCGATCAGCCCTCTGCTTAGCCGTCGAGGAGGCGGGCCAGGTAGGCGGCGGCCTCCGGGATGCGGTCCTCGCCGAAGACCCGGATGCCGCTGCGTTCCAGCAGTGCCGTGGTCACCCCCCGGCCGGGCGTCGTCCGTCCGCCGAAGGTGCCGTCGTAGATCCGCAGGGACCCGCACGACGGGCTGCCCTCCTTGAGGATCGCCAGCCTCGCCCCGGACGACGTGGCGGCGGCCAGGGCCCGCCTGGCGCCCAGCAGGAAGGCGTCGGTCACGTCGCCACCGTCCGGGGTGCGGATGCGGGCGGTGCCCGCCAGTACGGCCGCGCCGCCCGCGCCGCCCTCGATCTCGGCGGGCGGCCGGGGAACGGGCAGCCCGCCCTGGACCTCGGGGCAGAACGGGACGAGCCGCCCCTCCTCCCGCCATCTGGCGAGAATCTCGTCGTCGCTGGTCTTGGCCCTTCCGTCGTACCGCACCCGGCTGCCGAGCAGGCACGCGCTGACCAGGATCCGTTCCATGTCTCCCATTCTGTACGCCCGCCGTCCATGCCCGGCACGACCCGGCGACGGCAGAAAATATGAAAATAATTCAGGAAGGTGAATTACTATTCTCGGGCTAACAATCCTTACTCTTCGTGAATAAAGGGTCTATCTGATCACATATCAGGTAATCGGGTGATCACTGGTTGCTCCTCTAATGTGGTCCGGGCTGAATCGGCGGACCTGCGAGGAGTTGCCGGTGATCCGGATCGAGGACTGCCTGTCGGAGGCGATGTCCATCCCGGGTGCCCTGCACGCGGTTCTCGTGCACCACGCCAGCGGCACTCCGGTGGCGGTGGAGGGCACACCGGACCCGATGCGGGCGGCGGCCGGGATGACGGGGGCGTTCCGGGCGATGCTCGACGGGATCGCCCTGGCGTCCACCGGCAGGACCGACCGGATCGAGGACGCCATCATCACGACCGAGACGAGCTACCACCTCATCCGGCCCGTGGAGATGGTGGCGGACGGGCCGCTGCTGCTCTGTCTGCGCCTCGACCTGGAACGCGCCAACCTCGCCCTGGCCCGGCGGCGGCTGAAAACGCTCGCCCACCGGATGCACGACCGCCGGCCGGACGAGGCAGAGACCGCTCCGGCACTGCCGCGGCGCGTCCCACGGCCTCCGCCGCGCCGGCCGCCGGCCGGGATCACGGCCGGAATCCCGCCCGAGATCGCATCCCCGATCTCGGGCGGGGCCCCGGACGAGATCGCGGGAGAGGTGCCCGCCGACGTGAGGCTGCTCATCAGGCTGCGCGCCGCGCTGGAGGCGCTGCCGTGATCGTGCGCACCTGGCTGAAGCGAACCGGAAAGGCTGTCCCGATGGATCTGCGCCACGACGTGCACGAGGAGCTCGTCCTGCTCAGGAACCGCGCACCGGAGATCACCGGCGTGCTCGCCTGCACGGTGGACGGCATGCTCGTGACGACGGATCTGGCCGCCGAGACCGAGCAGACGGCTGCCCTCACCTCCGCGCTGCTCTCGCTGAGCCGCCGGATGACCGAACTCGCCGGGGTCGGCGATTTCGAGGAGACCCTCATCTCCGGCAGCCGGGGGCACACCGCCTGCTACGCCGCGGGCCGCAAGCTCGTCCTCACCGTTCTCGCCGGGCCCGGGGCCAACCTCGGCCTGCTCCGGATCGAGGGCCGGAAGACGGCGGCCAAACTGGCCGCCATCATCGACCGCAAATAGGAGAAGAACATGCCGAACATGGACATCTCGCTCAAGGAAATGCTCTCGATCGACGGTGCGCTCGGCGCCGCCGTGGTCGACTACGGCAGCGGGATGGCGCTGGGCACCCTCGGCGGCTCGAAACAGCTCGATCTCCAGATCGCGGCGGCGGCCAACACCGAGGTGGTGAAGGCCAAGCTGCGCGCGATCGAGGCGCTGCAGCTCAAGGAGGGGATCGAGGACATCCTCATCACGCTCAGCACCCAATATCACCTGATCCGCCCGATCACCGGCCGAAGCGGTAATGGGCTGTTCCTCTACCTGGCCCTCGACCGTGGCCGCGCCAACCTGGCGATGGCCCGCCACCAGCTCCGCGGGATCGAGAAGCGGCTGGAGGTCTGATCGCCGGGATCGGCGTGGGTCGGCCGGGCGCGGCCTCCGTCGATCCGACCACGACCCCGGGACCGACGACCGGGGAGGGAGACTCGGCGGCCGCCACCGGCGATGGTCACCGATTTGACCAGAGATCGATCCTCTATTGGGTGATAAACGCCTATAGCTGGGCACTTAGCAGAGGTCTTGCAGACATCTGGAGTGAAACACTCACAACATCCATCCCCGAAGTGAGGAGAGACGCCTTGGCTGTCAAGCCTTCCGCCCACGCCCAGCAGCGCGGCGAGAGCCAGCCGTGGCTGCACCAGCAGGGGGTCGAGATCCAGGCATTCGGGACGGTACGCGACTTTCCGGTCGGCATGAGCCGGGAGACGAGAGACTACTCGTGCCAGCGGCTCAACCAGATCCTGGCCGACTCCCAGATCCTCTACAGCCTCTACAAGAAGCACCACTGGCTGATGCGAGGCCCGACCTTCTACCAACTCCACCAGCTCCTCGACAAGCACGCGAGCGAGCAGATCAAGATCATCGATGAGATCGCGGAGCGGATCCAGACCCTCGGCGGCGTCGCGGTCGGCGATCCGCGGCAGGTGGCGGAGATGACCGTGATCCCCCGGCCGCCGGACGGCGTGGAGGAGGTGCCCGCCATGCTCTCCCGGCTCCTCGAGGCCCACGAGACGATCCTGGTCGCCGCACACGACGCCGCCGCCAGAACCGCGGAGAAGGGTGACGACGGGACCAACGACCTGCTCGTCTCCGACGTCATCCGCACCGGGGAGCTCCAGGCGTGGTTCCTCGCCGAGCACCTCGTGGACACCCCGCTCGTACACGCCTGAGCGGGACCGCGGCCGGGGTGGATCCGTTTCCGGATCCACCCCGGCCGTCGCCGTGGAAATCCGGTTCTCGGCGTCAAGCCGAGGACCAGATGTCCCGTTCGATGTCGCCGGCGGCCTGCGGGCCCATCATCACGAGCCCGCCGTCCACGAAGAGCGTCGCGCCGGTGATATAGGAGGAGGCGGGACCGGCGAGGAAGACGATGACCGCGGCCACCTCGCGAGCGTCGCCCGGACGTCCCAGCGGATATCCCGGACGGCTGCCCGGCCTCGGCGGCCGGTCCTCCTGGCCGGTCATCGGCGTGGCGATCTCTCCGGGCGCGACCGCGTTGACCGTGATGCCGTACCTGGCCAGTTCCAACGCGAACGTACGGCTCAGCAGGCGCAGGCCGCCCTTGGCGGCGCAGTACGGCCCGGCCCCGAGCCGGGGGTACTCCTCGTGGACACTCGTCACGTTGACGATCCGCCCGCCGGCCCCACGCTCGATCATCCTGCGGGCCGCGCGTTGCGAGCACAGGAACGGGCCGTCCAGGTCGACGGCGAGCACGGACCGCCATCGGTCGTAGTCGGTCTCCAGCAGCGGCTCGGCCGTACCCGTGCCGGCGTTGTTGACCAGCACTCCGAGCCCGCCCAGCTCCTCGGCGAGCTCGTCGATCACCCCGGCCGCGACCACCGGGTCGGTCAGGTCGTGCCGTCGTACGGCGGCGCGCTGCCCGGCGGCGCTCACCTGCGCAGCGGTGTCCCGCGCGCCGTCCTCATCGCAGTGATAGGTGATGCCGACGCCGAAGCCCTGCGCCGCGAGGGCCACCGCGGTCGCCTTCCCGATCCCAGAGTCGGCCCCGGTCACGATCGCCACCCTGTCGTAGTCGAAGCGCGCCACCGGCGCGGCGGTGCTGCTCATGGAACGCCCCCTTCCACCGCCGTCACAACCTCCTCGTGAGCGTGCGGGCGACGAATGGAGCATTCCCCAGCGAAAGGGTTCCATCCGGCGGACCCGGGCATGGCGGTTCTGGCACCGGGTAGGGCCCGGGACATGGGTGGGGAGAAGAAGAGCCCGAAGGAACTCGCCGAGGAACTCGCCACGAACGCACAGGACGATCCCCGGTTCGAGAACCGCACGCCCGGCATCCGGGCGACCAGGAAGGGCTCGAAGGAGAAGGCGGACGCCGACATCGCGGGCCGGGTCGGTGGCGGCATCGGCACCACCGGCGGCGGCGGACCCGGCGGGACCGTCGGCGAGCCGCCGACGGGTCAGGTGCCGGACGAGGTGCTCGCCGACACCACCCTCGGCAGCGAGAACGCGCCGGAACGCGATCTCCCGGGGTCCGGGGAGCCCCCACGAGCCGGGTGAGGACGAGGCCGTCGACGGCCGTGCCGTACGGCTCGGCCGGGCGCATCCGACGGTTCGCGCCTGCCGTCTTCTGCCCTCCGCGTTGCCGTTTCACTGCCGTGCGCCGGGTACATCGGAGGCGTGCCGACCGGAAGGAGCGATTGAGGATGTGTCTGAGCTGCGGCTGCGGTGAGCCCGACGACGACCACGGTAACCCGGCCAACATCACCCGGCAGGATCTGCGACTGGCGGCGGAGGCCGCGCACATCAGCCCGGAGCAGGCCGCCGACAACATTCATGCGGCGGCGGAAACCGCGGTATGAGCGCGACCCCCTGACGGAACCGCCTGACGTCTTCGGCAACGTCCAGGGAGGGATCACCATGACCGAGCATGACGCGGCGGCCTACCCGGAGAACGACCCGCGCCGACACACGGCCCGGCTGCACGACATGCTGACCGAGGTGGCCGAGCACGCCCGGGAGGACGTACTGAAGATCGACGAGCCGAAGGCGCAGGCGCTGTTCGAGACCACGGCCGAGGTGTGCCAGGGCCTGGCCACGGCCTTCGAACACTACGACCGGCAGTCGGAGCCGGCCTGGCAACGGTGACGTCGAAGGCGGCCCCGAAGGGAAGTCTCCGGAGGGGCCGCCTCCCACGGTGGTCATTGCGGCGCCGTCTGCTGCCCGATCAGCCTGAAGGTCCGCCGCCCCTTGGCGTCGAGCTCCGCATCGAGGAT
Organism: Sphaerimonospora mesophila; assembly: GCF_001417795.1. Taxonomy (NCBI): domain Bacteria; kingdom Bacillati; phylum Actinomycetota; class Actinomycetes; order Streptosporangiales; family Streptosporangiaceae; genus Sphaerimonospora; species Sphaerimonospora mesophila. The sequence goes on along the minus strand of NZ_BCBX01000033.1, from coordinate 351,392 downwards.
CTTGTTCTCGAGGATCGCCGCGGCCTCCGGCTCCAGGAAAACCCGGACCCCCGCCTTCTCGACGACCCGGTCTCCGGACGAAGCCGTGCTCGCCAGGGAGAATTCGAGCGCATTCTCCTCATCCCGCTTCGCGGCGATGCGCAGCCCCGCCCACTCCGGCAGCGACTCCCCCACCATCAGATCGCGAATCGCCTCGACGGCGTTCTCCGTCATCGTCAGCACCGGCAAGCTCCTCGACTACTCGGACCGACCCGCAGAACCGGCCCCTACCCACCGGCCGGGAAAACCCACTCCCACGCCGCGTCAGACGGCCACAAACGTGCTGGGAGCGCCATACGAGGAGATCGCCGGCTCTTCCCGGACAAAGGGTCGCCGAGGGCACTCAGGAGTTCACGTGGCGATCTTGCCGGGGTGCGGATCGCGTGTTAATTTGGTCGTATGACCAATTTGGTCGATCGACCAATTTCCCCGAAAGGGCAACGGCAACGGGAGCGACTGATCGATGCCGGCATCGCGTTGCTGGCCGAGGGTGGATGGCCGGCGGTCACCACGCGCGGTGTGGCCGAACGGGCAAGCGTCAACCCCGGTCTGATCCACTACCACTTCGGCGGGCTCGGCGGCCTGCATGCGGCGGTCGCCCGCCGGGCCGGGGACATGGTCATGAACCCGCTGGTCGCCGAGCTGCTCAGCGCCCCTGACGAGCGAGCCGGGCTGGCGATGCTCGGTGCGCTGCTGCCGAAGACGGCGGGCGAGGAACGGACGCTCCGGCTGGCCGTGGCGCTGATCGAGGGGGCGATGCGCGATCCGGCGCTGGGCGAGGTCCTACGCGACCAGTTGCGAGACGTCCGCACACAGGTCGCCGATCGACTGGACGAGCTGCATCCGGGCCGGCCGCCAGGCCGGAGCACCGGAGTGGCCACGTTGATCGCGGCGCTGGTGGACGGGCTCATGCTGCACTACCTGCTCGATTCCGACCTACCCGTGGGCGAGGCGCTGGCCGCGCTCGCGGACCTGACGGAGCCCGGCCAGGCGGAATCCGGTCGGACGGCTCATCACGCGTGACGTGGTCACGCCCGCCCTGCGCCACCGGTCCGGCGCGGGAACCACCCTGGAAAACCACAGACTACAAGGGACGAACGATGGAAATCGTCAAAAAGCCCGAACCACCGAGCGGCCTGAGCCGCATCCTCTGGCGGCTGCCCATCCGTATGTATCGGCTGGGGTTGGGCGGTCTGTTCGGCAACCGCCTCATGCTGCTCAACCACGTGGGCCGTGTCTCCGGCGAACGACGGCAGGCCGTCATCGAGGTGGTCGAGCACGACCAGCGTGGTTACGTAACCGCCTCCGGCTTCGGCAAGCGCGCCAACTGGTATCGAAATGTCATGAAAAATCCGGATGTGGTCATTCAGCTCGGTCGACGGTCGATTCCGGTGACCGCGACAGAACTTCCCGCCGAGGAGGCGGCAGAGATCATGGCGCGCTATGCCCCACGCCATCCTGTCGCCGCACGTCGCCTCTGCAAGATCATGGGATTCATGGTCGATGGGAGCGTAGAGGATTATCGTGAAGTCGGCAGACACGTCCCGTTCATCCGGTTCACTCCCCGGCCTGGCGGATAACAGCTCAGTGTCGGGTCTCCGCGGTTCGGCATAGCCCACAGCCCTCTCAATGATTATCGAGCAGGGCCATTGGTGGAGTTACTCCCTACCGTGCCAACGCATCCCTTGCACAAGACCCTCTGGCGGGTTTGATCAAGTGTGGGCACAATTGCCGGTGTGAAGGCATACGTCGGGGTGACTGACGAAAGCTGGTACCGGTTCCTTTCCGCTCGCCCGACCCTCACCGAGGTGAACTTCTGGCGACCCTCCGGCGCTCGGGAGTTCCGCGCGATCGACCACGGCGAGCCGTTCTTCTTCAAGACCCACCACCCGCACAACCGCGTGGTCGGCGGCGGCTTCTTCAGCGGCTTCGCACCCCTTCGCATTTCTGAGGCATGGGAGTTCTTCGGCCAGGGCAACGGTGCCGCGAGCCTGGCCGATATGCGACAACAGGTGGGAAAGTACCGCAAACAGCCGATGGTCATTGGAGAGGACCCGGTCATCGGCTGCGTCATCATCCGCGACGTCTTCTTCTTCCCGGACGACCGAGTCGCCGGGCCGCCGCCTGACTTCGCCTCCAACATCGTGCAGGGCAAGAGTTACGACCTGGCCGGCCACCCGGCCGCCGGCTACTTCCATGATCTGCTCGGCCGGATCGGGATCGGTGTGGAAATCGACCTGTCCGAGCCGTGGCACCGCGACGGGCCGGTCTTCGGCGATCCCCGTCTGGCCCCGCGCCGCCTCGGCCAGCAGGCGTTCCAGGCCGTGGTCCTGCACGCCTACGAACGGCGCTGCGCGATCACCGGTGACCGGATCCGGCCGGTCCTGCAGGCGGCCCACATCCGCCCGGTCACGGCGGGCGGCGAGCACCGTCTGGACAACGGACTCCTGCTCCGCTCCGATGTGCACACGTTGTTCGATCGCGGCTACCTGGCGGTCGATCCCCGGCATCGGCTGGTGGTCAGCCCGCGACTGCGGGCCGAGTTCGGGAACGGCGAGGAGTTCTATCGCCGGGCCGGGCAGGAGATCAACGTTCCTGGCCGACCTCGCGACCGCCCCGATCGTGAGGCCCTCGAATGGCATCTGGACGAGGTGTTCCTCAGGGCCTGAGGCGGCTGCCCCGTCGGTTAACCGGCTGGGAAGCGGATGAAGCCGACTGGGACGTGATCCACCAGCCAGACGCCGTTGGCGCTGACTCGGAACTCGTACCCTGCCGCGTACATCCCTCCCGCGTTCACGACGAGGACGACCGGCCTCCCTCTACGCGCCCCCACCCGCGTGGCGGTCTCGCGATCCGGAGACAGGTGGACGTGATGGCGTGACATGCGCCGCAGACCTTCGCCGCGGATCGCCGCCACGCTGTGAACGACCGTGCCGTGGTAGAGGAACGGGGGTGGCTCGACCATCGGCAGAGCGAGATCGACAGGCACCGAATGCCCCTGACTGGCCCGGATCCGATCTCCTTCGATCACATATCGCCGCTTGTCGTTGTCGGCGACCACCTGCTCCAATTCCACCCGGGAAATCGGAAACCCGTGGGAGGACGCGGCCTCCAGCAGCACGTCGACGTTCACCCAGCCGTGCTCGTCCAGCTCGATCCCGATGCGCTCGGGCCGGTGCCGCAGGTGCTTGGCGAGATATTTGGAAATCCTCACCAGCCGCCGTTCGTCCATCGCCCTCCTCTCCGGCCAAGAGTATTACCGAGGTCATCGCACGCTGAGCGCGCACCGGTGGCGAGTGTCTCGTGCAGTCGCCGGGCCGTCGGCGTGACGCCGGGCATCGCGGCCGCGGCCGCGCGGTGCCGGCCCTGTCCGAGTCAGGAGGCGCACCCGGCTCGGCGGGCCGGCTCGGATGTCCGCACCCGCCCGGACCACCACATGTTTCACAAACCTGCTCCCCTCCACACCGAATCTCGCCATTCGAAAATCTGTCCTAATTCTCTCATGACTTTCCAGAGGACAGCAACATCTGTCGCGGATGAATTGTAAAAAAATACGAGAAGTAAATGTCGAATGCCCCAGATATTCACAATGCCCGGAGTGCGCACAAAGGGCGGTGGCCGTGGCCGGCCGAGGGCAGGCGGCACGGCAAAGGCGTGGTGGAGCTTCGTAGGGTGAGGAGATGACGAATCCGTCCATCGATCCCACGCTTCCGCCGTTGCTGGTCCTCACGGGTGGCGAACGCGAGGTGCTGGAGGCGTTTCTCGACTTCCACCGTGCGATGGTCGCCCGCAAGGCGCTGGGCCTGTCCGACGAGGACATACGGCGCAGGCACGTGCCGTCGTCGACCACGCTCGGCGGACTGCTCAAGCACCTGACGATCGTCGAACGGAACTGGTTCCGCCGGGTGCTCGCCCAAGATCCCGCCATGGGCCCGCCGCCCACCCAGGAGGACGCCGACGGCAGCTTCGCGCTCGACGCGGAGGACACGGTCGAAACTCTGGTCGCGGTGTACGGCGAGGCCTGCGCCGACTCTCGCCGGATCGCCGCCCGGTTCTCCCTTGACCACGTCGTGCCCCAAGCGGAGCTGGGCCAGGTCTCGCTGCGCTGGATCTACGTGCACATGATCGAGGAGACGGCCCGCCACGCGGGGCACGCGGACATCCTCCGCGAACTGACCGACGGCGCGACCGGAGCCGTCGTCTGATCCTCGGTCACACGGCCGCGGGGCGACCCGGCCGCACCGATTCCCGGCCATCCGTCCACCGTCCACCGTCCGCCCGGTAGGGCAGGCCGGCACCGGCGAGTGCCAGATTTTGAGTAATATCGCGTCTCCTGTGATCATATCCTGAAAGACGGTTCGAACAGCCCGGAGGACGGATGCCATCGATGTCGGCTCTTACGCTGCTGCTCGCGACGATCACGACGGGCCTTGTCGCCGGGCTGTTCTACGCCTACTCCTGCTCGGTCATGCTCGCGCTGCGCCGGGTCGACGACCGGACCTTCATCGAGGTGATGCAGCGGATCAACACGGCAATCCAGAACGGCTGGTTCGCCCTCGGCTTCGTCGGCGGGCCGCTGCTGACCGCGATCACCCTCGTCATGCATTTCGACGACGGTCCGGTCATGCCGCTGGTCCTGGCCGGGCTCGTGTTCCACATGCTGACGTTGATGATCACCTTCGCGGTGAACATCCCGCTCAACAACCGGCTCGACGCCGCGGGCGACGCCGCCCAGGTCGCCGACCCCGCGTCGGTGCGCCGGGGCTTCGAGACACCCTGGGTGCGCTGGAACCTCGTCCGCACGCTCACCTCCACCGCCGCCTTCGGCTGCCTGTGCTGGGCCCTGGCCCTGTAGTCAGGCACCTTGATCGGTGATTTCGGCGCGTACGTCCAGGACGGCCTGATCGGCGGCGGCCCGGCCGGAGAGCCAGCCCTCGCGATTGCTGACCGCACCGGCGGCGACCATGTTCAGATCGGGGAACATCTTCTCGACCTCCTCCTCGACCACCCGGTCCCGGGCCGCGAGCACGGGCAGCAGGTCCCTGCCGGTCTCGGCCGCCGCCTGCTGAACCGCCTCTCCGGCGGCCTCGCCGAGCCGCTCGCCGATCCTCTGCGCGTAGGCGGCCAGGAACGACTGCCGAAACGACCGGGTTCTGGACCGGCCCAGGCCGTCCCGGCGGGAGCCCGCGAGCCGCATCGCCGTGGTCGCCTGCACCAGCAGGGAGGTGAACAGCACCTCCACCGCGGCGAGATCGGCGGGGAAGCCGAGCACGGTGACGAACCCGAGGTGGCGGCTCCAGACGGCCCGGCAGTGGTTCGCCGTGGCGATCACGTCCAGCAGCATCGCCTTGGGCGCCTCATAGGGCGCGTCGACCCCCAACCGGCGCCCCTCCGGCCCGTCCGCGGCCGACCGGTCCTCCGCCTCGGCGGCCAGCAGCGCGGCATCGATGCTGTGACGGGCCATCAACGACTGGGCGGCGGCGGTGAACGTCTCCGCCTCGGCCTCGAACTCGGTCGACTCGGCCTTCGCCAGCAGCGCCCGCACCCGGGCCAGCATCCGCTCATCGACGGCTCGGCCCGCCGGCCTGGCCGTACGGCGGGCCCCGCCCGGCGGCGGGCACAGCCGCTCGATCCGGGGCAGGGCGGCGAGGAGGACGATGAGCTGCAGGACGCGGGTGACCATGCCGAGGCGGTCGCCGTCCTCGCGCAGGTACTCGTCATCCTGCCGCCACCAGACCCTCGCCTCCAACGCCGCCAGTTGGTCCAGCCAGCGCTCGTCCACCGTGGCCGGTGCGTAGCCGCGCATCTCCGCGGCGATGGCGTCGGTGGCCAGCCGCACGTGCCGGGCGTCGTGCTCCCGCCCCACCATCCTGATCACGTCGGCGGGCTGCCAGCCGTTGCGCCAGGCGAACGTCACATGGTCGTTCAGCATGGCGAGC
>NZ_BCBX01000033.1:331162-345017 GCF_001417795.1 Sphaerimonospora mesophila | reverse complement strand
CCGCAGCTCGGCCGGGGCTTCGGCCAGTGCCGTCGCATACTGTGAGAACCCCGCCTCGTCCCGGTCGAGTCGCGCGTCCAGCGCCGCCGACAGCAGCCCGGTGACGATCTCCTCGGGCGACGGCCGGGGCTGCCATCGGGGAAAGCCGAAGGCATCGCCGCCCGGACCGCCCCGGCCCTGCTGCCTGCGCCCGCGCTCCTTCTCCTTGGCCCTGCGCCGCTCCCGGTTCGCCTTGCCCATCCGGCTTTCTCCTCGCGATCGCGCAAAATGGGCAACCTCCGCCGGGAAGACCGCATCGAAGCCTCAAGGGCGTACGGCAGTGCCCGCAGACGGGGGACCCTCGGTCACGACGTGATTCTTTCAGTCCCCGCACCCCCGGTGAGGACGTTATCCACAGGCCTGAGCCGTACGCGGGATCATCCGGCGGCGCGGGCCAGCGCCTCCTCGGCCGCCGGTAGGGCACTGGCCCGGTCGGCGGCGCTGAGACCGATGCGGGTCCGCCGGTCGAGCAGGTCGTCGACGTCGAGCGCGCCCTCGTGGCGTACGGCGAACAGCAGGTCGGCCATGGTCGTGTCGACGCCCGGCGCGATCGGTTCGAGCAGCGTCCGATCTCCTCCGGCCCCGGCCACCACGTCGACGGCCTCGGTTCCATACCTGCCGATCATCGCGGGCGGGGCCTGGACGGCCGCCAGGGCGGCCCGGCTCGCCGCGCCGACCAGCGGCAGCGCCCGGGTGCGCACCGGACCGGCCCGCATCCGCCGCCCCCGCGCCCTGGCCGCCGCGAGGGCCGCGTCCACCGCGTCCTGCGCCATCCGCCGATAGGTGGTGAGCTTGCCGCCCACCACGGTTACCATGCCGTCCCCGCCCGTGAGCACCACGTGCTCGCGGGACAGGTCGGCCGTACGCGCCCCACCCCTGTCGAGCAGCGGCCGCAGGCCGGAGAACGTCCCCACCACGTCGGCGCGGGTGAGGGGGACGCGCAGCGCCGAGTTGATGGTGTCCAGCAGGAAGTCGATCTCGCCCTCGCTCGCCGTCGGCACGTCGGGGATCTCGCCCGAGACCTCCTCGTCGGTGAGGCCGACGTAGACCCGCCCGCCCGCCGCCGGGAGCGCGAACACGAACCGGCTGCTCTCCCCCGGTATGGGAACGGTGAGCGCGGCGGTCAGCCCGTTCATGCCGTTCAGCCCGCCGAAGGACCTCTGGGAGAAGACCAGATGGGTGCCCCGGCTGGGCCGCATGGCGACACCGTCGGCCAGCGTGCCGGCCCACACCCCGGTCGCGTTGACGACCGCCGCGGCGTCCAGCTCGAACGTCGCGCCGGTCAGCTCGTCACGCAGCAGCGCGCCCTGACCGCCGGCCTCGACCGCCGAGCACCGCGTGAGCACCCGGGCGCCGTGACCGGCCGCCGTCCTGGCCAGCGCCACCACCAGGCGTACGTCGTCGACGAGCTGGCCGTCCCAGAAGACCAGGCCGCCCCGCAGGCCGGCCTCCCGCACGGTCGGCGCGTATCCGCGAACCTCCGCCCGCGACAGGCGGCGCGAACGCGGCAGGGTGTGCCGCGAGGTGCCGGCGGCGGCGCGCAGGAGATCTCCGGCCAGGTATCCCGCGCGGATCATCGCCGCGCCCTTGGCGTCCAGGGACGGCAGGAGCGGGAAGACGTTGGGCAGCGCCCGGATCAGATGCGGCGCGGTGCGCTCGATGAGGATGCCGCGCTCGACCGCGCTCTCATAGGCCACCGACACCTGACCCGTGGCCAGATAGCGGAGCCCGCCGTGGACCAGCTTCGAACTCCACCGGCTGGTGCCGAAGGCGAGGTCATGCTTCTCGACGAGCACGACGGACAGGCCGCGAGAGGCGGCGTCCAGCGCGACCCCGGTCCCGGTCACGCCCCCTCCGATGACCAGGAGGTCGACCCGCGGCGCACCGCTGAGATGATCGAGGTCACGCGCACGGCGTCGGGCGTTCAGCGAGGTGGGTTCTGTGCCGTCGGTCACGTCGGCCAGATTAGTGCTTCCCGAATCGGGCGCCCCGTCCACTCGGCGCCCGTCCGGGCTTCCGGCCCGATCCGCCCGTGCCTAAGCTGGGCCTCGTCTCCCTGGCGGTGGCCTTCCCTGTCGAGAGTTGCGAGATCTCCCTTGGCTGAAACCGAACTGCCCGTCGTCGGCTTCCATCCGTATCTGTGGGGGGATCCCGCTCATCACAGCGGCCTGCCTCCCGCGATCCACGCGGCGCTGTCGGGCCTGGGCGTGACCGCGCCCTCCCGGCCCGCCGTCCCGCCCGACGCCGTGCCGCTCCCGCCGGTCGCGCTCTCCGAGCAGGCACGCGCCGCGCTGGCGACCGAGGTCGGCGCCGAGCACGTCGACTCAGGTCACGACGCGCGTCTCGCGCACACCCGTGGCTGGTCGACTCCGGATCTGCTCCGGCTGCGGGCCGGCGACGCGGCCGACGCTCCGGACGCCGTGGTGTTCCCCGGTTCGCACGACGAGGTGGTCGCGGTGCTCCGGGTCTGCGCAGAGCATCGGATCGCGGTGGTCCCCTACTCAGGCGGCACCTCGGTGGTCGGCGGTCTCGCCCCGGCTCGGGCCGGGTTCGCCGGGGTCGTCACACTCGACCTGCGCCGCCTGGACGCGCTCGTGGAGGTCGATCCCGTCTCCCGCACCGCCGTACTGCAGGCCGGGCTGCGCGGGCCGCAGGCCGAGCGGCTGCTGCGCGAGCAGGGGTTCACCCTCGGCCACTTCCCTCAGTCGTACGAGGGCGCGAGCATCGGCGGCTACGCCGCGGCACGCTCGGCCGGGCAGTCCTCCGCCGGATACGGCCGCTTCGACGAGATGGTCGTCGGCCTGGTCCTGGCCACCCCGAGGGGCACCGTCGAGCTCGGCACCGCGCCGAAGTCCGCCGCCGGTCCCGATCTGCGCCAGCTCGTCCTCGGCTCGGAGGGCGTGCTCGGCGTCATCACCTCGGTGCGGGTCCGCGTACGGCCCGTGCCCGGTGAGCGGGTCTTCGAGGGGTGGCGCTTCCCGTCGTTCGAGGCGGGCGCGGCCGCGCTGCGCCGGCTCGCTCAGGACGGCCCGCTGCCGACCGTGCTGCGGCTGTCGGACGAGTTGGAGACCGCGGTCAACCTCGCCGACCCCGCCGCCGCCCTTGGGAGCGGCCCCGGCGGCTGCCTCGCCATCACCGGTTATGAGGGCGATCCGGCCGAGGTGGCGGCCCGGCGTGCGGCCGCCACCGAGGTGCTCCTGGCCGCGGGCGGCACACCCCTCGGGGCCGGGCCCGGCGAGTCCTGGCGCGCGGGCCGCTTCCGCGCGCCATACCTGCGCGACCCGATCCTCGCGGCGGGCGGCCTGGTCGAGACGCTGGAGACGGCGGCGTTCTGGTCCGGCCTGCACCGGCTGCGCGCAGCGGTGACCGAGGCGCTGACCACCGAGCTGACCGGCCGGGGGACGCCGCCCGTGGTGCTCTGCCACATCTCACACGTGTACGAGACCGGCGCGTCGCTGTACTTCACCGTGGTCTGCGCCCAGGCAGCCGACCCCCTCGCCCAGTGGGCGGCCGCCAAGACCGCCGCGAACCTGGCGATCCGCTCGTGCGGGGCGGCCATCACCCACCACCACGGTGTCGGCACCGATCACCGGGCCGCCTACGCGGAGGAGATCGGCCCGCTGGCCGTGGAGGCGCTGAACGCGGTCAAGCAGGTCCTGGATCCCGCCGGGATCCTCAACCCCGGAGTGCTGCTCCCCCCTGCCGGAGGCTGACCATGCGTTCCTTCACGGCCCTGCTCAACCCCATCTCCGGGCGGCGCGCGAGCCGTACGCTCTGGGAGCCGCTCGCGGCGCTGCTCACCGAGGCCGGCGCCGTCGTCACCACCGAGGAGACCCGAAGCCGGACGCACGCGATCGACCTCGCCGCCGAGGCGGCCGGGCGCGGCGACGTCGTGGTGGCCGTCGGCGGCGACGGGCTGGTCAGGGACGTGGCCACCGGGGTGGTCCCGGCCGGCGGCACGATGGCGATCCTGCCCGCGGGCCGGGGCAACGACCTCGCCCGCACCCTCGGCCTCCCCGCCGATCTGCCCGACCGCGGCCATACCGCGCTACCCGGGCTGGCCCGGCTGCTCCTGGACGGTCCCCCCAGGAGCATCGACGTGCTCGAAGTGAACGGCGTGATCGTGCCGGGGAACGTCTATGCCGGTGTGGACTCGCGCGCCAACCAGATCATCAACCGCCATCGGCGGCTGCCCGCGCTGCTGCTCTACCGGCTCTCCGGCGCGCTGGCCATCGCGACCTGGCGCGCGCCGACCTTCACGGTCACCGTCGACGGCCTCCAGCGGCGGGTCCGGGCCGACACCGTCGTGATCGCGAACTCCGGCGCGTACGGCCACGGCCTGCGGATCGTGCCGGTGGCCGCCCTCGACGACGGCCGGCTCGACGTGATGGTGGTGCGCGCCGGCATGCCGAAGCTCTCGATCGGCAGGTTCATGGCCGAGGCGCAGAAGGGCACCCACATCCATCGGCCCGAGGTCGAGCTGTCCACCGCCACGGCCGTCACCATCGACACCGACCGGCCCGTGCCGCTGTACGCCGACGGAGACGAGGTCGTGACACCGTTCCCGGCGACCGTACGCCTGCTCCCCGGCGCGCTGAACCTCATCGCGCCTCACTGAACCCGTACACGGCCGGCCGCGAGCACATCGAGTCCGCTTTTGGCGACTTGTCCCATATCTATTGTTTTGCTTGCGCCAGAATCGGGGCTCCATTGAAAGGGCGATTCCGGCGTTAGACGGAAAGATTGTCCAATCTATGGCCGGGCACCGGTTGTCAATGGATAATCGACCAACAGAGCTTGGATGATTCGTTCTGTCGAGGAGCGGCGATGAGTCCGGGAACGAAGCGGGGTATCGCAGCGGCAGGCACGGTCGTCATCGCCGCCCTCGTGAACATCGCGACGGGAGTGCTCACCGAGCGCTGGGCGATGGCGTGGTTCGCCTTCACCGCGGTCTTGGTGACAGTCGGCGGGGCGCTCCAGGCCTGGCTGTCGATCGGCGGCACGGGGAGGGCGTCCCAGCACGTCCGGGATGCGCATGTCAGCGGCCGGCTCAGGCAGAAGATGGGAACTTCCGGCGAGCAGACCGTGACGAACTCCGAGATAGGGGCCGATCTGATCCAAGAGCAGGGTTGAATCTTGACGAACGAGCCGGAGCCGCGGGAGCCGCGGCAGGCGGTGACGAACAACGACATCGGCGGTGACGTCTATCAGGCCGAGGGTCCTATGATCATCGGTGCCGGAATACACGTACACCTTCCAGATCGGAAACCCGGTTTCCTCTCACGCCGCACCGTACTGTTCGGAATCGGCGCGGCAGCGATTTCGTCCGGCGTCGTCATCGTGTACCGCATGGTGAATTCCGAAAACCGGGCAGAATCCGGCAGTCACCCCAGGAGCGACTCCATTCCGTTGGATCCCAGGGTTCTGACCGGTCACACGGGTGCGGTGAACTCGGTGGCCTTCAGCCCGGACGGCAGGACACTCGCCAGCGCCGGCGCCGACCGTGTCATCCGGCTGTGGGACATCGCGAGCAGGAAGACCAGGGCGACCCTCACCGGCCACAGCGCGGCCGTCATGTCCGTGGCGTTCAGCCCCGACTGGAAGACTCTCGCCAGCGGCAGCGCCGACCACACCATCCGGCTCTGGGACATGGCGAGCGGAACCACCAGAACAGTCCTCACCGGACATTCCGGCTCTGTCAACTCCGTGGCCTTCTCCCCCGACGGGGGTTCCCTCGCCAGCGGCAGCACGGATCGGACCAGCAGGTTGTGGAACACGGTGAGCGGAAAGAGCACCGCGACCCTGCGGAAACGCCCGGCCGCGGTCAATTTCGTGATCTTCGGACCTGATGGCTCGATGCTGATGACCGCGTATGCCGACAACACCGTGGGCTTCTGGCAGACCGCGAAAACCCACGAGGACCCCAGTCTGCTGACGATCAGCGACATCAGCTCGGTCAACGGTCTGGCGATCTCATCGAACCTCATAGCGATCGGCGCCACCCCCGGTTACGTACGCCTGTGGAACGGTGAGGAGAACGTCGATCCGCCGCTGCACACCACCAGCCCGGTCAACACGCTCGCGTTCCACCGGGACGGCAGAAGGTTGGCCGTCGGCACCAGCAGCGGAAGCGTACTCCTGTGGGACACGAAGGAGCATTCGGTCATCGGCTTCCCGTACACCGGGCATCGCGGCGCCGTCACCTCGGTGGCGTTCAGTCCGGACGGGGAGCATCTCGCCAGCGGCGGCACCGACCGCACCGTCCGCATCTGGAAGATCTGACGGTCGGACGGGTGATCGCACGGCGTGCCGTCGCCTCACCCGACGCGGATCACGTGAACGTTCGGAAAGTCCGTGGGCACCCCGTCCCGGAAATCACATCGGGACGGCCCCCGTCCGGATGCCCATTCGGGCCGGACGGGCGAAACGGAGCCGACTACGGGGGACGGATCCCCCCATTAACGGCATCAGCGCGCCCATGAACGGAACCATGGACACGCTGGTCGTACCGCGGTGCGCCGCCAGGGACTCGAACCCCGGACCCGCTGATTAAGAGTCAGCTGCTCTGACCAACTGAGCTAGCGGCGCGGAACTCCTAGAGAGTATCGCACCGGCCAGATCACTCAAAATCGGATCCGCGGGCGTTCCGGGCCCGATCCGGTCACGACATTCGGCGGAGGATGCGGGCCGCCGTACGCGCCAGCAACTCGATCTGGTCGTCCGTCAGCTCGGCGTCGTCCTGTGACCGGATCCAGCGCGCGATCCGGCGTGGATAGGCGACGGTCAGTCCCTCACCGGTGATCGTGCCGCCCCATCCCCAGATCCCGTCACCCCCCACGATCTTGCCGCTGTGCACGGCGAGCACGGGCGAGATCCTGACGTCGATGCCGGTCTCCCGGCTCAGCAGCGTCGCCATCGACGAGGCGGCGTTGATCAGGCCCTTGGCTGCGGAGGTGCCGAACTTCTCGTCGAAGAACAGGCGCTCGCCGTACCGCGCGATGATGGTGTCCGGCGCCCAGGCCTCGTTGTCCACGATCCACAGGCCGCCCGGGCCGATGACGAGGTGGTCGATCGACGCCTCGCCCGGTACGGCCCGGCCGTCCATGACGCGGTAGCCGTACTTGCGCAGGCCTCTGCGCAGCAGCCGGCCGGTCCGCACCTCGCCCCGGCGCTTGCCCCGCCACACGGCCGTGCGCTCGTACGACCGCCAGGCGATGAGGAAGTCGGTGAGGGCGGCGGCGGCCGCGAGCACCAGTCCGGTGGTGAACGCGGCGAGCCCGAACCTGACGGCCAGCAGGTTCCCCACGACGAACCCGCCCACGGCGATGGCGGCACGGACGCGCAGCCTGTTCTTGCGCCCGGCATACCAGAAGGTGACATAGAGGTTCTGCGGTGAGGCACCGGTGAACTTCTCGTCTTGCGGGACATAGATCGACCCACTGGGCACGCGAACTCCCCACACTCGTCGCTGCTGCTCTCTTCGGGAATACCCGATCGGGAATCCCAGCCCTCCTAAGGTGAGGGAACTGGCGCATTTCCGCCAGTCCGAATCGACCCGACCGACCAGTCGGTATGCTTGTTCGCGACATGCGAGGGAGGACCGGATGGCGCGCGGCGCGGCGACCGAGGAGCCGGTACGGCAGCGCCTGCTGACCGAGGCGACCCGGCTGTTCGCCGAGCGCGGCTTCGAGAGCACGTCGGTGCAGGAGATCGTGGCGGCGGCCGGAGTGACCAAGGGCGCCATGTACCACTATTTCGCTTCGAAGGACGACCTGCTGCACGAGATCTACGGACGCGTGCTGCGCATGCAGATGGAGCGGCTGACGACGTTCGCCGACGCATCGGGTCCGATCGCCGAGCGGCTGCACGCGGCGGCGCGGGACGTCGTCATGACCACGGTGGACAACCTCGACGACTCCAAGGTCTTCTTCCGGTCGATGCATCAGCTTTCCCCCGAGGTCTACAAGATCGTCAGGGCCGACCGCCGCCGCTATCACGAGCGCTTCCGCGACCTGGTGATCGAGGGCCAGCGTGGCGGGGTGTTCCGCGGCGACGTCCCGGCCGAGATGGTGGTCGACTTCTTCTTCGGCGCGGTCCACCACCTCGGCACCTGGTATCACCCCGGCGGCCCGCTGACCGGCCCCGAGATCGGCCGCCACTTCGCCGACCTGCTGCTCAGGTCCCTCGCGCCGGTGGGCTGACGGACCCGTCGGAGATCCCGTCGTCGGCCCGCGTACCTCTCGGCCGAAGTGGTCTTCGGTGATCACCGCCAAGTGGCCATCGGCCGATGCCGTACGCGCCGGATAACGTCGGCGCATGACTGCCAAGATGCCGGAACCCGTTGTCCTCGAAGGCCGGTCCGTACAGCTCACGCCGCTCACCCTCGACCACGTGCCCGACCTGTTCACGGTGGGCCGTGACGAGGAGGTGTGGCGGTGGCGGCCCTCCACGACCCCGGCGTCCGAGGAGGACATGCGGCGTCACGTCGCCGCGCTGCTGGCCCGGCCGGACACCACCCAGTTCGCGGTCGTCTTCAAGGAGACCGGGCGGGTCATCGGCTCCACCGGATACTGGGACGTGTACGGCGTCGACGAGAGCGTGGAGATCGGCTCGACGTGGTACGGCACGGCCTACTGGCGGACCGCGGTGAACACCGAGTGCAAGATCCTGCTGCTCGACCACGCCTTCGGCGCGATGGGCTTCACCCGCGTCGTCTTCAAGACCGACATCCGCAACCTCCGCTCGCAGGCCGCCATCGAGCGGATCGGGGGCGTACGCGAGGGCGTGCTCAGACGGCAGCTCCGCCGGAGCGACGGCACCTGGCGCGACAGCCCCTACTACTCCATCCTCGACGACGAATGGCCGTCCCATCGGGCCCGCCTCAGCGCCCGCCCGGCCTCTGTCAGTCCCTGAGAAAGAGGCCAAGGAGTTCCCCGAAGGCCGCACGCAGGTCATCGAGGGAGGGCGTTCCCCCCGCCCCGACCACCGCGTCGAACAGCAGACCCTCCGCATAGGCGACCAGCTGCCTGCCCTGCCGTACGGGATCGGGCGAGCCCGCCGCCGTGAGCAGGGCGGTGACCGGCTCTCGGTAACGGCGGCCCAGCTCGTCGTAGACCTTGCGCAACTCGGGCCGCCGATTCGCCTCCATCGCGAGTTCGTACCTCGCGATCGTCGTCTCCCGCTGCTCGGTCATCGCCGTGTGCAGTGCCCGCGCCACCAGGGCGGCCAGATCGGCGGCCTTCCCGCGCTTCCCGGGCGCGACGGCGGCCAGCGCGGCGGAGAAGGCGGCCTCCTGGCGTTCGACCAGGCGGGACAGCGCGAGTTCGAGCAGCGCCGCACGGGTGCGCGCGTGGTTGGAGGTCGAGCCCGGCGGCAGAGCGGCCGCCTCGTCGACCGCCCGATGCGTCAGGCCGCGTGTGCCCCGCTCGGCCAGGATCGCGATGGCCGTGTCCGCGATGAGGGCCGCCCGCTGACTGAACACCGTCCCATCCTAGAAGGACACTACGGCCGTAGTATGCTCTACTACATGTGTAGTGAAGGAGGGTGTGATGTCGCACGCCGTGGTGATCGGAGCGGGCATCGGCGGGTTGACGGCCGCCGTCGCCCTGGCGCAGGAGGGCTGGACGGTGACCGTTCTGGAGCAGGCGGCCTCGATCGAGCCCGTCGGCTCCGGGCTGGCCATCGCCCCGAACGCGCTGCGGGCGCTCGACATGATCGGGATCGGCGACGAGGTCAGGAGGCTGTCCGCGATCCAGGGTGAGGGCGGCATCCGCCGTCCGGACGGCCGGTGGCTGACCCGCACCGACACCGACGCCATGACGGCACGCTACGGCGACCCGATCGTGCTGCTCCCGCGTGCGACGCTCGTCGACCTGCTGGCCGTACGGCTGCCGCCGGGCGCGCTGCACCTGAACCGCCGGGTCGAGTCGGTCGACCCGGCGGCGGGCCGGGTCGTGACTGCCGACGGGACCCTCGACGCCGACCTCGTCGTGGCCGCCGACGGCATCCGCTCCGCGACCAGGTCCACGCTGTTCCCGGGACATCCGGAGCCGCGCTACACGGGCGTGACGAGTTGGCGGATCGTCGTCCCGGCCGACCGGGGGTCGGACCCGCCGCAGGCCTGCGAGACGTGGGGCGACGGCACCCTCTTCGGCGTGATGCCGATGGCCGGCGGCCTGGTGTACTGCTACGCCACAGCGGCGGCGCCGCCGGGCGCGCGCGCCTCCGACGAGAAGGACGAGCTGATCAGGCTTTTCGGGGACTGGCGCGCCCCCATCCCCGCGCTGCTCGCCGCCGCCGATCCCGCGGCCGTGCTCCGCCATGACATCTACAGCCTCGACAGGCCGCTTCCCGCCTTCCACCGGGGACGGGCCGCCCTGCTGGGCGACGCGGCGCATCCGATGACGCCGAACCTCGGTCAGGGCGCCTGCCAGGCCATCGAGGACGCCGTCGTGCTGGCCCGTCAGGCGGGCGCGGCGGTGGAAGCGGGCGAGGCCGTCGACCTGGCCGCCTACAGCCGGGCACGGGTGGCGCGGACCACGCGGATCGTCCGCCGGTCGCGGGCGATCGGCCGCCTCACTGGTTGGCGCAGCAGACCGGCCGTGGCCCTACGCGACACGCTGCTGCTGGCGATGGGCGCCCTCGGCACGAACGCCGCCTTCCGCCAGGCCGACGCGATCTTCCACTGGCCCGGTTGAGCCGGTTTCCGTGCTCCGGTGACCCAGCGGAGGGAGCGGAGCGGGAGGGAGCGAGGACCGGGGTTTCCGCCCGGCGCGGCTCCCGGCCCCGGTCACCTGGTCGGCGTGGGCTGCGCGCCGGGCGGCGGGTCGGTCCGGTGCAGCACCACATACCCCTCGCGATCGAAGACGACCTCGTAACCCATCGCCTTCAACTCCTCCACCCGCTCCCGCTGCCGGTCCACCGACCCCCACGGGTAGGCGCCCCTGGCCGTGTCCGCCACGATCCATTGGGCGACGGGCGGCCGGTCGTTCCACAGCAGCACGGTCGTCCGGGCCGACAGGTGCGGCCCCACGTGGTTGACCGCCTCGACGGCCACCCCGCTGGGCACCATTTCGACCGCCTGTCCTGCGGCGACCACGTCCGGATGAGTCTCGTAGAACTCGGGCCTGATCAGCTGGTCGAACGGGAAGCGCGGCACGAGCGTGAGCGCGACCACGCACACCCCGGCCGCCCAGGCCAGGGCGCCGGCGCGGGGATCGGGCCACGCTCTGCGGGCCCATCGCAGCAGCCGCGCCGTACCGTCGACGCCGGCGCACAGCAGGACGGCCACCGTGAAGGCGCTGTGGTGGAAGTCGACGCCCCACCAGATGGCGCGGTCGGAGAGCATCCGTTCCAGGATCTGCGGCAGCGCCATCAGCGTCAGCGGTGAGAACAGACAGGTCAGCAGCGCCGGCCAGAGCAGGAGCGCCCATGTGTCGATCTTCACCTGGGGGCTGACGAGCATCTTCAGCACGCGCAGCGGATCGCTCAGGGCCGTGGCCAGCACCTCGGGCACGTCCTTGCCCAGTTCGTCGTAGGCCCAGTAGAGCCCGGGATCGCCGCCGACCGCCGGGATCAGGACCCCCCGGGCGAGTCCTGTGTAGAGGATGCCGAGCCCGAGGTAGCCGAGCCCGTCGAGCCGCCGTCCGCGCGTCACCAGCAGGCAGCAGCCGAACCCGGCGACCATGAGCCCGGCGTCCTCCTTCACCAGCAGGAAGGCGACGGCCGCCACCGCCGCGGCGACACGCCTGCCCGCGTGGAAGCGTTCGATGACCAGGGCGGTGAGCACGGGTACGAACGCGACCTCGTGGAAGTCGAAGTTGACCGACTGCGCAACGGGCCAGGACAGGGCGTACGCGACGGCGACGAAGTAGGCGGGCGCCGTGCCGAGCACACGCCGGGTGAACACCCAGATCGGCGGGATGGCCAGCGCGAACAGCACGGCCTGGGCGACGATCAGCGTCTCGGGTCCGTCGTGCAGCCAGTAGAACGGGGCGAGCACCGCGAGGATCGGCGAGAAGTGCTCGCCGAGTTGGACGAAGTCCACCCCGACCCCGAGGTCCACCCCGCGCAGCGGGCTGGTCGGCGCGCCGAGCGTGGCGAACCCGCGGATCGTCTGGTCGAAGAGGGTGAGGTCGAGGCTGGTCGCCCGGTACAGGTAGAAGCGGACGAGCCCGAGCAGCGTGTAGACCCCGGTCGCCGCCACGGTGATCGTGGTCACCCCGACGACGTGCCGATCCAGCCGCCGCCTCGTCTTCGCCGTCGTCGGCGCGAAGCCGTCCCGCTCGGTGGACTCGTCCTGCTCGGTGGATCCGTCCGGTTCGGTGGGCTCGTCCGGCTCCGGCGTCGAAGGCTCGGCGGGTGCCGAGGGCGCCGTACGGACCTGTCCGGCCTGGCGATCGCCTCGGTCCCGCCGGATCGACCGCGGCTGCTCCGTCACGGGTCTCCCCCAGTCACAAGGTGCCCAGTCGCAAGGGGCCCCGGTCCCGTCGCTCCTCCCGGCGCCTCGCGAGTCCTCAGGCGCGGCCCGCGCCCAGCACGTCGCCCACCGCGCCCTCGACGGGAGGGCCGGCGGGCGCCGACGGCTCGCCGGACCGGCGTGGAGCGGCAGCGGCGCGATCGGGGGTCAGGCGGCCCAGCGTGATCGTACCGCCGATCAGCACACCGGCGGCCAGCAGTGCGGGGATCACGTTGCCCGCTCCGGTCGGCAGGGACTCCCCCAGCAGTACGGCTCCCGCGGTCACCGACGTGATGGGATCGATCACCTGGACGCCGGCGTAGGCGATGCCGAAGTAGCCCACGGCGTACGACTTCTGCAGCAGCACGACGGCGCAGACGAGCAGCGCCGGGACCACCAGCGTGAACCAGTGCAGCAGACGGCTCAGATCCCCGTTGAGCCCGCCCCCGACGACCCGGACGAACGTGGAGACGGTCCCGGTGACCGAGCCGGCGCCGATCGCCATGAACAGCGCCTTCAGCGGGCCGCGCACCCATCGGGCCGCCAGGAACGTGACGGCGACCACCAGTCCGATGCACCCGATCAGCCCGAGGGCGGCGGCGTCCGACAGCACGGGGATCGAGTTGTGCGCGGGGACCAGCAGCATCAGGCCGAGCAGACCGGCGGCCACCGCGATCGAACCGACGATCTCGGCCCGCCGGGGCCGCCTGCCGTACATCAGCGCGGCGAACGGCACCGCGAAGACGAGCGTCGTGACGCTCACCGGCTGTACGGCGACGAGCGGCGCCAGGCTCAGCGCCACGGCGTGCAGGCAGGCCCCGGCGAAGCCGATGAAGCCGCCGATCCACCAGCGTCGCCGCTTCATCAGCGTGAGCGTGGCACCGTCTCTGACGGCCTCGAACTGCTGTATGGCGGCGCCCAGCGCGTATCCCAGCGCCCCGACGAGGGCGATCGCCACTCCCACCCAGATCATGGGTGCCGGCCGGTTTCCGCGGAAGAAGTCACCGACCAAGCTTAGGTCTCCCGTGGAGCGGGCCGACGCCATGAGAGATCGAGAACGCTCGGGGCCGAGGCGGCGCGCCGGGAGCAGAGGTGCGAGAGATGTCCTCAGGAGTCGGGGTGAGGACGCCCACGTGCGCCGTCCCGAGGTGCTCGGAACGGCGCACGTTCCGGACTCAGTCCGTGCCGGTGGCCAGCTCGAGCTGGATGACCTTGTCGTTCTCCAACACCCAGCTCGCCGACAGCCCACCCTCCTTCACCAGAGCGTCACCCCCGGACTTGAGCACCCCGATGCGGTTCCCGGCCAGCGCGAGCTGGATGACGTTGTCGTTCTGCGAGACCCAGCTCGCCGACAGGCCG
>NZ_BCBX01000033.1:225684-331137 GCF_001417795.1 Sphaerimonospora mesophila | reverse complement strand
CCGTACCATCCCCCCTGACGACACCGATACGGTCCCCGGCCAGCGCCAACTGCTTGACGTTGTCGTTCTCCAACACCCAGCTCGCCGACAGCCCACCCTCCTTCACCAGAGCCGTACCATCCCCCCTGACGACACCGATACGCTTCCCGGCCAGCGCCAACTGCTTGACGTTGTCGTTCTCCAACACCCAGTTCGTGGACAGCCCGCCATCCTTGACCCAGGCCTTGCCGTCGCCGGTGAGCACGCCGATGCGATCTCCCGCGAGAGCGATCTGGATGACGCCGTCGTGTTCGAGCACCCAGTTGGTGGACAGGCCTCCCTCCTTCACCAGGGCATCGCCGTCGGCCCTGAGCACCCCGATCCGGGGCGGGGCGATGGCGGCCCGCGCCTGGGTTTCGGCCTGGGCGGCGGGTGCGGTGGTGCCGAGGGCGGCCAGCAGCAGGCCCACCGCGCATGCGAACCCCGCCTTGAGGGAAGCCGGGCCTGGTCGTGTCGCCGAACGAGTCGTCATGGATGCCTCCGCGTCAGATCGGGCGGGACTCCTTCCCACCGAAATCGATCACGCAGAGAATAGACCCGGACACGATGAGTGATCGCGGTAGTCTTATGGCAGGCGAGTCACGACCTTTCGGGACACACGCAGAACAGATGCCCCTCGGGGTCCGCGAGGACGATCCAGCCATCGCCCGGCTGGAACTGCGGCTTGGTCGCCCCGAACTCCAGTCACTCCGCCACCGTCTTCTCCACGTCGGGCACCTCCGGCGTACTCGTCCTCCGCGTACCGCACCTCGAACCCGGTGATCATCCTGACCAGAGCTCGGCGAGCCTCTTCGGCTCGGCACGGTCGATGGACATGGCGAGGAACCTGGCGATCGTTGTCATGCTCGCCGTGCTGCCGGCCGTACCTTTCAGGAAGTGTCAGGTATGCGAAGGAGTGAAGGGATGCCTGATGGTGGCACCATGAACCGGGCAGACGGAACCAGTCCGGCGGCCCGGACGTTGAAGCGAGTGCCCTGCCCGGCGCAGCGAAGGTGTCGCCGTGGTGATATGACGGGGCGACGACTGGCGGGAGGGGCACGGGCATGGCGCGGGTGACCGGTTGGATCAAGCGCCTCCTCGATAAGCCGGGGAGCGTCGACCTGGCGCCGTTCCAGCGGATCGTCGCGGAGGCCGGAGGGCTCGAATCGGGGCTGCGCGACCGGACCGAACTCGTGCCGGCCGACACGGATCGGACCAGTGCGAATCGGAGCGGCGCGAATCGGACCGGCGCGGATTGGGTCGGCGGCGCCGAGTTCAGCGCCGTCGTGCGCGAGGCGGCCCGCCGCACGCTCGGCCAGCGCCCATTCGACGTGCAACTCGTCGGCATGCTCGCCATGCTGAACGGCCATGTCGTGCAGATGGCGACCGGCGAGGGCAAGACGCTGGTGGGGGCGCTGACCGCGGCCGGGTACGCGCTGCGCGGCAGGCGGGTGCACGTGGTCTCGGTCAACGACTACCTCGCCCGGCGGGACGCCGAGTGGATGACCCCGTTGTACGGAGCCCTGGGCCTGACCGTCGGCTGGATCGCCGAGAGCTCGGCTCCCGAGGAGCGCCGGGCCGCCTACGCCTGTGACGTCACCTATGCGGCGGTGAGCGAGCTCGGCTTCGACGTGCTGCGTGACCGGGTGCGCACCGACCCGGCCGACCTGGTCGTACCGGCCCCGCAGGTCGCGGTCGTCGACGAGGCCGACTCCGTACTGGTGGACGAGGCGCGGGTGCCGCTGGTGCTGGCGGGCGCCGCCGATCCGGGGGCGGCCCTGCCGGAGATGGCCGCGCTGGTCCGGCGGCTGTCGAAGGGGTATCACTACACGATCGACGAGGAGGGCCGCAACGTCTTCCTGACGCCCAAGGGCACCGACACCGTGGAGAAGGCGCTCGGCGTCGACCTCTACACCGACCCCGGCGTCGTCACCCAGGTCAACCTCGCCCTGCACGCCCACGCCCTGCTGACCCGGGACGTGGACTACATCGTCAGGGACGGGCGGGTGCAGCTCATCAACACCGCACGCGGCCGGGTCGCGATGCTGCAGCGGTGGCCGGACGGTCTCCAGGCAGCGGTGGAGGCCAAGGAGATGCTCGCCCCCTCCGAGACCGGGGAGATTCTCGACTCGCTCACGATCCAATCCCTGATGCGGCGTTACCCCGAAATATGTGGCATGACGGGTACGGCGCTCGCGGTCGCCGACCAGCTCCGCGAGTTCTACGACCTGCGGGTCGCCGTCATCCCGCCGAACAAGCCGTGCATCCGGGTCGACGAACCCGACCGGATCTTCGCCACGGCGGAGGACAAGGAGCGGGCGCTGCTGGAGGAGATAGCGGATCAGCACGCCACCGGCAGGCCCGTCCTGGTCGGCACGCTCGACATCGCCGAGTCCGAGCGCCTCGCCGAGGCCCTGCGCGCCAAGGGGCTCGACCCCGTGGTGCTCAATGCCAAGAACGACGCGGAGGAGGCCGAGGTGATCTCCCGCGCCGGAGCCCGGGGGGCGATCACCGTCTCGACCCAGATGGCCGGGCGTGGTACGGACATCCGCCTCGGCGGCGACGAGGCGGCCGAGCACGAGCGGGAGGTGGCCGAGCTCGGCGGTCTCTACGTCATCGGCACCGGCCGCCACGAGAGCAGCAGGCTCGACGACCAGCTCCGCGGCCGCGCCGGACGGCAGGGCGACCCCGGGGGTTCGGTGTTCTTCGTGAGCGGGCAGGACGCCCTGCTCACCGCCTATGCACCGGAGGAGCGGCTGCCCCCGGCGGAAGCGGACGGCGTGGTGCGCGACAGGTATGCGGCGCATCTCGTCGCGCACGCCCAGCGGGTGGCCGAGGGGGTCAACCTCGAGATCCACCGCAACACCTGGCGCTACACCCGGCTGCTGGAGCAGCAGCGCGCGCAGCTCATGGAGCGCCGGGACGAGATCCTGCACGGCGACATGGCGTCCCGGGCGTTGCTGACCGCCTGCCCGGAGCGTTATCGGGAGCTCACCGAGGTCGTGGGAGAAGACCGGGTGCGGCGGGCCGCCCGGCAGATCGTGCTGTTCCATCTCGATCGCTGCTGGACCGAGCACCTCAGCTTCCTGTCGGACCTCCGTGAAGGCATTCATCTGCGGGCGCTCGGCCGGTTGAACCCGCTCGACGAGTTCAACCGGGAGTCCGTCCCCGCCTACCGCACCATGCTCGACGAGATCGAACGTCGCTCGATCGAGACCTTCGAGAAGGCCGACCTCACCCGAGACCTCGACGATCAGGGCCTGCGACGGCCCAGCGCCACCTGGACCTATCTCGTCCAGGACAACCCGTTCGGCTCTGAGTGGGACCGCGTCCTCAGCCGGGTCGCCGGCGCAATGAAGCGCCGCAAGCGCTGAGCCGCCGCCGGGCTTTCAGCCCCTGCCGCCCCGCAGGAGGCCGCTCACCATGACGAGCGTCCGGGGCCGCCGATGGAACAGCGTCTTCACTCCGATGGCGGCGAGCGCGCCCACGAACACCGCGGCGGAGATCTCCGGCGTGGCCGCGGGGGTGGGACACGGCGGCGGCGAGTCGTCCACGACCCGGTAGGCACCGGTCGAGAACGGCTTCGGGGCGCCCTTCTTGCCGGGGCCCGGCCCCCACTCGGTGATGACGTACTCGATGGGGATGTGCCCCATGCCGCCGACGCCGTCGACGGTGTACGACCCGGTGTTCCACGTGCCGCCCGTCAACTCGGCGAACGTCTTGCCGTCGAGGTCGAGCATGATGCCCTTGCCCGACGGCACTCCGGGCCCGCGGTCTCCGATGAAGAACTCGGCCTTCTTCCCCTGGTAGACGACGTAGCCCTTGGTGCCCATCGGCCAACTCGGACTGGCCGCGAGACCTTTCTGCATCGGCAGGCCGGACGCGGGGGCGCCCGTGTCACCGTTGATGCCGGAGCCGTCGTCCCAGAAGTACGAGGCCGTCGTGCTGCCCTTGTACAGCACCTGCATGCCGTTCTCGACGGGGCAGGTGACGTCTTTGCTGGAAATGGGGGATCTCCTGACTGGTCACGGATGGGTAATCGGACACTAAGCCAGAATCACGACGTTTCACCACACTCTAGGACAAAATTTTACCTTGGTCGGAGATTGCCCGAATCTGGCATGAGCATGGACATCCAGCCGACCGGAGTCCCGACGCCGTCCCGCCGACGGAACCGGCAGATCTTGTCAAGATCCACGTGCTTGCCGGCATCGAGACGAGTGGCTGGGCGAAGTGTGAATGACCTGCACGGGTCGGGTCATAGGTACCCAGAAGAACCGCAGACAGGTGCCGCCGGAGACCACGACCGGCCCGGCGAGAACCGGCACGGAACGGACAGAACGATCAGAACGATCAGAGGAAAGCGATGGGAGTCGAGACCATGGTCGCGGCAGACGTGATGAGCCGCACTCTCGTCACCGTCGAGCCGGACGAATCACCGCTGTTGGCGTGGGAGCTCATGCGGCGGGCGGGCGTGCACCACCTGCCGGTCGTGGACGACGAATCCCGGATCGTCGGCGTGCTCGGACGGGAGGACCTGTCCTCCCATTGGTCGGGCGGACCGGCGGAGCAGTGCCGGGTGCGGGTCAGGGAGCTCCTCCCCGACCAGCCGGGGCCGCAGGCGGCGCCGGACTCGCCGCTCGGCGAGATCGTCGCTCAGATGATCGACACGGAGGCCGGCGCCGTTCCGGTGATCGGCCCCGAGGGCGTACTGGAGGGACTGATCACCGCGCGGGACGTCCTGATGGCGGTCGCCGGGCGTGTCCCGCACCGTGAGGACGCCGACGTCAAGGGCGGACTGTTCCGCCTTGAGCCGGTGCTGCCGCCCCACCCGTGATCGAAGCCCCGGCAGGTCAGAGGGTCGGGCAAGTGATCGTCAGCCGGGGTGGCAGGAAGCGCGGGGCGCGGGACAGCACGGAGCGGAGTGCAGAACAGCACGGAGCGAAGCGAAGAACAGCACAGAGCGAAGCGCGGGACAGCACGGAGCGAAGCGAAGAACAGCACAGAGCGAAGCGCGGGACAGCACGGAGCGAAGCGAAGAACAGCACAGAGCGAAGCGAAGAACAGCCACGGAGCTGAGCGGGAGGGAGCGAGCGAGGACCGCATGCCGGGCCCTGCCGTCGGGGTCCGGCAGCGGACCGGAGCCTCCTCCCTGCGGGTCCTCGGGGCCCGCGTGAATTGCGGGCCTGCGAGGAATTTTCGGGGGTGGAGGAACCGGAGCCGCATCGAGACTTCCGCACGCGGTGTCGTTAATCGACCGATGCCCCAAGGGGCCCTAGCCGCGGCTGATCCGGCGTCCGGTGACCTCGACGGGCGCGATCCTGATGTACAGGTCCCGATCGCCGCCCGCCCACGTCTCCAGGCCGGCGGCGGCCGCCGCCGCGCGTTCCTCCTCGTCGGTGACGTGGTGCGCGCCGCCGCGTACGAGCACGCTCCACCCCTCCCGGTTCGCCTCGTCTATCCGGTCGACCTCGAAGGCGACCTTGAACTCGGCGCCCTCGACCCCGGTGCGCAGATCGGTGTCGATGGACCCGCCGAGGGCCGTACGGAACAGGATCGTGCCCGCGTCCAGCGTGTAGTTGACCGGCAGGATCACCGGCCCGGTCGGGCTGTTGAACGCCACCCGGCCCACGCCTCCCGGCGCGACGAGCTCCAGGCATTCGTCCTTGTCCAGCCATTCCAGCCGGGGCCGGCCGGAGTCGGCGTCCCTTGACATGGGTACCTCCCGATGATCGCCGCCGATTCGGGCTGTCTTCGTCTTCCCTGCGCATGCCCGATCCAGGCACGATCATCACACATCGTTCAGAGGGGGCCGAATGGAAGTGCTCAGCAGCCGGATGCTCCTGCGCCCGGCCGATCCGGACGCCAGCCGCTCGTTCTACCGCGACGTGCTCGGGCTGGCCGTGTATCGCGAGTTCGGCCCGGCCGACGACCCCGGTGTGGTGTTCTTCCTCGGACAGGGGTTCCTCGAGGTCTCCGGGCGCTCGGACGGCTCACGCGGGGCCCATCTCCAGATCTGGCTCCAGGTCAGGGACGTCGAGGCCGAACATCGCCGGCTGGTCGCCGCCGGGGTTCCCGTACGGCGCCCGCCCAGGACGGAGCCCTGGGGGCTGATCGAGATGTGGATCGAGGACCCGGACGGCACGCCGATCGTGCTCGTCCAGATCCCCGAAGATCATCCGCTCCGGCGGGACCACCGCACCATCGACATCTGAGCGCGCGGCATCTGAGCGATATCCGAGCGCGGCGGAGTCTGATCACCGGCGCTCGGCACCGGCGGTGGCGTTCTGCGCATAGGGTCATAATCCTCTGGTGACCCTAAACCCGAGGGAGTCGCCGCGATGAGGCGGACCAGACGGGCGTCGGCCGTCCTGGGCGGGTTCCAGCATCCGGCTCAGATGATCGTGACGGCCTTCGGCGTCGCCGTACTGCTCGGTACCGCGGCCCTGGCCCTGCCGTTCGCGACCGAGTCGGGTGAGTCGGCGGGCTGGCTCACCGCCCTGTTCACCGCCACCTCGTCGGTGTGCGTGACCGGTCTGGCCGTCGTCGACCTGTCGGCGCACTGGTCGGTGTTCGGCAAGGTCGTGATCGGCCTGCTGATCCAGATCGGGGGGCTCGGCATCATGACCCTGGCCTCCCTGTTCACCGTGCTCGTCTCCGGCCGGCTGGGCCTGCGCGCCCGGTTGTTCGCCCAGGAGGAGCGGAAGGCCTTCGGCATGTCGGACGTCCGGCGCCTGCTGCGCCGGGTCGTGCTGTTCAGCCTCGCCTCCGAGGCGATCGTGGCGACCATCCTCACGCTGCGGTTCGCCACAGGGTACGGCGAGCCGCTCGGCCGGGCGGCCTACCTCGGGGTCTTCCACGCCGTCTCCGCGTTCAACAACGCCGGGGTGACCCTGTGGCCGGACAGCCTGATGCGGTTCGTGACCGATCCGTGGATCTGCCTGACGATCGCCGCCGCGGTGATCGTGGGCGGGCTCGGCTACCCGGTGGTGTTCGAACTGCTCCGCTGCTGGCGCCGTCCGAGCAGATGGACGGTGCTGACCAGGATCACGCTGGCGGTCACCGCGGCGCTGCTGCCGCTGGGCACCCTGATCTTGCTCGGCACCGAGTGGAGCAACCCCCACACGTTGGGAGCGCTGGACGAGTCCGACCGGATGCTGGCCGGATTCTTCGCCGCCGTGATGCCCCGTTCCGCGGGGTTCAACAGCCTGGACGTCTCACAGATGTACCCGTCGAGCTGGCTGACCATGGACCTGCTGATGTTCATCGGCGGCGGCAGCGCCGGCACGGCGGGCGGGATCAAGGTCACCACGTTCGGTCTGCTGGCCTTCACCATCTGGTCCGAGCTGCGCGGGGAGACCCACGTCAACATCGGTCACCGGCGGCTGCCCGAGTCGGCGCAGCGCCAGGCCGTCACGATCGCCGTGATCAGCGTGACCGTGATCGTGATCGCCACCTACATCCTGCTCGTGCTGACGCCGCACAATCTGGACCAGGTAATGTTCGAGGTCGTCTCGGCGTTCACCACGTGCGGCCTGTCCACCGGCATCACCTCCGACATCGCCCCGGCCGGGCACGCGCTGCTCGTCCTGCTCATGTTCGTGGGCAGGATCGGGCCGCTGACCTTCGGCTCCGCGCTCGCGTTGAAGGAGCGGACCAGGCGTTACGAACTACCCGAGGAGCGGATCATCGTTGGCTGACAGGACAAGCGAGCCGGTCGTCGTGGTCGGACTCGGCCGTTTCGGCACGTCACTCGCATTGGAGCTCACCCGGCGCGGCACCGAGGTGCTCGCCATCGACCGCAGGCCCAAGGTCGTGCAGAACCTGGCCGGGCACATCACCCACGTGGTCACGGCCGACTCCACCGACATCGAGGCGCTGCGCCAACTCGGCGTGCCCGACTTCTATCGGGCCGTGGTGGCCATCGGCGGCGACCTGGAGGCGAGCATTCTGACCGCCTCGCTGATGGTGGAGCTGGAGATCGACGACATCTGGGCGAAGGCGGTCAGCCGTCAGCACGGCCAGATCCTCAGCAGGATCGGCGTCCACCACGTGGTCTTCCCCGAGCACGACATGGGCGAGCGCGTCGCGCACATGGTCAGCGGCAGGATGCTCGACTACGTCGAGGTCGACGAGAACTTCGCCCTCGTCAAGACCCGCCCGCCGAAGGAGTACGTGGGCGTCCCGCTGGGCGAGTCGAACCTGCGCCGCAAGCACGGCGTGACGGTCGTCGCGGTCAAGAGCCCGGGTGAGGAGTTCACCTACGCCACCGCCGACACCGAGCTCGGCTACGGCGACGTCATCATCGTCTCCGGCCGGACGGAACAGGTGGAACGGTTCGCCGAACTGCCCTGAGTCTGATCCTCCCGGCCCCGGACGCGGCGGAGACCCTCATCGATAGATGGCGACGGCGGCCTCGCCGACGAGCGTGTCGACCGTCTGGACGATCTCCTGGACCGGCCGTGAATGCTCCCCCGCGATGGTGCGCAGGCGGCCGATGAGCTGGCTCGACGGCTGGTCGATGTAGAGCGCCGACTCCAGGTGCAGCACGCCGACCAGCCCGCACAGCGCGGCGCAGTGGCTGTCCGGCGTCTCCCGGCCGTCGGCGGCGGCCCGCACCCCGGCACGCGCGCGTACGGCCGGGGCGGTGTCGACGGGCTGGTAACGGGTCTGCGCGAGCATGCCCAGGCGGCGCCTGGTCACCTTGGTGAGAAGGCCGGCGGCGACCAGGCTTCCGCAGGTGCGGTCGTAGATGTCCTCGGCGATCTGCTTGATCCAGACCTTGAGGTCGCGGTTGGCCCGGTCGTTCAGGATCGCGGGGATGAGGGTGTCGGCGACGGTGTCGCCGATGGGGTTGCGATCGTAGACGGCGAGCTGACCCTGGGTGACGTTGAGCCGGCCGCTCAGCGTGAGATCGAGCAGCACCGCGCCGGCAAGTCCAAGGCGCAGGGACGGCCGTTGGATGAGCGGCTTGCCATCGTCGTCGTGGGCGATGAGGTACAGCTCCTGATGAAGCGGCGGCCGGTTCATGATGTGGGGGGCTCCCTTGCTCCGTTACTCCGTTAGGCCGGACAGGTTGGGGCGGCGGCCCAGAGCGTACAGAATGATCAAGATCAGCGCGCCGATGCCCAGCCAGATCAACCCCAGCCGCTGGGCCAGGATGCTGGCGTTGATCACTACGTAGATGAGGATCGTCACGCCGATCAAGGGCATGATCAGATGGGACCACAGGTCGGTCGATCGCCGTCGGACCACGTAATGGACGATAACGGCCACGTGCAGGACCACGAAGGCGATCAGCGCGCCCATGTTGATGAGGCTGACGAGCAGGTTCACGCCGTCATCGATGTTGGCCATCCACACCCCCAGCACCACCGACAGCGCGGCGACGAGCATGGTGGCGTTGGCCGGCACGGAGTGCTTGACCGACACCTTCGCCAGGAAGGCCGGCAGCTGCCGGTCGCGCGCCATCGCGTAGAGCAGACGGGACACGCCGACCTGCGCGACCATCGTGTTGGCCAGGCCCCAGGAGATCGCGGTCGCGATCGACGTGAGGTTCGCCAGCCAGCTGCCGCCCGCGACCGCGGCGACGTCGAAGAACGCCCTGCTGTGATCTCCATCGGCCAGCAGTGCCGCCGGGTCGGGCACCAGCAGCGCGGCGACCCACACCTGGGTGATGAACAGCACGCCGGCCAGGGCGAGCGCCAGCCGCATCGCCCTGGCGACCTGAGCCGAGCCGCCCTTGGACTCCTCGGCCAGCAGGCTGATGCCGTCGAAGCCGAGGAAGGACAGGACCGCGAAGGAGACCGCGCCGAACACCAGCGGCCAGGAGAAGGTCTCGGAGTTGAACAGCGGATCGAGGCTGAAGCCGTGGCCCTTCCCCTGCGTGATCGCCCACACGCCGACCAGGAGGAACAGGGCCAGGACGATCAGCTGTGCGACGATCATCGCCTTGGTGAGCGAGACCGTCATCCGGATGCCGCGCAGATTGATCACGGTGTTGACGACCACGAACATGATCAGCCACGCCCACACCGGCACCGCCGGGACGGTGGCGTTCATCGCGATCGACGCCATCAGGTAGAGCAGCGTGGGGGCGAGGATGTAGTCGAGCAGGATCGCCCAGCCGGTCATGAAACCGACCGGGGGCGCGATGCCGCGGCCCGCGTAGTTGTAGACGGAGCCGGACAGGGGGAAGGCCTTGACCATCTGCGCGTAGGACGCCGCGGTGAACAGCAACGCGACCATCCCGATCAGGTACGCCAGTGCGGGCATGCCCTTCGAGACATGGTAGACGTCACCGAAGATCGCAAATGGTGCGATCGGCACCATGAAGATCAGACCGTAGAACACCATATCGGCCAGGCCGATACCACGCCGTAATTCCTGGCGGTATCCGAACCGTTCGATAGTCTCCTGTGGCTGCACCGCAGCCTCCTGTATTCCTTGTTTGTCAAGCTGCGAAGTTTGTCCGGCCGACGACGGCACGCGAATGCGCTCCATCACTCGGGGTCGTAGGGGATGATCCTCCCCCAGGTAACGTCATTGCCGCAAGCCGTCTGATAGACCAACAGATGCCAGTAGATCACCGACGAGTCGGCCACCCGGATCGGCCATGGAGCGACACGTGAAGAGAGCAGAAATCCTCGTCAGGAGGCGGGTGTGATCGAAACCATTCTTCCCGGCTGTGTGGTGGCGGCCGATCTCTTCCATGATCCGCCGGATGCGACGCTCTTCCCGGAGGAGGAAAAAGCCATTGAGCGTGCGGTCGACAAGCGTCGCAGGGAGTTCACCACAGCACGGGTCTGCGTCCGTACGGCTCTGGGCGAACTCGGCCTGCCCCCCTCCCCCATCCTTCCCGGGCTTCGGGGCGCACCCCAGTGGCCGCAGGGCGTGGTGGGCAGCATCACGCACTGCGAGGGCTATCGAGGCGCGGCCCTCGGTCCCTCGGCCGAGGTGTCGACCATCGGCATCGACGCGGAACCGAACGGACCCATCCCCGACGGCACGCTGGAGGCGATCTCGCTCCCGGAGGAGCGGGCCGAGCTACGCCGCCTGAGCTCCCGGCATCCGCAGGTGCACTGGGACAGAATGCTCTTCAGCGCCAAGGAATCGGTGTACAAGGCGTGGTTCCCGCTGACCGGCCGGTGGCTCGACTTCCACGAGGCATCGATAGCTTTCGATCCGTTATCGAAAACTTTCTCGGCCCGGCTGCTGGTTCCCGGCCCACGCGTGAACGGCACGCGGCTCGACTCTTTTTCCGGCCGATGGCTGGTCGACCGCGACCTCATCCTCACCGCCATCGTCGTGTGCTCCGGAGATCACCACTCCTGAAAGGCGCCAGAGCCGTGTGGAAGCCGCCCCGATCAAGGTCGCGGGGATGAAGGACATGCCTCGGCTCGGGCCTCTCCGGCGTCACGGCCTCGGGGGGCGGGTGAACGGCCGGACGTCGATTACCGTCATCCCGGCGGCGCGGGCCGCGGTAATGCCCTCGTCGCTGTCCTCGTACACGGTGCAGCGGGAGGGAGCGACCCCCAGCGCTTCGGCCGCTCGGAGAAAGATATCGGGGGCGGGCTTGCCACGCTTCACGTCGTCCCGGGTGATGAGTGCGTCGAAGAAGTATCGGAACGGCTGGTGGCGTAGGGTCGCTTCGATGATGCGGCGGGATCCGCCGGAGGCCACGGCCATCGGCACGACATCGCGCATGGCGTTGACCACCTCCAGCACCTCCAGGTGCGGACGCACCATGTGGGCTTCCTTGAGGAACAAGGCGTCCCGATGAGCAACGATCCGGTCCAGGGGACGGGACAGGCGAAGATTTCGTTCCTCCGCCAGGACACCGATCATTTCCGCGGAGGAGAGCCCGGTGCGGGCATCGAACCATTCCTGCTCGAGTTCCACACCCTCCGCGGCCAACGCACCGGCCATCGCCAAGTAGTTGGCCTGCTGGCTGTCCACCAGCGTTCCGTCCCAGTCGAAGAGCAGGCATTGGGACTGGCGGGGGGTGAGTTCGGCACGCAAGAGAGGACTCCGCTTTCTGCTGGTCAAGGTCTGAGATCGGTGCAAGAGGGCTTGCTTCCCCCGGGTCGGAGCCAATCCGGTCCCGGGGCCTCATACAGGCGGTCCAGACACGCAAGAGAGATGGCGCATGCGCGAGTGACCGAGATGTGGCCGGCTCACTATCGCACAGCGGTCTCATCATCCAGGCTCACGCCGGCGCCGCCGGCCGCTGCGGACCTGACGAGCGCTGCTCCCACCCTGGCAGTACGCCGGGAGTCCGCAAGGGTCACGTGAGGTGGCCCGTCGCCGCGTACGGCCTGCGCGAAGGAGGCCACCTGAAGCCGATAGTGATTCGCCGCGGAGATGGTCTCTTCACGGACTCCGTCCGCGGTGAGAACAGTGATCTCGCCGTTCTCCTCAGCCATGGCCCACGCGTTGCGCACGGTTATGGTGCCCCGTGTGCCCTGGAGCTCATACCAAGCACGAGGTCCATAGTCGATGCTGTAGTCGAGCACCGCTCTGCGACCATCGCCGAAGTCCATCGTCGCAACCGCGCTGGTCTCCACTTCGGCTCCCGGGCGACAACTGAAGTGAGCGTTCACCTGTCTCGGCGCCCGCCCGAAGAAGAGCAGCGGAACGTCCACTGCGTAGCAACCGACATCCCAGGTGGCGCCACCGCCCAGTGACGGCTCCAACCGGATGTTTCCACTCCCTTCTTCGATGGCGAATGCGAAGCAGGCGCGGACGACCCGCAGTTCGCCGATTACGCCGGCGCGCAGAAGCTCGGCGGCACGGCGCTGTTGCGGGTGGAAACGGTACATGAAAGCTTCCATGACCGTTCGTGAGGATTTCCGGGCGGCCTCCTCGATGCGCACACAGCCCTCCTCGACCATGGCCATGGGCTTCTCCACGAGGACATGCTTGCCTTTCTCCAACGCACGAACAGTCCAATCAACGTGGTCGCTGTTGGGAAGCGCGATATAGACCACGTCGATCCGTGGGTCATCGATCAGCGACCCGTAGTCCGGGTGTGCTGTCGCACCATGTATCCGGCCGACCTCAGCCGCGCGGGAAAACCGCTCGGGGCGGCTGGCCACGGCGACCAGCTCGCAGCCGGCGGTCTGCGAGATGGCGGGCATCAGGTGAGTGCCGATGTAGGAGGTGGCGCCCAGCACGCCCCAACGCAGGGTCTTGCGTCCAGTTGACATCATTTCGTGTTGTCCTCTTGAATGAACTCGGCCGCGCGCTCGGCTATCGCTGCCACCGCGCAATGAATGTTTCCGGTGACCATGCTTGGAATGACTGACGCGTCGGCTACACGTAGGCCGGTCAGTCCTTTCACTCGCAGCCTCGGATCCACGACCGCTTCGGTCTCCTCCGCGCCGAACCCGATTCGGCACGTGCCGACCGGATGGAACTGCGTCTGTGCGTATGTCCGCACGAACTCCTCGACTTCATCGCGGCTGAGGGTGCCGCCCCATGGCTTTCCCCGGACAAGCCGCGCCAGCGGGTCGGTGCCGGCTATGTCGCAAGCCATCCGCACGCCATCCACCAGAACATCGAGATCCGCTGGGTCGGTCAGATAGGCGGGGTCTATCAATGGGTGCTCGTCTGGATCGGCGGAGGCAAGGGACAACCTCCCGCGACTGCGCGGGCGGGTGACGGCCGGACCGATCGTGAAGCCGTGACCGAGCCGGGAAGCGTTGTTCAGATCCTTCATCGGAGCAAATGAAAGCTGCAGATCAGGCGCCGGCGAGTCCGGATAAAGGGTAATGAAACCACCGGCTTCGCCGAGATTGGAAGAGTCCGCGACAGGATGTCCCTCCACGGTGTCGTACGCAAGAGACACCTGAATGTGATCGTGCAGGTTGCCCCCGACGCCAGGCAGGTCGACCGCGACCGGAATGTTCACGGCCCTGAGGTGGGCCGCCGGTCCGATGCCGCTGAGCATGAGGATTTGCGGGCTGGCCACCGTGCCGGCACACAGAACCACCTCGTCCGCGCACCGGACGGACATCACTTTGCCACCGGTCCGGAATCGCACGCCGACGGCACGGCCGTGCTCGACGGTAACGCAAAGAACGGTGGCATCGGTCACCAAGGTGAGATTCGGTCGGTCAAGTGCCGAGTGCAGATGGGTGTAGGCGGTATTGCCTCGGCGGGCCGGAACGTCGGGCCCGCCGGCGGTACGGGTGATGCGATAGAGGCCAACGCCTTCTTGCCGACCCGAGTTGAAGTCCGGGTTATCCGGCAGGCCGTGTTTCTGAGCGGCCGTTACGAAAGCCGCGGCGAAAGGGTGTGGGCTGGTGTTCTCAGCGATGGGCAGGCGGCCGTACTCCGGTGTATCGGCCGATCCTTCCAGACGCTCGAGGTACGGAAACATGTGCCTCGCGTTCCAGGTCTCACCTCCCCAACGCTCCCAGGCGTCGAAGTCCGAGATCGCGCCGCGGATGTGCACCATCGCATTGATCGAACCAGAGCCGCCCACCACGCGGCCCCGCGGCCACGCCAGGCGTCTGCCTTTCAATGCGACCTGCGGAACGGTTTGGTACCTCCAATCCAACTCACTGCCGAGCAACAACGGCCAAGAGGCCGGACGGGAGATGAGGGGGTTGAGGTCGGAGGGACCGGCCTCCAGCAAAAGGATCTTTCGATCCCGATCCTGACTCAGGCGGGCCGCGATGACGCTGCCGGCAGCGCCGGCACCGACCACAATGAAGTCGTAGGCCCCGTCGAAATCCATATGAGTTGCCTTAGTTCTAAGGGAGAGGGAGACGATCAGGTCGCGAGGAAACCGCCATCGACGCCGATGACTTGGCCGTTGACATAGGACGAGGCCGACGAGAAAAGCCAGAGCACTACGTCGGCCACCTGACGCGGGGTACCGATCTCGCCGGTGGGGATCAGGCCACGCCATTTGGTGGCCCCGCCCATCGCCACTTCCGAGGCGGCCAGCATGTCGCTTTCGATAGGCCCCGGAGCTATCGCATTGACGCGTATTCCTTTACCCGCGTATTCCATGGCCGCGACCCGGGTAAGAGCGATGGCCGCATGCTTGGAGGCCACGTAGGCCCCGATTCCGGGAAAGACCACACGAATGCCGTGCACCGAGGTATTGTTGACGATGTTCCCGTATCCCTGAGCCGACATCAACCGAAGCTCCTCACGCAGGCACAGCCATAACCCGCGTGTATTGACCGCGAATGTCCGATCGAAATCATCGGGTGCCAGTTCGGCGAGGAGACCGTCACCCGGAACACCCGCATTATTGAACGCGAAGTCAATTCGACCGTAGCTGTCGAGAGCCCGGGAGAACAATGCGCTCACCTCGTCGGCGCTGGTGACATCGCACCTGATGAAGGAGGCCGTACCGCCCCGCTCCCGGATTTCCTGAGCGACCTCGCCGCCCCGTTCCCGATCACGGGCGGCGATCACCACCCGCATCCCGGCTTCCGCAAAGGCGACGGCCGACGCGCGTCCGATGCCGGCACTTCCACCCGTGACGAGAACTACCGAGCCGTCACGAAGGGGAGAACGATCGGTAGCAGGAGTCATCGTCCGTCCTCCGAGTACGGCGAGAGACGGCTGTCCCGGGAATTCAACAGGCTCGCCATGCCTTTGCACGCCTGCTCGATTTCCAGTTCGGTCACGTCGTTGAGGAAACACACCTCGCCGATCGCCGTCAGCATAGGCAGGTTCTGCCGACCGTCGCGGTGCCGTACCGTGTCCGTCAATCCTTCCATCACCAGATCGACATCGCAGAACAGGGGATGCGACGGCGCCAGTCCCATCTTCCGCGCAACGGTGATGATGCGATCGAGATCGGCGCCGCTGATCATGCCTCGGTTCGCCGCGATCAGGGCGGAGAACACGCAGTCCATGGTCACCGCCTCACCGTGCAGCAATTCCGGTAGGGCGCGCATCTCTATCAGGGGTGAAAAGGAATGGCCATAGTCGACGGGCCGCTGCAGCTTCTTCTCCCACAGGTTCGTCTCAAGTTCCTCAGCCATGCCGACGATCGCACGGGCGATGACCTCGTCGGCGACGGCCCCGCTCACGCCGCCCGCTCCCAAGGTCGAATCCTGGAAACGTGCCTCGATAAGCGCTTTACCATGTTCCTCAAGAAGTTCGAACAGGCGCAGGTCCTTGATAAGCGCCATCTTGAAGATCTCGCCCATCCCGTTACGTAGTTGCCTGGCGGAAACCGTGGCGAGGAAACTACGGTCGATCAACGTGCGCGGAGGGGGACTGTACGTGCCCAGCCGGTTACGGTAGCCGTCGTAGTTGACGCCGGTTTTGGCGGCCACGCTGACGTCCACCTGGGCAAGCAGGGTCGTGGGAACGCGAACGAACGGAATGCCACGCCTGTACAAACTGGCGGCCAATCCCACGACGTCGGCCACCACACCTCCTCCGATGACGATGGGGGGAGTACTCAGGCGGTTCGTCCCGATGTCGTTGAGTCTTCTGGCCACTTCCAGTACGCGCTCAATGGTCTTGTTCTCCTCAGAGCCGGGTAGCGTCAGGTAATCCACCTGAGCCGCATTCCGATCAAAATACGCACGGATCCGAGTCCCGTACAGATCATCCACGGAGTGATCCAAGATGACGAGTCGGGTGGCGGTGCTTCGGCCGCCCTCGGGGACGGCGAGCAATTCAGGATTGTCTGGATCGAGCAGTCCGTAGGTCTCGACTATCTCATATTCGACGGATAGTTGTGTTCGGACACTCCATCTCTGACTAAGAGGAGACAGATTCACCGTATTCCTTTCAGCACATACACCGGAGGGGCATGACATCGATCGACACAGCCACCTACCATTACGGCGGCCTTCGCGCGACCTGACCGGGAAGAACCATTGTGCTTCTTGATCCGAGGAGCCGACTGCCTTCGAACTCTGCGGGAGTAGGTATTCTTCTTCACAGGCCGCGGGCACGCCTATTCGCGGCTGTTTCCTGGGCGGTCGCGGAAACCTCGCCTCGGCAGAGCTCACGCAGCCCGTGCGGCCGGCGGACGGTCACTTGGCCCGCTTCTGGCACCGGCCTGTCATGTGATAGTTCGTTCCTCATCATCGGTGGGCCGATCGAACCGCGGGAGCCAGCGAGAAGACGACGCCGGTCAACACCACCACAAGGGCCAGGGCCGTGGTCAGGCTCAGGGCGCTGGCGACAATACCGATCAACGGGGGGCCGAGGACCACACCGAACCAGCCACTGGTGGATACCGCCGCCACGGCTGCCGGCGTGGAGACGTCTGAAAGGGCTCCGGCCGCCCTGATCACCAGAGGCATCACACAGGCCAACCCCAGTCCCAACAGGGCGAAGCCCAGAGTGGCGACCACAAGATCGCGAGAGAGCAGGGCCATGGTGAATCCGCCACAGGCGAGACCGGTGAGGGTCCTTATCGTGACGACCGGACCGAAGAAGCGCACGATCCGGTCGCCGACCACCCTTCCGATGAACATGCTGAGCGAGTACGCGCCATAGCCCAGACCGACCAGCCCTGGTCCGACTGCCAGTACATCCCGGAAATAGACCGAACTCCAGGCCACCGCGGCGCCCTCGCTGAACAACCCGCAGATGGCGATCAGGGAGAGCACCAGCAGCGGCCTCGTGGGCCGTGCGAAGCGCGGCGCGGTGGGTGCTTCCTCATCCGCTTGCGGCAGGAACCAGCGGTTGACGGACTCGATGACGGCGAGGGCCAGTATCGCCGTGATGGCGAGCTGGAGTACGAGCGGAAGAGAGGTGGAGTTCCCCAGCGATCCGAGTGCCGATCCCGCGAAGGCGCCCAGACTCCAAGCGGCATGGAAGCTCGACATGATCGGTTGCCTGTGCTTCTTCTCAACCGTCACCGCCTGAGTGTTCATGGCGATGTTCAGCGTTCCGAGGACCCCTCCCCAGAGGGCCAGAAGCAGGAAAAGACTGAGGAGCGAACCGCTCAGACCGATCATGACCGTGGTCACCGCGAACGCCCGGAGACTCCACCTCAGCACCCGCCCGCTGCCCAGCCGCACGATGATCGCTCCGGCGAGGAGCATAAGGGCGAACGAGCCAAGGGGCTCCCCCATTAGAGCAACGCCGAGTTCGGCCTCGCTGATGCCAAGCCGCCGTCTCAGATCACCGATATGGGGAGTCCAGGACGCGAATACGGTCGCGTGCAGGAAGAAAACGAGAGTGAGGCTGATCCTGGCCCTGGTCGTTGACCGGTCCACGGTTGTCACCCAGGTCATGCGTCAACTGCCATCAGGGAGTCGGCCAAGGCGATCTGCCCTTCTTTGCGCATGGAATCGGCCAGTCGCCGGTGAAATCGTTGGGAGATTTCCGGCACCATGTTCGGCGTGATTTTCCCGAGGGAGAGCGCGATGTCCACGGCGTCCTGGAATCCCCGTGCGTTCATGCGGACCATCTGCCGGTAGTAGCCGTCCTGACCCAGTCGGCGGCGGTCCGACGATCCCGACCCGTCCCGTGTCACCCGGTAGCGGGTCGGCGTAGAGGACACGAAACGGAAGCCCGTACCCGCTGCCGACATGCACAGCCAGGTGTAGGAGTCCTCGGAGCCGCGCTCGTCGGGGAACGGCTGAGCGGCCGCCAGCGACGAGCGCACGGCCACAGTCGAAGTCTGTGTCGCGTAACCCGTTTCGGTCGCGATCCGGATCCAGGCCATCGGTCCCTCTACAGGGGAGCTTCGATGGATATCCAGAATTTCCCGGATGGAGGGTGTCAACTCCTCCTCGGGCACCTCGTCACCGTTCTCATCAATGGGGATGAAAGTTGAGTAGACAAAATCCACCTCCGGAGAATCAGCGAAGATCGCACGTGCCTGTTCGAGCCGGCGCGGGTGTGACACATCGTCGGCGTCATGGAACAGCACAAAAGAAGCGCCCCGCTCTACAGCCCACCGGGTGCCGATGTTGCGGCCGTGCCCCTGACCGCGATTCACAGGCTGGAACAGTACGGTCACCCGGCGGTCACCTGACTGCTCCAGAGCACGCAGGTGGCGCAGACTCTCCTCATCCGGCGAGGCATCGTCGACGATCACGAGATGCCAATCGCCGTCCGTCTGCGCGCATAGGCCGGCGAGCGCGTGGTCGAGGAAGGCGATATCGCGCCGACTCGTGCCGTAGAAGGGCATGACAAAAGTCGGCGGATGATGGTCGAGCATCTTTCACTCCTAAAGGGACGGATTGTCCGCAGCGCCGACGCACGGTGAATTTTCGTCTGACGATGCATACTTCTGGGCGTTACCACACGGCTTCTGAGGGAGTCCTGACGGGATCTCCGCATCAGGCGGGAACGCCTATCGGCGCCCAGAATGCGATGATCTTATGGCGGCAGAACCGGGCTTCAGTCGATCTCAGCGAACTCGACCGTTCACCTGGGCCAGCGGCTTGCAGAGACCGAATTCAATCGGAATCTCGGGAAGCACTCCGGCGACAGCGCGATGTTCTACCTGAAGGATGCCCGGACAATACGTTATTCGAGCCGTACTCAGAGTTGAGCACGCACCAGCAGCGAACGCGGCGCCAGCCGAAACTTCTATCCTACGCTGCAGGGTTGTTTCGATGACCGGGCAGCGTGAGACGGTATGTCGAGATGGTAACGGCCAAGTAGGTCCTTACGAGTGAAATCAATAATGGGAGCGCTCCCAGATTTTTACCCGAGTCCCATAGTATGCGTCAACGGCATCTCAGATCATGAGATATCGAAAGGCTTACTTACCGATTTCACGAGTAGCCAAATGGCCGCGACGAGCTACCGAATTGGGTCGCGAACGGCCGATCCCCAAACCGTGCCGAAATATGATGACCTGGTCCATCGCGAAGTTCGGACCCATCGAGCCGGGGCCGAAATCAGGAGGGATGTGAGTAGGTGTGTGCGTTCGGCGATCCACCGGCCCCACAGGAAATACCGATGGCCCAGAAGGGCACCGTCTCGTACGGCGGGCGCCACACCCTCGGGCACCGGCCTGATCACCTTGGTCGTCGGATTGCGGGTAAGTCGCAAGCCAATAGAGAAAGCCCAGGCCGGACGTGCCGACCTGGGCTCTCCTCGAGTGCGCCGCCAGGGACTCGAACCCCGGACCCGCTGATTAAGAGTCAGCTGCTCTGACCAACTGAGCTAGCGGCGCGTCCCCTCAAGGGTAGCGGTACTTCGAGGTGCTTCGCGCCAGGGACGCGGGACCGTACGGCACCGCCCGTGAGGCGCCGTGAGCGGGCCTGCGGAAGGCAATCAGAGCCTGTCCTGACCCTTACGTGTCCTGGATGTTGCCCCCTGTCGCCCAGGGTACGGATTCCGATGACGAAGGGAGATAGATCATGACACCGGACCTTTGGTCTTATCCCGCCAGCATTCAACAGGAAAGCGGACAGGGGCTCGACATCGCCGGGTACGCCGTGGAGGCCACGGACGGCAAGATCGGCTCCGTTGACGAATCCAGCAACGAGGCCGGTCAGAGTTTCATCGTGGTGGACACCGGCCCCTGGATCTTCGGTAAGAAGGTCATGCTGCCGGCCAGCGTGGTGACCCAGATCGACATGCGCGAGCGCAAGGTCTTCGTCGGCCGCACCAAGCAGGAGATCAAGAACGCACCGGAGTTCGACTCCGCCGCTTACCGGGAGGCGGGCTACCGGGAGCGTGTCGCGGACTACTACGGGCGTTTCCAGAGCCCGGGAGGCATGGGCATGTAGCCGCCGAAGTCGGACGAGACCGCCGGCCCGGGCCGTACCACCACCGGACGGACCGTCAGGGCCCGCCACCACAGATCCCCAGACGCGAACGCGGACGACGACGCCAAGGGCCGTGCCGTACGGCACGGCCCTGTTCGCTGCCCACCCGCCCGTTATCCGCCCGTTGTGAACCGGTCAAGGCCAGTGGACCGGCGGCCCACCCGGCGAGGCCGGCGCGATGATGCGCAGCCGTTCGAGCAGCGTGACGAAGGTCGACGCGTACGGCGACGGCGCCACGATGGCGGCGACCCGGTCCCAGTCGACCTGCTCCCGCATGGCGCGGACCATCGGCAGCAGCGATCCGTAGTCGCAGGTGTGCTCCGACAGCGGCAGGATCCAGGAGACCACCAGGTCGGTGGCCTCGAGCACGGGCAGGCTGATCGCCGCCGTGGTGATCGGCTGGGCCCGCGCGATCAGTTCCTCGGTCACCGGCCGCTCGGCGATCGAGAAGATCATGTCGACGAGCACGCCCTCCTCGTCGTACGCCTTGACCAGCCAGTCCTCCGGCGGTTTCGCGGTCCGGAAGCCCAGACCGTCGAGTGTCTTGAGTGCGAGCGGGACGTCCTCCTCCACGAGCGCGAAGTCGACGTCGTGAAGCGACGGCGCGGCGCCTCGCGCGTACCCGGCACAGCCTCCGGCCAGGGCGAACCGGACCCCGGCCTCCTTGAGACCGGCGCCGGCACGCTTCAGCGTTTCCAGGATGGCGTCGGTGACCGCATGACTGTGACTACCCACTTACGTCGCTTGCCCCCAGATGTTCGCCGCAAACAATCCCGGGTAGGGCGCGTTCATGACCGAGACCCTGAAGGACATTCAGCATGCCTACGAGGGCGAGGCGGAGCGCCCGCTCGCGTCGTACACGCGCGTCCTCGCAGCGTACGGCGGTGCCGTCTCCGTGCTGCTGGCCGCGGCCAGGCTCTGCGGCCGCCACGCTCCGGAGAAGATCGGCGTGATGGACATCGCGCTGATGGGCCTGTTCACCCACCGGCTCTCCCGGACCCTCGCCAAGGACACCGTGACCAGTCCGATCCGGGCGCCGTTCACCAAGTACGAAGGCGTCTCCGGCCCCTCCGAGCTGAAGGAGGGAGTCCGCGGATCGGGACTTCGCCATGCCCTCGGCGAGCTGCTCACCTGTCCGTTCTGCCTGTCCCAGTGGGTGGCCACCGGATATGCGGCCGGCTTGGTGTTCGCCCCCCGGGTGACCCGCATGGCGGGCGCGACGATGGCTGCCGTGGCCGCCTCCGACTGGCTGCAGCTCGCCTACAGCCGCCTCATGAAAGCCGCGAATGGGTGACCTTGTCGAGCCACCCCGCGGGGAGAACCCGAAAGAACGCGTCGACCGCGAGCTGGGCGAGTTGCTGCAGGGTCTCCGGGTCGCCTCAACCGGCGTCCAGGTGCTGTTCGCCTTCCTCCTGACCCTGCCGTTCTCCGCCGGATTCGAGAAGGTCGATCAGGCCGCCCGGTGGATGTTCTACGTCGCGGTGATCGCGGCGGCCACCGCCTCCATCTGCTTCATCGCCCCGGCCACCCAGCACCGCATCCTGTTCAGGTCGGGGCGCAAGGAGCTCATGCTGCGCCGCGCCAACCGGCTTGGCGTGATCGGCGGCATCGCCCTCGCCGTCGCAATGACCTTCTCCACCGGGCTGGTCGTCGAGGCGCTGACGGGCGGCTTGCCGGGCACGATCGTGGCCGCGGCGGTGGCCGGGCTGAGCGGCTGGCTCTGGTTCGTCCAGCCCCTCCGTTCCCGCGGGATCATCGGCGCGGAAGGCGACGTCCCGCCCCCGCCGGAGGGAGCCGACCCGCCGCCCGCTGAGAGCACCTAAGGCAGGGGCTCGTGATGTTATGCGGCGAGTTGTCAGGGCAGTTCACGCTTATGGCTACGTTACTTTGGATCATCGCCGTCGTACTCGTCATCTCCGGGATCTACGTCATCCTGGCCCGCCGGGACATCCTGTGGGGGATCGTACTCATCGTCCTCGGTTTCCTCGTCGGCCCCGGCGGCGTCAGTATCTTCAATCCCTAGCGGGTCCCCGCCACACCCCGGCCCGTGATCTTGCGAATACTCGCACATCGGACCGTGAGCAGGGGTTTCGCGTTCATGATCTTGCAGTTTCTCGCAGACCCATCCATTAAGCAGCAGAAACACCATCCGTGATCTTGCACTCACGACTGCAAGATCAACCACCACATACAAGCAGGTCAGGCGACCTTTCTGCGAGAAACTGCAAGACCACGGAGTCGGTTCACGCAGGCCAGGGGGGTGTGTTGCGAGAAACTGCAAGATCACGGGATCAGTGTGTGGCTTTTGCCCACGGGTGCGGCCCGAATCCAGCCGGAACCAAGCCGCTGGATTCGGGCCGCGCCCACGTCGCGTCGCAGGCCGCACTCATTCGTTGAAGAGCCACACCACGTCGTTGAAGAGCCACACCACGTCGTTGAAGAGCCACACCACGTCGTTGAAGCGTCCGCGTCGAGCCGCACCCGCGTCAGGGAAGGGGCGCCGGCCTACTCGCCTTCGCCGTCCAGGCAGTAGACGGCGTAGGCGTGCTTGATGACCGGGAGCGCCACGTTTCGTACGCGGATCCCGCCGGGGGTCACACCCTGCTCCATGCCCGCGTGGGCATGGCCGTGGACGAACAGGTCGGCGCCCACCGCGTCGGCCGCCTCCGCCAGCAGATAACTGCCGAGGAAGGGGTAGATCTCCGGCGGCTCGCCCATGAGGGTCTCCTTGACTGGCGAGTAG
The DNA here is from genome assembly GCF_001417795.1 of Sphaerimonospora mesophila. Classification (NCBI taxonomy): domain Bacteria; kingdom Bacillati; phylum Actinomycetota; class Actinomycetes; order Streptosporangiales; family Streptosporangiaceae; genus Sphaerimonospora; species Sphaerimonospora mesophila. The sequence continues at coordinate 307,650 of NZ_BCBX01000033.1, read as the reverse complement.
TGGCTCAGCACGATCGTACGGTCGGCGTCCAGGTCTTTCAGCGCACGACGCCATCGGTCGGCTATCTCCCGGGTATGGCGGACGAAGGCCTTGGTCTCCGGCTCGCCGAACTCGCTGGCGCACTTGCCGGCGAAGCCGCCGCCGAAGCCCTTGCCGCCGGCCACGCCAAGCCGTACGCCGTTGATGGTGATCGTCATGCCGCCGTCGTCGAGGACGATGATCCCGGCGTCCCGCAGGACCTGGATGATCTTCCGATCGGCGTCCGAATGGTAGTCGTGATTGCCGAGCACGGCGATGACGGGGATGGGCAGGCCGCGCAACTCGTCGGCGACGACCCGTCCCTCGGCGACCGTGCCGTGCCTGGTCAGGTCGCCCCCCACCAGCAGCACGTCGGCGCGGCTCTCGATGTCGTCGAGCCGCTTGCGGTACTGACCGCTCAGGTCCGCCCCAAGATGGATGTCGGCGACGGCGGCGATCCGCAGATCCGTCACAAGTGCTCCTCCTCCCCCGGTTCTCTCACCTCGACGAGCGTGATCTCGTTGTGCACCCGCAGGCCGGGGGTCGCCTCACGGGCGACCGTCTCGATCGTGCGCCGCCGTTCCTCCGAGGGCACCTGCCCGCGGAGATAGACATGCTCACCCCGTACGTCCACCCGAATACCCAGCTCGCTGGTCCTGTCGTCCTCCGCGAGCACCCGCTGCACGCGGGCCGCGACGTAGTGCGGAGTCTCCATGGTGTCCCCCTGGTCTCCCCCCGGTGTCCAGTTGACGACCGGCCTCCCCCACCCATACGGGAGGGTCCCGTACGACTACCGCTGCCCGCCGCTTTCCCGGTGAAACGTCGACGAAGTCCGTACGGAAGGTCAGCAACCCCGCAGGAGTGCGATGACGGCCTGCTCGACCGGGCCATGGGTGGCCGGGCTCCCCCGGTCGGTGTCCTCGCCGAGGCCGAGCAGCGTGATCGTCCTGCCTCTCTCGTAGAGCTCGATCAGCCGGGGATCCACGTACGATGCGCGGGCGACCGCCGGGGTGTTGCCGAGGTATTCGGAGACCTCCCGCATGACCCGGGCCACCGCCCGCTTGCGCCCGGCCGTACTGCGGGCGGGACGGGAGACGGCCAGCCCGACCGCCGCCAGCACGGTCGCGTGCCAGGTGCGGAAGTCCTTGGCGGAGACCTCGGTGCCGAACGCCTCCTTCAGATAGGCGTTGATGTCGGCGCTGCGCACGTCCGCCCAGCCGCCGCCGTCGACGCGGTAGCGCAGCAGTTCTCCCCGGTTCCGCCTGGTCAGCTCACCGAGGACGGCACAGACGTCGGCGTCGGTCAGCACCTGCTCGCGTTCCTTACGCCCCTTGGCGGGATAGCGGCAGACGACCTTTCCGTTGCCGCATCGAATATGGGCGGCCCGCAGGGTGGCCAGGCCGTAGGAGTCGGTGTACTCCTCGCCGCCGACCCGGAAGAAACCGATGTCGAGCATGCGGGCCGCGGTCGCGAGCACCCGCTCGCGGGTCAGCCCCTCGCCCCGCAGGTCCTCGGCGATCCGCTCGCGGAACCGCGGCAGCCGCTCGGCCACCTCCAGGACGTGATCGAACTTGGCCCGGTCCTGCTGCACCCGCCACAGGTCGTGATATCGGTACTGACGGCGCCCGGCCGAGTCGGTGCCCACCGCCTGCAGGTGTCCGTCGGGCGTGGCGCAGATCCACACGTCGGTCCACGCCGGCGGGATCGCCAGCGCCCTGATCCGGCGCAACGCGGCACGGTCCCGTACGGCACGGCCCGTCGGCCAGGTGTAGCTGAACCCCCGGCCGCGGCGGCGCCGTCTGATCCCGGGCTCGTTCGGATCACTCGGCCGCAGCTCCACCGGCTCAGCCGTCAGAACCGCCGCCGCCGTCCGACGGCTCATCTCCGGGATCCCCGTACCTGCATAAACACGTCAGTACGGGTTACCCGCCGCATCTCACCGCAAACTCCCCGTCCGCGTGGGCGGTAAAGGATGTCGTGGCCACACTCGGTGCGGAGAATCGTCCCTGACAGACGCCCCCGCATTGCTACCGTCAGGGCTCGTGACCGATGACGACGATGTGAAATCGGATGGTGACTCCTCGCGGCTACCCGACTGGGTGTTTCCGCCCCCGGAAGGGTTCATCGCAGCGGACCTCGATCGCATTCCCGATGCGCCCACGCACACGGAATTGATCGATGGAAGCCTGGTGTTCCGAAGCCCCCAGACCTGCATCCACATGAGAACCGTCAGTCTCCTGACCGAAGGGCTTCACCGGCAGATCCCCAGAGATCTCCGGGTGCGGCGCGACATGAGCGTCATCCTCGGTCTCCGACAGCGCCCAGAGCCCGATGTGAGCGTCATCCGAGCTCAGGCCGAGCGGGGACCAGACCAGACCTCCTATGAAGCAGAGGACGTACTGCTGGTCGTGGAGGTGGTGTCACCGGACTCCGAGGAGCGCGACCGCAAGCGCAAGCCACAGCTCTACGCCGAGGCGGACATCCCAAACTTCTGGCGGGTGGAGAACAACTCGGGCCGCCCCACCGTCTACGTGTACGAACTCGACCCCGCCACGAAGGCGTACGCCCTCACCGGCATCCACCACGACCGGCTCAAGCTCTCCCTCCCCTTCAAGATCGACATCGACCTCACCGAAATCGACGCCCTCTAACTCAAATCCGGTGCATCCGCCTGCACCCCTCCCAGGGGAATAACTTTCTCAAGTTAGGGCGTCAGGCACATACGCATAAGCAGCGTAAGCGATCTCGAGAGAATCGCGTTTCGGTCCTCGCACGGATGGTTACCTTCAGTGGCATCTTCGATCACACATCCTTTGCCCTGAGCCCGGCATCTTAATAGCACGCCACCTCTACGCAGCGCCAGTATTCATATGCGGCCCCACTTGCCTGCGTGGACGGCACTGAGGGCACGGATGCGACGCAAGACCCTTGTGATCTGCTAGCCCTGTCACCAAACCATCCACGACGGGCATCCGACCGTGAACGCGGCGTAGATCAACTGGAGATCCTCGTGCCGGGAAACTGGCCCGCGGCGTTCGGAGGGGAGCCACGCGCAAAAGGACCTGCCCAGCAGGAACCTCGGCGCGTGGCTTACCCGGTTAGCCGAAATGCCGCAAGGTTATGACGATCAAGGACGCCGAGTCGCCTACAGCCTCATAAATCTTATTTGCGGCTCGCTGTTCAGGGTATATCCCGTAATCAGATCGCCATTCTGCAAGAAATCGGGTGAGGGATCTGACATAGGCGACGGTTTGGTGTCTATCTGAACTCAAATACCATAGTTCCGGGCCGTCGCTGTCCAGACGCCAGCCAGACCTCTGCATCCGAGCAACCTGACCCCGGATTGCGGCTTCCGCACTCTCTGCCCCACGATCTAGCACCACATACTCGTACTCAAATAGAGGATCCCCGGTATTAGAAAGCTCCTCTACAAAAGTGCGGATCTTCCCGTCATAGGTGAGCTCTTTTCGTACTCCGTCATCGACCAGCACCGGAGAATAGTAGTGATTTATGATGGCAATGCAGCCGACTACCAGAACCGCGAGTAGCACAACCGGGATCAGAAGATAGTGTTTTCTGGAACGCCGAATCAGCACGGACTCCTAACTCTCATTAGGCTCACTGAATGCGAACTCGATCAAGTACTGCCCGTGCCGGCACATTTCCGCCACTCCGCATGTCGTCGATCACGCATTCCACCGACTCGGCCGCGAGGACCACCGCCGTCCGACGGCTCATCTCCAAAATCCCCTCACCTGCGTAAACAGGTCGGTACGGCGAGCCCTCAATCGCCCACACTTACCTCAACCTTCTTCTCTGACACCCCCGGATCACTCCTTACTGCAGCTATCAGCACCGTTTCGCCGATTCGCTTTTTGAGCACGATTTCACCATAGTAGCGTTTCGCATTCTGCGAAGAGAGCACTTCCACTGACGATTTAAGGCTGGCTGGTCTCAGCTTTGGTGTGGGCGCGTGGACCTTGCCCTTGCGATGTCCAGTGTTGTCTGGTCTGCCCTTTTTGATCACCGGGTAGCGGGGTCGGGTCGTGCGGTTCTTGCCTCCCTTGGGGCGGCCCGGCCCCGGCGTGGCGGGTTTCGGTGATCTAGCCGGGCTGGGCAGACCGGCGGTAACTCGCCGAAATACCCGACGGACTCGTCCCGGGCTGAGTAGATCGCCCTGGCCGGGCTTCTCCCACGGCAGGCGATGATCGATGGCCAGTACGCGGGCCAGATGCAACTGGGCGTAGGCGACCACCCAACTCCACCGCGTGGCCTGGACCGGCGACAGCGGAGTGTGCCCCGTCCAGAACAGATCAGTCACCACGTGCGACATCACATCGCACGGCTGCCGCCAGCTTCACCGGGCTGCTGCGACAGCCCGGCGGAGGGTCACTTCCTCCCTCTCGAAAACACAGCACCTCACGGCGCACCTGCACGACATGGAACGCGTCCAGGCACAGCTCGGCCCGGGGTGCGCGTTCGGCGACGACGGTGTGGATCCACTCGACGCCCTCGACGAGCGCCGATCGCCGAGTTGACGCACGTGCTCCGACCGTAGCCCTCTTTCGCCTACCTCAACCGCCACACATGGCTCGTCGGGCCGGGGGTGAAACCCCGTTAGCGCCACCGCTGCGCCACTGACAGATCTTATTCGTTAGTGCGAGACAACTTCAGGATCACAACACCTTCCGACATCACCTGGCCCCCAGGATCATTCACCGCCTTTCTTTCCTTCGGCCCCAACCCCTCGGTCGAATCATAAAATTCCAATCCTTCAATCGATAACAGCACATTTTCCCACTCGCCCGATTCCATCTGCACCCAATCAGGGAGTCGCTGAGCGGATATCACCCATCCGCGCTCACGCAATAAATTGCCTGCTTTCTCGAGTGCTTCTCTAGCTCTCAAGCTTCCGACGTCGATCACCAAAATCTCCGTGACCGTGGTGATGCCATCCCAGGTGTCCTCATCCGTTTTTTCTAACAGCACCTTCCCAATACTGCGCACTTCCTGAACGATCCCAGGGCCGACGCGTAGCGTCTTGGGGAAAAGTTCCGAGCGGCAACCTGGGAGAAGCAGAAGCACAAAGAGAAGAACCACAGTCGACCTAATGGGATGGATTTCCCACTTCACCCTATGGACTCTAATGCGGGACATTTACCGACACCAACCTCCTCTAAATCTAGCAGTTAGCGTCCGCACATTTCCAATATTCATATGCTGCGGTCCTTACCCAGCCGAAGATGTAGTCCCGGCGTTTCTCCGCCTCCGCTTGCGGAGCGCTTCCACCTTCGATCCATTTCACGAAGCCACCCCACACGAAACGCCCCTTCGACCGGCTCCAGGTAACCCCCGTACACCCACAGTAGGCGAGAGCGGCTTCCCAGTCATTAATGTGTCGCGACCCACCTGGCGTATCGATAACGATGCTCTCTTTCAGATAGCGCATATATGCGGCAGCCAATTCGATAGCCATTCCCGCATTATGGTTCAGGAGAGTGGCAATCTCCTTATTGGTCATCCTGTCGCCACGCCCACTATAATACCTGTTCAGCATGGCTCGCGCCTTGTATATCTCCATCTGCGCTATACCTAAAGAAATTCCGTCACCATATCCGGACAGCCACGCTATAGCATCTCCAGGCTTACCCCCCTTCGGCTCCAGCCAAAGACCCTCATAGATGAGAACTGCCGTTAATGCTGCGCGATCAACTTTGTGCTTCTTGGCGGCAGCGGCTATTTCCTTCTTGTACTGCAAGAGTTCAATATACTTCTGAAGATACGGATATGGGCAGCCCTCCCTGGTGCAGGGCTGTCGCTTGGGTCCCTCCTTGTAGGCCTGCGCGGCGAGGACAATCGTGTTGACATCATCCCCCTGCTCGATCAGGGTTTTTTTGATGTCTTCCCACATGCGCTGGAGCTGCGCGTCGCTCATGTACGTGTTCACTTCGTAGACCCGTATGTAGGTCTCTCGTTGTCCTTCCGTCGCCTCCCAGAAGCCCTTCGGAGCAGGTCTGCCGGTCGATGTCACACCTAGTTCCCGGGCCCGTTCATCCGAGAATTGCGGCTGGCTCATCCTGTAGTCAATGGAACTCGTGTATTCGCTCCACCAGCGTGCGGCGGTGTCGGTTTGGTGGCATGAGCCGTTGCTGCCGCAGATGTATCCGCCACCGCAGATTGTGCCGGCGAGGCAGACTTCGACCTGCTGGTGACCTGTGGGGTCGATGCCCATGAGCGGTGAGGCGTTGGCGTAGGCGTACCGGTTGAGCTGGACGGAAGGCACCGGTTCCAGATTCCAGCTGTCGCGGGAGGCGAAGGTGGCGGTGCCGGGTTGGTACCAGCGGGCGTGCATGTTGACGTTGCCGGTGTCGGGGTCGGTCCATTCGCCCTGGTAGCCGAGGTCGTGGGTGGTGCCGGTTTGGGTGATGACCTCGCCGAAGGGGGTGTAGGCGGTGGAGTCGGCCAGGGCTGTGCCGGTGGCGGTGAAGGTGCCGATGAGGTCGCCGTGCAGGTCGGTCAGGGCCAGGTGGGCGCCACCGGCGCCGGAGAGGCTGAGGGTGTTGCCCAGCGCGTCGCGTCCATAGGCGACCTTGGTGGTGTTGCTGCCGTCGGCCACGGCGATCAGGTTGTTGGTTAAACCGTCGTAGGTAAAGCGTTCGGTGTCGGTGCCCTTGACGCGGCTGGTCATACGGTCCGAGGCGTCGTAGCCGTACTGCACGGCGCCATCTTGGATGAGCCGGTCGAAGGCGTCGAACTTGCTGATCGTGACGCGGCCGTCGGTGCTCTTTTCGGCGAGGGTGCCGCGTGGGGTGTAGGTGTAGGTGCTTCCGTCGCCGGAGGTGAGGCGGTTGCGTTCGTCGTAGGTGTAGGTCTTGTCTCCTGCGCGGGTGCGGTTGCCGGCGGCGTCCCAGCCGTAGTCGGTCTTCTGCCCGTCGGGTGCCGTCCAGGAGGTGAGGCGGCCGGCCTGGTCGTAGGTGTAGGCGTTCGAGCCTGCGCCAGCGGTTCCGGCGGTGGTCTTGGAGACCATGTTGTCGTCCAGGTCGTAGCCGTAGCTGATCTGGCTGATCTGCCCGTCCGAGGACGACTTCAGCTCGTCCTTGACCAGGCGGCTGAGCGGGTCGTAGGAGAAGCTGCGGCTCGCGCCGCCGGTGCCGTATCCCATGCTGGTCAGGCGGGAGGCGCTGTCGTAGCCGTAGCTGATCGTGGTTCCGGTCACCGGGTCGGTGGCCTGGGTGAGGCGGTCGTCGCCGTCCCAGGTGAAGGAGGCGGTGCCGGTGGTGTCCTGCCGCTGGGTCAGCCGACCGTTGGCGTCGTAGGCGTAGGCGCTGATGTCACCGCCCGGCCCGGTCACCTTCAGCAGATTACCCCGGTCGTTGTAGGTGAAGGTCAGATCGCCGGCGCTGGTCAGATGCCCGGCCAGGTCGTAGGCGAAGGTCTTGTCGGCGGTGGCCGCCTCGGCGCCGCTGCCGGTCATCGTGGTGACCCGGTTCAACTCGTCGAAGGTGCGGTTGACCTGTACGCCGCCTGGCGCGACGTCCGCGACCGGGTTGCCGGCGGCGTCGTAGATCGTGGTCCAGGTCCGGTCGGATGCGTTCGGGTGCGCGGCCGTGGACGGCTCGACCATTGATTCGACCAGGCCTAGGGCGTTGTAGGTCGTGACGGTGGCGTTGCCGCGCCCGTCAGTTGATCGGGTACGCGCACCGGCCGCGTCGTAGCCGAAGCTGGTCGTGACGGTCTCCTCCGCCGAGACCGGCTCCTTCACCTCCACCAGGCGGTTGCCCGCATCGTAGGCCTGCCGGAGCGTGTGGCCTTCGGCCGTGGTCGTGCTGGTCGGGTTCCCGGCCGCGTCGTAACCGAGCACCTGGGTGCGCAGCACGTCACCATTGTCATCGAGTTCCTTGACGGCGACCTTGCGTCCCGCCAGGTCGTACTCGGCGGCCGTGCTCGTCCCATCGGGATTCGTCACCTTGGTCACGCGGCCCGCGAGGTCGTAGTCGAAGGTGCCGGCGTTTCCGAGCGCGTCGGTCTCTGACATCACAGCGCCGGAGGCGTCGTAGGTGCGGGAGATCACGTCGCCCGCCGGACGGGTCTGCTTGGTGAGACGACCGGCGTCGTCATACTCCAGCCGGGTCACGTACGCCGCGGCGCTCGGCCGTCGCTCGATGGTCGTCTGGGTGATCGCACGTCCGAGGTCGTCGTAGGTGCTCTCAGTACGCGCCCCGGTCGGGTCGGTCGCCGACAGCAGTTCGCCCGCCAGGTCGTAGGCGTAGGTCCACCGGCCGGGGTCGGCATCGCCCACCTTGGGGTCGGTGACCTGGACACGGCGTCCGAGCCCGTCGTAGACCGCCGTGGTGATCTTCCCGCGCTCGTCGGTGACGCTGATCTGCTGGCCGGCCGCGTCATAAGCGAACCGGGTGATCGGCGTGACCGCCGCTCCCCCGGGTGGGGTGTAGGCGGGCTTGGCCTGCGAGGTCGGCCGCCCCGCCAGGTCGTAGGTGGCCACCGAGGTGCGGCCCTCGGGGTCCACCGTGTGGGTGAGCTCGCCCGCGGTGTTGTAGCCCATCCGGGTGATGGGCTGGGTCCTGGCCGGTGCGCCGCCGCCCCGCTCCACCATCACGGCCGGCTGGATGGCCTCCACGGCCCGGCCCGCCAGGTCGTAGCGGATCGTGGTGGTGAAGTCGGCGGGATCGGCACCGGAGAGGTTCCCACGAGGATCGGTGATGCCGGCCACCAGACCACGATCGTCGACCGCGAAGCTCGTGACAAGGTCCTGCCCGTCATTGTTGACCGTCTGGCGGATGGGCTTGTCGAGATCGTTGTAGGCGATCTCGGTGACCTCGGCCCGATCCGTCCCATCAGCGGTCCGGCTGATCTTGGTGATGTTGTCGTTGGCGTCGTAGCCGTAGGAGGTCGTGCGGGCCAGATGCTGCGGGTCGAGCGTCTTGGCGGTGAGACGGCCGGCCGCGTCGTAGACGGCGTCGACACGGGTGGCGCCGCCGCCGGTTACCTGCTTGATCAGGTTGCCGACCGGGTCGTAGGTGTTGTCCTCGACGACCACGTCCCTGCCGGTGGACGACCCGTTGAGCTTGGCCCCCTTGGCGATCACCTTGGCCAGCCGCTCGTCGCCGTAGTAGGTGTAGGCCGTGGTCCGGCCCATCGCGTCGGTCTTCGAGGCGAGCCGGCCGCCGGGGTCGTAGGCGTTGGACTCGATGACCACGTTACGGGCGGGCTGGGGATCGACCGGGCTACCGGTCCACCCCATCAGGGTAATGGTGGCCAGTTCGTCACGGTTCGTGTAGCCGTAGGCATACACGGTTCCGCGCTCGTCGGTGAAGCTGGTCTTGCGGCCCTTGTGGTCGTAGGCGTACCGCTTGACCCCGCCCTCGGGATCGGTGACCGTCTCCACCCGGCCATAGGTGTCGTAGGTGAAGGTGACCTTCCTGTCGGGGTCGCCGCCGGTGAGGTCGGCGGAGACCTCGGTGAGCGGGTTTCCGTCGGCGTCGTAGGTCGTCCGCTTCTCGCGGGTGTGGGTCACGTCGGTGACCTCGTTCTTGACACCGGCCTCGGTGGTGCGGATCAGCCGCCCCACCTGGTCGTAGCCGAACGTCGTGGTCACACCTGCCGGAACGGCGTCCGACACCTTCGTGCTGGCCGCCACCCGGCCGAGGGCGTCGTGGGCGACGTCCAGCACCATCCCCGACGGCTGAGTCACCTTGGCGAGGTCACCGGCGGAGGTGTAGGCGAGCGTGGTCTGGTTGCCCTTGCGGTCGGTCTGGGTCTTCAGCAGCCCGGCCGGGGTCGTGCCGCCGCCCACGGCCGGCTCGGTGCCGACGGTGTAGGTCCAGCTCGCCGACCTCCCCGAGGGGAAGTCGGTGGTCGCCGGACCGGTCTGCTTGACCTTGTTGCCGTACTGGTCGTACTCGATCGTGGTGAGGTAGGTGTCGTCGGTCTCGTCCGACGACCTCGCGTCACGGAACTCGACCACCTGGTCGTTCCGGGCATCGAACAGGTTGTCGATGTCCAGGTGATAGGTGTAGTGCTCGCTGGCGCACGACCCGGCCGCCTTGCACACGGTCATGGCGAGCAGGTTTCCACGCACGTCGTTGGCGTACTCCCGCACGTTGCCGTTGCGGTCGGTGACCTTCACCTTGAAGCCGCCGGTGTCGTAGTCGTAGGTGGTCTTCTTGGCGAGCTGATCGGTCCAGGACACGATGCGGTCGTCCCGGGAGGTGTCGTTGACGAACTTCAGCGTCCCGTTGTGCGGGTCGGTGACCGTGACGTTCGCCAGCGACGTGCCCGCCGAGTCCTTGGTGTACGCCGGCGCCGACAGCTTCCACTGGCCGCCGTCGTCGTCGGTGTTGGTCAGCAGGCGGCCGCCGTCGGCGGCGTAGGTGTTGGCCGCGGCGACCCGCCCCGACGGCAGGGTGACCTTGGTGAGCTGACGGCGGACCTGCTTGGTCCGGTGATGGGTGGCGATCTGCTCCAGGCGCAGCGGTTTGCCGTAGATCGCGACCTCGTCGATCGACCCATTGAACGGGAACGGCCCGCTCGAGCTCACCGTCCCGGGCCAACTGGAGGAGCCGAATCCGTAACCGATGCGGGCGTCCCACTGGCCCAGGTTGGTGATCGCCTTGGCGATCGACCCGACGGCCTGGCCGTCGAGGTAGAGGGTCTGGGTGTTCTTGGCTCCCGACAGCGCCACGTGATGCCAGTTCCCGTCGTTCACGGTGCTGTTGGAGGCGATCGGGGCGGCCGTCCCGGTCCAGAACTGGCCGCGCAGCTTGCCGTCGGTTCCCACATAGATCGCCGGAGTGTACGCGCTGGGCGCGTTGGCCGCCGAGTTCTGGTAGCCGATGATCGTGCCCGAGGCGGTGGTCTTGAACCATGCCTCGATCGTCACGTCGCTGCCTCGGCCGCTGACCACGCTGGCCGGCAGGGAGACGTACGCCGAATTGGCCGTCCCCTTGAACGTCATCGCCGTCTCCGACGCCCCGTCCAGCGGCGAGGTCACCCCGCCGGTCGCGTCGGCGGCACCCCCGGCGATCTTGCCGTCGCCGATCCCGCTGATCGAGCCGACGAAGTTGGAGACCACGCTGCCGAGCCCGGTGCCGGTCTCGTTCAGCCGCCAGTAGCCGACCGGCTTGGTGTCCAGCACCGTGCTGCGATAGCGGGAGTCGTCACTGTAGTCGTACCGCGTGCATGCGGTGCCGGAGGCGGGTGGGCACACCTTGACGAGATAGTCGCCGTCATACGTGTAGGTCCAGATGACGGGCGTGCCGTCCACCGGATCGCTGATCACGCTGGTCACGTGGCTTCCGCTCCAGGTGAACGTCAGCGATCTCCCACCCGTCGCCGTCGCCTTGGCCAGCTTCCCGTCCGAGCCATACTGCAGCGTCTGCGTACGGCCCTGGCTGTCGGTGACCTTCACCAGCCGCCCGGCCGAGTCGAACCAGTAGGAGGTGGACGCCTTGTCCATCAGCCGCCAGGTGCCCCCCGGCTGACTGGCCAGCGTGGCGTACGTCCCGGCCGGAGAGGCATACGTGCCGTCCCCCTTGGCCGCGAACCGCCACTGCCGCCCATCCGGATAAGTGATCAACACCGTCGAGGTCAGCGGCTCGTCCTCCAGCCGGGTGTCCCACCGCGTGGTCCAGCCCGCGCCGAACGCCCCGTCCGTCCGCGGATCCAGGCTGTTATAGGTACGGATCACCGACAGCGGCGGCCCCACCGTCGCGACGACGAGATCGGTCTCGGTGCGGGTGAAGTTCCCGGTGACATGGTCGAAGTCCCGCCCGTTGGTCCCCGCCGCCAACTGAGCGTTGATCGACGCCTGCTCCGGCACCGTGGTGAAGCTCCGCCACGACGACGTCGCCGTCGCCGCACTGGTCGCGGCCTGGGCATACCACCAATACGTCTTGCCCCACTGCAGCTTGCCCGACGGGACCATCCAGGCGCCCTTGACCCAGGTGGACGACTCACACCACGTCCAGTTGTCCTTCGGCCCCGCGCAGACCTGATACCAGTACGACGTCGCCGCCTCCCCGGGCACCTGCGCGTACGCCGACAACGCCGGCGTGAGCGACCCCACCTGGGTGTTGTCGACCGGCGTGAACTGCTGGAACATCACCGTCGCCAGGTCCATCGAGGTCACCTGAGCCGTCTGCCATCCCGACCACGCCGAGTAGGCCGACCCGTCATACGCACGCGCCCGATACTGGATCATCTGCCCGTCCGACAGCTTGCCCGACGGGACGGCCACGGTCGCCTTCCCGCCCGAGCTCACCCCGCTGGCCGTGCCGCTCCACACCACCGTGCTGCCGACCTGCACCTGGAACTCCCCCGACAGCGACCCGCCATCGGGATCCGACAACACCGCCGACAGCACCGGCGTCAGCGACGTGACCACCCCGCCGGTCTCACCCGTCACCGTCGGCGACACCGCAGGAGCCGGCACCGCCGGCGCGCTGTTCGCCGTATACGTCACCGTCAGTTTCGGCGGAACGCCCTTGGACGACTCAGACGAATAAATCAGGCAGGAGAAACAGTCGGTGAGCGCGAACCCGTAATTGGGCGATCCGGATGCCCACGCCTGAGCGATCGCCTTCACGTTCACGTTGACCCGATCGCCGCCATTCGCGTAGACCGACCCGGCGCTGGTGTAAGTAGGCTGGTTCCTCCACGTCGTTCCGTACCCCCACGGAGAGGTCACCCGGCTGATCGTCGCATCGATGACCTTGAAACTGGAGTCGTAGTCATGGGTGAGGCTGAGCGTCGCGCTCGTCACCGTCGCACCGGTCAACGAAGGAGTGTTGAAGTCTATGAACGACCTGGCCTCCTCACCGAAGCCGGCGTTGGAGACATACAGCAACGACGAACCACTGAACGAGGACGACGGCGAACTGCTGATGACATACGTATCCGTACTCGGCGTCAACGTCACCGACGGATCGACCTTCACCGGATAAACCGTGTCCGGAGCCTTCAGGAACTCAGCGTCAGGCCTGAGCACAAGTGTCTGGCGGCCCTTCTCCGTCACCACCCGCGTGTCGATTTTCCCGGCCGAACGGTGACGTTCCCGGGCGGCCTGGTCCCGGCCAGACGGCGCACGAGCGGCGGCGGAAGGAGACGAGGATGCCAGAGGTAACGGCGCGGCGAAGTCCGATACGGCCGCGTCGTACATGACGGGCTCGGGAGCGGAGGCGACGACCTTACCGTCATCGGAGGTCACCGACAGCCCACCGGACGAGGTCTCGGCCACCGTCAGGCCTTCCGCGTCGATCTCCATCTTGATCTCGACCGGTGAGTCCGGACGCTCCCGCAACACCACATCCTCGGAGAACCCGTCCGGCAGCATGGTGACGACCAGATCGGCGCCCTTGCCCGCCGCGTCGACGTACGTCGCGGTGTTGCCCTCGATCACCGGTTTCGGCAGTGGAGTCGGCCACCGCAACGCCAGTGATTTGCCCTTGCCCTTGGTGAGCTTGACGAACGGATCGGCCGAACCACCGAGGGAGAACTCCACATCGGCCTTGGCCGCCTTCGCCCGGAGCACCCCGCCGATCTCCACCAGCGAGGTGTCGACCGGAACCCACTTCCCATCCTGTTTGACTCGGGCAATGCCCCCGGTCACCTCGGTCGTCAGCGTGCCATCGCCGTTGGCGTAGGTGATAGAACTCTCTGTCGTCTCACTATCTACGACGACAGGGGAACCCGTACGCCGCGCGGTGGCCAGCGCGTCCGCAACCTCCGAAGACATCGGCGCCGTCTCGGCGCTCTTGCCGTCATCAGCAGCCTTCGCGTCCTTCTCCGGCTCGGCGTCCTTCACATCCGGGTCGCCCTCGGACGATGGCTTCAACTCCGCCGGTAACGGCGGAGGCGACTTGAGACCACCCTTGGCCGGCTCGTCAGAGGTCTTGTGCCGCTTCTCAACAGGCAGGCTTCCCTTGGGGCGCTTGGCCTTCTTCGAGGCCGAGCCACTCGCGTCGGCCTGCGTGGCGGCGGAATCCACAAGGTGCGGCAGCCCTTCGGCAGAACCCGACTGCTGCACCGGGGGCTTGTCCACGGAACCCACCGTCGAGCCGGCCAAATAAAGCGTCGTACGGCTCTGCTCCGCAGTGATGGAAAATGCCGGAAGCTGCAAGAACCCCGGCAGAACGGCGATCACGGCAACCGCTCCGAACCGCGTCAACCACCGACCCGGACCACGCACACCCGACAAGAAGCCATTCCACCGCATTTTGCCACCTCTAGAACAAAAACCCCACCCTGACAACGCTCGCGCGCCGCTCCGGCAAGGCCTAAAGGTTGACAAAGGCATGACTGGAACGGTTTTACACAAATCAACCGCAATTTACCCACACATGATCAACAGAGTCCAGAGAGATTTTACGTGATCTACATCACAACACTTCTATATTTTCTCTATATTTAGCGATATACGGCATGTCCAAAAATCATTTTGATTGCGTCCGATGCCGTTGTCTCGTCGACTTGGACGTTGGTGCTGGGAAGATCACGTTGCCGACACGACGTCGGGCGCCCGCCGGGGGCATCACGGGCTGTTTCTTGACTGCTTCTCGGGGTAACGGCCGGACATGACGGACTTCATGGCGGAAGAGACGCTGGACAGGTTCGGCGACGTCACCGCTGTCGTCGTCGGGGACGTCATGCTCGACTCGTGGCTGCGCGGCCACAGCAGCCGGATGGCACAGGAGGCCCCGGTGCCCGTGGTCACGCTGGAGCAGATCGAGGAGCAGCCCGGTGGCGCGGCCAACACCGCCGCCAACCTGGCCGCCCTCGGCGCCCGGGTGCACATGCTGGGGGTGACCGGGGCCGACCCGGCCGGGGCCACGCTCAACGCGATCCTCGGCGGCCTTGACATCGATGGCCTGGTGATCGCCAGGAGCCGGCGGACATCGGTCAAGCGCCGCGTGTTCACCGACGGCCAGATCGTGGCCAGGTACGACGAGGAGGACGGAGCGCCGATCCCCGAGTCGGCGGAGCGCGAGCTCATCGAACGGATCAGGCGACTGGTCGCGGACGCCGACGTCGTCATCGCCTGCGACTACGGCGGCGGCGTGTGCACCCCGGCGGTACGGCAGGCCCTGCGTGAATCGGCATCGGGCGAATCGGCATCGGGTGAATCGCGCGTTCTCGTGGTGGACGCGCACGACGTGGCCAGATGGCGAGGCAGTCGTCCCCGCGCGGTGCTGCCCAACTACCGGGAGGTCCAGCGCCTCCTCGGCGAGACCGGGAACGGCGACCGGCCGGGCTTCCTGTCGTCCCGTTCCGACCGGCTGCTCGCGGCCACCGGCGCGGAACTCGTGGTCACCACGCTCGACGGCGAGGGGACGCTACTGCACCGGCGGGGGCGGGAGCCGTACCGGACCTATGCGACACCCGCGCCGGACACGATGAGCATCGGCGCCGGCGACACGTTCACCGCGGCGTTCGCCCTCGGCCTGGCGTCGGGGGCGGCCCCGGAGACGGCGGCCGACATCGCACAGGCGGCGGCGAGCGTCGTGGTCCGGCGGGCGGGGACGGCGGTCTGCACGCGCGACGACCTGCAGCGGGCGCTCCGCCCCGACACCGCGCTGCCGCCCGACCGGCTGGCCGCGTGTCTGGCCCGCGAACGCGAGCAGGGCAGGCGCATCGTCTTCACCAACGGCTGCTTCGACGTGCTGCACCGGGGCCATGTGGCGTACCTGGAGGAGGCCGCCCGCCTCGGTGACGTGCTCGTCGTCGCCGTCAACGGCGACGACGGGGTGGCCCGCCTGAAGGGACGGGGCCGGCCGATCAACCACTGTGAGGACCGGGTGGCCGTGCTCGCCGCGCTCGGCTGCGTCGACTACATCACGGTCTTCGAGGAGGACAGCCCGGTCGAGCTGCTCACGCTCGTCCGCCCGGATCTCTACGTCAAGGGCGGCGACTATCACCCCGACCTGCTGCCGGAGGCCGAGTTGGTCCGACGGCTGGGCGGCGAGGTCCGCGTGCTGAGCTACGTACCGGAACGGTCGACCACCGCGATAGTCAACCGAATCCGAGGGTAGGGGCTCCCACATGGGTGAGGAACCAAGCTGGGGTGAAGAACAGGTGTCACCCACCGGCAAGGCGATGGTGCAGACGACGCCGATGGATGTGATCCGCATCCGGATCGCGTCGTTCGTCCTGCTCTTCTGTGTGCCGGTGGCGATCCTGTCGATAACCGCACATCTGTGGGGACTGCTGGTGGCGGTGGGGCTGATCGCCCTGATCGCGGCCGGCAGCATCGTGTTCGCCGTACGCAAGCAGCGCAAACTGGGCGGCGGCCCCGAGTCCAGAGGCTGACGGCCAGAGCCGAAGGGGAGGATGCCTGGTGAGCCTGAACGGCAAGGTCGTGGTGGTGACCGGAGCGAGCGGCGGAGTCGGGCGGGCGGTGGTCCGGCGGCTCGGCGCCGAGGGGGCGAAGGTCGCTCTCCTGGCCCGCGGCGAGGCCGGGCTCGCCGGCGCGTCCGTGGACGTCGGCGCCGAGGGCGGCATCGCCAAGGTGTACGCCACCGACGTCGCCGACTACGACGGTGTACGGCAGGCGGCCCAGCGGATCGAGGCCGAGCTGGGTCCGATCGAGGTGTGGATCAACGTCGCGTTCACCACGGTGTTCGCACCGTTCATGGAGGTCGCGCCGGAGGAGTTCGAACGGGTCACCCGGGTGACCTATCTGGGATACGTGTGGGGCACCCGGGTGGCGCTGGAGATGATGCGGCCGCGCGACCGCGGCGTGATCGTGCAGGCGGGCTCGGCGCTGGCCTACCGGTCGATCCCGCTGCAGTCGGCCTACTGCGGCGCCAAGCACGCGATCAAGGGGTTCACCGAGGCGTTGCGGACCGAGCTGCTGGCCGAGGACTCCGGTGTGAAGATAACGATGGTGCAGCTCCCGGCGCTGAACACGCCGCAGTTCGACTGGGGACTGACCCGGATGCGGCGGCACGCGCAGCCCGTGCCGCCGATCTACCAGCCGGAGGTGGCCGCCGAGGCGCTGGTCTTCGCCGCCGAGCATCCGGAGCGCAAGGAATACTGGGTCGGCGGCAGCACAGCGGCCACGATCCTGGGGCAGCGGATCATCCCCGCCCTGCTCGACCGCTACCTCGCCAGGACCGGCGTGCAATCGCAGCTCGTCGACGGCAAGCCGCCCACGGGCGTGTCGAACCTCTGGGAGCCGGCGGACACCGACCGCGACTACGGCGCTCACGGCGACTTCGACGACCGGTCCCATCCCCGCAGCGTGCAGACGTGGCTGTCCCGGCATCGCCGGCTGGTCGCCACGGGAGCGGCGGGTCTCGCCGCGGTCGCGGCCCTCGCCCTGCGCTCCGCCGCGAAATGACCCGCGGCGGAGCGAACGAGCCACCCCGAAACGAGCGCCCCGAAACGAGCCACCCCTGAAACGACCGCCCCGAACCGAGCCACCCCGAAACGAGCGCCCCGAAACGAGCCACCCCTGAAACGACCGCCCCGAAACGAGCCACCCCGAAACGAGCGCCCCGAACCGAGCCGCCTCGAAACGACCCACCACAAAATAGGCCGCCGCTGCCGGGAAATGACCAGACTCGGGTGGTATAGCTCGCCGAGGCGGGGTAGTTGAGGGCGGTGGACGAGCCTGACTACCGCTTTCTGTGTGAACTCGCAGCCCAGCTCCGGGTGGACTCGGTGCGCGCGTCGGCCGCCGCCGGCTCCGGCCATCCGACCTCTTCCATGTCGGCGGCCGAGCTCATGGCCGTGCTGCTCGCCCGCCATCTCCGCTTGGACGTACGCGACCCGGACAATCCGGCGAACGACCATCTGATCTTCTCCAAGGGGCACGCCTCGCCGCTGCTCTACTCGATGGCGAAAGCGGCGGGCGTCATCACCGATGAAGAGCTGCTGACGTTCCGCCGCCGCGGCAGCAGGCTGGAGGGCCATCCCACGCCCCGCATGCCGTTCGTCGACGTGGCCACCGGTTCGCTCGGCTTCGGGCTGCCCGTCGGCGTCGGGCTGGCGTTGACCGGACGCAAGCTCGACCGCCTGCCGTACCACATCTGGGTGCTGTGCGGCGACAGCGAGCTGGCCGAGGGATCGATGTGGGAGGCGTTCGAACACGCGGGACACGAGGGGCTGACCAACCTCACCGCGATCATCGACGTGAACCGGCTCGGGCAACGCGGGCCGACCCGGCACGGGTGGGGCCTGTCGGCCTACGCACGGCGGATGTCCGCGTTCGGCTGGCACACGATCGAGATCGACGGCCACGACCCCGGCGAGATCGATTACGCCCTGTCCGACGCGCGCGGCACACGCCGCCGCCCCACCGCGATCCTCGCCCGGACGTCCAAGGGCCACGGCGTGTCGGCCGTCGAGGACAGGGAGGGCAAGCACGGCAAACCGATCGCGGACCCGGAACAGGCGATCGCCGAGCTGGGCGGGCCGCGCGATCTGACGGTCGAGGTGCAGCCGCCCACGAGCCCGCGTGATCCGTACGGCTTCGCCGCCACCGGCACGCTCGACCTGCCGGTCTGGGAGGTGGGCGAGAAGGTCGCCACGCGCGAGGCGTTCGGGGAGGCGCTCGCCGCCCTCGGCACGGCCTGCGGCGACGTCGTCGCGCTCGACGGCGAGGTGGCCGACTCCACCAGGCTCGAGGCCTTCGCCGAGGCACACCCCGAGCGGTTCTTCGAGTGCTACATCGCCGAGCAGCAGATGGTGGCCGCCGCCATCGGCGTGCAGGCACGCGGCTGGAAGCCGTACGCCGCGACCTTCGCCGCGTTCCTCACCAGGGCGTACGACTTCGTCCGCATGGCGGCGGTCAGCCGGGCCGACCTGTGCCTGGTCGGCTCGCACGCGGGCGTGTCGATCGGCGAGGACGGACCGTCGCAGATGGGGCTGGAGGACCTGGCCGCGTTCCGGGCCGTCCACGGCAGCACGGTCCTCTACCCCTGCGACGCCAACCAGACGGCGCGGCTGGTCGGGGACATGGCCGGGCTGGGCGGGATCCGATATCTGCGTACCACGAGGGGCGCCACGCCGGTCGTCTACGACGCGGGCGAGCACTTCCCGGTCGGCGGCAGCAAGGTCTTGCGCACCGGCGACCAGGCGACGATCGTCGCCGCCGGGATCACCGTACACGAGGCCCTCGCCGCCGCCGACCTGCTGCGGGAGGACGGCATCGAGGTGACGGTGATCGACGCCTACTCGGTCAAGCCGATCGACGCCGAGCGGCTGCGGACCGCGGCCGCCGACACCGGCGGGATCGTCACGGTGGAAGATCACTGGCCGGAGGGCGGCCTCGGTGACGCGGTGCTCGCCGCGCTGGCGACCTCACCCGTGCCGGTGGTGAAGCTGGCCGTCTCGGCGCTGCCGGGGTCGGCGACCCCTCAGGAGCAGCTCGAGGAGGCGGGCATCGACCGGCACGCGATCCGCCTGGCCGTACAGGACCTGGTCAAGCGGGCCGCCGGCTGAGCGGTCACTCGCGGGCCTTGGCGGTGGCGCGGCGGTTGGCCTTCTTGATGGCGTCGACGAGCTCCTCCTTGGTCATCTTCGATCTGCCCTCGATGCCGAGGCGGGAAGCGACGTCGTAGAGGTGCTGCTTGGACGCGTTCGCGTCGACGCCCTCGGCCGTACGGCCGGGCTTGGGAGTGCCCTTCTTCGCCTGTGCGTCGGACGGACCGCGCCCGCCCTTCTTCTCCCAGTGGTCGCCGACCTTCTCGAAGGTGTGCTTGAGCGCGGCGAACGCCGTACGGTGGGCCCGCTGGCCCTCGCCGTACGTCTCGACGGCCGAGTCATGCGCCTTGATCCACGTCTCCTGGGCCTCCTTGGGCGAGCGTTCCAGGGTCGACGGGAGTTCCTCACGTCCTGGCATGTCATTTCTCCCTCCGGGGCTACTCCTTCTGCTTTTTCCTCCCCGCACGTCTCAAACGTGGGTGACCCCGGAGGAATGGACTACGACGGGTGCGGCTCAGCCGACCGTGATCCTGGATCGGCTCGGCACGATCGGCATGTGCGAGGTGCGCCCGGTGCCCATGACGAACCAGACGGTCTTGCCGCCATGGGCGTACGGCGTGACGCCCCAGTCGTCGGCGAGTTCGCTGACGATCAGCAGGCCCCTGCCATCGGTGGAGTCCATGTCCGCGTCCCGCTGCTGCGGCAGGCCCTCCCCCTGGTCGGAGATCTCCCCGTAGACCCAGTGGCCGTCACTGCCGAGGCGCATGGTGAACACGGTCCCGCCGTGTCGCACCACGTTGGCGGCGAGCTCGCTGACGACGAGACAGCAGTCGTCGATGAGCCGCTCCACGCCCCATCTGCCGAGTTCACGACGGATCAGGGATCGCGCGTCCGCCACACTCGCGCCGACTGCCGGCAGGAGGCACTCGACGGTCCACACCGCGTTCCCCACCAGTGCCACGTCCAGTGGCGCGGTTCCGAACGGGAGATTCACGTGCGCCTCCTTTATCCGTGGGAGCGCTCCCACAGCAACCATACGGGACGCTCCGTGGTTTTGTGAATGCGGAGAAACAAGATTGTTTGCCACCGAGCAGCCGGATGTCCGCCTTTATCAGGAAACCTGGGAGGACCTGCGGCGTTCTAGCAGCTCACAAAGTTTCACCTGACACCACTCCTCAGCAGCATGCCGTACGGCCGGCCGCCGGGGGACGACGACGGAGAGCGACAACGCATGAAACTAGATGAAACAAGTATTTGCCGCCCCGCCCCCGTCATCCCGACATGTCCCACCACTCCGAGCGCGACCACGCCATTTCCCCCACCCCGTGATCTTGCAATTTCTCGCATGAAGGCCCGCCGACCTGCTCCGATCCATTCGCCGATCTTGCAGATACTCACAGGCATGCCGCCCGACCTGCACCTTCACACCAACCAATCTTGCACCGACACGGAGTGCAAGATCAGGGAGAGTGTTTTTCCTGCTCAGGGGGTAGACCTGCGAGAAGCCGCAAGATCACGAAGGCGTAGTTCCTGCTCCTAGCCTCACATGCGAGAAACTGCAAGATCACGGCGAGGTGGAGAGGGTCTGGCCGGCCAGCCGATCCTGGGCCACGAGCAACTCGCGGAGCTCGTCCGCGTCCTCGGCGGAGGCCGTCATAATCATTCCCTGATCCATTTCCGCGCGGGACAGCAACCTGGTCAACCTGGTCGCATACCAGCGACCGGCATCGCTGCGCCAGATGGACCAGCGACCCGCATACTCCCCGCGCAGTTGTCTCCAGACCACTTCCTCGGCTGAGAACCGCATTTCGCCACCACCCCCAGGCTTCGGTGCCCGGTACGGATGCGCTCGCCCGGACACGAACGGTAGTGAGAAACGGTCTGCCCGGCCCCACGGCGCGGCCACCGCACGTGGGGCGAAGATCTTCCGCTCGATGTGATCACTTCGTCGGGTCTTGATTCCGCGACCTCCCCCCGCTTCGGTGCATGTCACACCCTTTGAACACCTTGATCTCGGCTTGACCATACTTCGTCTCGCGAAGTATGGTGCCCGGCATGGCCAGGAGATCACCACCCTCGATCAGCGAGCCGACCTACTTCATCCTCGCCGCGCTCCTCGACGGCCCGCTGCACGGGCACGGGATCATCAAGTGCACGCTCCGGCTCTCCGAGAACCGGATCAAGCTGCCGGTCGGCACGTTGTACGGAGCACTCGACCGTCTGGCCGCCAACGGGCTGATCGAGGTGGATCGGGAGGAGACCGTCGACGGACGCCCGCGCCGCTACTTCCGGCTGACCGACGAGGGCCGTCACGTGCTGTCGGAGGAGGCGCTGCGCATGCGGCAGGCCGCCTCCGTCGTCATGAGCCGGATCGCCGACCCGGGATCGGCGTTCTCATGACCGAGACGGAGGCCGTCGGGACAGGGAGCACGAGGAGCGGGGCGCTGGAGCGGCGATACCGGCTGCTGCTGCGCGCCTATCCGCGGGACTATCGGGAGCGGTTCGGCGACGAGTTCATCGGCACGCTGCTGGAGACCACGCCACCGGGGCGGGCACTGCCGGGGATGACGGAATCGGCCGCGCTCGTCCGCGGCGGCCTGCGCACCCGCATCGCCGGCGCGGCGCACGGCCCGCCGTGGCCGGACGGCCTCCACCTCGGCCTCCTGATCGTCTCCCTCGCCGACCTGGGCCTGCTGCTCCCCTACGCCGGCTCGATCCCCCTGTGGGTGTGCCTGTCCGCCGGCGTCGTGCTCGCTGTGGCGCATGGCCGGGTACGGCTCGCAATGCCGCTCGTTCTGCTCGTCGGGAGCAAGACCACCGCCATCGCACTCGGCCGCCCGTGGCTGGATCAGACGCTGGTGCCGGTCTTCCCCGACTCCTTCTGGGGCAACGAGACCGCGCTCTACGGCATGGGCGGCCCGATC
This sequence comes from Sphaerimonospora mesophila, assembly GCF_001417795.1. Taxonomy (NCBI): domain Bacteria; kingdom Bacillati; phylum Actinomycetota; class Actinomycetes; order Streptosporangiales; family Streptosporangiaceae; genus Sphaerimonospora; species Sphaerimonospora mesophila. The sequence continues at coordinate 285,265 of NZ_BCBX01000033.1, read as the reverse complement.
ACCCCGGTGATCACCCATGCGGTGCTGCTCCTCGGGCTGCTCGTCCTCGCCGTTCGCCCCCGTCCGCCGCGCCGCCGCTTCCCGGGTTGGTGGGCGCTGGCTCCGCTGGTCGCGTGCACCGACCCGGCCTGGCTCACCGTCGCGGCCGGGTCGCCCCGGTCGCTGGCCAGGGTCGGGCTCGAGGCGGCGCTGCTGCTGCTCGCCGTCTGGGCCGGCGCGGCGACCGGCGACCCACGCTGGGCGGTGGCGGCCGTGCCGTACGTGCTCGTCCAGATCGCCGTCCTGGTCGAGAACTTCGACTCGGCGGGCCGTCAGGATGTCGCCCACTGGGCGCTGCTCGGTTTCCTGGCCGTCACGGCGACCGCCGTGCCGTACCGCTCCCGGGCGGCGCTGCGGCTCTGACCCGCCTCCCCCTGATCACCGGCACAGCCACCCTCCAGACCGACGACCGCGTCGTCACGAGGATCGGATTCAGCGTGCTCACAGACGTCCGTTCGACGGCGCCGCACCCGCCGGGCCGCCGCATCAGCGTTCTCGCGGATCACCGCGTCTTCGCCGTGGTCCTCTCGCTCGCCGCCGCGCTCCGGGTGGTGACGATGCTCGCGTACCGTCCGGCCAAGCTCTACTGGTACGACTCCTTCACCTACCTGGACAACGCGATCCATCTCCGGCCGTCGACCGGCCTGCACCCGATCGGGTATTCGCTGCTGCTGCGAGCGTTGTGGCCGTTCCACAGTGTCGAGCTGCTCGCCGCCGTCAATCACCTGCTGGGCCTCACCACCGCGGTGCTGATCTACGCGGTGCTGCGTCGCCGGTCGCTGCCCGGCTGGGCCGCGTCCGTGGCCACCGTGCCCGGCCTGTTCGACGCCTCGTTCCTCCGGCTGGAGCACGCGGTCCTGTCGGACACGCTGTTCATCTTCCTGATCACGGCCGCGCTCACCGTCCTCATGTGGTCGCCGTGGCCTTCGGTCCGCGCCGCTACCTGGGCGGGGCTGCTGCTGGCCCTCGCGGCGATCACCCGGACGATCGCACTGCCGCTGCTCCTCCTCATCCTGCTCGTCCTCGCCTGCCGGGGGGCCGTACGGCGCGGCGAGCGGCGGGCGGCCGGCTTGCGTCCGCTGCTCGCGCTGGCCCTGGCCGGGACGCTCCCGCTCGCGGCGTACGCGGGCTGGTACGCCGAGGAGCACGGCAGGTTCACCCTCACGCAGGTCGACGGGATCTCACTGTGGGCCCGCACGATGACCTTCGCCGACTGCTCGGTGATCGAACCGCCGCCCGAACTCGCCCCCCTCTGCCCGAACGGCGTCGTCGAGGACACGGCCGGCGAGTATTACTGGGTGTTCGGCGAGCGCGCCGACCGGCTCCCCGGCGGGGCGTTCGAGCGCAACGACGCCGCCCGCGCGTTCGCGCTCCGCGCGATCCTGGCCCAGCCGTTCGACTACCTGCGCGACGTCGTCCACGACACCGCGCTCACCTTCGCGTGGACTCCCGTGCCCCACCCTACGTGGGCCGTCCCGGCCTTCGGCTTCGGTCTCGACGCCGACGCCTTCCCCGACGAACCGCTGATCGGCAAGATGAAGCGAGAGTACGACTCCGGCATCCGGCCCCAACACGCGGTCCGTCCGTACGCCGACTTCCTGGTCGCCTACCAGCACCCGGCATACCTGCGCGGACCGATGCTGGGCGCGATCCTGCTCGTCGGCGCGCTGGGGTCGGTGGGCGTGACACGCGTCGCCCGTCGCGGACGGCGGGCCGATGACAGGTGGGAGCGCCGGGCCGCCCTGCTGCCGTGGAGCGTCGCCGCTGCCCTGCTCGTCGCGCCCGTCGCGGTGCTCGACTTCGACCATCGTTATGTGCTGCCCGTGATCCCCATCGCCTGCCTGGCCGCCGCGCTGGCCGTGCAGGACGAGACGCGGGCCCTACGCGGCCTGAGGTGAACTGTCGTCATGCCGATTCGCCCGATCACTCCGTCGATTCGCCGCGGGACGCTCACGGTTTCGGCCGTGCTCTCGCTGCTTTCGGTCACCGGTTGCGCGGGCACGGCCGAGTCGCTCACCGTGGTTCGGTCGAGCGGCGCGCGAGAGCACTCGATCGAGCGTTCGCTCGCGACGTGCATGGAGCAGAACGGCTTCCGCTACGTCCCGGACGACGGGTCGCCCTGGCAGCGGGTCGATCCCGAGCTCAAGAACGACAGGCTGGGTCGGGGCGACTACGCGGCGATGCGGTCCTACCGCGCCAAGTACGGCTACGGCGCCTTCGCCATCTACGTCTTCCCGCAGAAGTTCGGCAATCCCCGGGTGAAGCCCGAGCACGTCCCGATAAGTCCGAACGGGGCGATCCGGGCCGCGCTCTCCACCACTCAGCGCCGGGCCTACCAGGAGGCGTACGACCGCTGCTATGGGCCGGCCGTCAAGCAGGCCACCGGCAAGGACGTCGCGTCGGAGTGGGATCACCATCGCCAGATCAGCGCCCTGGTGGACCGGCTCGTCGCCGCGGAGATCGACGCCGATCTCCGGCTCGTCCGGCTCGCCGAGAACATGGCGGACTGCCTCAGGGCAAAGGGATATGCCGTCGAATCGACCCTGCCGTCCGCGCTGGCCGGTCGCGGTTTCGCCAGGTTCAATGCCGAGATAACCGAGATCGGGCGGACCGACGACATCTCCGACGAGCCATTGAAGTCCTTCGGAACGGACGAGGACGGGAACCACCGGGTCTACCAGCCGAATCTCACCCCGCTGCAGGCCGGGCCGTACCTGACACGCGAAATCGGGGACGCGCTCGACGACCTGAAATGCGGCCGGGAGTTCTACCCCGTCTACAAGACGCGTTACACGGACATCCAACGCCGTGCGCACGAGGAGTTCGGCCTGGCGGAGTGAATTCCGCCGGTCTCAGGTCGCGGGCTTCAAGATGGTGGCTTCCGTCATCGGTCACAGCGAGGGCGCCTGCATCGCGACGGCGCTCATGGGCGGCGCGCCGGGGCCCGGGCCCGGGCTCGCCGGGGTCGTGCTGCTGTCCGGCATCGCCAGGCCGTCTCCTCCTCCCCCACTGAACCGGCGACCGGCGACCGGCGACCGGCGACCGGCGACCGGCGACCGGCCAAGGATTCACTCGTCTTGCGGTCAGGTAACGACATATCCACGTGTTTCGGCATTGCGTCATCGCTGATCAGGTGAGAACTTCGAGGGGCCGCCGTCTCTTGAAGGGAAATCTGACATGTCTCGACTCCCTCAGTTGCCGTTCGCGCGGAGTGACGTCCTGGAGGTCTCCCCCGAGTTCGCCGAGCTGCGGGCCAGGGAACCGATCACCAAGGTCCTGACCGAGACCGGTGACGAGGCATGGCTGGTGAGCGGGTACGACGAGATCAGGCAGGTGTTCGCGGACCACCGGTTCGGCCGGTCGCATCCGACTCCCGAATCCGCCCCACGCCTGTCCAACAACGCCCTGATCGGCGGGCCGAACGGCGACCACGCCACGGAACACGTGGTGCACGCCCAGATGCGGCGGCTGCTCGCACCGGCCTTCTCCGCCCGCCGGATGGGGGCCCTGTCGGGACGGGTCGAGGAGATCGTGGCCGACCTGCTGGACCGGATGGCCGAGGAGGGTCCCCCCTGCGACCTGCACGCCCGGCTGTCGGTCCCACTGCCCATCCAGGTGATCTGCGAGCTGCTCGGCGTTCCGTACGAGGACAGGGACCGGTTCCGGGCGATCGCCGAGGAGATGACGGATCTGTCCGATCCGGCGCGCTCGGCCGCCGCCCGCGACGAGATGAGCGAGTACACGTACACGATCGTCAAGGGGAAGCGCGAGGAACCGGGCGAGGACGTGTACTCCGACCTCGCCGCCGCCGACCTGCCGGAGGACGAGATCGCGAAGATCGCCGGAGGTCTGCTGTTCGCCGGACACGAGACGACGGTCAACCAGATCGACTACGGCGTGCTGCTGCTCCTGCGCGACCCGGAGCAGCGGGAGGCGCTGCTGCGCGACCCCTCGCTGGTGCCGGGCGCGGTGGAAGAGATCATGCGTACGGCCGCGCCGAGCCAGCACGGCCTGGTCCGTTACGCGCACGAGGACGTCGAGATCGCGGGTGTCACGATCAGGGCGGGTGAGCTGGTGATGCTCGCCACGTTCGCGGCCAACCGGGACGAGCGCGTCTACGCCGATCCCGACCGGTTCGACGTCTCCCGCGAGATGTTCCACGCCCACGTCGGGTTCGGTTACGCGAGCCACTACTGCCTCGGCGCGAGCCTCGCCAGGGTGGAGCTGCGCACCGTGTTCGGCGCGCTGTTCCGGCGCTTCCCCACCCTGCGGCCGGCCGTGCCGTACGAGCGGCTGGAGCCGCGGGTCGACCGGCTGACCGGCGGATTCCGCGCGCTGCCCGTCACCTGGTGACCAGGTCGAAATGCAGCCGGAAGCCGGTGCCTGAGGCGTGCCGGTGGATGCGCACCAGGTCGGCGAGCTCGTTCACGACGAGCAGGCCGCGGCCATGGGTCGCGTTGTCGGGCGGCGGCACCCGTCCCGCGAGCGGATCTGCGAGCCGGCCCGTGTCATCCAGCTGACACACCAGGCTGCCGCCCTCGGCCCAGACCGTCAGCATGCCGGGCCCCCGGGTGTGCTCGGTGGTGTTCGTCGCGAGCTCGTTGACCGCTATGAGCAGTTCGGTCGTCCGCCGGGCGCCGAGTCCGGCGGAGGCCGCCTGACTCGCGAGGAAGGCCCGCACCTTCGGAAGCTCGCCGACCTCGCTGAAGACACAGGTCGCCGCGTCGCATGGCGGTTGCGGCAGCGGAAGATCGAAAGCTGCGGCGGTCTCCAGCGGATCGGCGTAAGCGGGGCCGGCCCGGGAGCCCGCGCCGTCCCGTACGAGCGGGTGCGTCCGATGCGCGTCGGCGATCACCGCCGGGTCCAGCCGGGAGACGTCGTACGGACACAGGACGGTCGCCGGGCGACCCGCGAAGGCGACGTTGATCAGCGCGTCGTGTGCCGCGCAGGCCGGATACTCGACGCTGCTGCGGCCCGACCAGATCGACTCCCCGATGATCCGCACCCGGCGCCCCGGACGCGCGGCGGCGAAGGCCAGCAGAACGCCGGGGATGATCCTGCCGGGGTTGCGTCCGGCGACGCTCATGTCCCTGAAGGCGACCGCCGCCGACTTCGGGCCGAGCCGCTCCCGGATCAGATCGCCGCCCCGACGGGGCACGGCCACCAGGGCGGGGTCTCCGCGCGCGAGCGCCTCCTCCACGAAGGCCGCACAGACGGTCACATACTCGTCGTCGTCGCGGTAGAGCAGTGCGATGTGCTGGAACACCTCGGCGGTCTCACTGGTGCCGGGGTGCCTCAACATGCTCATGTCAGGAGTCCAGCCCCCGGTGTCCGATGGTCTGCCGCGTGTCAACTTTTCCCCAGCGTACGCCTGAGCAGCCCTGATACCACTCCGGAGCCATAACGATTACCTTGCGCGAGGGGCTTTGACAGATCACGACGGCGAATCCGGGGGCCGTGAGCGGCGGCCGCGGCGAAAGTTCCGATTCGGTCGGAGCCCTGTGCGAAGATCAGGCCCACCGTTATGAAGGCCACCGTTAAGAAGGCCACCGGTATGAAGGGGTCTGGGAACATGAATCTGAGCGACTGGTACGACGACGAGGCCATGTGCGTGACCTACGTCCGGGGCCTGTCCCCGGCCGAGGCGTTCGCCCGGATGGAGGCGACCGTCGACCCCGAGGTGGAGTCGGGTCACGACGAGGGTGCGATCGCCGCTTTTCCCGTCGCCGGCGGGGTGGTCCTGGTGGAACCGAACGGCTTCGCGGGGATTCTCGACGATGTGATGTGCAAGCTCAGCAAGGGCACGGCGGCCGCCACGGTGTTCTTCAACGTCAACCTCGACCAGGATTTCGTGTACGCCGAGGACGGTGTGATCATCACTCAGTTCGAGCCGGATCAGCCGGGCGTCCGCTCGGGCGGCGATCCCGATCGGCTGCTGGAGCAGATGCGCGTCCTGGACATGGAGACCGAGGGCGATCTCGTCAAGGCGGCCGAGCTGGCCGAGATGGTGACCGGACTGACGTTGCCCGGCGACGACGACGAGCCCGCGCTCACCGGCGTTCTTCCCGACTACATGTGACCGGCCGCGACCCGGGCAGTGCCGGCCGGCGGAGTTAGGCTGGCGAGGTGATCTCTACTTGGGAGCCCACGGCGGCGGGTGTGCTGCGCCTGCCCTCCGGGCGGCTCGTACGCGGCCGGGGGCTGAGACACCCACTCCCCCAGGGGGCACGGCCCGACTTCGCGCTCTACCTGCTGGGCCGCCGACCGCCGACCGTGGCGTGGGAGAGCCGCTGGATCCGGTGGCCCGACTTCTGGCTGCCGTCCGACAGTGTGACGGCGGCCGAAGCGCTGCGCGCGGCCTGGGAGCGGGCCGAAACCGAGCGCGTGGAGATCGCCTGCGGCGGCGGATACGGACGCACCGGCACCGCGCTGGCCTGCCTGGCCGTGCTTGACGGAGTGCCGGACGATGAGGCGGTCGCGTATGTCAGACGGCACTACGCCGCACGCGCCGTCGAGACACCCTGGCAACGCCGTTTCGTCACCCGCTTCGGCGGTTCCGCCCGAATGACGTTTGAATGACGTTTGAATGACGAAAGACCTTGAATGACGAAAGACCCGGATCGGACGTACCGACCCGGGTCTTCGATCTGTGCGCCGCCAGGGACTCGAACCCCGGACCCGCTGATTAAGAGTCAGCTGCTCTGACCAACTGAGCTAGCGGCGCAGGCGACGTGCGTAACCCTAGCATTCCTGAAGTCCGCACGCACACCGAAAAATGATCTCGGGAGCCCCGCGTCCGGAGCTCCCGATCACCCGCTCAGCCCCGCCAGGCGCCCGAAGAGAAGGGGAGGGGACTGCCCGGGGTGCCGGGGCCGTCGCCCCACTTGGTCACGACGTAGTCCACCTCGATGTGGCCCTCGTCACCGGTGACGGTCAGCGAGTCGGCGTTCCACCTCTCGCCGACGAGCTCGGCGAAGGTCTGACCATCGAGATCGAGCATGACGCCCCTCTCCGAGGGAACGCCCGGGCCTCGGTCGCCGATGAAGAAGGGTGCCTTCTTACCCTTGTAGATGACGTAGCCCTCGGTGCCGAGCGGCCAGCTCGGGCTGGCGAACATTCCCTTCTGCATCGGCAGGCCGATCGCGGGCAGACCGGTGTCCCCGTTCCGGCCCGAGGAGTCGTCCCAGAAGTAGGAACCCACGGTGGTGCCGCGGAGCAGGATTTCCTCCCGCACGGGGGCGGCGTCGTCCACTGCCGTAATGGTCTGGTTGACCGGCTTGACAACCGGCGCGACCGGGGCGGGAGCGGCGGCCATGAGGGATGCGCCGACGGCGACGGTGCACGCGAGGGCGCTCAACTTCGACACGCTTTGGTTGTTACGCAGGTCAAACCAAGTCTTGAACACGAGAATAGGGATCTTTCGTGAGACGACAGAAGCAGGCCAGGAGTCATTGAGCCGACCCGTAGATCAGCGGGCCGAGAACAAGGGGCCTTAGGCCGGGCGAGAATGGTCGATCACCCGTGCCGAGCGCTGCTGGCGCTGATATTGGGATATGCGGCCGGAGGGCCGAGGTCGATCAGACGTGTGATCCGATGAGTCAGCGGATGGGGTCCCCCACGCAGATCTCCTCTCTGGAGGAACAACCCGTTGATGACAAATAGGACGCTACCGGACAGGTCAGGACAGAGCAAAACCAAACGCCCATAAAGCCCAGAAGATCTACCAGGTTATCCCAAGCCCAGGTCAGGAACCCGGTGGAAGCGACACAAGCCTTCCCGTCCGCCCCGCGACCCCCTCCCGACAAGACCGGCCCGGGACTCAGACCGGACTCGGACTCGGGCTCGGGCTCGGGCTCGGACTCGGGCTCGGGTTCGGGCGCAGGCTCGGACTCGGGCTCGGGTTCGGGCGCAGGCTCGGACTCGGGCTCGATGAAGACCGCGATCACCAGGATGTCGGCGCTGAACAGCGCGAGTTCCGGGTACGGCATGCGGCCGATGTCGAAGCGGGCCCACGACCCGGGGTGCGATACAGATCGATCTCGTCGTCGGCGCGCAAGGGGGGCTCACCGAACTCGAGGCAGGCCCCCGGAATCGGGGAAGCGTGCCGAGCCCAGGAGAAGCTCACCGAGCTCAAGGAAAGATCGCCGTGACGCCGGCGGCATGTGCCGTTCGATGTGGGGCGGCCGGCACCGGGCCGGAAAACGCCGGAGCCGGGCAGTCCCCCAACTGCCCGGCTCCGGATCAAAGCGGTTCCGCCAGTCATGCCCTCCCCAAAGGCACCGGCGGGCCCCCGCTTTCTCGGACGCGTTCCCCCATCCGCGTCCTTTCTTCATGAAAGTCTGTCCGATCCTCTTCCCTGAGGATCTGCTTCAAGCCTACAAGCGGGGTTGTCATGAAGTCGTCATACGCAGGTGGATTTTCGGCCTACATCCGGACCCCATCAGGCGTCCGGGTGCTTCGACAAATACTCGACGTAGACGGGGCGCAGCGCGTCGCCGAGATGGCCCTCTCCGGCCGCCATCGCATCGCTGAGCAACGCTGAGACCCGAGTGAGGTCGTTGGCAGTCTCGTCGGCCTTCCCGCTCGCGGCCTCGGCCGCCGGAATCACCTTGAGCAGGTCCCACAGAAACCCGAAGTCGCCATGGCGTACGGCATAGCGGACGGCGCGGTCGTGCAGTTCCCTGGCCGACAGTGACTCGATCTCTCGCTCATCCATCCGGCCTCACCCCCCAAGCCAGGGTGACTTCCCCCAAGCCTGTCTTTTATGCCCTGCCGGGAGGGCGGGACGCGGCTTCGCCACGCTCACCCGCGCGTTCTTTGCCGGATCGTGGAAGTATTCTTCCTGTGAAGGTCATACTCAAGATCCTGGTCGTCGCCGCAGCCCTCTGGGGGGCCACGAAACTGGTGGACGGCATCACGGTCTCCGCCGACACCACCACCAAGCAGATCGTCACCCTACTCGCGGTCGCGCTGATCTTCGGCATCGTGAACGCGGTGCTCAAGCCGATCATCAAGACCGTCGGATGCGCGTTCTACGTGCTCACGCTGGGCCTGTTCGCCCTCGTGGTCAACGCCGGCCTGCTGCTGCTGACGAGCTGGCTGGCCGAGCAGCTCGATCTCCCATTCCATGTCAGCGGATTCTGGGCGGCCTTCTGGGGAGCGATCGTCGTCGGGGTGATCAGCTGGATCCTCAACATGATCCTCGGAGACGACTGAGACGGGGAGACGACTGAGACGGCCGATGCCGACTGAGCGCGACTGAGGCCGGCTGAGATCGACTGACGTCACGGCCTCGGCTGCGCCGGCAGGGGCCTGGCGGCGAGCATGCCGAACGCGAGCTGGAGCACGCACGCGCCGATCCCGGCGAGCAGCGGCACCCGCCAGCCGCCGGAGAGCTGGTGAAGCAGTCCGATGGCCACGGGCCCCAGGGCGGCCAGCACGTAGCCGCTCGACTGCGCGACCGCCGACAGCGCGGTCACCGAGGCCGGATCCGGCGCGCGCAACGCGATGATCAGCAGAGCGAGCGCGATCGAGGCCCCCTGGCCGAGTCCCAGGACGACCATCCACAACCACGGCATCGTCGTCGGCGCGAGCAGGACCCCGCCGTACCCGACGATCGTCAGGAGCGCGGCGACCGTCACGTGCGGGACCTGGGAGCGAGCCGCTCCGGCGTGCACGGGCACGGTCAGGGTGGCCGCGATCTGAGCCAGGTTCGTCAGCCCCAGCAGATATCCGGCCTGATCGGCCGCGACGCCGGCGGACTGGAAGATCGTCGGCAACCAGGCCAGCATGACGTAGAACGTCAGCGACTGAAGCCCCATGAACGCCGTGACGAGCCAGGTGGTCCTGCTGCGCAGCAGCGCCCGGTACGGCCGATGCCCGGGAGCGCGGTCACCGCGCCGTGGCGGCGTACGGAACGCCTGAAATGACCACAGTCCCGCCGCGACCAGCGCGAGCAGCGCCGCCGACCCGGCGGCCGCCCGCCAGCCGACCACCTCGGCGAGCGGGACCATCACCGCCGATGCGGCGGCCGCCCCGGCGACCAGACACGAGACGTAGACGCCGGTGAGCGGCCCGATCCGGGTGGGAAAGTGCTGCCTGACGATGGCCGGCATGATGACGTTCATGACCGCGATGGCCGTACCGGCCAGGGCGGCCCCGCCGTAAAGAGCGACGACACCGCCGGCGCTGCGCACGACGACGCCGACCGCCAGGATGAGCAGGCCGATGAGCAGCGTGCGGTCGAGCCCGACCCGGTTGGCGAGGATCGGGGCCAGGGGACCGAGCAGGCCGAGGCAGACCACCATGACCGTGGTGATCGCCCCGCCCTCCGCCGCGGTGAGCCCGAGGTCCCCCATGATGTCGGTCAGCAGCGGAGACACCCCGGCCAGCGCGGGCCGGAGGTTCCACCCTGCCAGGATGAATCCGACTAAGAGCAGCAAATGGCCGCGATCTACCCTAGAACGGTTCATCATCCCCCAAACCATACAAGGGTGATCGGCCCTTCCCCCGCCCCGGGAGCGGCCGGACAGCGGCACACGTGGGGTGGCGGAACCACGAGCTAGGGGTGGAACTCGGCGTCGGGCGTGACGGCGACGTCGAGGAGCAGCGGTTCGGTGCGCGAGCCGAGCGTGGGGACGACCTCGTCGAGGGTGGCCAGGAGATCGGCATGGGAGTCCAGCTGGATCGCCGGGCAGCCGAACGAGCGGGCCATCGCCGAGAGGCTGACCTCGGTGAACGCGGGCCAGGGAGCCTTGCCCGCGCCGTTCTTCTCCGCCAGCCGGTCCATCACGGCGTAGCGGCCGTTGGCGAGCACGACGAACAGCGCGCCCACCCGGTAGTGCGCCGCGCTCCACAGCGCCTGGATGCCGTAGATCGATGACCCGTCTCCGACGACCCCGACCACCGGCCGGTACGGCAGGGCCATGCGGAGTCCGACGGTCGCGGGGAGGGCGAAGCCGAGCCCGCCCATGGCCGCGGAGACGAATCCCAGCGGCCGCCGGGCCCGCAGCAGCCGGTGCAGGTCGGGCCGGGACGACGGGGTCTCCTCCACCACGATCGCCTCCGGCGGGAGCCGTACGGCGAGCTCGTGCAGGACATGCGCGGCGCGCAGCGGCTCACCGGCACGAGCGGGCACCGGCGGGGTCGGCGGCCGGAAGACCGGCGGAGCGGGGGCCCGCCCGGGGACCAGGGAAGCGAGCCGCGCGCAGGCCGCCGCGGGATCGGCCAGCACGGAGAGCTCCGCGGGGCTGCGGTGCACCTCGGCGGGGTCGTCGCTCACAACGGCGATCCGCGTGCCGGGGTCGACGAGCGGCCCGGGTTCGTACGGATACTGCCGGAACGCCGCGGTCCCGACCACCAGGACCACATCGTGGCCCCTGAGCGTCGCCCGCAGTCCGGCACGGTTCGCGGGCAGGAACCCGGCGAATCGCGGGTGATCCTGCGGGAACCCGGCCCGGGCGCCGAACGACTCCTGCCAGACCGGGCAGCCGAGCCGCTCGGCGAGCGAGGTCAGGGCGGCCCAGGCCTCGGCCGAGTCGGCGCCGGCTCCCACCACCAGGGCGGGCGAATCCGCCTCCGCGATCAGGGAGGCGAGCGGGGCGAGATCGCGCTCGTCCACCGCGACCGGCCGCATCACCGTGGCCGGCGCGGCCTCGATCGTGCCGTCCCACTCCGCCGACCAGTCGTCCATCGGCACGATCACCAGCGCGGGGCCGCGGCCGGTCACGGCCTCGTGCCGGGCGCGGGCGATGGCGCCCGGGACGTCCTGCGCGCGCAAGGGGTGGTCGGTCCAGACGGGATAGTCCCCGGCCAGGCCGTGCAGCCGCCCGGCGAGGAACGGCTCCAGCGCGAGATGCCGCCGGTCCTGCTGGCCGACGACGACCACGACCGGGGCTCGGTTGACCCGGGCCGTGGCGATGGCGGAGACCGCGTTCCCGAGTCCCGCCGTCGTGTGGAGCAGCGCGACGGCCGGGCGGCCGTGGGCGATCGCCCAACCCGTCGCCATCCCCACGACCGACCCCTCGTGCAGGGCGAGCACGAAGTCCAGATCATCGGGCAGCCCGGCCAGCATCGGGATCTCGGTGGAACCCGGGTTGCTGAAGATCGTCGTCATACCGGTGCGGCGGAGCACCTCGAACACGGCATCGCTCACAGTGGTCATCGAGCCCGTGCTCATCGGCTCTCCTTCGCGACAGGCATGCGTCGAACGTCCAACGTTCGCGAGCCGAACGATAGTTCTTCTCCCGTACCGATTGTGGAAATTACGCCACCGGCACAGGCCCGTCAATCGCCCTCCGGCGACCGGTGCCGGAGAACAGACAGGTTTACTACGCGGAACGAGTGCTTGACAACGTTGTCACCATCGTCCGTGATGCGAGACGATCAGAACCGTGGGAGAGAAGCGATCCGGTCGGCCGACCATGAACGATGTGGCGGCGGCCGCGGGGGTGGCGCTGAAAACCGTCTCCCGTGTGGTGAACAACGAGCCGGGGGTCAACCCGGCCACGGCGGAACGGGTGCAAGCCGCGATCGACCGGCTCGGCTACCGGCGCAACGACAGCGCGCGTACGCTGCGCCGGGGCCGCACCGCGAGCATCGGCCTGGTGATCGAGGATGTGGCCGACCCGTTCTACTCCGGGCTCAGCCGCGCGGTCGAGGATGTCGCGCTGCGGAACGATCACTTCGTCTTCACCGGTTCCTCGGGCGAAGACCCCGCCAGAGAGCGTGATCTGGTGCTCGCCTTCTGCGCCCGCCAGGTCGATGGGCTGATCATCGTGCCCGCCGGGACCGACCACGGCTACCTCGCCCCCGAGTTCGACGCCGGCATCAAGGCCGTCTTCGCCGACCGCCCCCCGGGCGCGGGATGCCGCGCCGACACCGTGCTGAGCGACAACGCGGGCGGCTCGCGGACCGGCGTAGCCCACCTGATCGCGCACGGGCACCGGCGCATCGGCTTCCTGGCCGACTCGCCCGCCATCTTCACCGCGGTCGAGCGGCTGCGCGGCTATCGAGAGGCCCTGGCCGCCGCCGGCCTGCCGTACGACGAGAGCCTCGTCGCGATGGGGCCGCCGGACCAGGAGCGGGTGCGCGCCGTCGTCGAGCGACTGCTCGCGCTGCCGGACCCGCCGACGGCGCTTTTCACCGGCAACGGCCGGACCACGGTGGCGACCCTGCGGGTACTCGACGCGATCTCGGCGCGCTGCTCCGCCTACCACTGCTCCGCCTGCCGCTGCTCCAACGGCCGCTGCTCCAACGATCACGGGTCCGTACGGCACGGCGCCGAACGGCACGGAGGCACCGGACGGCATGGTCAGGGGCGCCTGGCCGGCCTTGCGCTGGTCGGCTTCGACGACTTCGAACTGGCCGACCTGCTCGGCATCACGATCGTGGCGCAGGACCCCTCCCGGCTCGGCCTGACGGCGGCCGAGATGCTGTTCCGGCGCCTGTCCGGACACGCCGGGCCGGGCCTGCGCCTGGAACTGCCCACCCGGCTCATCGAGCGGGGCTCCGGCGAAACGGTTCCCTGACTCGGCTCGCCCTGACTCGACCCGGCCCATGGTCAGCCCTTCAGCGCGCCCGCCATCAGACCACGCATGAAGAATCTGCCCAGCAGCACATAGACGACCATGGTGGGGATCGACGCGAGGATCGCGGCGGCCATCTGCTGGCTGTAGGGCACGGTCTGGGCACCCGCGATGTTGTTCAGCATCACCGTGGCGGGCCATGACGTCGGGCCGGTCAGGAACACCGCGAACAGGAAGTCGTTCCACATCGAGGTGAACTGCCAGATGATCACGACGGCGAACGCGGGCCCCGAGACCGGGAGCACGATCGACCAGAACGTGCGCAGCATGCCCGCGCCGTCGACCCGGGACGCCTCGATCAGTTCATCGGGGATCGTGACGTAGTAGTTCCGGAAGATCAGCGTGCAGATCGGGATTCCGTACACGACGTGGGCGAGGGTCAGCCCAGGGATGCCGCCGTACAGATCCAGGTTGAACCAGTCGCCAAGATTGACCATGAGCTGGACCAGCGGGATCATCACCCCCTGGTACGGAATGAACATTCCGAACAGGAACAGCGTGAACACCACGTCCGCCCCCGGGAAACGCCACTTCGACAGGACGTACCCGTTCATCGAGCCGAGCGCGGCCGAGAGCAGCGAGCCGGGGATCGCGAGCAGGAAGCTGTTGAGGATTCCGGGTTCGAGCTTCTCCCAGGCGACGCGCCAGGCCTCGACCGTCCAGACCTTGGGGAGATTCCACGCCTGACCGGGATCGGCCTCGCTGAGCGGCTTGAAGCTGGTGACCAGCAGCACGTAGACCGGGATCAGGAACACCACGACGAACAGGACCAGCAGGCCCAGTCGCACCCAGCGGGCGGCCCGCGCCCTGCCGCGTGTCATCGGTTCCCCTTTCTGGCGTTCCAGATCAGGTAGGGCACGATGAAGATCACCACGGACAGCACGATGTAGGCGGCGATGGTCGCACCCTTGGCCGGGTCGTGCGCGTCGAAGACCGCGGTCCACATGAAGGTCGCCGGCACATCGGTGATGATCTGCTTGCCCGACACCGCCACCACGAGGTCGAAGACCTTGAGCGAGATGTGCCCGAGAATGATCAGGGCCGACAGCGTGACCGGGCGCAGCATCGGCAGGATCACCCGCCGGTAGACCTGCCATTCGTTGCATCCGTCGACGCGGGCGGCCTCGCGGAGCTCCTCGGGCACGCCGCGGAATCCGGCCAGGAACAGCGCCATGATGTATCCGGACATCTGCCAGACCGCCGGAACGGCCATCGCGGCCATCCCCCAATCGGGGTCCCGGAACCACTGCCACTGCAGGAAGTCCATCCCGAGGTAGCCGAACAGCCGGTTGAGCCCGACCGCGCGCTCCCCCGTGGCGCTGTTCATCAGCCACCGCCACACGACGCCGGTGGCGATGAACGAGATCGCCATCGGGAACAGGTAGATCGCCCGGAACCCGCCCTCGCCCCTGATCCCCTTCTCCATCAGGAACGCCAGGAACCAGCCGAGGACGAGCGCGCCGCCGACGAAGACTGCGGTGAAAATGATCGAGTGCCGGACCGACAGGCCCCAGCGCTCCTCGCTCCAGATGCTGACGAAGTTCTCCAGCCCGACGAAATTGCCGGGGATCTCGGCTATCTCGTTGTGCTTGTCGGTCATCGCGACCTTGAAGTTCCACCCCAGCAGGCCGTACACGAAGACGGCGATGAGGACGATCGACGGCGACACCAGGAGCAGCCCGGGCAGCCATCTGCGCACGCGCGTCGTCACTTCCACCTCACAATGATCATGTACGGCTCACGCCGTCGCGATGGCGTGAGCCGCACAAGTAGATCAACTCACTGGTTGTTGTTCTTCGCGGCGGAGACCAGTGCCTCCTGGAGCTTGGCCCCGTCCTGGCTCTGCTGGAACAGGCCGACCGCGTCGTTGATCGCGCTGCGCCAGGCGTCGTTGGCCACGACGCCGTGCTGGATCGAACCGGCGAGCTTGTCCTTCGACCACTCCTCCAGGCTCCAGCTCAGGTAGTCCTGGTAGAGGGACTTGTCGGCGTCGGTGCGGGCCGGGATCGAGCCCTTCAGCGGGTTGAAGGCGTCCTGGCCTTCCTTACTGGCCGCCACCTTCAGCCACGCGATCGCGCCGTCCCGGTTGGGCGCGCCCTTGGGCAGCGTGAAGCTGTCCGACAGCCACATGAACGTGCCGTCGGTGCCCGGCGAGGCCGCCCAGTCGAAGTCCTTGTGCGACTCCTTGCCGAGGCCGCCCTCCGGCGGGTTGTGGAAGTAGCCGTAGGCCCAGTCGCCCATGATGTTGAAGGCGGCCTCGCCGTCGGCGACCTGCTTGGCCGCCGGCTGCCAGTCCTCCTGCGGGGTCCCGGCATACGACAGGATCGCCTTGAAGTTCTCCAGCGCCTTGGTTACCTCGGCGCTCGACCAGTCGGCGTTCGGCGCCCAGAGCTGGTTGTAGGCGTCGGTGCCGAGCGAGCCGAGCAGCACGCTCTCAAGCAGGTGGACCACGGTCCACTGCGAGCCGATCGACAGCGGGATCTTCCCGGTCTTCTTCACCTTCTCGAGGTCGGCGACGAACTCGTCGATGGTCGCCGGGGCGCCGTCGACCCCGGCCTCCTTCAGTACGGACGGGTTGTACCAGAGGACGTTCGACCGGTGGATGTTGACCGGCACCGAGTAGATCTGGCCCTGGACCGAGATCTGGTCGATGAGCTGCTGCGGGAAGGCGTCCTTCAGCTTGAGCTCGTCGTAGAGGAAGTTGAGCGACTCGAGCTTGCCGCCCTCGATGTATCCCTGAAGCTCGGCGCCCGCGTGCCCCTGGAAGGTGTCCGGCGGCTGGTTGGCCTGCAGCTTGCTCGACAGCAACGCCCGGGCCTGGTCACCGGAGCCGCCCGCGACGGCGGCGTCGAAGAACTCGAAATCCGGGTTCTGCTTGGCGAAGATCTCGCGCATCGCCTTCAGGCCGTCGGCCTCACCGGGGCCCGTCCACCACGAGAAGACCTCGACCTTCTTGTGCGCGGCCTCACCGCCTCCGCTCTCCTTCGCGTCGCCGCCGCAGGCGGTGAGAGTGAGCAGACTTGCCACAGAGACCGCGACGGCCGCCATCCACCGTCGTCTCATCGCAACATCCCTTCAAGTTCTCGTGATGACACCGGGTCCCGAGATACGTCCATATTGCTGACAACGTTGTCAGCAAGGCTTCATCAACCCACCTCCGCAGGGTCGGCGTCAAGTTTGTCCGGATAACGTCTCTGCATCGTGAAAGTCCCACCGGTCTTATCCGGGAAAGCCGGTGAACCTGTCGGTCCCCACGTTCAAACTGCACCTATGACGGCTCCCGACACCGCCCCCACAGAAAGCGACCCAGACGAAAACGACCCGGCCGAGACGCCCCCGACAGGGACGCCTCCGACGGGAGCCACCACGGGAACGACCCCGACAGGGACGCCTCCGACGGGAGCCACCACGGGAACGACCCCGACAGGGACGCCTCTGACAGGGACACCTTTGACGGGGACCACCACCACGGGAACGACCCCGACAGGGACGCCTTTGACCAGGACGCCTCTGACGGGGACCACCACCACGGGAACGACCCCGACAGGGACGCCTCTGACAGGGACACCTTTGACGGGGACCACCACCACGGGAACGACCCCGACAGGGACGCCTTTGACCAGGACGCCTCTGACGGGGACCACCACCACGGGGGCGGTCCCGGCCGAGGATCTCAGCGATGACGACCTGCCGTCCCTGGCTGAGAT
The DNA here is from genome assembly GCF_001417795.1 of Sphaerimonospora mesophila. Taxonomy (NCBI): domain Bacteria; kingdom Bacillati; phylum Actinomycetota; class Actinomycetes; order Streptosporangiales; family Streptosporangiaceae; genus Sphaerimonospora; species Sphaerimonospora mesophila. The sequence continues at coordinate 267,933 of NZ_BCBX01000033.1, read as the reverse complement.
CGACTCGCCGCAGCGGTTCCGCCACGCGGCCACGATGGCCGGCATCGGGTTCCTCACGGTGGCGCGCAGGCTGCCCGGCCTCATCCGCCAGGCGCTCGGCATGGCGTGGCAGGCGAGCCCACGCGACACGATCGCCACCGTGACGTTGAGCATGCTCGGCGGCGTCTTCACCGCCTTCGGCCTGCTGGCCACCACCGGCGCGCTCACCGCGCTCTTCGAGGCCGGCCCGACGCCCGACCGGGTCCGCGCCGCGCTGCCCAGCCTGCTGCTGGTGGGCGCGGCCGCCGTCATGCGTACCCTGCTCCAGTCGGGTGCCGGCTGGGCCCAGTCCCGGTTGGGCCCCCAGGTGAGCCGCATCACCGAATCACGCCTTTACGGCCTGACCAGCCAGGTCGACCTCGTCTGCTTCGATGATCCGGAGTTCCACGACTCCCTTCAGCGGGCCCGGCTGCGCGGGATGGCGATGGCCGACACCGTCGTGGACACCGCGATCGACGCGGTCACCGGCGTGGTCGGGATCGCCGCGGCGGCCGGAGTGCTCGGCGTGCTCCACCCCGTGCTACTGCCGCTCCTCCTGCTGGCCGTCGTCCCCGACGCGTGGGCGGCGATCCGCGCGGCCCGGATGAGATACGCCACCGATCTCCTGCTCGTGCCGGCTCGCCGTCGCAAGTGGATCATCTCGGACCTGCTCGCGGACAAGGACACCGCCGCCGAGGTCCGGACGTTCACCATGCGCGGCTTCCTGCTGCGAATGCACGACCGGGTCGCCCGGGGAGAGCAGAAGGTGATGCTCGACCTGGCCCGCCGGCAGACGGTCGCCAGGATCGTGGGCGAGGCGCTCAGCGGCATCGGTCAGGGGGTCGTCTACGTGGCGCTCGGCGTGCTCCTCGCCGTCGGTGCCGTGCCTCTCGCCGTGGCCGGCACCGCGGTGCTCGCCATCCGCTCGGGCCAGTCATCGCTGGCGAACTTCATGTTCGCGACCAACCGGCTCTACGAGGAAGGGCTCTATTTCACCGATTATCTCGACTTCGTGGCCCAGGCACAGGCACGGATCCCGACGCACCGGTCCGGGGAGGCCCCCGCCGGTTTCCGGCACATCTCGGTGGAAGACGTGGTCTTCTCCTATCCCGGCTCCGACAAACCTGCGCTGCGAGGCGTGTCCGTACGGATCGACCAGGGCGAGGTCGTGGCTCTCGTCGGAGAGAACGGCTCGGGCAAGACCACGCTCGCCAAGATCCTCGCCGGGCTGTACGAGCCGGACGCCGGCCGCGTCATGTGGGACGAAACGGACGTGAGCGGGGTGGACCCGCATCGGCTCAGGGGCCGAATCGCGGTGATCGCCCAGGATCACACCCGGTGGCCGCTCACGGCCAGGCACAACATCACGATGGGCATGGAGAAAGGCGGGGACACGGTGGTCCGCGCCGCCGAGGTCGCCGGAGCCGATCAGGTCATCGCGGAGCTTCCGTACGGCTATCGCACACTGCTCGACCGCCGTTTCAAAGACGGGCACGAGTTGTCCGGCGGCCAGTGGCAGCGCATCGCGATCGCCCGCGGCTTCTATCGGGATGCGCCGTTGCTGATCTGCGACGAACCCACGGCGGCGCTGGACGCCCGGGCCGAGCACGCACTGTTCGAGCGAATCAGACAGCACGCCGACGGCCGCACGGTCCTGCTCATCACACACCGGCTCGCCAGTGTCCGCTACGCCGACCGGATCTATGTGCTCGATCACGGTGAGGTCGCGGAACACGGCACCCATCAGGAACTGATGGCCCTCGGTGGCCTCTACGCCGACCTGTACGGGCTGCAGGCCCAGGCATACCGGACAGCCTGAGTTTCCCCCGAACCCGCTTCCCTCACGTCCTCATGACGGAGGACGGGACTCGCACCGGGAGCATCCGTGGTCTTCGCGGATTCCGCCGCGGCCTCACATCGTGGCGGACACGCTCTTTCCGCGGGCGTCTTCCTGTGCCGAGCTCCCGGTCAACACCGGCCCTCCGAGCACGTCCTTGTAGTACTGGATCTTCTGACGGACCGCTCCGTGCTTGTGCCGCAGATCCTCGATCTGAGCCTCGACCTTGCGGTCGTGTGCCTCCAGCAGGGCGATGCGGTCCCTGATCGTGTGCTCACCCTGCCGTACCAGCTGGGCAAAGCGCAGCATCTCCGCGATCGGCATCCCGGTGTCACGCAGACAACGGACCATGCCCAGCCAGCTGACGTCGTCCTCCGTGAACCGTCGCTGGCCGGCCGCGTTGCGGCTGATCGGTTCGAGCAGCCCGATCCGCTCGTAGTAGCGAAGGGTATCGAGGCTGAACCCGGTCTCCTCTACTACCTGTCCTGGTGTGTAGACAACCACGCCACCGATCCTGGCACAGCACACGGCACCACGCGTCCGGCCGACTCGGCGGCCACGACGAGCACCGACACGGTCCTCCTCCCCATGATCGCCATCCTCCCCGGCATGGCTTCTGCTCCTCGGGGGAGGTCCTTCTCGCCGGGACGGTTCCTGTCTGTCAGCCACCCCTCCTCACCCATCCACGACGGTCTCCTCCTCGGGACGGTTCCTGCTCTCTTGTCCGCCCCTGGGACGGCCCCCTCATCAGCCCGCTCTCTATCCCCCAGCTCGATCCAGATGGAAGCTGATCAAGGGCATGAGGGACGGCGTCTCGGTCGGGCCGCCGTTCGATCGGAGGCGGTGTCGGCTCAGAGCGGTGTTTTCTGGTGGGTGAGGGGCCGATGTAGATGAACTCCCAGCGGTCGGGGCCGGTCTTGCGGCGTTGGTAGCGGTCGGGGTGCAGGTAGCGGTCGCGGTTGTGGAATTGGCAGGCGGGGCCGAGTCTGGCCAGGTCGGTGCGGCCGCCTTCGCTCCAGTTGTCGATGTGGTCGATCTGGCACATGCTCGCGGGGAGGGGGCAGCCTTTCACCCAGCAGGTGTCGTAGCGGGCGGCGACGGCGCGGCGTTGGGCGGGGGTGGCCAGGCGGGTCTTGCGGCCCATGTCCAGGACCTGCCCCTCGGTGTTCATGACCAGGCGGACGAGGGTGGAGGTGCGGGCCAGGCGGTGGATGTCGGTGATGGGCAGCAGGTGTCCGGTGGACAGCAGCAGCCCGGGCAGGGTGCGCAGCACCGACTGCCACCGCCAGTCCCCGGCCCCGGGTCCGCTGTCCCCGAAGCCGCCGTCGACGCTCCAGAAGCGGAAGCCTGTGCTCCTGGAAGTCGCACCCCCGGGGTCCACGCCCCCACGGGGATCGCCCCTGCCGGGGTCTCCAGGGTTGCCGCTGCCAGGATCGCTCCTGCCGGGATCGCCTCCGCTGGGGTCGCCGGGGTCGCTCCTGCCGGGGTCGTCCCTGCCGGGATCGCCGGTGGCGGGGTCTGCTGGGTGCGTGCCGAGGTCGGCACCGGCGGGGATGGCTCGGTGCGTGCCGATGTCGGCACCGGTGGGAGTGGTGTCCGCGGTGTGCTCGTCTTCACCGGCCCGGTTGTGGATGCCGGTGCGGGTCCCCGAGCCGCTCTCGGTCTCCGGCTCGTCAACGCTTCCGGGCTCGTCAGTGCCTCCGGTCCCGGCCGCAGCGCCGAGCTCGACCGCTGGGCTGGCCTCGGCCGCGGGGCCGGGCTCGTCGTCACCTGTGGTGGCCGGGCGGACGAGGGTGCGGTCTTCGCGTGAGTTCTCGGTGGGCAACTCAGAACGCTGGCCGCAGGTGGGATCACCGCCCGGAGCCGCGTCCCCCCGGTCGTCTCTGTGACCGGCCCCGGGAAAGGCTCCGGGAAGGAATCCAGGAGCAGGCTCGGAAGCGGGAGTGGATTCGGGGGCGGGCGCGGGCGCAGAAGCGATGCCGGGAGCGTGATCAGGATCGAGGTCGTCACCGGCATCCTCACGGGTTCCCGGGCCGGTTCCTTTGCCGGTCGCATGCACCGGGCCGTCGCTCCGGACGGCGTCACCGGGCGCGGTGTCCTCAGGCACGGTGTCACCAGCCATGGTGCCGTCGGGCATGGTGCCGTCGGGCGTGGTATCACCAGGCGCAGTGTCGTCGGGCGCGGTCTTGCCGGGAGTGACGTCGTCAGACGCGGTGCCGCCGGGCGTGGCGTCATCAGGAACGGTGTCACCGGACGTGGTGCCCTCGGAGGTGCCGTCTTCGGATGCGCTGTCTTCGGGCGCGACATCGTCAGGTGCGGCGTCGCCGGGCGTGGCGTCGCGGGGAGTGGTGCTGTGGTGGGTGGATTGCCCGGGGGCGGTGCCGTGTTCGGAATCGTGGGGGGTGGGGTCGTCGGGGAGGGATTCGGCGTTGATCAACACCAGGAGTTCGGTGGTGATCTGCTGCTCCAAAAGTGCGATCAGCGTGTCGGCGTTACGGACTCGAAGCGGCCGGTCATCTCCTTGGGCCGTGGGTTTGGCGTAGGCGTCCAGCAGGGCCCGTAGCCGGGCGGCGGCCTCCCGCGGCAGACGGAACTCCCCCTCCACCCCGCCGCTCTCGGTTTCCCGTAGCAGCAGGAAGCGGGCGTCGTAGTCGGCGGCGGCGTCGTTGACCTCCCCGCCGGGGTTCAGGACCGCCCGCAGATACCGTCCCGCTTTGGTGATCTCCTGCGGGCCGGCGCAATCGGCCAGTTCCACAAGGATCGTCTCGGCCTTGGCCGCGTCCTCATCGCTGAGCCCGGTGGTGGCCGCGCAGATCGCCGCCACCACCGCCTCGGTCAGGTTCCCGGCGGCGTACCGTGCGCGTACTTTGGGCAGGCGGGCCAGTTCGATGCCCAGGGCGACGGTGCGGTAGGCCGTCCGGCGGCTCATCCCGCACACCGACCGCAACCACGTCCGCGTCGAGGCGTGCCCGGTCTGGCGGGCCGCTCCGGCCGTGTGCACCCGCGCGGCCCGCAGGGCGATCGCCGCCTCCAGCCGATCCCGCGCGAACGCCAACTCCTCCACCTGCGCCAGACACACCTCCGCAGAGCCCGGGACCGCCGTCACCGCCAACGCCAGCGCGGCCTCCCGCACCTGGCTCACCAACGGCCACGAAAGCTCCTCAGCCCCGACCACGCCCGCGGAATCCGCCGCACACGCACCGCTCAGACCACCCGAAGAACCACCCGGAAAACCACCCGGGGACCCCTCTGCAGGGACACCCGAGGCGCCGCCCTCAAAAGCATCCGAAGCATCACCCGGGGAACCGCCCGGGACACCACTGGGAGCATCACCCGGAGGGCCGACCGTCGCAGCACCGGAAGGATCACCTGAGGAGTCACCCGGAGAACCGTCCACGGGACCGCTTGAAGCACCAGTTGCGGGGCCGTCCAGGACACCGCCTGGAGCACCACCCGAGACGCCACCCCTAAAAGCGCCCGGAGCATCACCCGAGGAGCCATTCGAGGAGCCACCGGAAGAGGTGCCCGCAGACTCCGAGGTACGTCGCCAACGGGTGTCAGCATCGCCATCGTCGGCGTACATCGGGGAACCGCCGGCCGTACGAGCCGCACCAGCGGACGCAGGAGCGCTCACGCCGCCGCTGCGCACGCCGCCCTCACGTTCTCTTGAGCGCACGCTGCTCCGAGGCACGCTGCTCCCGGCCGCTCCGTCTGAGAATGCGACATCCGGCGGCGGGCCGGGAACGACGGAAAGCCAGTCAGGCCAGCCGGACCACGACGCGGTACCTCCCCGATCGTCGGAGGAACGGGCGGCCGCACGCGCCGACGCCTCGGCCCGCACCGCAGCCCACCACTCAGGACCCAGCAGCGACCGTCCCCCGGAACGCGACGGATCCGGATCGAACAATCCGAGCGGCTGGGTCAGCTCTGCCGACTCCACGCGTCCCCCTTCCCGACTTCTCGCGAGTCACTGCCGCATCGAAAATCTGTACCAATAATCTCATGGAAACTCACGAATAGCAACGCGTCTCAGCGACCAACACGAAATTATATACGAGCTATAGAGACATTTATCGTGAAGGCCCGAGATGTCGGAAAAGTAATCGGCGTCGCCGGAAGTACGTCGCCGGAAGTACGTCGCCGAAAGTACGAGGTCAGGCGTTCATCCGGCTCAACGAGGAAAACGAGGGAAGCGCGAAGATTACGAAACATGTGCCGCGAAGGCAGCAGCCGCCGCTGCTCGCGCACCACTCGTCAGGGGGCTTCTTCATCCTGATGGCCTGGGATGGCAGGCCGGCGGAGAGCAGTACCTCCGTGGAGCCCACAGGAGATTACGGCGAAATGATCCACCGTCTGCGACCGACCCGCGGGGCCGTGGACAGTGGTCCGGGTCACCTCGGAACGCCTCCGCACAGGTAGGTGGACCCCTCCAGCAGCTGCGGCGTCATTGTGATCCCGGTAAGACGCTCGGCCAGGAGGAACGACGGCCCTTCGTGGGGCTCGGAGTGCGGACACATGGGGGAGTCGATTCGCTCCATGGTCTCTGCGAGTTCGTCCGGCATCTCCTCTGAGTAGCCTTCCATATGCGGGAAAAGGCGCTGGAGCTTGCCGTCCTCAATCCAGTGGGAGTAACCCTCCTGGTACGCGAATTCGAACCGGATCTTTCCGTCCTCGATCCAATATAAGTAATCCATGCCCTTGACCTCGAGATAGAAGTGCGAGACCAGGCGGGTGCCCGCCGACAGCGACAGGATGACCTCTTCGGTGACGCCGAGCCCGCCGTTGACTTCGACGAGGAGTACCCAGTCTCCGACGGCGACGGCACCGAATGTCTGCAGCTCGTAAGAGCCGGAGTAGGAATATCGGATCAGCTCATCGAGCGTCATGCGAGAGCAGTCCTCGACTCGTACGCCGAGCCGGGTCACCACTTCCTCAGGCGTCAGGCCGCGGATGTAGGTGAAGCAGTAGGCATACGCCAGATCGGGGAAGCGCTCGGGGGAGAGCCAGGAGTAGTCGTAAGGATTAGCGTTCATCCCGTCATGCTTGCAGCAGCCACCGACATAATGAGCCCTGCTCATCCTGAGCCAAAGGCCTGCTTTCACAAGGCGCAGCGCGAGGATCCGCCTGCACGATTGTGGTCACTCGATGCGGGCGACGGCGCAGCCCGGTCGGCGCCTTCCAACACTTGGGCGGCCTTCACCGATGAGGCGGACACCCTACCGATCGAGAACCGTCGGCTGCCCCCGGAAGCCCGCCCGAGAAGCTGCCGCGGGGACCGCCAGAGAAATGGCCGGGAAAACGACCGGCGTGAGTGACTAGAGCGACTGTCGGGTCTCGGAGGCGATCCAGTCGAGATAGGCGGTGAGCCCGCCCTCGATCGGCAGTGCGACGATCTCGGGAGTCTCGTACGGATGCTCGGCGCGGATGTGCTCGGTCAGCCGGTCGACCGAATCACCTGTCGTCTTCAGCAGCAGCAGGAACTCCTCGGCGGTCTCGACCCGGCCCTCCCACCAGTACGTACTGACGATGGGACCGACGAGCTGGGCGCATGCCGCGAGCCGGGCCTCGACCACGGAACGGGCGAGCGAGGCGGCCCTGTCCCGATCGTCGATGGCGACCTGAACCTGCACGTAATCCCTCATCTGGTCCTCTCCAACTCTTGCACGCGTATCGACGTCGGCTCGCCAAGGTTCCCCGGTCAGGCGTTGGTGGCTCCGCCGGCGAAGAAATCGGCCAGCGCGGGGGCCAGTACGGCGTCGGGCACACCATGCCACTCCCCCTCGAGGATCACATGGCGGCCCCGGGGAAGTGCCGCCGCCACGTCCTCGGCCCACCCGTTCATCCTGTCGTCGCTGGACGCGCTGCCGGCGACCAGGGCCGGCACGGTCACGGACCGGAGAGTGGTGTGAGAGACGGCCGAGGTCATCCGAAGGTCGTAGGCGAGGGTGTGCGCGATGTCCGTCAGCATCGGAAAGAAGGGGTCCTGCCGCATGCCGGCGACCATCTCGGGTGGGACGCCGATGCTCGCATGGAAATGCTCGACCGCGTCGTCGCGGCGATCGGCGGCTACGAGCTCTTCGATCTCGGCGGCGAGGTCGTGCTCGGCTCCAAAGCCGCTTTCTCCTCGCTGCCGATGGAGGTCGATCGGCGGTTCGAGGAGTGAGAGCATCGAGATCGGCAGGCCGGCCGCCGCTCCGAGCAGGGCCAGCGCCGCACCGGAGGAGAACCCGTGGACGAACGCCGATCCACCGCCCGCCGCTATGACGGCCGCGAGGTCCTCCAGTTCCCGTTCCACGGCGTACGGCGCGGTATCGCCGCTCTCCCCCCGCCCACGCCTGTCGTAGATCGTGACGGTGAATCTGTCGGCCAGGTGACCGGCGAGGGATCGCATCGGTCCGAGCCGGCGAAAGCCGCTCGCTCCGTCGACCAGTACGAGCGCGGGCCCGCTTCCCAGCTGTTCGAAAGCGATCCGGGTGCCGTCGCCCGACGTCACAGTGGCCATCGTGCTCTCCTCTGTTCGGCCGCCTCCGACGCTACCCACCGCCACCGACATCCGGCGCCACCTCCGCCGGCAGGCCTTCCGCACCGCCGCCACGCGAGATGAGCCGTTACGCGAGATGAGCGTTACGCGAGATGAAGGGACAGGTAGCGACGGACCAGTCGCTTGCACTCGGCGATCAGCTCGGGGTCGCCCTCCGGATCGACGCGGAAGGCGAGCTTGAGCACGGCGTCGGCGGCCTCGACGGCGACCAGGAACGCCCGGCCCAGCGCTTCGCCCCTCGGCAGGCCGAGCAGCTCGACCGTGAGCGTGCGTATCCGATCCGCCACCACCGCGTTGTTCTCCAGCGCGGCGTCGAGCATCCGTTTGGTGCCCGGCAGCGCGGGACCTCCGGGTGCGGCCAGCACCTCGCCGAAGTCCACGACGCCGAATCCGGGGGTGGTCCGCTTCATCTGGACGAACTCGTCGATCGCGAGATCCACGACGTCGGTCCAGTCGGAGATCCGCTCGACGGCGAGCCGGTCAGCCAGGCGGTCGAGGAACGCGTCGAGGTTGCGCAGCGCGAGCGCGCGTACCAGCGCCTGCTTGTCGCTGAAGAACTGGTAGAACGTACCGATCGGCACCTCGGCCCGGCGGGCGACCTCCTTGGTCGTCAGGCCGTCGTAGCCGAGTTCGTCGAGCAGCCGCGCGCACTCGTCCAGCATCCGCTCGACGCGTTCCTGGCTGCGGCGCTGGGCGGGGCGACGCCGAAAGGTTCCTCCGGAGATCGTTCCCCCCGCTCCGATGGAGACTTCGCCCGAGACCTTCGTCATTGGGACATTGTCTCCCTACTTCCCGGCACAACGGTTAACATGACGTGTGCTCATGTTAACGGCCCACGTCGTCCATAGGAGGGCTCGGACATGTTCCTCTGGGGTACGGCCACCGCTTCCTACCAGATAGAGGGAGCCGTCGACGAGGACGGCCGCGGGCCGTCCATCTGGGACACCTTCTCCCACGAACCCGGCCGGACCCGGGACGGCCACACCGGCGACGTCGCCTGCGATCACTACCATCGCTGGCCGGAGGACGTGGCGCTCATGGCCGAGGCGGGGCTGAGCGCCTATCGGTTCTCCATCGCCTGGCCGCGAATCCTGCCATCCGGGCGGGGTACGGCCAATCCGGCGGGACTCGATTTCTACGACCGTCTCGTCGACGCCCTCTGTGAGAAGGGCATCACCCCGGTGCCGACGCTCTTCCACTGGGATCTCCCCCAGGCGCTGGAGGACGAGGGCGGCTGGCTCAATCGCGATATTTCCGGTTATTTCGCCGACTACGTAGCCGTCGTGGCCGAGCGTCTCTCCGACCGGGTCAGAACGTGGATCACGCTCAACGAGCCGTTCGTGCACATGGTGTACGGCTACGGCCTCGGCATGCACGCGCCCGGCAGGATGCTCTTCCTCGACGCGCTGCCGGTGGCCCACCACCAGTTGCTCGGGCACGGCCTGGCCGTACAGGCCCTTCGGGCGGGCGGCGCGGAACGCGTGATGATCAGCAACAACTGCACCCCCGTGTGGCCGGCCTCGGACTCGCCCGAGGACCTCGCCGCCGCAGACGCCTACGACACACTGCACAATCGGCTGTTCAACGACCCGATCCTCACCGGCGCCTATCCCGACCTCTCGGTGTACGGCCAGCCCGAGCTCGACTTCGTCCGTACGGGCGACCTGGAGATCATCGCCCAGCCGCTCGACGGTCTGGGGATCAACTACTACAACCCGACCCGGATCACCCGGCCCGGTGAGCCGGCACCGGGATCCGGCGGCCTGCCGTTCGAGTTCGCCGCCATCACCGATTATCCGACGACCGCGTTCGGCTGGCCGGTCGTCCCGGACGGGCTGCGCGAGCTGCTGGAGTCGCTCAAGGCGACGTACGGCCCGGCGCTTCCGCCGATCTACATCACCGAGAACGGCTGCTCTTACGACGGAATCGACGACCAGGAGCGGATCGCCTACCTGGACGGCCACATCGCGGCCGTACGCGCGGCCGAGGGCGTGGACGTCCGGGGCTACTTCGTCTGGTCACTGCTGGACAACTTCGAATGGGCGGAGGGCTATCACCAGCGTTTCGGCCTGGTGCATGTCGACTTCGAAACCCAGAAGCGCACGCCCAAGGCGTCCTATTACTGGCTGAAAGACCTGATCTCGAGCCAGAGCCCGGAGGCCCGGAGCACCGAGGCTCAGAGTGCGGAAAAGGCTCAGAGCACCGAGACGTGAACGTGGTCGTAGTGATTGGCGGTGATCCCGCCGCGGTCTGACATCATCCGCCAGCCGGCGCCGGTGCGCATGTCGTAGAACTTCTGCTGCCAGATGATGTACATGATCCCGTACTTCCGGGCATTGTCGATGCACCACTGCGCCAGGGCGTCGCCGCGCGCCTTGCCGACCGCGTCCGGCATGCGGCCGCCGCCGCTCATCATGAAGTCGCAGGCCCGCCCCTTGCCGTGGTCGCCCGCGTCGCCGCCGCGCAGGCAGCCGTAGCCGGACGGCATCGGGAACTCCCGCAGGATCGCGTCTCGTACGGTGATCATTCGCTGGGTGAGGCCGGTCGTGGGCCCCGGCTGCTGAAAGCCGTACCTGGCCAGCATCCGCTCGATCTCGCGCTGCCTCGACTTGAGCTCCCTGATGTGCTTCTGCAGCTTGTCGATCTCGGCGTCGGCCTCGCGCGCCGCCTTCTTCTGCTGGCTGAGCAGCGTCTTGACACTGTTCAGCCGCTCGGTCTTCGCCCGGGACAGGTAGGTCATCGTCGAAATGGAGGTCAGATCACCCGCGCCGCTGAAAATCGACGTCCCGTCATAGCCGCCGCCCATATAACTGGTCTGGGCCATCGCGGCCACCTCCCGCTGGGCGGCGCGCAGCCGCGCCTTGAGGGTCTTGACCTTCCTGGACGCCTTCTGAACGGCGATCTTCGCGTCGTCCAGGCTGATGATCTCTCCCCGGTACGCCTTGGCGACGGCCGCGGCCTCCCTGGTCAGGTTGCGGATCTTGGTCTGCTGGTCCGGCTCGGCTCCCGCCTCCGGAAACCCGATGAGCACGCCCAGGCTCGCGATTGCCATCACCGCCAACCCGACCCGGCGTCTCGACCGCACGCGACCCTCCACTCAGATCCGGACCGAAACTATAGGAGACGATCTTCACCTATGCGACCGGAACAGGAGAAACCCATCCATCAATGGCAACTTATCTCACACTTTTCCCGGGCTTGACGCGCACCTCATCAGCCGACTCGAAAACGACAGGATGCCTTCTCGTGTCCTGACCACTCCCGTCGGAGCGATCGCGACCGGGGAGACGTGAGTGGCTCCCGTCCTCGTGGTCCCGCTCATCCGGACGCCCTTGCGACGGTCGCGTGGAACGTGATTCGGTCGATGCGTGTGCGCGGGCAGGCGCGCCCATCAGGAGGCCCCGATCAGGAGGCACAGGACATGCTGCAGCACGACACACTTTTCATCGGGGGCGATTGGGTGGCCCCGGCGGGCACCGGAACGATCGAGGTCGTCTCCCCGCATACGGAAGAGGTGGTTGCCCGCGTGCCCGACGGCACGCCGGCGGACATGGACCGGGCGGTCGCCGCGGCCAGGGACGCGTTCGACAACGGGCCGTGGCCCCGGATGACCATGGCCGAGCGCGCCGCCGTGGTCGGCAGGCTGGCCGACATCTACGAGTCCCGCCAGGGCGAGATGGCCGAGACCATCACCCTGGAGATGGGCTGTCCGATCACGTTCTCCCAGCTCGCGCAGGCCCCGCAGCCGCTCGGCATGCTGCGCTACTTCGCGGAGCTCGGCCGGACCTTCCCGGTCGAGGAGGAACGTCCCGGCCTGTTCGGGCCGGTGATCGTACGGCGCGAGCCGGTCGGCGTGGTCGCGGCGATCGTGCCGTGGAACGTCCCGCAGTTCGTCATCATGGCCAAGCTCGCTCCGGCGCTCGTCGCGGGCTGCACCGTCGTGATCAAGCCGGCTCCCGAGACGCCGCTCGACTCCTATCTGCTCGCCGAGATGATCCGGGAAGCGGGGATCCCGGCCGGCGTCGTCAACATCGTCGCGGCCGGCCGCGAGACCGGCGAGCACCTGGTCGCCCACCCGGGCGTCGACAAGGTCGCGTTCACCGGCTCCACGGCGGCGGGCCGCCGCATCGCGGGGATCTGCGGAGAGCGGCTCAAGCGGTGCACGCTCGAACTGGGCGGCAAGTCGGCCGCCATCATCCTGGACGACTGCGATCTGCCGTCCGCCATGGGCTTCCTGTCCATGGCCTCGCTGCTCAACAACGGACAGGCGTGCGTCGCCCAGACCCGGATCCTCGCCTCACGGCAGCGGTACGACGAGGTGGTCCAGGCGATCGCCGACATGGTGGCGGGCCAGCAGGTCGGCGACCCCGGCGACCCCGCCACCGGCATCGGCCCGCTGGTGGCCGAGCGGCAGCGGGAGCGCGTCGAAGGCTACATCAGGGCCGGGATCGAGGAGGGCGCCAAGCCGGTCGTCGGTGGCCTCGACCGGCCGTTCGACCGGGGCTGGTACGTCGCGCCGACCGTGTTCGCCGACGCCACCAACGACATGCGCATCGCCAGAGAGGAGATCTTCGGCCCGGTCCTGACCGTGATCCCCTACCAGGACGAGGCCGACGCGATCCGGATCGCCAACGACAGCGACTACGGCCTGTCCGGCTCGGTGTGGACGGCCGACCCCGATCACGGCGTGGCGGTCGCCCGCCAGGTCCGCACCGGGACGTACGGAGTCAACATGATGAACACCATGGACCCGAACGCGCCCTTCGGGGGATTCAAGGCCAGCGGGATCGGCCGCGAGCTCGGCCCCGAGGGCCTGTCCGCCTACCTGGAGCACAAGTCCATCGCCCGCCTCGGCTGAGGCATCGCTCAGGTCGTGAACCTCCCGGTCCCGTACGGCGAGGCGGCGAGCCGTACGGGACCGGAGCCCCGCCCAGCGCGCCCCCGCGACGCTGGGCCCACACCGTTCGACCCACCTGAACGGTGTGCGCCGATCCCCATATCGGCGGTGCGAAACCCCTCATGGAGTTGCCCACATTCCTAATAGACGAGCCCTAACCGGAAATAGTTCGCGCGATCCACCCGGCAATCTTCCGGATCAGTTCGGGGGTGGCCGCCGCCTCGGCATGGCCGTACCCCGGCTCGATCCACAGCTCCCTGGGCTCCTTGGCGTTGTCGTAGAGCCGATAGGCGTGCTCGAGGGGGAAGAACGGGTCGGCGTCGCCGTGCACGACCAGCAGCGGCGTCGGGGAGATCAGCGACACGGCCTCGTACGGCGGAAGCGGGATGGGGTCCCAACCACCGGTGGCGATCCTCGTCCGCTTGACCGCTCGGGCCGCCAGCCGCCCATGCCAGTGCTCGATCGCCCAGTGGACCTGACGCATCGGCCTGGTGCCCCGGTAGTACCACCAACCCGGGCCGCTGACCGAGGCGACGGCGTCCACCCCGGGATGCAGCGCGGCCTGCCGTACGGCCACCGCGGCGCCCATCGAGAAGCCGACGGTGGCGACGCGCCGATAGCCGATCGAGCGGGCGTGCTTCACCGCCGCGTCGAGGTCGAGGACCTCGAGATCGCCGACGGTGGACCGGCCGGACGAACGGCCGTGCCCCCGGAAGTCGAACGCCACGACCCCGCCGAAGCGGGACAGGACGTGCGCGATGCGCCGGGTGGGACGTTCCCGCCAGGAGCCGGTGAACCCGTGCGCGACCACGATGCCGAGATCGAGTGAACCGTTCGGCGTGTGCGCAGCGTCGAGGCGCACGCCGTCCGCCGTGCGCAGCATCGCCCCGAAGGCAGGAGCCAGACCCATGGTCACGACCATATTCGCGCCCGAGCACCGCGTCGGAAGGCACCCGCCGGACTCCGGTCCCGCGCTTCCTGGTCCCGTCCTGCGCTTCCCGGTTCGGCGCATGCCGAGGGATCAACTAAAATCGGTAGGCCGTGCCTGTTTCCGCGGCCACAGCGCGTCTCGCCCGCAGTTGAGTTGAGACGCGGACGGACACCCCGACGAACCCAGAGTGAGACTCGACATGCCTTTGCAGAGCCGCGACGACCTTCGGAACATCGCGATCATCGCGCACGTCGACCACGGCAAGACCACGATGGTGGACGCCATGCTGTGGCAGTCCGGGGCGTTCCGCGCCAACCAGGACGTCGACGAGCGGGTGATGGACTCCGGCGACCTGGAACGCGAGAAGGGCATCACCATTCTCGCCAAGAACACGGCCGTCAGGCACGGCGGGATGACGCTGAACATCATCGACACCCCGGGTCACGCCGACTTCGGCGGCGAGGTCGAGCGCGGCCTCTCCATGGTCGACGGCGTCGTCCTGCTGGTCGACGCATCCGAGGGTCCGCTGCCGCAGACCCGGTTCGTGCTGCGCAAGGCCCTGGCCGCCAAGCTGCCGGTGATCCTGTGCATCAACAAGGTGGACCGGCCGGACGCCAGGATCGCCGAGGTCGTCGACGAGGTGTACGAGCTGTTCCTCGACCTCGACGCGACCGAGGACCAGATCGACTTCCCGATCGTCTACGCCTCCGCCAAGGCCGGGCGTGCCTCGCTGAACCGGCCGCAGGACGGCGGAATGCCGGACTCCCCGGATCTGGAGCCGCTGTTCGAGACGATCGCGACGACCATCCCGGCGCCCGTCTACGATCCGACCGCGCCGCTGCAGGCGCACGTCACCAACCTGGACGCCTCCAGCTACCTCGGCCGGATCGCGCTCTGCCGCGTCCGCCAGGGCACGATCAAGAAGGGCCAGCAGGTGGCCTGGTGCCGTACGGACGGCACGGTCCAGCGGGTGAAGATCTCCGAGCTGCTCATGACCGAGGCGCTGGAGCGCAAGCCGGCGACGGAGGCCGGGCCCGGCGACATCATCGCCATCGCGGGCATCCCGGAGATCATGATCGGTGAGACGCTCGCCGACCCCGACGACCCCCGCCCGCTGCCGCTGATCACCGTGGACGAGCCGGCGATCTCCATGACCATCGGGACCAACACCAGCCCGCTCGTCGGGAAGGCGAAGGGTTCGAAGGTCACCGCGCGCCTCGTCAAGGACCGCCTCGACAAGGAACTCGTCGGCAACGTGTCGCTGCGCGTGCTGTCGACCGGCAGCCCCGACGCATGGGAGGTCCAGGGCCGCGGCGAGCTGGCCCTGGCCATCCTCGTCGAGCAGATGCGGCGGGAGGGCTACGAGCTGACCGTCGGCAAGCCGCGGGTCGTCACCAAGACGATCGACGGAAAGGTGCACGAGCCGGTCGAGCGGCTCACCGTCGACTGCCCGGAGGACTACCTGGGCGCGGTGACCCAGCTCCTCGCGCAGCGCAAGGGCCGCATGGAGCACATGACCAACCACGGCACCGGCTGGATCCGGATGGAGTTCCTGGTCCCGGCCCGCGGTCTGATCGGTTTCCGTACGGAGTTCCTCACCGAGACCCGGGGCACCGGCCTGGTGCACCACGTGTTCGAGGGTTATGAGCCGTGGTTCGGCGAGCTGCGCACCCGCAACAACGGCTCGCTGGTGGCCGACCGGTCCGGGCAGGTGACCGCGTTCGCGATGCTGAACCTGCAGGAGCGCGGCACGCTGTTCGTCTCCCCGGGCACGGAGGTCTACGAGGGCATGATCATCGGTGAGAACTCGCGCTCCGACGACATGGACGTGAACATCACCAAGGAGAAGAAGCTCACGAACATGCGCTCGTCCACGGCTGAGGAGACGGAGAAGCTGGTCCCGCCGCGCGTCCTGTCGCTGGAGCAGGCGCTGGAGTTCATCCGCGACGACGAGTGCGTGGAGATCACTCCGGAGACCGTGCGCATCCGCAAGGCCGTGCTCGACTCGGCCAGCCGGGGCCGGGCCGCGGCCCGCGCCAAGCGCGCGGGCGGCTGAGCGGGGCGAGCCCCGAGGGCTCCTTCTCGTACGGCAAGGCCGGGGCAAACGGCCTCCCATGATCGGCGTTTCCCGGTCCCGGGGTGGCGCGGCCGGTGCTCTCCTGTGCGCAGAGAGAACGCATCCGGAGGAGCCTTTCATGCTCGGTAAGACCCATATCACCTCGGCCGTCAGCGCCCTCCTCGTCACCGGTGCCCTCGGTATCACGGGCACGATCGGTGTCGCCGGCGCCGGAGCGGGTGCCGCGAACGCGGCGGCAGGGGCCGTACCGGCCGCCGATGCGGCGAGCCGTGGGCCCGACTCGGCGGTCGCCCTGATCAAGGATGTGCACGGAAAGGTGCTCGGCACCTTCCAGATCGAGCGCTACGACCGCAAGAAGCTGTGGGTAACGGTCAACGCCCGGGGGCTGACCCCGGGGTTCCACGGCATGCACATTCACACGACCGGAGTGTGCGACCCCGAGTCCGTCGACGAGGCCACCGGGACGCCGTTCGCCAGCGCGGGCGGGCACCTCGACGTCGGTCACAAGAAGCACGACTCCATGGCGGGTGACCTCCCCTCGCTGCTGGCCACCGCGGACGGCACGGCGATGGCGTCCTTCGTCACGGACCGGTTCAAGCTGAACCAGCTCGCCGACAAGGACGGCAGCTCGGTCGTCATCCACGAGTTGCCCGACAACCACGCGCACATCCCCGACCGGTACAGCCACCCGAAGGACTCCACCGGCACCACCGGGCCGGACGCCACCACGCTCAAGACCGGCGACGCGGGCCGCCGCATCGGCTGCGGCGTGTTCGACTACGCCTGAGCCCATCTGCGTGACCCCGCCGTTTCTGACTCCCTCAGCGCCTCGGGTACGGCACAGCCAACCGGTCAAGCCGTACTGAAGGCGATCGGCCATCACAGGTGCACCGGCTGTCCGCCGACGTGGACGCCCAAGGGCCGGGTCACGAGGTCGAACGTGCTTTCACCGGTGGTGATCATCCAGCCCGGTGAGATGCCGCATGACCATCAGCTCAAAAGAGCAAAAGTCGAGTGACGTCAATAACGCGCCTAAACTGAATCCTTACTCGTCGACGTCGATGCGGAAAAGTCTCACTGATCCACGGGAAACGTATAGTGTTCTCCATATCTCTGAACGAAGCGCCATGCCTCCGAACTCTGAGAACTCATCGCAAACAGCTCCACGACCAGCCCCCCCTCGAGCTCCAGCCGTACGTCGCCGATCGATGACACGTTCACCTTGCGAACTTTCGGACGAGAGGTAGAAAAGAAATCGTCGATGCCCTCCGCCCGTGTGTCGTAAACCGAGCGTTCATCGTCTTCCGCGAAGCCACGCATGGCATCTTTCGCCAGCCACTTCACATCTTCCGACCCGACCAGGACTCGCCCCTCCAGTAGCAGACGAAATGGGCAATTAATGTGCAGGGCGAAGGCACTACCCGATCTGGTGCCCAGACCGTTAACCGGATCGCCGAATTCCACGATACCCATGTCGAGAGCGCGACCCATGCCGGTAGCCGGCTGATCCACAAGCACGGTCAGCCGAGCCTGCGCAACCTCAGCGTTAAATGTCACAAGCATCTCCACCGACTCGATTGCCAAAGAACCCGAACCCGCATACAACTATTCAGAAAAGCCATATTCAAGGAAATAATCAGAACTCTTCTCATTTACTTCGACGGGAAATACTTGCAGCAGATGAGAGAGGGCACTCCGACCCAGCGGAAATACGTCGTATTTCAGATTTGGATGATCACCTACCAGGGACTTTACAAGTTCGTCGTCGACCACTGCGGATAGAGAGAAGTCCGCCTTCAAGCCGCTCCCCTCCTTCTCGAACTCAAGTAGATGCCACGTCATCTTTCACATGTCCTCGACGAATCTGCACCCATAACTCTTCCTTCACTATCGCCTGGCGGCAGGCTGCGTGTCCTCCACGCACTTGGCCGCCGACGTGAGGCCGGGCACCGGCCACCCCTCCACACTGCGCTCGGGCTCCGCCGCCGCGGCCGCGGCCGCGGACCCAGCAACAGTCACCGGCCCATCGGAAACCCTCACTTCCGCCACGAACACCGTCAAGGTAAGCCCGGGGAAGGTCAGGAGCCGGAGGCGGCCTCCTTGACCTGCAGGCCCCTGCCGAAGTCGGATGGCCGAGGTACTCCTCAGCAACACAGGGGCCGTCTCACTGCGCAAGTGCGCTGCCAGAGTGGCCTTTCCAAGGAACTCAGGGCGGTCTTCGCCCAGATGGGAGCCGGTCCGCTGCGGGACCGAGGTGTGGTGCTGATCCAGCTCGCGGTGGCGATCGCGCTCGGCGCGACATCGCCGCCGGCCTGAACGTCTGGCCCCCGCTGCTCGGCCTGTACGACGACGCCGAGCCGGTCGAGGCCGAGCCGCAGACGATGCGGTACCGCCTGTGGCACCTGCCCACCCGGCTCGTCTTTTTTGTCGATCGACATAAGATGCCATCTTTCCCCCCTTTGTATATAATTCGCACATCCATCGCCAGTCCGAGTTGGCGTTATGGACGAGGGCATTAGCACCCTTATCCCCACACCGACGCTACATATCAGTCATTATCCAAGGTCGACATGTCAAGGCCAGGTATGGCGGCGAGTTCAGCGAGTGCTCGGCGTGCCATTCTTCGAACATTGACCCAAACAGCATGATTACGTAGGGCGTCACTCGTCCATATCATCGCATTCTCAGCGCCACTGACATCGTCCAATAGACGATCTATCTGAAAGATTTGCGCCTTTAGGGATGGAGCCACAAGGTTTGCCTCAGTGGCGGCCCATAGGGTACTTATCGACCACTCTAGATCGAGAGCTAGCTCGTCTACTGGGAGCTGCCTATCCTCTAGCCGAGCAATTTGTTCGGCCGCCGGCCAAGCCAGTCGGTGGAGGGATGCAGCGATTCTCCTCAACGAGTCAATCGGATCAACTGAAACATCATTCATAAGCGTCACCAATCGAGAAGTTAGAGGTAACCATTCTGGTTCAATCTTCTCGTCTTGCGGGATTGGGTCATGACCGTGGCGTACCGCCGCGGCGGGCCCGTGCACAGACGCGCGGAGGTCAGGTCAGACAGTTGGGGCGTCGGGATCAGGCGCCATATAGCACGCATAGCGGGCATTTTGGAGTCAAACGGAAGAACATGCACATAACCCGCTCGTGCAAGTCTCTTTCGACACGGGCGACACATACCTGTTCTGGCGCATCTGCTCCGCGGCTGCAGAGGCGTCGCAGAAACGGCATATATCGCCATCTTTGAGGGTCAAACGCCCACTGAGAGGGCGTTTGATCCCTGATTTCCGTCGGATTCGGGTCAGATTCCTCGCCAGGTGTGGGTGGATTCGCCGGTGAGGGAAAATGGCACTCACACTTCCCCGAAGCCGGTCAGACCAGGTCGGCGGTCTTGATCTCACTCAGGCCCAGTGGCTCGAAAATCGGAACCAGCTTACGGAGGTACCAGCCCATATCACAGAATCTCGAATTCCCAGGGAGGCTGATCTTATTGATGGAAACAACAAAAGAGATCAGCAGCCGATCGGGATGGAAAATTACGTCACCACCGTGCGGGAAATCGTCAAGGAAGGCCACTATTCCAAGAGTCGCATCACGCCAACGTGCCTCACCCATACTATTTATCACGTCGGCTAGCCGGGAATCAGGAACCTCCTGCCAGTCATACATGCCATCCTCGTCGAGGAGATGTGAGACCACCCCGTTCCGTGAGAACGAGACCCCATGTGCCAACATGGCCTCGAGAGCCACGGGAACCCGGACCGGCCGGTCGAATACGAAATCGATGTCGACGGACCTGCTCACCGAAACCTCTCGATTCCGGCGGAAGCGATCGTCATGGTATAGTTCGCCACGATATACCCTTCTCGGCCAGCCAGTTGGTGACTTCTTTGGGTATGGCATTTTGCGAGATAATAGTGTAACCCACGCCATGTTTCCTGGCAAGCTGGAGCTTCTGACCCTCATTTGTGAAGAATTTCGATCTCATCTTGGAGTTTTTCATCATCTTTTCCCAGAAGTCTCCAGACTTGGTCTCGTACCATGTGCCGAGTCCAGTTTCTTGATCAATGAACGCTCCATCAAACTTGCGGCCCATCTCCTTGAAGTTACGGATACCACCGAGTTTTTTCTGTAAGTATGCCTCGTACGCATCACCGGCCACCTGGGCAGCCCTGCCAGCGCTCTTCTGAGCAAGCGACAGTCCTCGTTCCGCTTGCTCGAGCCGGTTTCCGGCATCCAGCCAGCCTCTGAATTTCTCGTATGCTCGGCCGATCGCGTTGGCCCGTTTCTTGCCTACTTCGTAGGCCTTCTTCCATTTCCACGGCAGGCCGTACTTGGCAGCGATTTTGCCGGCGAGCCCTCCGGCCACGGAAGCCAGGACGTTGAGGGCGGTGCTACCGCACGCTCCGAGATCACCCTTGGTAAAGCATTTAAGGGCATCCGTGATCCCGAGTTCATCCGCAGCGATCTTAGCGATCTCTTTGAGAGCCGCTAGGAATTGATTCCAGTAACCATCGGCCTCACCCCGAGGATCGTTGTAACGCTTCTCGGCACATTTGACCTTGCCCAGCTTCTTGTCACAGTCGTCCCGGGACATTTTGTTCGGACACTGCCGGGTGCCGACAGGCGATCGGGTCAGGAGCCGGGGGCGGCCTCCTTGGCCTGCAGGCCCCTGTCGACCGGCGGACGGCCGAGGTACTCCTTGCCCGGGACGAGCGCGCCGAGCAACTCCGAGACCGTCACGTAGGTGAAGCCCTTGCGGTCGAGCGTGTCCAGCAGGTGCGGCAGCGCCTGCACGGTGGTCGGGTGGATGTCGTGCATCAGCACGATGTCGCCCGGCTTGGCCTCTCCGCATCGCTTGGCCACGACCCCGGCGTTGCGGTCACGCCAGTCGAGCGTGTCGACGGCCCACAGGATCTGCGCCAGCCCCTCCTGCCTGGTCGCCGCCGCCACCTGATGGTTGGTCGCGCCGTACGGCGGGCGCATGACGTGCATCCGTACGCCGGTGACCTGGCGCACGATGTCCTGCGTACGGCTCAGCTCACGTCTGAGCGCCTCGGGCGACAGGCCGGCGAGCGAGGGGTGATCCCAGGAGTGGTTGCCCAGCTCGTGGCCCTCCGAGACCATCCGGCGGACGAATTCACGGGTGCCGTCAGTGATCATCTGGCCGAGCATGAAGAACGTGGCGCGGGCGCGGTGTGCGGCCAGCGTGTCGAGCACCCTGTCGGTCTGCTCCCCCGGCCCGTCGTCGAAGGTGAGCGCCACGCACTTGAGCCTCTCGCAGTCGACCCGGCGGGGAGGCGGGGCGACCGGCAGGCGGGGGCCGGGCCAGTGTGGCTGGGCCCCGGCCAGTCGCATCCGCAGCACTCCCGTGTCGAAGTGCGCCCGGGTGCCGAAGCGCTGCGAGACCGGTGCGCGCATGGGAACGATACGCGGGGCGGCTCCGTCGTCCCTGGTACGTTCCGCGCCTCGGCCGCATCCGGCGAGCTGGCCGCACCCGGCGAGCAGCAGCAACGACAGCAGAACCGGCCCGACCCGCATGAGACCCCCCTTCTCCCGCTCGGCGTTTCGACGCGGAGCGGGCGGGGGTGCGGACGCCTGGGATCCTAGGGATACTCCTCGGCCGAATCCCCCCGCAGAACCTTGGCCAGCTCCTCCCACCAGGGCGGCACGTCCGACTTCAGCTCGGCGTATCGGCGGGCCACCCGGATGGCGCATCCACCGGGATCCGTACCCGGATGGCGGCGTTTCACGGATCCCTCCCGCCAAAGGTAAAACCCGTCGCGGCAGCTCACGACCAGGCCGATCCACACCGAGAGCGTCACGCCGTCACCGATCTCGTACGCCTCGTGGACACCGAGTGCGGCGAGCTCCGCGTGGAGCTTCCCGATGGCGGCGTCCGACTCGCTCACCGTCACGCATCCCCCTGCCCGTGCGATCCACCCCAAAAGGTATGTACCCAACGTTGAACCGAAGCAGATGACTCCGATCAGTGATATTGAGACCGCATAGCGTAATCGTGCGGGTGAACCGGCGAGTCATCAAGCGGAGTTCGTACGGACCACGTCACGCTTCCGGGCACCACCCCCACCCCAGGGCGTTCCCGCAGGAAAACGATCAGCCATTACACTTCGTCGCACCGTCAATGACCGTTTTGTGGGGGTTGTTCGTGACAGTGGTGGCGCTCGCTACCGCGAGTGCGGTGATCTTCGGTACCGCCGACTTCTTCGGCGGTCTGGCCACCAGACGCTCGCGGGTGCTGGCCGTCGTCGTGCTGTCGCAGCTCGGAGGGCTGGCGCTGATCGTGGCGCTGATCCCCTTCCTGTCCGGCTCGCCGAGCACACCGGCACTGCTGTGGGGGGCCGCCGCCGGTGTGATCGGCGGCGCGGCCATCGTGCTGTTCTACCGGGCGCTGGCAGCGGGGATGATGTCGGTGGTGGCGCCGACCACCGCGGCCGCCTCGATGGCGCTGCCGGTGGTCTTCGGCCTGGTCGCCGGTGATCGGCCTCCCGTGGCCGCGCTCGTCGGCATCGCGCTCGGCCTGTTCGCCGTCGTGCTCGTCAGCCGGGAGCCGAACGGCCGGGCCTCGACTTTCAAGATCGGCCCGGTGCTGGCCGCGCTCGCCGCCGGTGCGGGCTTCGGCGCCTTCTTCGTCCTGATCAAAATCGCGCCGGCCGACGCGGGCGGCTGGCCGCTTCTCGCGGCGAGGACGGCGTCGGTGACGCTGGTCGCGCTGGTGGCGCTCGCCGCGCGCAGGAGCCTGCGGCCGATGCCGGGCAGCCTGCCCGTGACGATCGCCGCCGGGGTCCTCGACATGGCGGCGAACGTGCTCTATCTCCTCGCCGTCCAGCGCGGCATGCTCAGCCTGGTCGCGGTGCTCGCCTCGCTCTACCCGGCGAGCACGCTGCTGCTGGCGCGGTACGTGCTCGGCGAGCGGCTGAGCCCGGTGCAGATCACCGGAGTCGGCTTCGCACTGGGCTCGATCGCGCTCATCGCCGCCGGCTGAGCGGCACGAGGCCGGCTCAGGCGGCGAGATCGGAGGCGGGGGCGGGCGGCGGGCAGGGGCGGAACGGGAGGGTCAGGCCGCGCAGGGTTCCGGAAGGCGTACGACGCCCTCCTCCCGGGCGTAGCCCTCCAGCATGCCGCGCAGCTGACGCCTGCCGCGGTGCAGCCGGGACATGACCGTGCCGATAGGGGTGCCCATGCGGGCCGCGATCTCCTTGTAGGCGAAGCCCTCGACGTCCGCCAGGTAGACCGCCACCCGGAACTCCTCGGGCAGCGCGCGCAGGGCGTCCATCACGACGGTGTCGGGCAGCTGGTCGAGGGCCTCGACCTCGGCGGACCGCAGGCCGGTCGACGTGTGGGACTCGGCCGCGGCGAGCTGCCAGTCCTCGATCTCCTCGGCGGCCGAGAGCTTGGGCGACCGCTGCTTCTTGCGGTAGTCGTTGATGAAGTTGTTCGTCAGGATCCGGTGCAGCCAGGCCTTGAGATTGGTGCCCTCACGGAACTGGTGATAGGACGTGTACGCCTTGGCCACGGTCTCCTGGACCAGGTCCTCCGCATCGGCGGGATTCCGGGTGAGTCGCATGGCCGACGCGTAGAGCTGGCCGGTCACCGGCACGACCTCGCGCTCGAACCATGCCTGTCGCTGCTCGTCCGTCAACATCATCATCCCCCCTACAGGACTTCTCCCCCGCTACCCGTCCGGCAGGATCCCATGCGAGCATGTACGTCCATTACCTGGGTCATGCCGACGGCACGCCCTCACGACATCGTCGCGAGTGAACCGTAAGCAGAGCGTTAATCGTGATCCCTGATGATTCGGAATGCCGGCGGCATTGACACACCGCGGTCAGGTCACGCAATAACCGGACAAGTCTCATTATCATAACACCAACGACTCAATCCGGAGTAAAGTGTGGCAGACGTCACGCCAGTAAAGTGACCGCCATGGAATACGTGGACCGGCATGATCCAGTGACCCGCGCCTGGGTGATCGAGGCCATCCAGGCCGTGGAGGCCGACGCCAACCGTAGTTGCGACACCCACCTGCATGTCTTCCCGCTCCCTGCGCACTGGGGGATCGACCTCTACTTGAAAGACGAGTCGGTCCACCCGACCGGTTCACTCAAGCACCGACTCGCCCGATCCCTCTTCCTGTACGGCCTGGCCAACGGCTGGATCGGTCCGCAAACGACGATCATCGAGGCGTCCAGCGGCTCCACGGCGGTCAGCGAGGCCTACTTCGCCCGACTGCTCGGCCTGCCGTTCATCGCGGTGATCCCGGCGACCACGTCCCCGGAGAAGCGGGAGATCATCGAGTTCTACGGGGGAAAGTGCCATCTCGTGGCCGACCCCGGCGCGATCTACGCGGAGTCGCACCGCCTGGCCGCCGAGACCGGCGGACACTACATGGACCAGTTCACCTACGCCGAGCGAGCCACCGACTGGCGGGGCAACAACAACATCGCCGAGAGCATCTTCGAGCAGATGACCCTCGAACGGCATCCGGAGCCGGCGTGGATAGTGGTGAGCGCCGGCACCGGCGGCACCTCCGCGACGATCGGCCGCTACATCCGCTACCGCCGCCACCAGACCCGGCTGTGCGTGGCCGACCCCGAGGGATCGGCGTTCTATCCGTCCTGGATCTCCGGCGGCGAACAGCCCGGAGACGGCTCCCGGATCGAGGGCATCGGGCGGCCGCGGGTGGAGCCGTCGTTCCTGCCCACGGTCATCGACCGGATGACCCGGGTGCCCGACGCGCTGTCGATCGCCGCCATGCACTGGGTCAGGGAGGTCACCCGCCGCGACGTCGGCGGCTCGACCGGCACGAACATCGCGGCGGCCGTACAGATCATCAAGGAGATGCGGGAGAAGGGCGAGCACGGCAGCGTGGTCACGCTGATCTGCGACGGCGGCGAGCGCTACCGGGACACCTACGGCGACCCTCGGTGGCTCGCCGAGGCGGGCATCGACATCGACCCCCACCTCGCCGTCCTCCGGGAGTTCCTCACGTCCTGAGACGTCATCGCGTGGTCGCCCGCCCCCCCTCCCCCTCATCGAGCGCGCGCCGTACGTCCACGTCGTCCGGGGCCAGTTCCAGCGCCCGGAGCAGGTCGTCCCTGGCCTCCTCCCGCCTGCCCAGGGCCCGCAGCGCGATCCCCCGGTTGAACAACGCGGTGAGCAGCATGGCGCACGGCGGCGTGGCGTCCTCACCCAGCTCCACCGCATGGGTCAGGTCGGCCACGGCGCCTTCGGGATCTCCGCTCTCGAAGGCGAGTGCGCCCCGGGTGACCCAGGCCGCCGTGAGCCGGGGGTCTCGGTCCAACGCCGCGTCGAGCGCCCTGCGCGCCTCGGCGTGTCTGCCCTCCGCCGCCTCGACCTGCCCCAGCACGCACAGCAGGTGGGCGTTGCCCGGGTCCAGCCCCAGGCCTCGCTCCGCGTCGGTCCGGGCTTCGCCGTACCGCCCGGCGGCCGCCAGCAGGCCGGCCCGGTTGACGTAGGCGACCGCGAACTCGGGGTCGAGCTCCAGCGCGTGGTCCAGGTCGGCCAGCGCCCCCTCGTGGTCTCCGGCGGCGAACCGGATCTCCGCGCGGTTGTAGTACGGCTCGGGGAAGGGCGGGCTCAGCCGCATCGCGGCCTCGTAGTCGGCGAGGGCCTCGTCGTGCCTGCCCAGACGGAAGAGCAGGTTGCCGCGGTCGAGGTAGTAGTCGGGATATTCCGGATCGGCCTCGATCGCCGCCGTCAGGTCGGGCAGCGCCTCCTCCGGGCGGCCGAGCATCGCGGTCAGCTGGGCTCGGTTGGCCAGCAGGACCAGCCGGTGGATCGGATGCTCGCCGGGTGCCAGATCGCGGTCGGCCAGCTCGATGGCCTCCTGGACGAGCCGGTACGCCTCCGTGAGCCGGCCGCGGCGGCTCTCCACCAGGGCCTTGCCGTTCAGATCGAAGCCCAGGTGGAACGCGCGCAGCCGCCGGTCGGGCAGCAGCGAGGTGAGCGCCACCGCCTCGTTGATCCAGGCCAGCGCCTCGTCGGTGTCCCGCCGGCCGAGATCATGGTGACGTACCAGCAGCATCGCCGTGGCGTAGGCCGCCGTGGCACGCTCCACGGGGTCGGCGATCTCCCTGCGGGCCAGGTCGAACAGCGCCCGGGCCGCCTCCTCCCGCTCGGTGGCCCCCAGCGCGGATGCCGTGCTGTGCAGGATGCGCCACCACGCCTCGGGGTCGGACTCCCGCTCGATGACGCGCAGAGCCCGCTCGCCCAGCTCGGCCGCCGCGTGGTGGAAGCCCTCGGCCAGGCAGTGCTCCACCGCGAAAGCGAACGCGTCGATCAACTCCCGCGGGTCTCCCCCGTGTTCCCGGTGACAGCGCTCCAGGTGGTAGGGGATCGCCCCCAGCCGGGGCGCCACCCGCCCGGTCGCGGTCAGCGCGTCGGAACGTTCCCGGTGCCGCCGTGCCCGCTCCCCGGGGGACATCCGCTCGTACGGCTCACGCACGGCGGGCGCGTCGCAGCTGCCGTCCAGCTCAACGTAGTCCTGGCCGGGCACGGCAGGCGGTCCGTCCTGTTCACGGGGTCGCAGCGGCTCGGCGTAACGTTCCAGCGCGGCGGCCAGATCGGACTCGGGCTCGGCCGCGCAGACCACGAGCGTGAGCAGGGCGGGGTCCAGGCGGCGCAGCAGGACGATGAGGAACTCGCGGTCGGTGTGGTCGGCCTCGTCGGCCTGCTCCACGACGAGCGCGCGCGGCCCGGCCGATCCACGATCACGCAGGTGGTCGCGGAGGAACTCGGCCAGCCCGTTGGCGATCCGCAGGGTGCGGCGCGGCGCGGGAACCAGGATGCGCTGCGGCCGGGGCAGGCCGGCGGCGATCGACCGCCGCCTGGCGGGGACCAGATGGCACAGATCGGGCGCGGCGGAGCGGATCTCGATGTCGTGCGCGGCCACCAGATCGGGACGGCGCTCCAGTGCGCCGGGCACCAGCGCGTTCAGTACGGCACCGGCCGCGGTGTACGGCCCGCACCGCCGCCGGTGGGCGTCGACCAGCAGGTGCTCCCCTGGCACGGCCTCTCCGGTCAGGCGTGGCCCTCTGATCCACAGATGGCGTACCAGCTCTCTTCCTCCCAGCTCCCGCGACCGGCCTCGTGTGAGGCTCCGATGAGCCCCGAATGAGAACGAAGCCGGTGCCCCGGACGGGTTCCGATCCTGCCGGGCGCCGGCTTCGTCGCGGGTCAACTGCAATGTCGCGGGCTCGCCGCGGCGGAGAGCTTGACCGTTCCAGGCTTGTGGACGATGACCTTCTTCATGCTGACCTCTCCCGATCATCCGACAAACGAGAGAAATCCCAACACGAACTCGATCTAGTAACAAGCCCTGACACACAAATGTCCGGATTTGGACAAACCTGGCGGTCAGTCTCCCAGGATGGCGTCGACGAACACCTCCGGATCGAAGGGAGCCAGGTCGTCGGGGCCCTCGCCCAGGCCGACCAGCTTGACCGGGACACCGAGCTCACGCTGCACCGAGATGACGATGCCGCCCTTGGCGGTGCCGTCCAGCTTGGTCAGGGCGATGCCGGTCACGTTGACCACCTCGGCGAACACCTGGGCCTGGCGCATGCCGTTCTGCCCGGTGGTCGCGTCGAGGACCAGCAGCACCTCATCGACCGTGGCCTTCTTCTCGATGACCCGCTTGACCTTGCCCAGCTCGTCCATCAGCCCGGTCTTCGTGTGCAGGCGACCGGCCGTGTCGATGATGACGGTGTCCACCTTGTCCTCGATGCCCTTGGCCACCGCGTCGAACGCCACGGACGCGGGGTCGCCGCCCTCGGGACCGCGCACGGTCGCGGCGCCGACCCGGTCGCCCCACGTCTGGAGCTGGTCGGTCGCGGCCGCCCGGAACGTGTCGGCCGCGCCGAGCACGACCTTCTTGCCGTCGCCGACCAGCACCCGGGCCAGCTTGCCCGACGTGGTGGTCTTGCCGGTGCCGTTGACGCCCACCACGAGGACGACCGCCGGGCGCTCGCCGTGAGCCTCCGTACGCAGGGCCCGGTCGAGATCCGGCGAGACCTGGGTGAGCAGCTCCTCCCTGAGCAGCTTGCGCACCTCGTCGGGGCTGCGCGTGCCGAGCACCTTGACCTTCGTACGCAGGTCCTCCACCATCGCGCGGGTGGTGGACACGCCGATGTCGGCGGTGATCAGCGTCTCCTCGATCTCGTCCCACACATCGTCGTCGAGACGGTCCCGGGACAGCAGTTCGAGCAGACCGCGGCCGAGCACGTTCTGGGATCGGGCCAACCTGCTGCGCAGCCGTACCATCCGGCCCGCGGACGGCAGCGGGATCTCGATCTCCGGAGCCTTGAGCAGTTCCTCGACCGGAGCGACCGGCGGAGGAGGCAGCGTCGTCGTCGCACCGCCCTCCGCTTCGCCCAGGCCCGCCTTGGCGGGTTCCTCAAGCGTGGGCGCGGGCGGCTCCGGCGGCGCCTCCACGGGCGGGAGTCCCTTGCCCTTGGGCCGGAGCAGCAGGAACACGCTCCCCACCGCCAGGACGGCGATGGAGATCACCATCACGATTATGCCTACGTATGCGTCCACACCATGCAGTTTCCCAGACGAGCCGCCATGCTCTCGTCATCGCACCCAGCGTGCCTCGCCGCGTCCGCACCGGATGTGCCACCGCACGGCGGGAGCCGATCAGTCTCGCAGCCGCTGGCTCACGACCTGGGTGACGCCGTCACCCCGCATCGACACGCCGTACAACGCGTCGGCGATCTCCATCGTGCGTTTCTGGTGCGTGATCACGATGAGCTGGGAGCTCTGCCGCAGCTCCTCGAAAAGGGTCAGCAGGCGCTGGGTGTTGGTGTCGTCAAGGGCCGCCTCGACCTCGTCCATCACGTAGAACGGCGACGGACGCGCCTTGAAGATGGAGATGAGGAAGGCCACCGCCGTCAGCGACCGCTCTCCGCCGGACAGCAGGGACAGCCGCTTGACCTTCTTACCCGGGGGCCGGGCCTCCACCTCCACCCCCGTGGTGAGCATGTCGCTCGGGTCGGTCAGCATCAGCCGCCCCTCGCCTCCGGGGAACACCCGCTGGAAGATCTGCGCGAACTCCCGCGCCACGTCCTCGTAGGCCGCGGCGAACACCTGCTCGACCCGCTCGTCGACCTCCTTCACGACGAGCAGGAGATCCTTACGGGTCTTCTTGAGGTCCTCCAGCTGGGAGGTGAGGAACGCGTGCCGTTCCTCCAGCGCGGCGAACTCCTCCAGCGCGAGCGGGTTGACCTTGCCGAGCTGGGCCATCTGCCGCTCGGCCGTCCTGGCCCGCTTCTCCTGCTCCGCACGGACGTACGGCACCGGCGGCTCGCCCGGCACCGGGACATCCGGTCCGTATTCGGCGAGCAGCGGTTCGACCTCGAGGCCGAACTCCTCCATCGCCCGCTGCTCCATCTGCTCCAGCCGCAGCCGCCGCTCCGTCCTGGCCATCTCGCTGCCGTGCACCCGGTTGACCAGGGAGTCCAGCTCGGCGCCGAGCTCGCGCACGCGCAGCCGCACCGCCTTGAGCTCGGCGTCGATCTCTCCGCGCGCCCGCTCCGCATCGTCGCGCTCTCCGGCCGCCGCGGCCAGGGAGTTCTCCAGAGCCAGCAGCGCGGTCCGGGCGCCCTCGACCACGGCGGCGGCGGTCCGGGCCTGCGCCCGGCGGCGCGCCCGCTCGGCCGCCGCGTTGGCACGCTCCTCACGCTCCCGCCGGGCGGCGCGCAGCAGCCCTTCCGCGCGGCCGGCGATGCCCCTGACCCGTTCCTCGGCGGTGCGTACGGTGAGCCTGGCCTCCATCTCGGCCTGTCGGGCGACCCCGCAGGTCGCGGCCAGCTCGTCCCTCACGTCGGTGGTCGGCTCGACCTCCGGCTCGGCCGCGTACTCCTCCTCGGCGAGCCGCTCCTCCAGCTCCACGACGCCCGCCTGAGCCGCCTCCCCCGCCTCCTCGGCGTCCCGTACGGCCCTGGCCAGCCGGGCGGCCTCGTCCTGCGCGGCCTTGACGGCGGCCTCCAGGCGGGCGAGATGCTTGGCCGCGTCGGCCGCCTTCCTGTCCGCGTCCCGCTGCCTGCCGCGCAGGCCGTCGAGCACGGCCTGGGCGGCGTTCAGTCCGCTCTGGGCGCTGTTGACGCCGTTCTGGGCGGCGCTCACACCGCTGCTCGCCTCGGCCACCCCGGCCTGGGCCGCCTCGACCGCGAGCCGGCACTCCTCCTCCGCTGCCACGGCCTCGGCCAGCGCCTCCGCGTGCCCATCGGCGGCCGCCCGCGCCGCGGCCAGCTCGGCCGCCGCCTCGTCCAGCGCGCGGCGCATCTGCAGTGCCGAGGTCTCGCCGGCCGAGCCGCCGCGTGCCGCATGCGCGCCGAGCACGTCACCGGCCCGGGTGACCGCCCTCAGCTCGGGCCTCAGGTCCACGACCTTGCGGGCCGTGAGCAGGTCGGGGACGACGACCACGTCCGCCAGAAGGGCCTCGATCGACGGGCGGAGTCCCTCGGGCGCGCTCACCAGGTCGGCCGCCCAGTCGGCGCCCGCGACCGGTGGTTCCGCCGTCCGCCGCGTGCCTCCCTCCACGTCGGCCGCGATGAGGAGGGCCGAGCGGCCGCCGCCGCAGTCGCGGAGATGCTCGACCGCGGTCACTGCCGCCGTCAGCGAGGCCACCGCCACACCGTCGACCGCGAGCACCGCCGCGAGTGCCGTCTCCGCCCCGGACTCGACCGTCAGCAGGGCCGCGATCGGGCCGAGCACTCCGGGCAGGCCGGCGCCGAGCAGCGTGGCGGCTCCGTCGGCCCCGCCCGCGAGGCTCATCTCCAGCGCCTCGCACCGTGCCTGCAGGGCGGCCACCGTCCGCTGCGACTCCTGGTCGGCGGCGCGTGCCGTGGCGACGGCCTTGCCGGCGGCGGCCATCGCCTCGCGGGGCGCGGCCAGCGCCGCGCGCGCCTCGTCCACCACCGCCTCCGCCTGCGCCGCCACGGCCCTGGCCTCCTCGACGGCGGCCCGGGCGAGGTCGACGCCCTCCTCGGCCGCGGCCAGCTCGGCGGCCAGTTCGGGGTCGGCGGCCGGTTCGCTCAGCTCCTGCGCGTCGTGCTCCGCCTGCGCACGCTCGGCGCGCTGCCGGGCCTCGTCGAGGGCCTTGGCGAGCCGCCCGACCTCCTCGGTCGCGGCGCGGGCGCGGCTGCGGGCCGACTCGACCTGGCCCCGGAGCCGGGCGAGGGCCTCGCGCCGGTCGGCGGCGGCCCGCGCCGCCGCGGCCAGCCGCCGTTCCTCGGCGGCCAGCGCGTCCTCGGCCTCGGCCCGGATCTCCACGGCCGCCGCCAGCCGCTCGCGCGCCTCCTCCAGCTCCTCCGACAGCGCCCGCTCCTGCTCGCTGACCTCGGCAGCCTCCCGCTCCAGGTCCTCGGGGTCGCGTCCCCTGCGCTCGATCGAGGCCGCGTCCGCCGCGTGCCGCTGCCGTTCGGCCGCGAGGCTCTCCACGCCGCGCAGCCGCTCCCGCAGGGCCGACAGCCGGTAGAACGTCTCCTGCGCCGCCTTCAGACGCGGCTGGGCCTCGTTCTCCGCGACCTCCAGCTCGGCCTCCCGCCGCTGCGCCTCGGACAGCTCGGTCTCGACGCGGGAGCGCCGGGCCTGTACGGCAGCCTCGTCGGCCTCCTCCCGCCGCAGCGTGTCGCGCAGGGTCACCACGTCGTCGGCGAGCAGGCGCAGGCGTGCGTCCCGCAGGTCGGCCTGGATCACCGCGGCCTTCCTGGCGATCTCCGCCTGGCGGCCGAGCGGCTTGAGCTGACGACGCAACTCGGCGACGAGGTCCTGGACGCGCGTCAGGTTCGCCTGCATCGCGTCGAGCTTGCGAAGCGCCTTCTCCTTGCGCTTGCGGTGCTTGAGTACGCCCGCCGCCTCCTCGATGAACGCCCTGCGGTCCTCCGGGCCGGCGTGCAGCACCTGGTCGAGCTGGCCCTGACCGACGATGACGTGCATCTCCCGGCCGATGCCGGAGTCGGACAGCAGTTCCTGGATGTCGAGCAGACGGCAGGTGTCGCCGTTGATGGCGTATTCGCTCTGGCCGGACCGGAACATCAGCCGGCTGATCGTCACCTCGGTGTAGTCGATGGGGAGCGCACCGTCGGTGTTGTCGATGGTCAGCGTGACCTCGGCCCGGCCGAGCGGCGGCCGGCTCGAGGTGCCGGCGAAGATGACGTCCTCCATCTTGCCGCCGCGCAGCGACTTGGCGCTGTGCTCGCCCATC
Source organism: Sphaerimonospora mesophila (assembly GCF_001417795.1). Classification (NCBI taxonomy): domain Bacteria; kingdom Bacillati; phylum Actinomycetota; class Actinomycetes; order Streptosporangiales; family Streptosporangiaceae; genus Sphaerimonospora; species Sphaerimonospora mesophila. The sequence continues at coordinate 235,372 of NZ_BCBX01000033.1, read as the reverse complement.
ACCCAGGCGAGGGCGTCGACGACGTTGGACTTGCCGGAGCCGTTGGGGCCCACCACGCAGGTGATGCCGGGCTCGAACCGCAGGGTGGTCGCGGAGGCGAAGGATTTGAAGCCGCGCAGGGTCAGGGTCTTCAGATACAACCTGTGCCGCCCCCTCCCCTCGCCACGGCGTTCTGGGGAAGACTATCGCCCCCTCCGCCGCGAAACATGGCATACGCCTGGCGAGCCCGGCCCTCGTCCCGTCTCGTACGGACGGCCGGAGCAGGAAATCGGCGGCCATCGGGCGGGTGCACAGGGATGCCACACGGGCGGTTCCGTGCGGAAAAAAGATGACGAAAGGGCGGAAGCGGAGGCCGGAAATGGCAAGGGACGCCTTTGCGGGGCGTCCCTACAATCCGTGTTTCCCAATCCCTCGCCGGTTCTCAGGTGAGAACCGGCTCGCGATCCTGCAGCCGGGCCAGGGCTTCGTCACGAGCTTGCGCCGCGAGCGCGTCGTTCTGCGCCTGGAGCCGGGTAAGTTCTGCCTCCAGATCACGGACGCGCTGCTGGAGACGGCGCATTTCCGAGATCATCCGAGGGTCAGGACCGCCGACGTGGCCGAGTAGAGCCTTCGCCATAGTAAAGGGTCCTCCACGCTGAGTGACCAGACTGGTTCGCGCACTTCTATACCGCGGGAGGGGTGCGCGTGGTTCCTCTCAAGAGTCGCACCGGCAATGGAGTCGGTCAAGTTGAACGCTCCGCACAGACGGCCGGTGGGCACTCTCGACAGGTAAATATACCTGATTTGGGGGGTTTGAGGGAAGGCCTACCTCTCTACAAACCCGGCCATACTTCCCTTAGCGACGCTCCATCGCTCGACTACCCCCTCCACCTGGCCGGGCGTGTCTCCGCCACGTAACGCCTCGAGAAGCTTCTCGCACGATTCCCGGGGACCTTCGGCCACGACCTCGACTCTCCCGTCGACGAGGTTCGCGGCCCACCCGGACAGCCCGAGCTCGAGCGCCCTGGCCCGGGTCCACCAGCGGAACCCGACGCCCTGCACCCGTCCCCGGACCCATGCGGTCAGCCGAATCATGGTTACCAGTATCCAAACCGGTCGCGCGCGCCGCACGCCGGGGTCCTCCCGAGCGCCGGCGAGGCCCGCCCGGAGGACCACGGCTTCCACCGGGCGCTCTTCCGCGCCTTGGAGAAATTCCGATTGTGTGAGAAATCTCCCACGAATGAACCCGCCATCGTTATGGACGGGCGTTCCTGGGTCGAGGCTGACATTTCGGACAGCTGTAGGACGACCTGTTCATGAACGCCTCCCGCCTGATCGGCGCCCCACAGCGGGGGCAGGGCCGATCCTGCCTGCCGTACACGGCGAGCGACCGGTCGAAGTAGCCGCTCTCACCGTTGACGTTGACGTACAGGCTGTCGAACGAGGTGCCGCCCTGCGCCAGCGCCTCGGTCATCACCGCACGGACCGCCGACAGCAGCTCGGCGATCTTGGGACGGGTCAGCGTCTCGGTGGGCCTGGCCCAATGCAGACGTGCCCGCCACAGCGCCTCGTCCGCGTAGATGTTGCCCACCCCGCTGATCAACGACTGGTCCAGCAGCGCCCGCTTCAGTCCGGTACGGCGCAGCCGTAACCTGGCCGCGAACTCCTCGTCGTCGAACGCGCCCTCCAGCGGGTCGGGCGCGATGTGCGCGATCGGCTCGGGCACCGGGCGCGGCAGCCGTACGGCCATGGGCGCGACCAGCAGATGGCCGAAGGTGCGCTGGTCGACGAAGCGCAGCTCCGGGCCGCCGTCCGTGAACGAAAGCCGCACCCGCAGGTGCTTCTCCATCGGTGCGAGGGGATCCACGACCAGGAGCTGACCGCTCATGCCCAGGTGGGCGATGAGCGCCTCCTCCGCGCCTTCGGCATGCGGGCCTTCGGCCCGCCCGTCGTCGCTCCGCAGGTCGTCGCGCAGCGGCAGCCACAGGTACTTGCCGCGGCGCTCGACGGATTCGACCGTCCGGCCCTTGAGCCGGTCGGGCAGGCTGCCGTCGTTCCTGCGGACGGCGCGCGGGTGCAGGACCTCGGCCGATGCGACGGTCCGGCCGGCCACCCAGCGTTCGAGTCCCCGCCGGACGACCTCGACCTCGGGCAGTTCGGGCATCCGTCAGCCCTGTCCGATCTCCGCGGCCTCCTTGGCCTCGCGCATCGCGCGGATCGCGGTCCAGGCGGCCTCGGCGGCCTGCTGCTCGGCCTCCTTCTTGCTGCGCCCGGCGCCCTTGCCGTACTCCCTGCCGCCGACGCGCACCGTGGCCACGAACGACTTGGCGTGGTCGGGGCCGCTCTCGTCGACGTGGTACTCGGGCACTCCGAGCGCCTCGGCGGCGGTCAGCTCCTGCAGGGACGTCTTCCAGTCGAGCCCGGCGCCGAGCGAGGCCGACCGCTTGATGAGCGCGTCGAAGAGCAGGTGGACGACCCGGAACGCCTCGTCCAGGCCCTTGTCGACGTAGACCGTCCCGATCAGCGCCTCCAGCGTGTCGGCCAGGATCGACGACTTGTCGCGCCCGCCCGTGCCCTCCTCGCCCCGGCCGAGCCGCAGATACTTGCCCAGGTCGAGCGTCCTCGCGACGTCGGCCAGCGCCCGCATGTTGACGACCGCGGCACGGAGCTTGGCGAGCTGCCCCTCGGGCAGGTCGGGATGGTTGCGAAACAGCGTGTCGGTGACGACGAGGCCGAGGACCGAGTCGCCCAGGAACTCCAGGCGCTCGTTCGTCGGCAGCCCGCCGTTCTCGTACGCGTACGAGCGATGCGTCAGCGCCCGCTCGAGGATGTCCGTGCTGAGCCGGACGTCGAGTACCTGCTCCAGCTCGTCTCTGGCGACCTCCACGGCCACCGGCTTACCGCCCGATGCTGCGCCCACCGGTCTCACTCCCTACTCGTCCCGCGGCAGGGCCCAGTCGAGCACGGCGGGCAGATGGATCGTCGGGAGAGCCCGAAGGCGTGGTGGACGCCGGGCCACCGGTTCACCGATCAATCGGTTCACGGGGCCCCGGCGTCCACCACGGCCGCGGGCACGTTCCGAAATTCCCCTCCGTCCGGCCACCGACCGCGTGCGCGTGTGTGGAAGCCCTACTGCAAGTGCTACAAAACTCTGAAAGCAAGGTAGCGCCGACCGGGTCGTTCGACGATCCGGCCGGCGCCCCCTGTACGCCTGTTTTCGCTGTACGCCTGACTGCCCCACGCCTACGGCCGATCAGGCCGACGGCTCGACCACCTGGCGGCGGTTGTAGGTGCCACAGGTCGGGCAGGCCGTGTGCGGGCGCCTGGGCGAGTGACACTGCGGGCAGTTCACGAGCGCGACGGCGGCAGCCTTCCACTGAGACCTGCGGTGGCGGGTGTTGCTCCGCGACATCTTCCGCTTGGGGACGGCCACGTCAACCCTCCTGATCGTCTTCGTTGTCCAGTTCCAAACCCTGCAGCGTCGCCCAGCGTGAGTCGATCTTCTCGTGCCGGTGGTCTGGGCCGGCCTCGGCCAGCCTGACGCCGCACTCCACACAGAGCCCGGGGCAGTCATCCTCACATACCGGGCTCAGCGGCAGCGCGAGCACCACCGCGTCACGGAATACCGGCTCGAGATCGAGCAACTCGCCGTCGAGGAACAGATCGTCCTCGCCGCCCGCGCCTCCATCGGGAAACACGGCCTCCGCCGAGTAGAAGTAGAGCTCCTGGAAGTCGACCTCGGTCTGCGAGGCCAACGGTTCCAGGCAGCGCGAGCATTCGCCGCTGAGCGGAGCCCGCGCCGTGCCCGTCACGAGCACGCCCTCCATCACCGCCTCGAGCCGGATGTCCAGCTCGACGTCGGCGTCCTTGGGAACGCCGATCATTCCGACCGCGAGGTCCGCCGGTGCCGGGAGCGTCGGGTTGAGCCTGCGCATGGACCCCGGCCGGCGACCCAGGTCGTGGGTTGAGAGCACCCAAGGGGCCCGGGGATCGAGGCTGTGCGCAGTCATCCTGTTCTCGCGTTAGGCATGGCGAATCACCGCCGTCGTGCAAGGCTGAGAAGCAAGAATACCAGCCCCGGCCCTCTCGCCCGCACGGCTCAACCCCTGAGCCGTTCGACGAGCAGCTCGCGCACGAGGTCGGGGACCAGCCCGGACACGTCCCCGCCGTACCGCGCGATCTCCTTCAGCCGGCTCGACGACAGGAAGGAGTACTCGGGGTTGGTGGACATGAACAGCGTCTCCACGCCGGACATCCGATAGTTGAGCTGGGCCATCTGCAACTCGTAGTCGAAGTCGCTGACCGCGCGCAGGCCCTTCACGATGGTCGGGATCTCCTGCCTGCGGCAGAAGTCGACCAGGAGACCGTGGAACTTCTCCACGCGGACGTTTCCGTACTCCTTGGTCACCGCTTCCAGCATTCGGATGCGTTCCCCGACGTCGAACAGCCCCTGCTTCTCGACGTTGACCCCGACGGCCACGACGACCTCGTCGTACAGTCGTGACGTACGACCGATGATGTCAAGATGTCCGTTGGTCACTGGGTCGAACGACCCCGGGCAGACGACGCGACGCAAGGCGCACCCCCAGTTTCACGGGTTCCTGGCTGCTGCGCGACCGTACCAAACGGCCGCTTCTCCGTATCGTCGGACCCTGCCTTCCTCGAACCCTTGTGGCCACACCAGGTCCTTACCCCTGGACTCACGTTCCACCGCGACGAGTGCGCCGTCCGCCAGCCAGCCGTTGTCCCGCAGCGCCTCCAGCACCCTGGCGACCACGTCGTCGGCGACGGAGTAGGGCGGGTCGGCGAAGACGAAGTCGTACGGATCCTCACACGGCCTGCTCACCACCCGCTCGGCCTTCTCCTGCCGGAGCACCGCGCCCGGCAGGCCGAGCGCCGCGATGTTCTCCCTGATCGTGCGTACGGCTCTCGCGTCCGACTCCACGAGCAGCGCGTGCGCCGCTCCCCTGCTGAGGCCTTCCAGGCCCACGGCGCCCGATCCCGCGTACAGATCGAGGACTCTGGCCCCGTCGAGCGGGCCGAGCACCGAGCCGACCGTGGCGAACAGCGCCTCCCTCGTCCGGTCGCTCGTCGGCCGCGTCCCCCTCCCCGGGGGCACGGCGAGCCTGCGGCCTCCTGCGATCCCTGCGATCACCCGCGTCACCCGTTCATTGTGCCGTGATCCGGTGTGGGACGCGCCGCAGGTCAAGAGTGGGCAAGCGACGGCGAGGAATACGTAAGTGCGGTATCGCGCGGCCGCCCCCGTCAGCATGATGAGTTCTGCGGCCTTCAACGTGACCCAGGGGAAGGTCGGCCGACGTGAACGTGAGCCCTTCCGCACGTCGGCGCCCTCGGCACCTGACCCGGGGGTGGGCCCGGCCGGGGACGGCATTCGGGGGGAGGCCGTCCCAAGGTCGGGCCCTGGGTCATTTCACGGCGTTCTACTCGCCCGTTCCGTTCACCCGCGCCGTCGACGGAATTCTGCTCACGCCGTTCTTTTCGCACCGTTCTGTTCGCGCCTTTCGCGGCTGTTCGCGCCTTTCGTGCGCCGCCTTTTTGGAAACCGATGGCCGTTCGCGGGTCGTCACGCCCGCGGGTCACGTCTTCTCGAGGAACTCCGCCTGCTCGCCCGCCACCAGCGCGTCGAGCTCGGCGCGCAGCGCGGGCCAGGCGGCCAGCTCGGGATCGGCGCCCAGCACCGCGACGGCCTCGGACCGCGCCGACTCGATGACGTCCTCGTCCTCGAGGAGCCGCAGCATCTTCAGCGAGGACCTGCGGCCGGACTGCGCCACCCCGAGGACGTCGCCCTCCCGGCGCTGCTCCAGGTCCACCCGGGACAGCTCGAAGCCGTCCAGGGTCGCCGCCACAGCGTCGAGCCGCCGGCGCGCCTGGGTGCCCTCCGGCGCCTCGGTCACGAGCAGGCACAGTCCGGGCAGCCCGCCCCGGCCCACCCGGCCGCGGAGCTGGTGGAGCTGGCTGACGCCGAACCGGTCGGCATCCATGATCACCATGGCGGACGCGTTCGGCACGTCGACGCCGACCTCGATGACCGTGGTCGCGACCAGCACGTCCACCTCTCCCCGGGCGAAGCCACCCATCACCGCGTCCTTGTCCTCCGGTGCGAGCTTGCCGTGCAGCACCTCGACCCGCAGCCCCCGCAGGGCACCCTCGGTGAGGCTCTCCGCGACATCGAGCACCGCCAACGGCGGCCGGCGCTCCCCCTCTGCCCCGTCGGTGCGCTCGTCCTTCGCGATGTCGCCCTCGTCGCCCTCCTGGTCGCCGATCCTGGGGCACACGACGTACGCCTGCCGGCCCAGGCCGACCTCCTCACGCACCCGCTCCCAGGCCCGGTCGAGGAAGTGCGGCTTCTCCGCCGCCGGGACGACGTGCGTCGTGATCGGGGCGCGGCCCGCCGGGAGCTGGGCCAGCGTGGACACCTCCAGGTCGCCGAAGACGGTCATCGCGACCGTGCGCGGGATCGGGGTGGCGGTCATCACCAGGATGTGGGGCCGGCCGCCCCCGCCCTTCTCCCGCAGCGCGTCACGCTGCTCGACCCCGAACCTGTGCTGCTCGTCCACGACCACCAGGCCGAGATCGGCGAACTGGACGTGCTCCTGCAGCAGGGCGTGGGTGCCGATCACTATCCCGGCCGCGCCGGAGGCCACATCGAGCAGGGCGGCCCTGCGCGCGGCCGCGCCCATCGACCCGGTGAGCAGGGCCACGCCCGTCCCGCCGAACATGCCGCCGGTGCCGAGGTCGCCGAGCATCTTCCTGATCGACCGGTGGTGCTGCTGGGCCAGCACCTCGGTCGGGGCGAGCAGCACGGCCTGGCCGCCGGAGTCGGCCACCTGGAGCATGGCGCGCAGCGCCACCACGGTCTTGCCCGCGCCGACCTCGCCCTGCAGCAGCCGGTGCATGGGATGGTCCTCGGCCAGATCGGCGGCGATCTCCTCGCCGACCTGCCGCTGCCCCTCGGTGAGCCGGAACGGCAGCCCCCGGTCGAACTCGCTCAGCAGCCCGTCGTCCCGCCGGGGACGGGGCCGGGCCGGGGAGGCCGAGGCGGCCATCCGCCGGCGCACCAGCGCGGCCTGGAGCAGGAACGCCTCGTCGAACTTCAGCCGCCGTCTGGCGCTGTCAATCTCCTCCGGGTCCCTCGGCCGGTGGATCCGGCGCAGCGCCGTCTCGAGGCCGGGCAGCCCGTGGCGGTGCCGTACCTCGTCCGGGATCGGGTCGTCGAGCACGTCGAGGACGTCGAGCACGGTGCGCACGGCCCGGGCGATCTTCCAACTGGCCAGGCCCTGGGCCGAGGGATAGATCGGCACCGGCACGTTCGCGAACTCCTCGGCCGTCGCCTCCGTCTCGTCGAACGACTCGTACTCGGGATGGGTCAGCGACACGCGCCTGGTCCGCGGCGTGCGGAAGACGTTGACCTTGCCGGAGAACATCGCCTCGGCGCCCGGCCTCAGCCGCTGCTCCGCCGCGTGCGACCCCTTGCCGAAGAAGGCGAGGTGCAGCTTGTCCTTGCCGTCGCTCACCTCGACGTCCAGCCACGTGCCCTGCCGGTTCTTCATGGGACGGCGCATCACCGCCGACACGCGGCCGACGACGGTCACGTGGTCGTCGTGCTCCAGCGAGGCGATCGGCGTCAGCTCGCCGCGCCGTGCGTAGCGTCTGGGGTAGTGTCGCAGCAGCTCGCCGACCGTGGAGATGCCCAACGCGGCCTCCAGCGGGGAGGCCGTACGGCCCAGCGCTCGCTTGAGCGGCTCATCGAACCTCGTCACGGCACCCATTACTACCCGGACTCGCCGACATTCCGGCGCACCCAGGCCGCTTCTCCGCACCGGCGCACGCCGTTACGCTCCGATGCGCTAACGTGGGCAGGTACGAGGTTTCCGGGTTGGCCGGGGTCGCCGTTTGGCGTCACCCTCCCGGCATCGGATATTCTTGTTCGGCCAGCCGGTTGTTCCCGGCATTGCTCGGACGAGCCGTTGCAGCGGCGCCGGGCCGATCGACTGAATCGAAGGAGCGATTACCGTGGCCTCCGTCTGCGACGTCTGCGCCAAGAAGCCGATTTTCGGCAACAACATCTCGCACTCGCATCGGCGCACCCGCCGCCGCTGGAACCCCAACATCCAGACCGTGCGTGCGATGGTCAACGGCACGCCGAAGCGTATGAACGTGTGCACCTCCTGCATCAAGGCGGGCAAGGTCTCCCGCTGAGGAGACTCATATCTCGTCCGAGCCCGTCACCGGCGTCCGGTGACGGGCTCTCGCGTGTTCCGGCCGTCGCCGGCCGGCGACCCGACGGCTATCGCCGGCGCCAGGCGTGGTCGACGGGCCCGATGCCGCCGCCCAGGGGGAAGCCACCGGCGATGGCGCCCGTGATGTAGTCCTTGGCCTGCCGTACCGCACCGGGCACGTCCTCGCCCAGGGCGAGGTAGGACGCGATCGCGGAGGCGAGCGTGCAGCCCGTCCCGTGGGTGTGCCGGTTGTCGAGGCGCTCGGCCGTGAAACGATGCGCGGCGGTCCCGTCGGTGAGCAGGTCGACCGGCTCGCCGGGAAGGTGGCCGCCCTTGATGAGCGCCCACTTCGGCCCCAGGGCCAGCACCGCCTCCGCCGCCCGCGGCAGGTCGTCCTCGCCCTCGACCTTCACCCCGGTGAGCTGCTCGACCTCCCACAGGTTGGGGGTGACGACGGTCGCGACCGGCAGCAGGCGGGCCTTGACCGTCTCCACCGCCTCAGGGGCGAGCAGGCTGTCGCCGTGCTTGGAGACCCCGACCGGGTCGACCACCACGGGGACGGACACGCCGGCGAGCACCTCGGCGACGGTCTCCACCAGCACCGTGGACGCCAGCATGCCCGTCTTGATCGCCTGTGCCCCGATGTCGCCGAGCACGGAATCGAGCTGGGCCCGTACGGCCTCCGGCGGAAGCTCCCAGTAGCCCTGGACGCCCAGTGAGTTCTGCGCGGTCACCGCGGCGATCACGCTCATGCCGTGAACGCCAAGGGCCAGCATCGTCTTGAGGTCGGCCTGGATCCCGGCGCCCCCGCCGGAGTCCGAGCCCGCGATCGTCAGCACAAGCGGAGGTGTGGTCATCATGCCCTCATCCTCCCAAAAGGTCAGACACGCCTTCAGAACTCGGGGAGGTTGCCTCACCACGCCTCGCAGTCCCATACCCATCACAGATCACCCTACGGGCGTCCCAGCGACGCTCGGCCTGGTCTTGCGCGCGTGTGTCAGCCCGGCCAACGCCAACGACTGGGATGGTGCGATGGTGCTGCTGTACCACACCGTGCAGCGGTTCCCCGCTGCGGCACCTATGGGCCGACCAGGACTACTGCGGGAGCCGGTTTATCGGCTGGGCGCACGATGTGCTGGGGATGCAGATCGTGGTACGTCGCGACGGCGGCAACCGGCGTACCTGGGCGAAGACAGGTGCGTCCCCGCACGAGCTACCGGCGATCACGGTGGTCCCTCGTCGGTGGATCGTGGAGAGAACGTTCGCCTGACTGGGCCGCTACCGGCGATTATCTAAGAGCGTGTTTGAGAAGGGTTCCTCCGCTGGATGAGCGAGGGTGATGCGCTGCTGACGAGTTGCAGCGCATCCCCGCGTCAGGCGGCGGGTCATGCCGCTGATCGCGGCCCATCGGATCATGGCCTCTGCCGTGGCTGGCTGGCGCTCGTAGTCGCGGGCCAGGCGGCGGTGGC